>DLKC01000053.1 GCA_002478885.1 Chitinophagaceae bacterium UBA7600
CACCGGCGGGCGCACGTGAATAAAGTCTGTCATGAGTAACGAATCGGAGCATCCGCCATTGTAAACATAGAGCACCACAGAAAAATACCCTGTGTCAAAATAATGATGAGAAGGGTTTTGCTCATTACTTACCGTTCCATCGCCAAATTTCCATATCCAGAAGTCATTAACACCCGGAGTTTGATCGAAAAATTGCACTTCAGACGATGCACATGCGTCTAGAGGATTGGCGGTAAAGCTAACCACGGGGCGTTCATTAATAAAAACAGCCTGAGGCATGGAAAATGAGTCGGTACACCCGCCTGCTGTTGTTATTACAAGTGATACGTCGTAAACACCAGGTGTATTATAAACATGCACAGGAGTTGCCGAGTTTGAGCTTGTTCCATCTCCTAAATGCCAGTTATAAGCTACCACCTGCTCCGGAGAATTAATAATTCCAACAAAAGAAACGGAAGAGTTCGTACATCCTTTAAATGGCATATTGAGTATCCCATTAATCACGGGCTTGCCAATCTTTACAAAGCCAGGCGCTGAAAAAGTGCTGCTGCAACTGCCTTTCGCTGAAAAAGCGGTGAGGGTAACCGTATAATTTCCATCGCTTGTGTATGTGTGAGCGGGATTTATATTAGCAGAAGTGGTACCGTCACCAAAATCCCACAGCCATGTGCCGCCCGGTGAAGAAGTGTTTGTAAACTGTACGGTGAGTGGTGCCGTGCACTTGCCCAATACAGACGAAGATGTGAAGGACGCAACAGGAACATCAACAACTTCAATATTTTTTCTGATTGAGTTAGAACAGCCTCCAAAAGTTGCCTTATAATTTATGGAATATATTCCTGCTTTGGTGTATACATGCGTTACAGACAAGCCGCTTCCAACAGTACCGTCGCCAAAGTCCCAAAAGCCTGACACAGCCGTTGAAGGATTGGAAGAGTCTTTTAAAGTAACAGACTGACCAACACATGCATTCAACGGCAATGAGAAATTTGCTTTTGGTGCACCTATAACCAATGGCTTTACGATGGTATCAGAACATCCATCACTATTAGACGCAACCAGGACTACCGAGTAGGTGCCGGCCTGGTTATACGTATGAGAAGGTGAGAGTGCTGTTGAACTGGTACCGTCTCCAAAAGTCCAGCTATATGACAGAGGCACAGCTGAATTCGACAGGTTGGAAAAATTTACAATAGTAGGTACCGTACATACATTGGTGAGTGAAAAATCAAAGCTTGACTGAACAGTGTCGGCAACTGAAATAAAAGAAGCCTTATTAACCGAATGCGAGCAGCCAAAGCTATTCGTAACCTTCAGTGTAACCGTAAATGTATCTGTAAGATTATAAAGGTGGGCAGGGTTTTGCGCCGAACTGCCGAGCCCATCGCCAAAGTCCCATAACCAGGTTTTAATGGTGCCGCTGCCGGGATCAGATTTATCGGTAAAATTTACCATCAACGGAAAACACCCTGACGTCGGCGTTGCAGAAAATTCCACTTTAGGCTTAGCATAAACATTAATATAAGCAACCTTGGTAATTGAATCTTCGCCATTGGTGTCTTTTACCTTAAGTTTTACTGTATAAGAACCGGGGTTGATATAAATAATACCCGGGTTTTGTTGTGTTATAGGAGCACCACCATCACCAAGATCCCACACCCACTCATCCGGACTACCTGTTGAACTGTCCTGAAATTGTACAAATAAAGGACTGCAACCACCTGTGACTGACGAAGTAAAATCGGCCTTTAATTGTGAAAAGCCAACTAAACTCATAAGCATGAAAAGTGTTAGCAATAACAGGGACTTCCGGGTAATATGGTTTTCAAAATAAAGGATCAACATTCAGCTTTTACTATAAACAAAAAAAAAGCCAATTTTAAATTTCAGACCGCTTTCTCCGCGGTTTGTGGTTTATATTATCCACATCGATTTAAAAACCGGGATAAGTATTCAGACTTATCAACATATCACACAAAATCGATCACACAAACAACGTGTAGTCAGAACAACAACATGCAGCGATGGTATTTCATGGAAATCGGGTACGAAGGGGAACTATTGTAATGGATATGCCCGCAATATAGCAAACATTTTCAACAAGTAAAAACTACCTAGGCTTAACGACCGTTCAAACAAACATTGTATGTCGCTAAAATTAGTCGACACATATTTTTTACCTGGCTTTAGTAATTCTATTAAGCTTCGTTGCGTCGCACTCTTGTACTTTCATAACTTATATAAGCACTTAACGGGTAATATACTTGATTATTGCCCATTGCTGTAAAGCCACCGGCTTTGTTGCAGTACAAGAGTGCGACGCAACCACTGTTGAACAAAGCGATGGAGGCCGATACATAAAAACATTATAAAACAGTAACGTCTCCTTTGAAAGTCCAGGTAACGCCATCGTTACAGATAACCTCGATAAAATACATGTACACCCCCGGAGAAACCGGTTTTGAATAGTAGGTTCCATCCCACCCTTCGCTTTCGACGTCGGCAGGGAAATTGAGTTTTTGAAACACAAGCTGCCCGATGCGATTGAAAATGCGCATTGATTTAATAAGGAATAGTCCGTTGCCTCGCGGATAAAATTTATCGTTCACATTATCTCCGTTCGGCGAAAAAGTGTTCGGAATAAAAATATTAGTGCCATCACACATTCCCCTAACCACTACATGGTCAGAAACACTGCAGCCATAACTATTGGTAGCTACCGCTGTATAGTTGATGATCTTGTTGGCTCTTGCCAAAGGTTGCGCACAGTCGGCACAGGAAAGA
This sequence comes from Chitinophagaceae bacterium UBA7600, assembly GCA_002478885.1. Lineage (GTDB taxonomy): Bacteria > Bacteroidota > Bacteroidia > Chitinophagales > Chitinophagaceae > DLKC01. The sequence goes on from DLKC01000053.1 coordinate 2,785, forward strand.
TCGGTTACCGGCGTCCACTTCCAGCTAATAATGTCGGGCGAACCGGAGGTTTTGATCAGAAAATTTGATCCACCCGCGACGGTTACAGCAGTATCAACAATATTGAAAACAGGGTATGGCGAAACGATGATTTTTACAGAAGCGGAATCTTTAAAACATTGCTGTTTGTCAGAGCCTATTACAGTATATACTGTTGTTAAAGATGGCGTTGCTACCGGGTTATTTATACTTGTGCTGTTTAATCCCAGCGTCGGTGACCAGGTGTAACTATCTGCTCCTTTTGCCAACAGTTGAGTGGAAGTGCCGATGCAAACCGTGTCGAGCGCCGGAACTACCGATATCTTCAGCGGTTGTATAACCTTGAGTAAAACAGAGTCGCTTGCAACACAGCCAATACTGTCTATACCAGTTACAAAATATTTGGTGGTTTTTAGTGGCTTGGCAACAGGACTGGCACAATTAGCACAGCTCAATGAAGGATCTGGAAACCAGTTGTAGTTTGCCCCGCCGGTTGCATGGAGCACTGCACCACTGCCCGAGCAAATAAAACTATCGATGCCAGCATCAACGGGAGGCAGTGCGGCAATTCTTATTTTTTGCCGGGCAGTATCCCCACAACCCAGGTTATCCATGATTGCCAAACTTACATCGTAGATACCAGCCGCCGCGTAAACATGTGAAGGATTTACGAGCGTAGAACTAAATCCATCATCAAAATTCCAGTTGTGCGAAAGCGCGCTGCCTAAGGACTGATCGATAAATTGAACCGAGTCCCTGAAACAGCTTACAGAATCGACGGTAAAAAATTTTGCCAAAGGTCTCGGAACAGTAAACAGTAACCTGTTCTTTACAATGGAGTCTTTACAGCCGATTGCATCTGTAACGCTGAGCTTTACATTGAATGTATCGATACTGTGATAAGCGTGGGTGAAGGGAGGAGTAAGCAGGCTATCGGTTTTTCCGTCACCGTAGTCCCATACCCAGTTTACCAAAGTATGGGTACCATCAGTAGTTGATTCGTCGGTAAACAAGTTCGAATAATCGAGACAGACAGATTTATTGGAACTAAATTTAGCGACGGGACCACTGACTATTAGTTTTGTAGTTGGTTTTGACGTATCTGCGCAGCCATTCTTATCGGTGGTAATAACCAACGGATAAAAAGTTCCGGCTTTATCAAATACGTGGCTCGTGGCAGGAAAACCATTAAAGCCTGTTACTTTCGAGCCATCGCCAAAATCCCATGCGAAGGACTGAATATTTAAAGGGTTATAATTGGCAGCGTTAAAACGGACATTATCATATTTACAGATATCCGATCGAATGGCGGCAAATGCCAGAGAAGGTTGCTCATCAATAATATTTACAGAATCTATATCGGTGAAAGAGCATTCAGTACCAAACGCGGTAAGCTTCACCAGATAGGTTCCTGGTGTTGCATATACATGCCTCGGAAATTTATTAATTGAATCTGTTGTGCCATCTCCGAAGTCCCACAGAAAACCTTTCTCACCCAAAAATTTCATTTGAAAATTTCGAACATAAGGCGAGTCACAATTTAATAATGACCGTATAGAAACATATGGGGGCTTAATATATATGAAGCCAGCTTTCGCGTTAGTGTCAGAACAGCCATTATAGGTCGCGATTAAGGTAACATCAATAAAACCTGTGTCAGTGAAGTTATGTAGAGGGCCTTTTTTTGTGGAGGTGTCGCCATCACCAAATTGCCATAGATAAGAGGTAGTGGTACCGGTTGTCGTATTGATAAAGTTGATGGGATCTGATGCGCAAGAACTCAAAGGCTTTGCGTTAAATGAAGCTACCGGCTTTGTCCCCGTTGCAACTGCGGAAGGAATTACAAGTGTGTCGAAACAGCCTCTTGAATTGCCTGCGATTAAACTTACGGAATAACTGCCAGCACCAGAATAGGTATGCAAAGGCGACGGCAAAGAAGAAATTGTACCGTCTCCAAAATTCCATGACCATGAAGTAATAATACCGGTACTAGGCAAACTGGAATCTTTGAACTGAATGTCCAGCGGAATACAGCCAGCCACGGGCAGGTAGTTGAAAAGCGCTTTCGGCAATGAATCAACCGTGATATACGCAACGGCCAATGTATCGTCGGAAAGCAGGCCTGTGCTTACTCTTAAATATACAGTATACAACCCCGGCCTGTCATAAACAACGAATGGGTTTACAACAGAGGCTGTTTTCCCATTACCAAAATCCCATGAAAAATTTGTTGGGTTACCTGTAGAAAGGTTAGTGAACTGAACCTGCAAAGTTCCACAGCCATGCGTGACATTAGCAGCGAAAGAGGCTACTAACTGGGCTTTACTATTAAAAAACCCGGTTAAAAGGAAAAGGGAAAGGACAATGGCTTTTTTACACACTAATTTTCTCAATAAAATATCTCAGTAACGCCTGGTCGTCAATTTTAGTACCGGCAATTAAAAGCATTAATTGCTTATAAACGAGCTGATTAAAATAAATTAATTATCAAGCTCACCTTTTAATGCAAAGTAAAGTCTGCTTTATCAAAGCCTCATTTCCGGAACATCGCCTTCTATAAACAGTTTTCCAGCAGTTTTCAGTTTTATTTCTTCTACTGAAACTCCCGGTGCTCTCTCCGTAAGCAAAAACCCATCGGGTGTTATTTCCAGAACAGCAAGGTCGGTAACAATTTTTTTTACGCATTTTACACCGGTAAGTGGCAAAGTGCATCCAGGTAAAAGTTTACTTTCGCCTTTTGGATTTGTATGTTGCATTGCTACAATGATATTTTTTGCACTGGCAACAAGATCCATCGCACCACCCATCCCTTTGATCATTTTGCCGGGAATCTTCCAGTTAGCAATATCACCTGTTTCGCTAACTTCCATTGCCCCTAGCACTGTAAGATCTATTTTCCCCGCCCTGATCATTCCAAAACTTTCAGCACTATCAAAAAACGCAGCACCTGGAATAACCGTAACAGTCTCTTTTCCTGCATTTATCAGATCTGCATCAAGCTCTTCTTCCGTTGGATAAGGACCGGTCCCAAGTATCCCGTTCTCGCTTTGCAATATTACAGATATGCCTTCGGGAATGAAATTCGCCACCAGTGTTGGAATACCGATACCAAGATTAACATACATACCATCTTCTAATTCCTGCGCAATCCTTTTTGCTATCCCATATTTATCGAGTGCCATAGACCAGTGTTTAAAATTAAGCCAGTCAATAAGTATTGATGGCTGATAACCGCTGATTGCAAAATTAAACGTAAGTGGCTAAATAAATTTTTCTTTCGACAGGTCGCCATCGATATATTAGCGGCCTTAATTACTGTTAACCAACTTAAAGTTGATATTTGAAGCAGAAGGCAAATACCTACATTGAAACATTCGGTTTAAAGCCGCATCCCGAAGGTGGTTACTATGTCCGTTCGTACCAATCTGAGATCACGATTGAACAGACTTGTTTGCCTGGAAGGTTCAATGGAAGCAGGTTGCTTTCAACCGCTATTTACTATTTATTAAAGGAAAACGATTTCTCCGCTTTTCATCGCTTAAATAATGACGAATGTTGGCACTTTTATGCTGGCGGCTCGTTAGCTCTTTTCATTATTGAAAACGACGGGAGCCTTCAACAGGTTATTCTGGGAAATAATATTGCTGAAAAAGAAGTACCACAATTTGTTATTAAAGCAGGAAAATGGTTTGCAGCTGCACCATGTGCACCCGCCGCATTCAGTTTTGTGGGATGTACTCTGGCACCGGGATTCGATTTCGATGACCTGGAATTCGCAAACCGCGATATGCTCGTCGCTCAATACCCCACACACAAATCCCTTATAGAAAAATTCACAAGATAATTTCCGGGGCTTTCCTATTTGCCGACATATAATTACCAGGAATTTGTACCGAAGTTTTTTGAACATCCCGCTCTTTCAGCATTCTAATAACCATAAAACATATAATAGCAATCGACAGTATTACGATCACAGCAATAATACCCCACAGAAGGTTTTTTATTTTCCTTTTTTCTTTCTTCTGCTTTCGCTCCTGTAACTGAATACCAAGGTTCTTGTTAATTTCATCTACAAAGTGTTCCAGTTTGCTCTCGGACGAAAAGGCCTGTAAGCCTTCCACCGCATCATCTATAAATTCAGATTCGACCATACCCCGCTCCACCGCAAAAATATCATCAGGACCTGCCTCACCCGAAAGATATTTTTTCAGTTGATCTTGGCTAAGGTCATCTTCGTTATTCAATATATTTTCCAACTCTTCCATCTAATGTCTCATCTTTTTTTCAACCATTATTTTTAGGTTGCGTTTTGCATTCTGAATATAACTTTTCACCTGCATTATATTAAAGCCGGTAGATGCAACAATATCACTGTAACTCTTTTTCTGCAGGTAAAATAAAGTTACACATGTTTTCTGCTCTGCCGAAAGTTCATTCATCGACTGCTCAATAAGCCCAAGTAAGCGGTCTTTTTCTCTTAAAGATTCCAGGCCAGATTCTTCTGCCGCAGGTTGAAACGACTCATTAATTTCCCTGGTCATCTTGCCGGTCTTGTCCCTCAGCTGCATAAGGCAGTGATTACGCGCCACCATATATAACCAGCTTTTAAAATAGTCTACCTTGTATTTCTGCAGTTCGGCGATTACTTTTAAAAACACTTGTTGTACGGCATCCTTTGCAGCCTCTTCATTCTTCAGATACTTCATACAAACGCCCAGCAGCAGCATGGTGTAACGCTGTAACAGGGCACCGAGCAGTTTATTATCCCGTTGTGCATAAAATTGCGCCAGCAGTTCATTGTCGCTCATATGGTTGAAGGCATCTTTATTCACAGCGGTAAAGTAAATATTTCTCCCTTACATGATGCATGATTTTACTAAATCCATAAATAAATTATTTGTGGTTTAGAACATTGTTGAAAAAGAGTTTGTGTAACGGGCACCTGTTCTTTGGGCATCTTCGTTGTGTCACTCACTTGTAGTGTTGATGCTATGAGCAACAATCCAAGGGCTTCAAAACAAAAAACAAAGCCGGCGTTGGCTCAGCATTATTCTGATGTACAAGAGTGCGACGCAACAGCAGTTTAATACCTGTTTAAGAGCCGGGTACATAAAACTGTATACAGTTGTATGGCGCAGCTTTGCCGCATTCCCTTACTTTTGCCCAAAATTTTCTGAGGATGAATCTCATAGAAGAACTGCAATGGCGCGGCATGATACAAGACATAATGCCTGGAACCGAAGATCAACTGAAAAAAGAAATGACATCGGGCTATATTGGTTTCGACCCAACCAGTGACAGCCTTCATATCGGCAGTCTTGTGCCTATTCTTTTACTTGTACACATGCAACGTGCAGGCCATAAACCATATGCCCTGGTGGGTGGTGCAACCGGCATGGTGGGCGACCCAAGCGGTAAGAGCGAAGAGCGAAACCTGTTAAGTGAAGAAACGCTTCAAAACAACCAGGCTGGTGTAAAGAAACAGCTGGAAAAATTTCTTGATTTTGATACTTCAAGATCCAATGCCGCGGTTATGGTAAATAATTACGACTGGTTTAAAGAAATAGGGTTCCTCTCTTTTATTCGCGATGTAGGCAAACACATTACCGTTAACTATATGATGGCAAAAGATAGTGTTAAAAAACGTATTGAAGGTGATACTGGTTTGAGTTTCACTGAGTTTACTTACCAATTGATTCAAGGTTACGATTTTTACTGGCTTTACCAACATAAAAACTGCAAGTTACAAATGGGCGGTAGTGATCAGTGGGGCAATATTACGACCGGTACCGAGCTCATACGCCGCAAGGCCGGTGGCGAAGCTTTTGCATTCACATGCCCGTTGTTAACAAAGTCTGACGGCGGGAAGTTTGGCAAAACTGAAAAAGGAAATGTGTGGCTCGATCCGGAAAAAACCAGTCCCTATCAATTCTACCAATTTTGGCTAAACGCCGGCGACGAGGATGCAAAAAAGTGGATAAAGATTTTTACTTTCTTAACAAAAACAGCGGTAAACGAAATTATTGCAGCGCATAACACAGATGCAAGCAAACGCCTATTACAGAAAACGCTTGCAAAAGAGATTACCACATTCGTGCATGGTGAAGAAGAATACAATAAGGCACTGGAGACAACAGAAAAATTATTTGCAAACCAATCGGCACCTGCTGAATCGCTCAGTGTTGAAGATCTAGAAAGCATGGAAGGTGTTGTAAAAGTGGAATTTTCTTTGTCCAAACTTGAGGAGGGCACAGATATCATTTCTTTTCTCGCGGAAATAGCTATTTTCCCCAGCAAAGGCGAAGCAAGAAAGATGCTTCAAAACGGGGGCGTAAGCATTAACCGTAAAAAGGTGGAAGACCTACAATCGGTCGTTAACAAGTCTTTACTTTTACATGGTCAGTACCTGCTTATTCAAAAAGGTAAAAAGAATTACTATCTCGTTAAAGCGAATTGAAATACGGAACCAATTAAAATTAAAACACAAAAGGCAGCCCGGTATAAAACCTACTGCCTTTTGCCCTTTTCACAATAACACACGTTTTTACAAGTGCGTTCTACTTCTCTAGTGTAATGTTTCCCAGATCTGCAGTGCCGCCATCACTCACCTGAACGTTGTCTTTTACCACATCTTTGTATGGCTCGGCTGCATCAATATAAACTTTGTAGGTTCCAGCCTTCGCATTTGCCAATTCAAACGATCCATTGGTAACCGCCGATTTTAAAGTATCCGTTGCCGACATAGCCCACACCTGTTGTACCGCCTCAGCAGGCGTTACTTTTCCTTTAATAACACCACCGTCAAATTTTGTGAAAGCAAATAAAGCAGACGCAATTGCAAGGGCACCCAGCCCGAAAATCTTGTTTTTCATAGATTAGCATTTATATGAAAGGTTAACAAATATTATCCGCGTTTATCAATTGCCGCGGTATTTTTATCATGTTTCAAGTATCATGCCAGACGGGAAAAACTGAAGTTTTTTTTATCTAGCCTTACGCTTCTTCTATTGTTGAACATACACCTCAGGGGTTGAGTCTTCCACGCATGCACGATAACAAGAAGTCATAACTTTGTGAAGAATTGTTGTTTCCATGAAAGTATATTTTCTTTCGGGCCTTGGTGCAGACAAAACCTTTTTCCAATTGCTTGACTTATCGTTCTGCGAGCCCGTTTTTATAGATTGGATAAAGCCTCTAAAAAAAGAATCCCTAAGTAGCTATGCAGGGCGAATAAAGAATTCGTTCATGGGTGACTATGCAACAATTGTGGGCCTTTCGTTTGGAGGAATGCTTGCAACAGAAATTGCTATTCAAAATCCTGGCTGCTATTCCATTTTACTTTCCAGCGCGAAAACGAAATTTGAAATCCCCGATTGGTACAGAGCAGCAAAGTACCTACCGTTACAACACCTGGCGCCGGCATCATTGCAGCGCTGGTTTATGCTCCGAATGAAACAGAGACTTGGCATAAAAAACAATTTCGAAAAAAAAGTCTTCACAGAACTTATCAAAAGAAACGATAAGGAATTCAACGCTTGGGCAGTGGACGCCTTGCTTGGCTGGCGAAACGAAACAGTGCCGGCTAATGTATTTCACATTCATGGCACACACGATAAGATATTACCCTATAAACTGGTGAAGCCTCATTACCCAATAAAATGCGGTGAACATATGATGGTGCTGAGCATGGCCAACCAAATATCGCCACTCATAAATAAACTGGCTACCCAAAGAGCTAGAGCAACTCCTTTTTCATAAGCCAGTCAACCTGGTCATCGCTGCCCAGCGTAAAGATTTGTTCGCCGAAAATTTCGAAGCCGTTACGTTTATAGAACTGCAGCGCTTTTTCATTTTGTTTCCACACACCCAGCCATAACACTTCGCAGCCACTTTCTTTTGCAAATGACAATGCCTTATCGATAAGTATCTTGCCAAGCCCCTGACCCTGGAACATTTTTCTTGCATAAATTCTTTCCAGTTCCATGTGCTTTAGGCCATCGAGGCTCTCCGGCTTTTCAGACGTACGCAATTTTATATAGCCAGCAGGCTCATCGGCTTTTTCCGCAATAAAAAAACGGTCTCCACTTGTTTGTACTTCCTGCAATAATCTTTGCATATTAAACTTCTGTTCAACATGCAGCTGCATATCCGCTTCGGTGTTGAACGCGGTATACGTATCACGAAATGTTTCAATACTTATCTCCTGCAAAAGTTCGATGTCATTCGCAGTAACTAGTCTTATGGCAAAAGTCATAGTCAGGAATTATGGGTTGGGAGGCATATTACAAGGTTTGCCTTTTTGAGGACCGCCGCCTTCTTCGGTTCGTTTGCAAATCGGGGGAAGCATTTTATAGCTGTCAGGTTCGGCCTTTGTAGAGTCTGCATCAAAGCCAGCATTGTTAATCGCCGTTCGAATATAGCTGAGTGGCATTCTGTCTGGCACATATTGTATGCGCATGCTTCCCGCCGTTACATTAATTGTCCACTTAATAATCCCTGCATCACTGTTAGGGCCTTTTTCTTTTAACAGGTATTGTTCCAGTCTTTCTTTGCAAACCCAGCATTTTATCTGTGGAATATTAATCGTTGCCCACTCCGATTTCCCTTGCATTACCTGCGCATTTACCTGCGCACTCATCATTAACCCCATACAAAAAACGAGAAGATATTTCATATATTTTTTTTGTACGCTGGTAAAAAATACCACGCATACAAATAAACAAAATTTCGCAATCAACCTGGAGGTTGTCGCTAATAAATTATCAAAAAAGATTTGGGGGCCGGGCTTTTGGCACACGAAGCAACAGCCGTTGCGTCGCACACTTCAGGGTCTTGTTCTTTACTCGGCAAACAGCAAGTTTGCCACATCAATAATTATTAGCCAAGAACAAAAGTAAACCGTCCATAAAAAAACAGGGGGATCTTTGTTGTTTATTTTTAAGTTGAGTATCTATTCAAATTGATCAGCACATGTATTGCCTGGAAACGAACAACCTCACCCATCGATTCACCAAAGAAAATACTGTATTAAAAAATATCAGCCTTCGCGTTACAGAGGGAAGTATCTATGGTTTTTTGGGTCCAAACGGAGCCGGCAAAACAACAACGCTAAGGCTAATCCTGGGGTTATTAAAAAAACAGGAGGGAGATATTCTTTTTTTCGGAAAACCGTTTGAAAGAAATCGTGTAGCTATTTTAAAAAACATCGGGTCGCTCATAGAAAGCCCGTCTTTGTACGGTCACCTCACTGCGTCGGAGAATTTGAGCCTGTTGCAAAAAATATATCGATGTCCCCGGCAAAGAATCAAGGAGGTTCTAAAATTAGTTGGGCTGCCACACACAGGAAATAAGAAAGCAAGCCAATTCTCGTTAGGGATGAAACAGCGTTTAAGCATTGCAGTTGCTTTACTCCACAATCCATCGCTGTTGATATTGGACGAGCCCACCAATGGCCTTGATCCGAACGGTATGATTGAGATAAGGGAATTGCTGATAAAACTAAACCAGCAATCGGGCATCACAGTTATCATTTCGAGCCACATGCTTGCAGAAATTGAAAAGTTGGTGACGCATGTAGGCGTTATCAATAACGGCCAAATGTTATTTCAGGGGCCCCTCAACGAACTAAAAAGCAAACAGCAGGAATCTGTATCGGTTGTGTTGGAAACCAGCGATCTCGAAAAAACAGTTCACATCATTGCCGGCCATGATATCAAAACAACCCAGGAAGACGGCAAACTGCATATGCCTTTTGTTTCAAAGAAAGTGATCGCTACTTTGGCGCAGCAACTGGTAAATAACAACATTGAGTTGTATGAAATAAGCGTGGTAAAAAATGATCTTGAAACCATATTCATAAACCTCATCAGCAAGTAACAAATGCCTAACGATTTTCTGCACAGTTTTCAAGGTGAGTGGCTGAAGAGAAAGCGAAGCCTTGCCTCTTGGATCGTTGTTATTGGTGGTTTTTTCACACCCACTATCATTATCATAGCAAGGCTGGTAAACTATGAACAATTGGCTGCCCTGTATGCAAAAGCCGACTTCTGGACTTCGCTGTGGCAAAGTTCGTGGGAGTCAATGGCAATATTTCTTTTGCCACTGGGCGTAGTACTTTCTACCAGCCTCATTACGCAGATTGAGTACAAGAACAACAGTTGGAAACAACTGCATACGGTTCCTTTAAATTTTAGCACAATCTTCTTTACAAAACTCCTGGTGATCATTGCAATGCTGCTCCAGTTTTTTATTCTTTTTAATATTGGTATTTATTTGTCGGCCGTTATTCCCTGGCTGCTTGGTAGCGGAGTGGCTTACCCTGCAGCTACATTTCCTTATAAATACTTCCTGCAGGAAAATGCGCTGTACTTTATTGATTGCTTGCCCATTCTTGCACTTCAATACTTATTGGGCCTCCAATACAAAAATTTCCTGGTGCCCGTTGGCACCGGCTTTATATTATGGGTTGGCGCATTGGCTGCCCTTTCCTGGAAGTATGGCTATTTGGTTCCTTACACTTACTGCATGTACAATCATTTAAAAACAGCTGCCCCAGGGAAAGCCGCCATTCCAGCATTGAATATTCATTACATGGCAGTCTTTTATTTTATATTGTTCACCGCGGCAAGTTTTATAATTTACATTACAAAAAAGGAAAAGGGCTAACATGGTTTGTTGAAAGCAATAATAAACTCAACAGCGAACAACATAAGCCCGACAACATCTTTTTTATGTTAATAAAAAACGCTTTAGTAACAGCGTTTATCATTATTCTGTTTACCTTCAAAAGTTTAATGAAACATGCGGTTTTTTTTGCATTGATGCAGCCACTTCAACAGTACAAGAGTGCGACGCAACAACAGTGGATGAATTGCAATGCAGCTGGCTACAATAATTGTATTCGTTTAACCAACAAAATAAAAAAAAATGCCTATAAACAAAACCTGCCCACTGGCAATAGTTGTACTGGCAACTGTAGCAATATCAGCATGCAATAGTCCAGTGGACACTAAGCAATCAGGAAGTGCCGACACAATAACCAAATCGCCAGTTGCGGTACAAGCTCCGTTAAGAGAAAAAGTATTAAGTGCGGCTGACCAGGCTGCATTAACGCCGGACATGATAATTCAAAGCCTGAAAGATGGCAATGCGCGTTTTATGAAAAATGAAATAACAGCGAGGGACCATTCGGCGATGGTAAGGAACGCGTCCCTGGGACAATATCCTAAAGCGGTAATACTTTCCTGCCTGGATAGCCGCATACCGGTGGAAGACATTTTTGATAAGGGCATCGGCGATCTTTTTGTGGCACGGGTCGCAGGTAATTTTGTTAACGAGGATATACTGGGAAGTATGGAGTTTGGCTGCAAAGTGTCGGGAGCAAAACTGGTGCTGGTGTTGGGCCACAAATCGTGTGGTGCAATAAAATCTGCGATTGATGATGTTAAATTGGGTAATATAACAGCTATGCTTTCGAAAATTAAACCAGCAATTGGAAAATCGCAGGATTTCTCAGGAGATAAAAATTCGAAAAATGATGACTATGTTGAGTATGTTGCCAAAAAGAATGTGCTGAATACTATTGAAACAATAAAAGCAAAAAGCCCTATCTTAAATGAAATGGCTGAGAAAGGTGAAATTAAAATTGTGGGCGCTTATTATAATATTCAAACCGGTGAAGTAACCTTTCTTTAGCAAAAAACGCGCAAGGTTATTTGTTTAAAACCAACGACTAATTTATTTTTTGTATTCACCTACGGTAAAATCTTTATAATGATTCAAAAACTAAACTGGGAAAACGTTCCAACGGAAGAAGTAACACCTGCCATGCACCGAAAAATTATAAGCGGTGAAAAATTGATGATCGCCAGGATGAAATTCAAAGACGGATTTTTAGTGCCGCAGCACCATCATATGCATGAGCAGGTGACCCAAGTGCTCTCAGGTCAGATACGTTTTTGGTTTGGCGAAAACAAAGAACAGGTAATGGATTTGTTTGCCGGCGACATAGTAGTAATTCCCGGAAACCTGCCACATGAAGCACTTATGATCGGTGACGTGGAAGAGATAGATACATGGGCTCCCCCGCGCCAGGATTGGCTTGATAAAACAGACGATTACTTAAGAAAATAATTTATGGAACTTGGATTAAAAAATAAGGTTGCATTTGTCGCAGCTTCAAGTAAAGGACTCGGTAAGGCGGTTGCACTGGAGCTATCAAGGGAGGGCGCCAAAGTAGTCATTAATGGACGTTACAAGGAAAGCCTTGAGAAAACAAAACAGGAGATAGAACAGCAAACCCATCAAGAAGTATTAGCTGTTGCGGGCGACTTGTCTGTTGCAGCGGAAAGAGAACAGGTCATTGAAACCATATTGGATCTTTGCAAAACGGTGGACATTCTGATTACGAATACCGGTGGGCCTCCGACAGGAAAATTCGAAACTTTTAAACAGGAAGACTGGGACAAAGCTTACAATCTGCTACTGGCAACTGTTGTCGGCCTGATAAATGGATTTTTACCGGGCATGAAGGAACAGCAATGGGGGCGAATTATTGCTATTACTTCGATGGCGGTAAAACAACCGGTGAATAACTTAATACTGTCTAATTCGGTAAGAGCCTCTGTCGCAGGTTTACTAAAAACACTTTCAAACGAGGTTGGCTCTTATGGCATAACAGTAAACAATGTAATGCCTGGTTACACCGAAACAGAAAGGCTGATGCAACTGATGGAAAACAATCCTTCTTTTTCTTCTGCAAAAAGCGAAGTACCGCTTGCACGATTCGGAAGACCTGAAGAGTTTGCGGCAGCGGTTGCCTTTCTTGCGAGTGAAAGAGCAAGTTATATCACCGGCATTTCTCTGCCGGTTGATGGCGGTTGGATCAAAGGAATATTTTAACCGTTACTTCCTTTTAATACATGCTGCTAAAGGCCTTCCCATCAATCCGAAACTTTAAACCATGCACGCACTAACATTCGGCGGCACAGAAATAATTGAATACAGTAACGTTAGCGATCCCCAGCTGCTTCATTCAACAGATGCGATCGTTAAAGTTACGATGGCGGGTATTTGTGGTTCTGACCTACATGTATACCATGGAAGAGAGACGGGCCTGGATCATGGAACGGTTATGGGCCATGAGTTTACAGGTATTGTAGAAGAAGCCGGCCCTGATGTAAAACATTTCAAAAAGGGATCAAGAGTGCTGAGTCCATTTACTACTTCGTGCGGTGAATGTTATTATTGTCGCATTGGCCTCACCTGCCGCTGCGAAAAAGGGAAATTATTTGGGTGGGTAGAAAAAGGGCACGGCTTGCACGGAGCACAATCGCAATACATCCGCGTGCCAATGGCTGACAGCACCTTACTACCGTTGAGCAATGATCTTGATGAGAGGAAGGGATTGTTACTTGGCGATGTTCTCTCTACCGGGTATTTCTGTGCAGATAATGCCGGCATTAAGCCCGGAAATGTTTATGCAGTGATCGGTTGCGGACCCGTGGGCCTAATGACGATAGTTGCGGCAAAGCACCTCGGTGCAGAAACCGTATTTGCGATAGATGTTGTGCCCGAACGCTTGGCCGTTGCCGAAAACTTCGGCGCTATTGCACTAAATCCATCAATCATAGATATTAAAGAAACAATCCTTCAATGCACAAAAGTCCGCGGCGCTGATGCAGCGATGGAAGTGGTGGGCAGCCCGGCCAAGCTGGAGCTGGCAATCGATCTTATTCGTCCAGGCGGCACCCTGTCGTCCGTTGGTGTACATACCGCCACGCATTTTCCTTTTTCGCCAGGCAAAGCATATGACAAAAATCTCACCTACAAGAGTGGCCGATGCCCGGCTCGTTACTACGCAGAAAAACTATTGCAGGAAGGCGTGGTGCAACATTACCCGATAGAAGACATCATTACACACCAGTTTTCTTTGCAGGATGGAGCAAGAGCTTACGAAGTATTCGACAAAAAAAAGGACAACTGCATTAAAGCAGTTTTACACACCTTCTAAAAATTGAAAAAAAACAGTCTTTTAGGTTCCCGGCTGCAGTACCGCTAGCGACAAATGTTGCGTCGCACACTTGTACTTTCAAAACATGAATCGGCAAACAGTTTTGTCTTCAGGTTACATAGGAATTTACCATGGCCACAACTCCTGTTCCTTTCCATCCGGGTTTTTTATCTTTAAAAACCGCCACTTTCTTTGGGCATCAATTGTATTTAGCCATCATATCGACATTTTGAATACCCGCCTCGCATTTGTTGAAATGAGATTTAACAGTCGAAGAGTGCGACGCAACAGCAGCCCATGTTTTTACTGCAGCGGGGGCACAAAAATTTATACCCGCAAACGATTGATTAAAAATTCCCATAAGGCTTGGTGCACAAATGGAATTAATGTTATAGTTTCCAAGTTCAAATAATCATGTCAGCTATATGAAGAAATCACTATTATCGCTGGTTTGCAGTTTGGTTATAACTGCAGCATATTGCCAGCGGGCAAATACCATTTCAATTATCCCGGAACCGGTGCAACTTACACAAAATACCGGTGAATTTATTTTGCCAAAATCTATTACTATTAAGGCTGAAAGCAGTGCCGGCGCAGGTCTTGCTGCAGCATACCTGCAAAAAAGATTATCTGTAGCCACCGGCACAAATGCCGTAGTGAGTAACGGTGGCAAAGCTGCCATTACACTTTCTATTAATAGTGCAGAAAACAGCAGCATTGGCAAGGAAGGTTATACTTTGTCTGTAACGACCAAAGGGGTTATCATGAAAGCAAACACTCCGGCTGGTTTATTTTATGCGGTGCAGACTTTTTTGCAATTGCTGCCTGGGGAAATTGAAAGCAACGAAACTGTGAATAATATAAAATGGTCTGCACCATGCATGGAGATAACAGATTATCCCCGGTTTGCATGGAGAGGTTTAATGCTCGATGTTTCGCGGCATTTCTTTACCAAGGAAGAAGTGAAGAAATACATCGATGAAATGTCGCGCTACAAATACAATCTTTTGCATTGGCATCTTACAGACGACGAAGGTTGGCGTATTGAGATAAAAAGTTATCCGAAACTTACCAGTGTTGGAGCATGGAATGTAAAAAAAGTCGGCAATTTCGGATCGTTTGCTCCCCCCACGCCTGACGAACCGCGCAACTATGGTGGATTTTACACACAAGAAGATATAAAAGAAGTTGTACAGTATGCCAAAGAGCGTTTTGTAAACGTAATGCCCGAAATTGAAATGCCTGGCCACAGTCTTGCGGCAGTGGCTTCTTATCCCGAACTATCATGCACACCCGGCGCTCAGTTTTATTCAGTACGATCAGGCGAAGAGATTATGGATTGGAGTGGGCCTCATTTTGAAGCGATGGTTGATAATACGCTTTGCCCCGCAAATGACCAGGTGTATACTTTTATTGATAAAGTAATAGGCGAGGTCTCTCAGTTATTTCCTTTCGATTATATACATGTTGGCGGGGACGAGTGTGCTAAAACTTTTTGGAAGAAAAGCCCCACAGTGGCCGCGCTGATGAAGCAAGAAAACCTGAAAGACATGAACCAGGTGCAGAGCTATTTTGAACACCGCGTAGAAACCATTGTAATGTCGAAAGGAAAGAAAATGATCGGCTGGGATGAAATACTAGAAGGTGGCCTCTCCCCTAATGCATCGGTAATGAGCTGGCGTGGAACAAAGGGTGGAATTGAGGCAAGCAAATTGGGACATGATGTGGTAATGAGCCCAACAACATACGCTTACATTGATTTTATGCAGGCAGATGAAATAATGGAGCCACACGTTTACGCCTCTCTGCGCCTGAGCAAATCATATTCATACGAGCCCATTTCTGAAGGTATCGATGCAAAATATGTAAAGGGCGTACAAGCCAATTTATGGAGCGAGCAGATCTACAATATGCGCCAGGTTGAGTACATGACTTGGCCACGCGCATTCGCGATAAGCGAAGTTGCATGGTCACCGGCAGATAAAAAGAATTGGACAAGCTTTGTTGGCAAGGTTGAAGACCATATGAAACGCTTTGATGCCGCAGAAATAAAATATTGCCCCGGCATGTACGACCCGGATTTTAAAGTGGAGAAAAATGCGAAGGGTGAACTCGAGGTTTCACTCAGTACTGAAATAAACGGGCTCGACATATATTACAGTTTCGACAATTCTTATCCCGATCGCTTTTATCCAAAATACACAGGCCCTGTTACTGTTCCGAAGGATGCAACCCTGATGCGGGTGATCACCTACAAAGGCAAAAATGTTGTCGGAAGAATGAATAATATGCCTGTTCTAACGTTGTGGCGAAGAGTGAACAATAAAGATTAAGTCATCATCATTCGCAATTAAAAGGCCACCGCAAGGTGGTCTTTTTTTGTCCGGCATTTGAATATGTATTAAGCTTTGGTTGCGTTGCACACTTGATCACTTTGTTCTTAACACACATGAAAAAAATTAAATTTTACAAAAGCTGTCAACTCGCTTTACATTAGCAGCATGACAAAGCATAGTAAATGGCTGTTAGCAATTTTGCTGTCGACCTGTATCATTTATGCTTCGAATATATATGGTCAAAGCATAAAAATCAGCATACCGTTAGGAGGCAATTGCTTCATTACTTCCAAAGAGAAAACGACAGACAGTATTGCAGATGCCGGTATCGTGAAGTGGGCCGAAGCTGCTACGGTATTCAGCATTTATTTTAGAAATGATCAACCTTGCATTGTGCAATTGGGGTTGGCGGATGCTTCAAAAGGAAGGGGTAGTATAAGTGCATTGGTTGACGAAAACAAAACCAGCTTTAGCTTCAATAACAAAGGAGCCGAAGTTTTTGACAAGAAGCGTTTTCAGCTTACCCCGGGATATCATCACATTCAACTTAAAGGCCTGAAAAAAACAGGCGAAAACTATGCGATTATAACTGATCTCTTGCTAAAGACCGACGCTCCGGATTCTATTTTTCATTTTGTGAGAGAAAATTCGGGAAGCCGCTACTACTGGGGTAGACGAGGCCCTTCCCTGCACTTGAACTACCAGGCGCCAGAGGACAAAAACATCGAATGGTTTTATAATGAGCTCACCGTTAATAAAGGCGATGATGCGATTGGTTCTTATTTTATGGCTAACGGATTTAAAGAAGGTTATTTCGGGATGCAGGTAAACAGTGACAGTGAAAGACATATTCTGTTTTCAGTGTGGAGTCCTTACAGCACCGACGATCCTGCTTCAATACCCGACGATGAAAAAATCGTGCTGCTTAAAAAAGGCAAAAACGTTCATGCGGGTGAGTTTGGCAGCGAAGGTTCGGGCGGACAGAGCTATATGAATTACCCGTGGACAGCCGGAAATACATATCGGTTTCTTACCCACGTTAAACCAGATGACAAAGGCAACACCGTTTTTACTTCTTACTTTTTTGCGCCTGAAGAAAAAGAATGGATGCTACTGGCTTCCTTTCAAAGGCCAAAGACTGATACATGGCTGACACGTCCACACTCCTTTGTTGAAAACTTCATTGATAGTATCGGTCTTCTTCACCGGCGCTGTTTTTACGGCAATCAATGGGCGCTTGATACAGAAGGCTATTGGCATGAATTAACAACCGCATTCTTTACCGGAGATGACATCGCTAATGTTCATTATCGCATGGATTATAAGGCTGGCGTTGATGGTAATACGTTTTTTTTGCAAAATGGTGGCTTTTCAAGCGATTACACTCCTTTAAAACAATACTTCAGCAGAAGGGCTAACAAAGTTCCGCCCAAAATTGACTTTGATAAACTTCCATAAAAAAGACATCAATATCATTTGATGCCTTTGAAAAAAGCTTCATCCTTAGGCGAACGATGAACGGATTGCGACGCAACGATATATCACCGGAGTTACTCAGCTGGTGCCGCAATTAATACCTCGTAAATGTGTACCGCTCGATAAGCTCACCGTTAAAATAGGTGGCTACAAACTTGTTACCATAAAATGTTACATTATCAAAACTTAGATCAATGGTATTGTGCGAAGAATAATCAGACAAATGCATTTGCAATTGCTGATGCGGCGCATTGACATAGCTCCCAAATTCGTCGAAATAACCGCCTGATGCTGCGGTAAGATACCAGTTACCCCGGAGGTTTAAGCCTGCATCGGTATATTGTGCAATACCTTCATTACTCATGACGAACACGCCCGTTTCAAGGCCCGTATATAGACTCGTCCAGCCATATGCATCGCCTTCGGCAGCATCGGTCAGTTGCCATGTCCCGGAAATCGGGCTTACCGGTGGCACTACCTGTACCTTAACGCAACTAGTGATTAAAACAGGGGTGATCAATAATAGAGCGATAGTACGTAAAGATGATTTCATGTTTTGATTTTTTGAATGGTTATTGTTGTTTTCCTTACTTATGCAATCACTTCACCAATTTTTGTAAAAATGGATTAACAGTTGTGAGTTTGTATTTTCTTTAACTGGGGCTAAAACGAAAAGATTTTACAGCAGATTTTTTTTACGTGATCTTTTTTGCATTTATCTTGTTATAAGCGCAATACTTTTGCAGCATGAAATATACCTGGCTTCTTTGTGTTCTACTCTTAAGCGGCACGTCTTGTGAAAAAACCATTACCCTTGATGTGCAAGAGCAGGCGCCAAAACTTGTGGTGGATGCGTCCATAGAAAACGGCACACTTCCGATTGTTGTTTTATCAAAGTCGCTCAATTACTTCAGCTCTATTTCACCAGAAGAGTTGCAATCGTCTTTCGTGCACAATGCTATAGTAAAAGTGAGCGATGGCACAAAAACAGTGACTTTGAAAGAAATAACGGTAACTGACGACAGCAGTGGCTACTCCTCCTATTATTATACCTGCAATGTTAGCAATCCCTCGGGCATATTGCTTGGAAAACTGAATACCAGCTACCAGCTAATTATTACTACAGAGGATAGCCAGACTTATGAATCCAATACTACGATTCCAGATCCAACGAAAACATGCGATTCAATCTGGTGGAAACCAGCGCCCAATGCAGACGATACGAGTTTGTGCGTGATGTGGGGAAAGTTCACTGATCCCAAAGGTTTGGGAAACTATGTGCGCTATTTTACGCGCATAAACAGCCTGCCGTTTCTGCCTGGCTTAAATTCTGTTTTCGATGACCAATTCGTTGACGGCACAACTTATAGCCTGCAGTTTGACATGGGCTGGGATAAAAACAGCCCGGAAAAACCCACCGGCGATGTATATGGTTACGCTTACCGCGGTGATACGGTAACGCTTAAATACTGCAACATCGATAAGGCCAGTTATTCATTCTGGAATACCTGGGAGTTCGCATTTCAGAGTTATGGTAACCCGTTCTCCTCTCCCGTTAAGGTACTGGGTAACATCAACAATAACGCTTTAGGGGCTTTTTGTGGCTACGCTGTTCAATATAAAACTGTAATTATCCCCAAATAACAAAAGGCCCGGTTTACCTGTCGTTTAATACGTAAGGCAACTGTATTTTTGCACGTCTTTATTGTAACGCACCAAAAACAAGAGCAGTTTTTTTGTGGGCCCGACTCCGGTATCATTATGCAGCCTTACTTGCGTCGCACACTTGTACTGTGAAACAACTGGCAGCGAAGCAAATGTTAACCGGGCAGCAAGAACGATTTGCAAAAATCAAACACCGCAATAGCGGCAAAGCAATTAATATGGAAAAAGAAGCAACAGAAAAAGTACACTGCCTTATCATAGGCAGCGGACCGGCTGGCTACACAGCGGCAATTTATGCCGCTAGGGCAAATATGAAACCAGTGTTATACCAGGGCATTCAACCCGGCGGACAATTAACCATAACCACGGAAGTAGAAAACTACCCAGGTTACGCCAATGGTGTACAGGGCCCGGAAATGATGGTACATTTTGAACAACAGGCAACCCGCATGGGTGCCGATATACGATATGGCATTGCTACTGCAGTTGATTTTACCGGCCCAGTTCACAAGGTGCAGATCGATGAAGAAAAATGGATTGAGGCAGATTCTGTGATCATCTCAACCGGCGCATCCGCAAAATGGCTTGGCCTCGAAAGTGAGCAACGCCTGAATGGTTATGGCGTGAGCGCCTGCGCTGTCTGCGATGGATTTTTCTTCCGCGGTAAAGAAGTGTCGATTGTTGGAGCTGGCGATACAGCCTGTGAAGAAGCGTTGTATTTATCAAAACTCGCCACCAACGTGCACATGATCGTTCGCAAAGATGAAGACGGAATGCGCGCCAGCAAAGTGATGCAGGAAAGAGTTAAAAACACTCCCAACATAAAAGTTTACTGGAACAGCGAAACGCTTGAGATATTAGGTGAAAAGAAAACGGAAGCTGTGCGCATTAAAAACAATAAAACCGGCGAAGAGCAAACGGTTCCTGTCAGCGCATTCTTTGTAGCAATCGGTCACCAACCCAACAGTGGTATTTTTAAACCATGGATTGAAATGGATGAATCGGGATATATTCAAACGGTTCCCGGAACCTCCAAAACAAATATTGAGGGTGTTTTCGCTGCCGGCGATGTGCAGGATAAAATTTACAGGCAGGCGGTTACAGCGGCCGGCAGCGGATGTATGGCGGCGCTCGATGCTGAAAGATATTTAAGCGCAAAGCATTTGGTTTAAAATATTGGGAACGGGCGGCAGTGCAATAAATAAACACTTTTGCGACGCTCCGTTCAACACCTGCATATTATGGCAACGAAACTCCGGGTAGTAACCCGGAGTTCTTAATAAGATGCCACATGCAATAGTGCCGAACGGAGCGTCGCAAGCAAAGATGCCATTCGCACAAAAGTTGGGCACCAAAATATTGAATCGTAAAAGCTTAATCGTTGAATCGCAAAATGGAATCATAGATTTGCAGCATGCTTACAGTTGAATTGAATGAATTGCGCTTTTTTGCCCATCACGGTTTATACTCGGAAGAAAAAAAAATCGGCGGCGAGTTTTTAGTCGATGTTTTTGTCGCTGCCAAACAGGTTTCTTTCCCGGTGAAAGATATCAACGAAACGATTGATTACTCGGCCATTTACCAGCTTATTCAAAACATTATGCAAGAACCGGAGCCCTTACTGGAAACGGTTGCCGGAAAAATTGTGCAGGCAATTTTTAATAAATTTTCACATGCCGATACCGTAACGACAACTATTAAGAAAGTTAATCCCCCTATTATTGCATTTGAAGGCAATGTATCAGTAAAGCTTTCTTTAAATAGAAGTGAAATCCATTTTTGATCTTATGCGAAACAAAACAATATTCTTGAGTAGCCTTGCATTGGCAATAATGATGATGATAAAGCCATCTGCTTTTTGCCAGGACATAAAATTACTGCAACAGGAGGCAGCCAACCTTGAAAGGCAGTTTAAAGAACCGGAAGCGCTCAACCGCTACAGCAGAATTGCAGAAATGAACCCTAAAGACCTGCCTGCGCTTGTAAAATGCACCGAATTGAATTGCAGCATCGGTAACAGAACTCCAGACAAAAACGCGAAAAAAAGATATTACCTGGCAGCTGGCGACTATGCTCAAAAAGCTTACATCGTTGATTCGGCAAGTGCCGATGCTAACTATGCCATGGCGCTGGTTGCAGGAAAAATGACTGAGGTGGAAGAAGAAAAAAAGAAGATCGTGGAGTTTGTCAATCTTTCAAAGATCTACGACGATAAGGCACTCGCCATTAATCCCAATCATGCGAAAGCGAACTACCTGATGGGCAAATGGCATTACGAGATCGTGAATCTTTCCTGGGTAAAACGAGCGGCGGTCAACACCTTGTATGGTGGGCTTCAAAAAGGCAGCATCGACAGTGCTATTGCATACTTGGAAAAATCGCGGAGATTAGATCAGTATTTTGTCCGCAATTATTTCGACCTTGCAAAGGCTTACGATTATAACAACCAGCCCGCAAAAGCAATTGATGTGCTTAACAAGTTGCTGAAGTTGCCAACCCGTACAGCAGACGATGAGGGTCTTAAAGTTCAGGCTAAACAATTACTTGAAAAATTACAATAACAAATTATGGAACTACAACGATTTTTTGAACAGGCAGTGGCCAACAGCAAGCTGCTTTCTTCAAAACCCGACAACGAGACTCTACTAAAACTTTACTCCCTTTACAAACAAGCTACGGATGGCGATGTATCTGCGGATAATGAACCATCGAACCCATTCGATTTTGTTGCCAAGGCAAAGTTTAATGCATGGAATGAACTAAAAGGCAAAACGAAGGAAGATGCCATGCAGGGGTATGTTGACCTCGTAAATCAATTAAGAGGATAATTAAACCATTTAACAAACAAAGTAAGCGGGCCATTGCAGTTGCAATGGCTTTTTTTTTGTTTGCGGGCCACAGTAACACAGATGTGGCTTTGCTTGCGACGCTCCGTTCAGCTACATCGCTACAATCGGCTCGTATTTGCATAAAGCGCTAATTTAATTTGCCGCATATAGTTACTGGCGTTGAACGGAGCGTCGCAAGCAAAGGTGCGCAACGAACAAATGCCGGCAACAAAAAAGCCGGTACTTTATTACCGGCTGTGTTTATTATTTCTTTTGATTATTCGGTGGATCTTTTTTAGGCATCACTGCTTTTGGCAAGTTGCTGTTTTTCTTAGCAGTATCAGCCGGCGGTATCTCGCTTTCTGGCGCGATGTATTCGGGTTTATCGTCAGGAAGTGGAGGCTGATCGCCGTATTCTGAAGAGTTGCCGTTACCAATATCTTCGCCTTCGGCGCCAAGTTCAACCGGTACATTGTTGATCCAGTCGTAGCTGATACTATTCTGCATTACATCCGGCTTGGCGAAGGTTGATGCTACATCAAGCGAAATGTTTTTATCGGAAGAGGCCTTGTCGTAGAAGTAACCCCATACAGGCAAGGCAGCGGCTGCTCCCTGTCCGATCGCTGTGCTCTGAAAGCGGATAAAGCGATCGTCGCAACCAACCCAAACCCCACAAAGTAATTGTGGTGTATAACCCATAAACCAGGCATCGCTGTTGTCGTTTGTTGTACCAGTTTTGCCCGCGACCTCGCCAGAAACCCCGTAATTCCAGATTGAACGGCCGGTACCGAATTGTAAAACGCCTTCCATCATGCTTATGATTGAATAAGCTGTTACGTCACTGATCACTTCTTTTCTCTGGGGAGTATAAGTTGCCAGCACGTTTCCGTTCTTATCTTCAATGCGGGTATAGTAAAGCGGCTTCACATTAAAGCCCCGGCCGGGAAACATACTATAAGCCTGCATCATTTCATACAAAGAAATCTCAGCGGCCCCTAAAGAAATAGAAGGGTAAGGTTCAATCTTCGACTGTACGTTGCAATTGCGCAGGAAATCTACAAAACGCTTGGCGCCATCGTTACCCTCCGTGCCCAGCTGCTGCATAATGTAAGCTGTGGCGCAGTTACGGGAAAGTGCCAGCGCTTCAGACATAGGAATTGTATTGCCGGTGCATGTTTTTGCCGTTGCGGGAACAAGTCCGTAACCTTTAAAATTTTGCTGTACGTCTTCCACCATCGTGTTGGGAGTAAAGCCTGCATCTTCAATAGCGAGGCTGTACAACAGCGGTTTAATGGTTGAACCGACCTGCCGCTTCGTATTAATGTTTACGTGATCGTATTTAAATGTTTTGAAATCGATTCCGCCAACCCATGCTTTCACTTCTCCGCTCAAAGGATCCATTGCCATAAACCCTGCCTGCAACATTTGGCGGCAATACTTAACAGAGTCGTAAGGGGACATTACTGTATCCTTATACCTGTTGCTGTTCCATGCAAATATTTTCATATGGGTTTTTACGTCAAAAGACTTTCTTATCTCATTATCAGGCACATCGTCATTTTTCATGTTCTTCCAGCGGTCGCTTTGTTTGAGCGCAGCCTCTATCACATTCTCATGTCCTTTCCAAACGCTGCCGTCTTTAAGGTTACTCTGGCTGTTAAGGATTTTCTGCATGTAAGAAAGGTGTTTGGCAACAGCTTCTTCGGCATACAGTTGCATACGTGGGTTGATGGTGGTATATATTTTTAGTCCATCACGGTATAGGTTATATGGTTCGCCATCGGATTTTTTGTGTTCTTTACACCACTTTTTTAGCTCTTCTCCTAACACCATTCTAAAATACGGAGCAAGGCCAGACGTCTCGTCAAGTTTTTTATAATTAAGTACAATGGGCTTGCTTTTTATTGTTGTTGCTTCATCTGCTTTTAAAGCACCGAAACTTACCATCCTGTCGATTACAAGATTGCGGCGGTCAAGTGCCCTTTTCGGGTACACCCTTGGATTGTATGCGGTGGGTGCATTTACCATACCAACCAATACAGCCGCTTCCTCCACGTTTACACGGTCAGGTTCTTTCTGAAAAAATGTCTTAGCGGCGTTTCGTATGCCGTATACATTATCACTGAATGGAACAGTATTCAGATATAGCGTTATAATTTCATCTTTAGTAAAATTGCGTTCCAGCTTTATGGCGATGATGGATTCTTTTAACTTTTGAACAAGTCTTACAACAATATTGCTGCTTGGGGCATTGGTAAATAAATTCTTAGCCGTTTGCATGGTAATAGTACTGGCCCCACCTTCACTGCCAAGTGAAAAAACCGCCCTGCCCAAAGAACGGGGGTCAATGCCGTTGTGGTCATAAAACCTTTTATCTTCCGTGGAAACAAGTGCTGATATAATGTATTTGCTGATGTCTTTGTAGTTAACATTAACCCTGTCTTCCAGGTAATATTTTCCCATCAGGGTTCCATCTTCTGCATAAACCTGGCTGGCGAGCGATGCGGTTGGATTTTGCAAATCGTCGATCGATGGCATTTCGCCAAACACCCCGAAATTGGCGAGCACGATCAACAAAAGAAAACAGGCCGTTCCTACCAAAAACAAACGCCATAATATTTTTACAGATTTTTTCATATTCATGCTTAGAGAACGCAATTTAGAGTTTTTACACACTTATGGTATCATAATATTATCTGAAAGTGAGGCTTGCTTTGTTTAAAAGTTACCAGTAAAAACTTTTGCCTGCGACCCTTTTATTTCTGGCCACTGCACATTCGAAACCGGGTAAACGTTCCGCACATTATCTTTACGTGAAACGAGCCACAATTCAATTATATTATGTCACTAATAAAGAGGATCAACCCCTTTGTCAAAAGCACTAACGACACAGGCTTTGGCAGCAATGCAAATAGCCAGGCCGGTAGATTTTTAAATAAAGACGGAAGTTTTAACGTGGTGAAAAAAGGCGCACCGCTAAAACAACGTGTGAGCATCTACTACAACATGCTTACTATGCCGCGATGGGAATTCATGCTTATAATATTTATCGCTTTTATTTTCACCAACCTGCTGTTTTCTTTTTTCTACCTGATGCTCGACGAGAGCGAATTGGTAGGAATAGTGGCCTCAACCCACGCAGAAAGATTCAAGGAAATATTCTTCTTCAGCGCGCAAACCCTTACCACAGTTGGTTATGGCAGAATTAACCCGGTTGGCTATAGTGCAAGTGTTATAGCATCTATCGAAGCGCTTACTGGCTTCTTACTATTTGCGATCGCAACTGGTCTTATCTATGGGCGATTTTCAAGGCCTATGGCTTACCTTAATTTCAGCACGAATGCACTGGTAAGCCCTTACATGAACGGAACTGCCATTATGTTCCGCTTTGTTTCCTATAAAAACAATCATACCCTCACAGATGTTGAAGTGAAAGTTACACTCGGGCTTACACTTACCGAAAACGATAAACCGGTCTTTAAATTCTACCAACTGCCTTTGGAGAGAAACCGTGTCGACAGCCTGATGATGAACTGGACGATTGTGCATCCCATCGATGAGCAAAGCCCTTTGTCTGGCCTTACCAAAGAAGACCTGGAAGCCGCAGACGCTGAAATTTATGTGCTCGTAAGAGGTTTCGACGATATTTTTTCAAACACTGTGCTTGCACGCTGTTCCTACACTTTCAACGAAATTATTTTCAACGCCAAATTTGTTCCCATGTACCACGAAAGCGAGGATAACACAACAACCATTCTTGAGCTTAACAAACTGAACGATTATGTAACGCTTTAATTTTACGAAGAATTTTTTGAGCCCGGCATTTGTTTTTCATAGCGTCAACTGTTGCGTCGCACCCTTCAACGCTTTTTACTGACCTCAGCACGAACAGCCAAGAACATACTTTGCCAACTTTGTTTCTAAATATCCGGCAAGACCACACTAAAATATTTTTTTTGCAAAAAATATTCCACAGAATTTATATTTTATAAATTCACCGTACAGAATTTACAAAATTTGCAATTATGGATGAAAAAATGGACAAGCTAGACTTCCTTATCCTCCGGGAGCTTCAAAAGGACGGCACCATGTCGCTCACCATTATTGCAAAGAAACTGAACGTATCAATCGGCACTATCAGGAACAGGCTGGCAAGATTAATGGAAGATAAAACCGTTCAGATCATCGGTCGTATCGACCCTAATAAAGTGGGCTTTCACGCTTATTCAAGAATATTTATTTCAGTAAAACCAGCTAAAATCATAGAGCAAACCGCTCAGAAATTATCTACTTTTCCTGAAGTAAGTTTCCTGGCAATGATCTCGGGCAAATATGACCTTGAGCTGAATGTGCAGTGCCGCGATAACGACCATCTTATCGAGCTTATGGAAAAGATTCATGCGCTCGAGGGTATTTTTGAAACAGAAACCAATATGTACCTTAAAGTGTTCAAATTCGCTCAGCCGGATCTTGACCTGGTAAAAGATATTTGGGTCAAGTAACAATTAGTCGTCCTGCCCTGTTCCTAGTTGTGCTAAACGCACAAGTGAGTGACACAACAGGCGATGCCCAATGCGTTGCGGCCGGCTAACTAAAAAATGTCAAGCTTAAATAACCGCTTATGAAATGTAAACTACTGCTCTGTTTTATCTGCATTTTATTCAGCACTGCAGGCTTTATGGCCCATGCCCAAAACAAAGTGACCATTATTAAAGGAAAAATTACCGGAAAGGATGGTGTTCCATTACCGGGCGTATCTGTTATGCTTAAAGGCAAACCAGTTGAAGGTGTTGTAACCGATGCCGAGGGCAACTATACGCTAAGAGTGAAAGAAACCTCGGGTACGATTGTATTTACCTCGGTCGGGTACAGTTTGAAAGAAATACCGTTCAACGAAACCACGGGTGTTATCGATGTAAAACTTGAAGAGACCGTGAGTGTTTTGAACGATGTTATTCTTACAGGTTACATCAAACAAAAGAAGAGTGATATAACCGGTGCCATCTCATCGGTTCGTAATAAAGATTTTAAAGACCAGCCTGTATCAAATCTTGCGCAAAGCATACAGGGCAAGGTTTCTGGTGTTTTGGTGAGTCAACCTTCCGGAACGCCTGGCGCGGGCTTAGCAGTATCGATAAGAGGCACTGACGATCCCTTATATGTGATAGATGGCGTGCCGATGATAAGCGAGAGCAATTCTTCGCTATCAACTTCTTACAATACAGATGGTGAGGAAGTGGGCAAAGGACAAAACATCAGCTCTGTTTCGGACATAAACCCGGACGACATTGAATCCATCGAAATTCTAAAAGATGCATCGTCTGCATCTATATATGGCGCAAGGGCGGCCAACGGTGTTGTGCTGATTACAACCAAAAGAGGGAAAAACGGGAAAACGGAGTTTAACTTCAACAGTTTTACGGGCGTTCAGAATGTAGCACGTAAAATTCCCTTTCTTGACAGCAGGGGATTTATTAGTTTAATTGAAGATGCCCGCACACAGGACTATAAACTATACCAACAGGACCCCTCACTTTTTGGCGACGGCTTTGATCCCGCAATACTTACCAATCCGCTACCCGAATCGTGGAATACCGGCGTAAATACGAATTGGCTTGACGAGATTTTTCGCCCGGCGCCGATAAGCAATATACAGTTATCAGCACGTGGTGGCAATGACAAAACAAAGTTTTTCATGGCTGGCAATTATTTCGATCAGCAGGGAATTGTAATTGAAAATTTTTACAAAAGAGGTTCGTTTCGGCTCAATGTGGACAACAAGGTAAGCGACCGCGTTACAATTGGTGCCAATGCCAGTTTTACTTATTCAAGAAACCGCAGGAGTTTTAATGATGATACCTACACAGGTATTGTTACCAACGCCATAGGTGCATCTCCGCTGGAACCTGTTTATGAAGATGGCACTTACTCAGATTATACTTTATACCAGGCAAGCTGGCTGAGCGATAACCCTGTAAAGTCTGCAAAGGAAATAACAGCTTACACGACAAGCTATCGCTTCATCGGCTCTGTGTTTGCCGATATTGATCTTGTAAAAAATCTCAAGTTCAGAACATCGTTCAGCACAGACTATTCCAATCTTACCGACGACCAGTTTTTTGACCCTATTACCACTGATGGCTCCGCAGTCGGTGGTAAAGCTATCAAAGGCAATTACCGCAATACCACCTGGCTAAATGAAAACACCTTAACTTATCAAAAATCGCTCAACGAGAAAAGCGATCTCACTGTGTTTGGTGGCTTCACAGTTCAATCATCGAGAACCAACCAGTCCAGCATACGTGCCCAAGGCTTTCCCGAAGGCAGCGGTTTGCAAAATATTTCTGCTGCTTCTAGCATTACGGGTGCCACAGATTTAAACACAGGCTGGGGTTTGGTATCATTCATAGGCCGCGCCAATTATGCATATGATTCAAAATACCTAGTATCGGTAAGTGCACGGTACGATGGCTCTTCAAGATTCGACCCTTCTGGCCGCTGGGGATTGTTTCCTGCCGCATCCGTTGGTTGGGTGCTTACCAAAGAAAAATTTCTCGAGAACTCAAAATGGCTTACCAACCTTAAACTTCGATTGAGTTATGGCTTAACCGGCGACCAGGAGATCGGCAACTTTCAATACCAGAGTTATTGGACACCCGGCAGGTATGATGGTTATTCAGGCCTAAGGCCACGCAACCTCGGCAATACTGATCTTACCTGGCAGCGCAATAAAATGTTCAATTTCGGCGCCGACTTCGAAATATTAAAAGGCAAAATTGGTGGTTCGCTTGAAGTGTTTAAAGGCAACAGAACCCAATTGCTTACAGAGTCTGTATTACCTGCTACGTCGGGCTTTCCCTCCATCACCATTAACTCAGGTGAAATACAAAACTCGGGTATAGAGTTTTCATTAAACGCGTATGCAATTAAGAAAAAGGATTTCAGCTGGAATATTGCCTTCAACATTACCTATTTAAAAAACAAGATCAAATCGCTTTATACAGACGGAGAATTGCTCAGTGCCTACAACGACCTCTTCCCTACTCATATATTAAAGGTAGGTGAATCGATCAGCTCTTTTTATGGTATAAAATATACCGGTGTAAATGAGCAAACCGGTGACCCGATGTTTGAAGATGTGAACAAAGACGGCGTAATAGATGACAACGACCAGATGGTTCTCGGTAAAGCAACGCCTGATTTTTATGGTGGCTTAACCAACGATTTCCGTTATAAAAATTGGGATATGTCGCTCGTTACACAATTTAGTGTAGGCAATAAAGTGTACAATCTTATAAGGAGCACTTATCAAACCCTTGGCTGGAGCGACCAGGGTTGGGACGACCAGGGCAATCTTTACCAGGTTTATGCAAATAATGCAACCATTGTTGACAAGCGCTGGGAAAAGCCAGGAGATAAAACAGACATCCCACGCGCCTCGCTTGTATTTCAGAATTACCTGCAAAACTCATCGCAGTTTATTGAAGATGCTTCTTTCTTCCGCATAAGAACGGTGAATCTCGGGTACACAATCAGATCGAAATCGAAGAAAGCTTTTAATTCGCTGAGGCTTTATGCGCAAGTGCAAAATCTTGCCGTAATCACCGGCTACTATGGCTTCGATCCCGAAGTAAGCAGCAATGGGGGCGACAGTGAAGGAACCGCCGGTGTCGACTACGCAGCGTATCCGCAGGCCAGGACAATAACCTTTGGCGTAAACTTTAATTTCTAAAATTCTTTTTATGAACCCGGCGCCTGAATTTGTAGCATCGTTCCTTGCGTCGCACTCTTGTACTGAAGAATAACGATGAGCCAAGGTCTGAAAGCAGCATAAAGCACAGAAAGTAAAAGTGAGTGACACAACAGGCGATGACCAAAGAACCGGAAGGCGGACAATAAAAGTTTTCAAAATCTTAAATCAGCAATAAACAGTATGAAACTGATAAAATATATAACCCTTGCAACGTTGATATTCGCCAGCAGCACTTCGTGCAAAAAAATTCTTGACATTACTTCGCCAAACGAAGTAAGCGATGGCGATATCTTCACCACTGTATCGGGCCTGCGCAATGCACGTATTGGCATGTACAATACACTGCAGGACAGAAATTATTATGGAGGTTACTTTCCGTTGATCGGTGAATGTTACACCGACGATGGCACAACCGGCGGGTATGATGTGATTGATCTTAACGAAATTTCTTACCGGGCAGTAACACCGGCCAACATCTACATCACACAAACATATAACGCTATTTACAACACTGTTTACACGGCTAACAAGATCATCAACAATATTGATGCGGTTCCTTTTCTCGATGCCGGCGAACACGACAATACGCTTGCAGAAGCTTTGTTTGTAAGAGCGCTTGCCGACTTTGACCTGCTACGTTTCTGGGGCGAACATTGGGACAGATCGTCGCCCTTTGGTGTTTCAATCGTAAACAATACTGATGTTCCAAAGGAACCTGTTGCACGTAGTTCAGTCGAAGAGAGTTATCAGCAAATATTCACCGATCTCGAAAAAGCACTAGGTTTATTCAACAGCGATGCCGGAACACAATATGCAACCAGCCTCTCCGCTAAAGCTTTGCTGGCAAAAGTTTACCTGTACTACGGTGATAAAGAGCAGGCCGCTTCTTACGCAACCGAAGTAATTGAAAGCGGATCATTCGAACTGTTGGGCCCTGATGACTTTCATAAAATTTACACAACCAAGCTAAGCTCAGAAAGCATATTCGAACTGGTATTCGATCCACAGAATAACAGTGCATACAATGCATCAACTTACCTGCGTGATGATGCACTTAGAAGCGATGTAATCTTTCTTGCAAGCGCCGATCTTAACAACTTTTTCGAAGGCAGGCCGGGTGACAGGCGTGCAGACCTTGTTGATTTTATAAACAACGATGTTAGCATTGAACCCGATGGCCGCTCACAGAAATACCGCGGTGAAACAACCAAAGAAAACTCGGCATACATTATAAGGCTTGCGGATGTTTACCTCATTCGCGCCGAGGCGTTGGGCCTTGATGGCGGCATCGATGATTTAAATACTGTTCGGGAAGCGCGGGGGCTTGATGCGTTAAGCAGTGAAGATTTTGAAACAGAAGGTGACTTTCTGAATTCTGTATTGGATGAGCGCCGTGCTGAATTGAATTTTGAAGGCACCCGCTTGTTTGATCTTGCGCGTACCGGTAAGGTTGAGGAGGTTTTGGGAAGCGGCGTACAACCGATTATGCCAATACCACAAAGGGAAATCGACGGAACCAATGGCGTTGTAGAACAAAATCCCGGGTACTAGCAAATACGACGAACTACAGGTAGCTACATCAGAATTTTAAACCAGTTATTCAAAAAATCAGATATCAGCCATTCTATGGTTTTCAAATCAATATATCCATTTACGCTCGAAACGATCGCCGAATACGAAGTCATGAGCGACGCCAGGGTGGAAACAAAACTTGACCAGTCGGCAACAGCTTACAGGCATTGGAAAAAGACATCTTTCGCAGAACGTAGCGCGTTGATGATGCGTGTAGCCGATCTGCTGATTACCCATCGCGACGAATATGCCATGCTAGTTACAAATGAAATGGGCAAAGTGTTGCGTGAGGCAAAAGCTGAAGTAGAGAAATGTGCAACAGCCTGCCGCTACTATGCTGAACATGCGGAAAGCTTCTTAAAAACTGTCGATCAGCCTTCCGACGCAAAAAAAAGCTACGTCACCTACGATCCTGTTGGTGCAGTGCTTGCGATAATGCCATGGAATTTTCCTTTCTGGCAGGTCTTTCGTTTTGCAGCACCTTATCTAATGGCTGGGAATGTTGCATTACTTAAACATGCACCTAACGTTTGCGGGGTTGCATTGGCTATCGAAAAATTATTTCTCGAGGCAGGTTTTCCCAAAGGCGTATTTCAAACCCTGATCGTTGATATTGGCATAACAGAAAGGATCATTGATCATGATATTGTACAGGGTGTAACACTAACCGGCAGCGAGTTGGCTGGTTCAAAAGTTGGAGCGCTTGCCGGTAAAGCAATAAAAAAATCTGTGCTCGAACTTGGCGGGAGTGATGTGGTAATTGTGTTGCAAGATGCAGACATGCAGAAAGCGGCACAGGTTGCAACTCTATCGCGTATGCAGAATGCCGGTCAAAGCTGTATTGCCGCGAAACGTTTTATTACCGTGGGCAAGGCTAAAGATGCATTCACAGACGCCGTACAAAAAGAGATCGCCAAATTAAGACAAGGCAATCCTTTTGATGAGAATATTACTACCGGCCCAATGGCCCGTATCGATCTTGCTGAAAAACTGGAAAAGCAATTCAAAAGATCTATCACAAAGGGAGCGCAGTTTATAACCGGCGGGCAACGTAACGGCTGCAATTTTACTCCAGCCCTCTTAACCAATGTCGCAGAAGGCATGGCCACTTTTGATGAAGAAGTGTTTGGCCCCGTTGCAAGCATCATCGAAGCAAAAGATGAAGCTGCAGCGATTCGCTTTGCCAATGATTCCCGTTATGGACTAGGTGCGGCCATTTGGTCTGCTGATATTGAAAAGGCGCAGGTAATGGCGAAAGAAATTGAAGCAGGAGGCGTATTTATCAATGCACTCGTAAAAAGCGATCCGCGCTACCCTTTCGGTGGCATTAAGAAATCTGGATATGGAAGAGAGCTTTCTCATTTCGGCATTCATGAGTTTATGAACATCAAAACAATTTATGTAGGCTAAAATAAAAACTTGCTATATGGAATCTGTTGCAGAAATAATCTCCAAAAAAGAAAAACTATACCAAAGGAGAAAAAAAGTTGTTCCCAATGCTTTGGGCATTTTTAACCCATCATCTGTTCAGTACGCATACGGTGCCACAATGATCGACGCCGATGGAAATGAACTCATCGATTTCGCCGGCGGCATTGGTGTGATTAATGCAGGTCATTGTCCTCCTCCGGTAGTTAAAGCAATACAAGAGCAGGCGGAAAGGCTTATCCACAGTAGCTTTAACGTGGCTATTTATGAAGAATATCTTAACCTGGCCGAAAAAATGGTTTCCATCTTGCCGCATGGCGATGCAACAAAAGTGATGTTTCTAAACAGTGGCGCAGAGGCTGTGGAAAACGTGATAAAAATTGCAAAACAGGCAACAAAACGGCCCGCAGTAATCTCATTCGGCGGAGGTTTCCATGGAAGAACCATGATGGCTATGTCGCTTACTTCTAAAGTTGCTTACAAAACCGGTTGCGGTCCATTTGCGCCGGAAATCTACCGCATAGACTACCCTGTTTACAATAAAAAGAAAAACCCCCTTTCTGAAGAAGCATTTGCAGACCAGCAAATCCAAAAACTGAAAATGTTCTTCAAGGCAAATGTGCGCAGCGAAGACGTTGCAGCGATCATCATAGAGCTTGTTCAAGGCGAGGGCGGCTTTTATGTTGCGCCAAATCCATACATCCAGAAGCTTCGCAAACTGTGCGACGAAACCGGTATACTGCTCATCTTCGATGAAGTACAAAGTGGCTTTGGACGCACCGGCAAGTGGGCAGCTTATGAACACTATAATGTCACACCCGACCTTTCCACCTGGGCAAAGTCAATGGGTAGTGGCGTTCCAATCGCGGCAGTAATGGGTAAGGCGCATCTCATGGACAGCGCTAATCCCGGCACCATTGGTGGCACTTATGCAGGTAACCCCATTTGTTGTGCGGCATCGCTTGCAACCATCAACTATATGCAGGAGATCAATATCAACGCGCTTGGCGAAAAGGTTGGCAACATCGTTCGCAAACGCTTCGAAAGTTTTCAGCTAAAATATCCCTCGGTGGTGGGTGAAGTGCGCGGATTAGGGGCTATGCTTGCCTTTGACGTAATCAAAGATGGCGACGATACAATACCAAACGCTGAACTCACAAAGAAGATCATCGATACCTGTGCAGAACGTGGTCTTGTTGTGATCAGCGCGGGTGTAAACGGCAACGTTATCCGCATATTAAGTCCGCTTGTAATCGAAGAAACGCAGCTTAGTAAAGGCCTCGATATTCTTGAAAAAGTGATTGCAGAAAACGCATAAAGTGTGAGCCCGGCATTAATCCATTGGGCAGCTTCGCTTGCGTCGCACTCTTGTGCAGCATGTCATAAAGCTGCAAAACAAATGATGTTAACGCCAAAAGACAATCCGGCTTTTAAGCCAACAACAAACTGAACAAAAAAGAAAATAGCTGATGAGTCTGTTAAAGAAATTGTTTGGATCATCAAAGAAACCGGCTCCGCAGCCTCCACCATCAAGAGTATTAAAACTTGCACATGAAGTAACAAGTGAAAATGGGCCAAGATTCGCCAGGCAGTTTGTAGATGCGGTAAATAGAATTGATTCAGTAGAACTGAACTATCAAAAAGACTCGCTCGGTTTTGTTGATAGCTTTCTTGACCGTTTTAAGAAGGAAGGTCTTACCGCCAACGAGTTTGCAGAAACTATTTTTGTTGCAGGCTGCTATGTTGGCGAGGTGATGGTGACAACCATAAACGGAAAATGGGTAAATGAAAGTGATGTTGCTGTTCCAGGTCAGGCAAAGCTAACCAGGATCGTTGTTCAATTATCGAACGGGCATGTGGCCGACCCGATTGCAAAAGCATTCAAGCGCTTTCAATTTGGCGAATCAGAAAGCCTGAGTTATTTCTATGAAATATTTGCAAAGGCTAAGTAGAGGGCCGAACGCACAAGTGAGTGACACAACAAAAGCTGAATAGTAGTACAGGTAATTGCTAAAAAATATTTATTCAAAAAAAGAAAGTCCTTTTTAGGGATTTAGCTATGATTCAAAACTATATCAACGGTGAATTTGTATCCGCGCTTTCAGGGCAAACGGAAAAGCTTGTGAACCCTGCGACAGAAGAAGTAATAGACGAAATGGCGTGGGGTAACGGTGATGATTGCAGGGCCGCGATTTTTGCCGCTGAAGCCGCATTTAAAACGTGGAGCAAAACAAATGTTTACCAGCGTGCAGCAATATTAAAAAAAGCGGCAGAAGTCATTCGGGGAAACATAAGTGCTTATGCAAAAAGCACTGTAATGGAAAGTGGCAAACCTATGGCCGAAGCAAAAGGCGAATGGATGGTCGCAGCCAATTTATTTGAATGGTTTGCCGAAGAAGGCAAGCGGGCCTATGGGCGCACAATTCCTGCAAACAGGAATGACAAGCGCATGATGACCATTTGGCAACCAATGGGTGTTGTTGGGGTAATAACGGCATGGAATTTTCCTGCCTACAACCCTGCACGTGCGTGGGGTGCTTCACTTGCAGCAGGCTGCACGCTTATAACAAAAGGTTCTGAGTTTACGCCGATGTCGACAAACCATCTTACCGAGGCATTGATCGAATCGGGTTTGCCTGCCGGTGTCTTAAACAATCTCGTGGGTGACGCCGCAGCCATTGGTGGGGAACTGCTGGCAAGCCCGGTTGTGAAAAAGATAAGTTTTACAGGCAGTACTAGGGTTGGAAAAATTTTAATGGATGGAGCATCAAAGACCAATACCAAATTATCATTGGAACTCGGCGGCAACGCTCCTGTGATTATTTCCCACGATGTAAATGTGGAAGCTCTTGCGGTGGCTGCGGTTACGGCCAAACTGCGTAATGCCGGACAGGTATGTATTGCACCGCAACGCTTCTTTGTCCATGAAAAGATTTATGACCAGTTCCTGGCTGTCGCATCCGATGCAATCAAAAATATTAAGGTGGGTTATGGCTGGGATACCGAGACAAATATGGGACCACTGATCAATCAGCGACAACAACAACAGGTGCTTGGCATAGTGGATGAGGCCAAACGGGAAGGTGCCGCAGTTGTTTCGGGAAATATTCCCTCAAACAAAGGCTGGTTTGTTGCTCCCACTATTTTAAAAGATGTGGATGCGCACACGAACGCGGTAAACAAAGAGATCTTTGGGCCGGTTATGCCAATCATAAGATGGGAGCATAAGAATGATGTAGTCGAGTGGGCCAACAATACGCCCTACGGCTTATCATCTTACGTATGGACGAACAATATAAATGATGCATTCTTTTTTGCTGAGTCAATCGAATTCGGCATGGTGGGTGTGAATGAATGGGCGCCTCATGCAACAGAAGCACCATTCGGCGGGTGGAAACAGAGTGGCCTCGGTAACGAAAGCGGAAGCGAGGGGTTATTTGAATACATGGAAAAAAAACTGATCAGCTTCGGGAGCCTTGGTTAATATAAACTAACGTAAAATCTTCACCGCTTTATGGAATACGGTGCACTGGCATTAATACCCCCGCTTGTTGTAATTGTTATTGCAATAGTAATGCGTTCTTCTTTTGAAGCACTGATTATCGGTTGTCTCACCGGCTTCCTCATTATCAGTATTTACAGCCATACCAATGTTTTTACAGGCTTCGTAGAATCACTGATGCGCATCATGGGAGATCCGTCCGATGGCGGAACAGTGTGGGTTATTTTGGTATGCGGCTTATACGGTTCCCTTATCGGCCTTATGGTGCGAAGCGGCGGCACATTAAAATTCGGCGAATGGGCGTTACAGCGGTTAAAAACAAAAAGAAGTGCGCTCATGGGCGCCTGGGTGCTGGGACTGTTAATATTTCTCGACGATTATTTAAGCGCGCTGACCGTTGGTTTATCCATGCGCAAAATAACCGATGCCTTTAAAGTGCCGAGAGAAATGCTGGCTTATATCGTTAACACAACCGCTCCCCCATGGAGCGTTATCGCGCCAATCTCTACATGGACTATTTTTATTGGCGCAGTGCTTGAAAGTTCACATGTTGCCCCAGCCGGGCAGGGACTTTCGACCTATTGGAAAATGATTCCTTATGTCTCCTACGGCTATATAAGCGTTTTTATTATTCCGCTATTTATCTTTAACATCCTGCCCTGGTTTGGGCGAATGAAAAAGGCAGAAATACGTGCAGAGACTACCGGCAACCTATTTGGAAAGGGCACAACCATGAATGCAGTGCTCGATATCTCGGCACTTAACCCTAAAAAGGAGTCGAAGGTTATTTACTTTGTTTTGCCAATGCTGGTGTCGCTGGTGGCAACCATTTATTTTGACATAGACGCATTAAAAGGCGTAATGATCGCTGTTGCGTTTACTTTTATTTATTATCTCATCATCAGGCTGGGAACATTTCAGCAACTCAGTGAAACCATGTTCAGCGGTTTCAACAGCATGATCTATGCGCTTGCCATTCTCGTAATGAGTTATGTTTTGAAAGACGTGAACGACAAAATGGGGCTAACGCAGTATGTACTCAATGCCGTTTCTCCGCATGTAAGCAAAGAAATGCTGCCCGTTGCGGTGTTCGCCTCACTGTCGCTCATTGCCGCCACAACGGGCTCGTCGTGGGGCTTGTACGCGGTTGCCATTCCCATCGTGGTGCCGCTGGCCCAGCACATCGGAAGCAACGAAATGGTTAATTGCGGAGCAGTGATCAGTTCCGGTGTGTTTGGTGCAAACGCCTGCATGTACAGCGATGCCACAGTGCTTACAGCTCAAAGTACAGAAGGCAACAATCTCGATAACAGCATGGCTCAATTACCTTACGCGTTGATTGCATTTGGCTTGAGCTGCATTTGCTATTTGATATTCGGGTATACGATCAGTTAAATTTTTGTGTACCAGGCTGTAGTACAAATTTGTTGCTTCCGTTGCGTCGCACTCTTGTACTGCAGAACACATTTGAACACGATATGTACAAAGAAATTCTATCTACAGGGATTAACATCGTTCCAATGCAAAAGGAACACGCCACTCAACTGGAAGCATTACAACGCATCGTATTTCCCAATCTTGCAGAAGAAGAACTGCTGCATGCAAATCAATATAAGAAGCATGTGGAGCTTTTCCCCGAAGGGCAGTTCGTTGCACTTGATGGTGATACAGTGATTGGTGCTACTTCCTCCATCCGCTATCATTATGACCCAAATGTGTATGAGCATCATTCTTTTTTTGAGATCATGGGCGGCGGTTGGTTTACAACACACGAACCAACCGGCGAATGGCTATATGGTATGGATGTAAGCGTGCACCCCGATTATCGTGGCAAAGGTGTTGCAAAAGCTTTGTACCGAGCACGCCAGCAAACCTGCAGGAACCTTGGATTAATGGGACAAATGACCGTTGGCATGCTCAATGGATACGATAAAGTACGCAATGCCATGAGCATTGAAGTTTACTACGAAAAAGTAAAGAATCACGAACTGTTTGACCCTACCGTTTCTGTGCAGGAGAAAGTTGGTTTCAAAATTTCAGGGTTGATGAAAGATTATCTCAACGATCCCACCTGCGGCAATGCAGGCGCTGTAATTGTGCTTGATGCAGGCAAAGAAATTTGAAATCTGTTACCTGGCGATTAGTGTTACAGGCGTACAAGTGAGTGACACAACAGGCGATGCCATGAAAAACAAATGCCGGAACAACGAAAAAAAATAACAAACACGAAAATATGTCAACGATTAATTTAGTAACAGCTGTTCCGGGTCCGCAGGGCCAGGCCATGCTGGAAAGAAGAAAAAATGCACTTCCCGCAGGACTTGCAAAATCAACCGAAGTAGTTGTAGCCAAAGCCGAAGGCGGCGTGGTGTGGGATGTTGATGGAAATACGCTACTCGATTTTGCAGGCGGCATAGGGATGATTAACGTGGGCCACCGGCCCGAAGCTATTGTAAATGCGATAAAAGACCAGTTGGATAAATATATTCACACCTGCTCACTCGTTACCACTTTTGAACCTTACGTTCAATTGGCGGAGATGCTGAACAAACTTACGCCCGGAGATCATGTAAAGAAAACGTTGTTGTGCAATACCGGCACCGAAGCAGTAGAGAATGCCGTGATGCTCGCGCGCTATTACACAAAAAGGCCAGGTGTAATTTGTTTTGAAGGAGCCTATCACGGAAGAAGCCTGCTCACGCTTTCATTAACAAGCAAATATTCTTTGTTTAAAAAAGGTTTCGGCTCTTTTACAAGCGATATATATC
The DNA here is from genome assembly GCA_002478885.1 of Chitinophagaceae bacterium UBA7600. Lineage (GTDB taxonomy): Bacteria > Bacteroidota > Bacteroidia > Chitinophagales > Chitinophagaceae > DLKC01. The sequence continues at coordinate 42,142 of DLKC01000053.1, forward strand.
GTTTGCCGGTGCCGAATTTATACCGCACGCCAAAAGGTATGACAGAAGATGAATATCTTGACTGGTGCATTAAGAATCTCGAGCACGCATTTATTGCACAGGTAGATCCCGAGGCTGTTGCCGCATTCATCATTGAACCGGTTTTGGGTGAAGGAGGATTTATACAAATGCCGGCTCCGTTTATGCAAAAGATACGCGAACTCTGCGATAAACACGGCATAGTAATGATTGCTGACGAAATACAAAGTGGCAGCGGCCGCACAGGAAAATTATTCGCTATTGAACATACCGGTGTTATTCCTGATATAATGACCATTGCAAAATCGCTTGGCGCCGGAATGCCGGTGAGTGCGGTAGTTGGCAAAGCTGAGATAATGGATTGTACACATCTTGGTGGTGTAGGTGGCACTTATGGCGGTAGCCCTGTTGCTGCCGTTGCGGCGATCGAAGCATTGAAAATCCTGAGCTCTGAAGAATTTCTTTCGAGGGTAAATCATGTTGGCCAGCTCATCAAATCAACGCTTGGTGCATGGAAGGAAAAATTTGCGTTGGTTGGCGATGTTCGTGTCACGGGTGCCATGTGTTTGGTTGAATTTGTAAAAAACAAAGACACAAAAGAACCCGATATGGAAATTGCCCTCGAGGTTTTGAAAGATGCGGTGGCGCATGGCATTATTTTAATTCGTGCAGGCTTATATAGTAACTGCATCCGTTTGCTTCCACCGGTGGTTATGACAGATGATCAATTGCATGAAGGCCTTGCCGTGCTTGAGGGTGCAATCGCAAGAGCTCATGAAAAAAGAGGCAAATAGCTACTGTTTACGAAAATGATTTTATTGGACTGGCGGTGGTAGCCGTGGCAGCTTTACTTGCGTCGCACACTTGTACGGATAGTATTTTGTGCGGCAAATAACATCAATGAATTTTTGAAGATTAAAAATTAGCACAATGATCAAAACCGCGACAACAGAAGAAGACATCCTGAAATGCTGGGATGTATTGCTTGCATTGCGACCTCATTTAGTCTTTGAAGATTTCGTATCAACGATCAAAGAAATGATGAACGAAGGTTACCAACTTGCATTCATCGAAGAGCATGGCAAAGCGGTCGCCGCAATAGGTTTCCGTTACCAGCAATATTTATACAACGGCAAACACTTTTATATTGATGACCTTAGCACGATGCCTGAGAGCCGTGGCAAAGGTTATGGTGGCAAGCTGGTAGATTATGTAGTAGCGCTGGCACGCGAAAAAGGCTACAAAGCCGTTACACTCGACTCTGGCTACACAAGAAATGATGCACACAGGCTTTACCTGAACAAGGGGTTCATTATGGTATGTCATCATTTTTTCAAAACACTTTGATCCATGGCAGACCTGATCGTTCATAATGGGGCGGTACTAACGCAAAACTTGCAGCACCCGGCCGCAGAAGCATTCGCTGCCGTCAATGGAAAAATTGTTGCCGTCGGAAAAAATGAAGAAGTACTTGCTTTGCAACGAGCCAACACAATATTGATTGATGCAAAAGCGAAAACAGTATTGCCCGGCTTTATTGATGCACACATACATATCTGGAAAGTAGGAAACCTAAAAACATTTCTCCTTGATTTGCGTGGCACAAAAAGTATAGAAGAGATTCAGGACAAGCTGTCGGATTTTATCAACCGAAATCCCGGTAAAGGCTGGATTCAGGCACGTGGCATCAATGAAGCCAACATGAAGGAAGGCAGGCTTCCTGTAAGGCAAGATCTTGACAAGGTTACAAAGGATCGCCCGATCTGGGTAATAAGGACCTGTGCGCATATCGGCATGGCCAATTCAAAAGCAATTGAGTTATCTGGAGTAACTGCACAAACGCATATTCCTGAAGGCGGCGAAATACGCATGGGAAACGATGGAAATCCAAACGGTGTTTTTACGGAAACGGCGTTGGGAGTTATCGCTAACAATATACCTTCCTACAGCCATGAAGATTATGTGTTGATGATAAAAGCCGCAGAAGAAGAATTACTCAGGTACGGTATTACATCTGCAACAGACCCTGCTGTGATGCCTGATCTTCTGAAAATTTATCACAGGCTTGAAAAAGAAAACCAGTTACGCGTACGAATAAACGCCATGCCCATTCGTGTTCCGGATGGAAGTGATGCAATACTGCCATTACCTGCAAAATATTATTCGGATAAGCTGACCATCAATATTGCCAAGTTCTTCGCAGACGGCGGCTTAAGCGGCATGACGGCTGCGATGAACAAGCCTTATAAAAATTCAGGCTCGACAGGGGTATTAAGATTGACCGAAGACTTCTTCTACCCTATTGCACTTGAAGCGGCAGAAAATGGATTTGGTATCGGCACGCACGCTATCGGGGACAAAGCGATTGATGTTGTGTTGAATGTGTATGAAAAAATCAGGAAAGATTTTAGCAGCAATATTCTTCGCATTGAGCATTTGGGTTTGCCATCACAAGATCATCTGCAAAGGATGAAAGCTATGAATGTGCATTGTGTTTCCCAAAGCATTTTTTTGAAAGAGCTTGGGAAAAATTTTGCATTGTACCTGGAAGAAGAAAGGCTTAGCAAAACTTATCCTTACCGCAGTGTTTTAAATGCCGGCATTAATCTCTCCTTGTCAAGTGATGCACCCGTTGTAAAAGACTTTAATCCGGTTACCGGCATTATTGCTGCGATAAACAGGAAAGACTTTGATGGCAATTTGCTTGGGCCCTTAGAAAAGTTAAACCTGGACCAGGCGTTATACGCCTACACAATGGGCAGCGCAAAAGCAAATGGCAATGAACATGAAGCCGGCAGTATAGAACCGGGCAAAAAAGCAGACTTTATTATTCTTGACCAGAACATCAATCTTGCAGAAGATTATTTGTCAAGCGTGAATGTTTCCAGGACTTTTATAGGCGGGCTCCCCGTATTTGAAAGGGAAAAGCCAATAGGTTGCCAATGAGTTCAATGGATGTTGACCCTGATAAAAGTAGTAACCTTTGTCGCAGAATAATCAGACAGACTTAATGTAGCGATGCAAAAACTATATGAGGAGCTGCAATAGCCTGCTGCTGAGGTTCTTGGTAGTATGGATTAAGGAGTTTGCTGAGATTTAATGTTTGCATTTTCGCCGGAGTATTAATGATCAGCTGCGAATATTTTTCATTGCTGATAAAGAATTTTGTCGGCGACTGGGCACAGATTCCTTCAACCTGTGTAAAAGATTGATTCAATGCTACTTTTCGTTTGTTCGCACCAAAAAAATTATCTCCTGAAAAATCATAGAGCATGTAAATGAACGGAGACAATGTGCTATTGTAACCTGTAAGAACAATTACACGCTGATCGGCCAGTATTTCGGCACCGGTAATTAGTCCTTTAACGTCAAGCTCGCCAATCTTTTCTGCTGTAAATGAACCGGCTTTATTTGGCAACTTATAAAGTCTTGTCTTGTTGTCAGTCCAGTCTTTACTGAAGAGGTAAAGGCTGTCGCCATAGGCGATCAGAGCCTCACAGTCAAAGTCGGTCGTGTTTTGTGGCTTTGTTGTAAAATCGTTTTGATCAGAATAAGCGAAATTGATTATTTCAGCTGTTATGGTATCACTCGCAGCGACATCGCCCTTTGCCACTTTATAAATTCGCAGGTCTTCCCGGTTACCTTTCGCGTTGTTGCCAAAATCACCAATGTAAAAAAATCTGTTGTCCTGCGCTATATCTTCCCAGTCCACATTGATAGCGTTGTTTATGATAATTGTTCTTTCAATACTCCCGGTTTCGCGGTTGAGCTGGTAAACGGCTGGCTCTCCGCCGCTGTCATTATGCGTCCATATCTTTTTCTTCCAGTAAACAAGCCCGCTGGTTTCGTTTATAACAGTGCTGAGATTGTAATTAAATGCCGGCTTAAGGTTGCCGTTGTCGTAAGTGCAGGAACCGTTATTCACTGTAACAGCAGAATCGTAGTTATTTGCTGCCGGATCGGGGCAACCGGAAACTTGCGCATAAATATTTTGCGTATTAAGGAAAAAACATAGCAGCACTAAACACAATAGCTTCATAATGAAAATTAAAACTGAGAAGAATAACTGATTGCCTGTTTGTAAAGATATTTTATTGCGGATTGACAAAATAAAAAATCCCAAACACATCACTGCATTTGGGATCGTTCAACTTTACCTTTTCCTGTAGCCGGTACGGGAATCCCTGCCCGACTGCGTCACGCAGGCAGGGAACCCGTCTTTCCTCCATTGATTTCAACATATTTTTTCAACCAGTTCTTGCCAGCAGCCGATTTCAAATATTTTTCCCTTAACCTCGCTTCATGCCAGCCTGTTGCAGTTTCGGTGTAAATTATTTTCCAGGGCATATGTCCTTTTGTAAACCGATTCTTGCCCGAATTATGCTCCTTCAGCCTGTTAAAAGCATTTAAGGCAATGCCAGTATACCATATGCCATCCGTGAGGCTTTCTATGACATAAATAACCACCATAACACAAAATAAAAAATCCCAAACACATCACTGCATTTGGGATCGTTCAACTTTACCTTTTCCTGTAGCCGGTACGGGAATCGAACCCGTCTTTCCTCCGTGAAAGGGAGATGTCCTAGCCGATAGACGAACCGGCCGTTCGTTTATGGGAGCGCAAAAATAGGAGCGATTTCGAATCCGGCAAAAATTTTTTACGATATTCTGCATTTCTTTTGAATACAAATTATTTATCAAACGCTGTAACCCTTTGCTGATAAGGATTACAGAACGATGAACGTAATGCGACGCAACAAAAGCTTAATGCATAAATTATTGCCCGTAACCAAATTTATCTGTGAAAATCTCCTCAACTCCTGTAAATTCGCAACGCTTTTAAAAAATTTAAATACTAATAACATGAGCACAGTAAAAGTAGCAATCAATGGTTTCGGACGTATTGGCCGGTTGGTTTATCGTCAAATCTATAACATGGAAGGCATTGAGGTTGTTGCAATAAATGATTTAACAAGCCCAAAAGTTTTGGCACATCTTCTTAAATATGACAGCGCCCAGGGCCGTTTTAATGCCGAGGTTGCTGCAGGTGAAAGTTCAATTACAGTAAATGGTGACGAGGTTAAAATATATGCTCAAAAAAACCCTGCTGATATTCCCTGGGGACAGCACGATGTAGACGTTGTGCTTGAATGCACCGGCTTTTTTACAGATAAAGCAAAAGCTGAAGCACATCTTACTGCGGGCGCAAAACGCGTAGTAATATCAGCACCTGCTACCGGAGATCTTAAAACGATCGTGTTCAACGTTAACCACAGTGCCCTTGATGGTTCTGAAACCGTTATCAGCTGTGCAAGCTGTACTACAAACTGTCTTGCTCCAATGGCAAAAGTGCTGGAAGATTCTTTCGGCATTGTTAATGGGTTAATGACCACTGTTCACGCTTATACCAACGACCAGAATACACAGGATGCCCCGCATCCAAAAGGCGATCTTCGCCGCGCACGTGCCGCCGCACAAAACATTGTTCCCAACAGTACAGGTGCTGCAAAAGCCATCGGTTTGGTATTGCCTGCTTTAAAAGGCAAACTCGACGGTTCTGCACAGCGTGTTCCAACACTCACCGGTTCATTAACAGAGCTTACCGTTATTCTTGCGAAAAAGACATCCGTTGACGAGATAAATGCGGCAATGAAAGCAGCAGCCAACGAAAGCTTTGGTTATACAACAGACGAAATTGTTAGCAGCGATATCATCGGCATCACTTACGGTTCGCTGTTCGACGCTACGCAAACACGCGTGCAAACAGTTGGCGACACACAAATGGTGCGTACAGTTAGCTGGTACGATAACGAAATGAGCTATGTAAGCCAACTTGTTCGTACCGTTCATTATTTCGCTGGCCTTATCAGCAAGTAATGCTTTTGTTGACCAGCTGCACCGCTGTTAGCATCGCCGGTTGTGTCACTCACTTGTACACTTAGTTCTTTACTCAACATAACCGCGGAGACGCAGAGGCGCTGAGACTTTACCACCTGTTCTTTGCGTACTGTATCTCTGCGGTTTTTAATATTATTCAAAACATCTTTCTCATGAGCAAGTTTTCCAACCACAATTTCGCCGGCCAAAAAGCATTGATTCGTGTTGACTTTAACGTGCCGCTTGACAAGCAAACCCAGGCCATTACTGACGATACGCGTATGCGTGCCGCAGTACCCACCATTCAAAAGATTCTTGCCGATGGTGGCAGTGTAATCCTGATGAGCCACCTTGGCCGCCCAAAAGAAGGCCCTGAAGCAAAATATAGCCTTAAGCACCTCGTAAGCCATTTGTCAGAATTACTTGGTGGTGCAACCGTGCTCTTCGCCGATGATTGTATTGGAGAGCAGGCATTCCTTACCGCCTCCATGCTAAAACCAGGCGAAGTGTTGTTGCTTGAAAATCTGCGCTTTTACAAACAGGAAGAAAAAGGCGATGAAGGCTTCGCTGAAAAATTATCAAAGCTTGGCGATGTATATATCAACGATGCTTTTGGCACAGCGCACCGGGCCCATGCCTCCACAGCTGTGATCGCCAAATATTTTGATGCGGACCATAAAATGTTTGGCCTGCTGATGGAAGGCGAAGTGAGCAGCGCTGAAAAAGTATTACACAAAGCAGAAAAACCTTTTACCGCGATCATTGGCGGCGCCAAGGTTTCAGACAAAATACTCATCATAGAAAACCTCCTTGAAAGAGCCACGGATATAATCATCGGTGGCGGTATGGCTTATACTTTCTTTAAAGCGCAGGGTGGGCATATCGGCAACTCCCTTTGTGAAGAAGACCGCATTGATACTGCTTTGGAAATACTGAAAAAAGCAGAGGAGAAAGGTGTTTGTATACACCTGCCTTCTGATTCTATCATTGCGGACAAGTTTGCTGCAGATGCCAACACATCATCAGCGCCAAGCAATAATATACCCGAAGGGTGGATGGGACTTGATATTGCTGAACATGCATCAGAACAATTCAGCAACGTGATCAAACGCTCCAAAACAATCTTATGGAACGGCCCTATGGGTGTTTTTGAAATGAGTAAATTTCAGCATGGTACAAAAGCAGTGGCTACCGCAGTAGCTGAGGCTACGCAGGATGGCGCGTTCTCACTTGTTGGTGGTGGTGACAGTGTCGCCGCAGTTAACCAGTTTGGTTATACCGACAAAGTGAGTTATGTAAGCACAGGTGGCGGAGCAATGCTTGAATACTTTGAAGGAAAGGTATTGCCCGGTATCGCCGCAATTCAGTAAAGCTTTTTGACTGTTCACGCGATCGATTGATCGTTTAGTACATATTTGGATTTTCAGAGCCGCCAGCCGGAATTATTTTGCACAAAAATTATTAACCACAAAACAGTTAACCTATGTGCAGGATTTTTATGCTGGCGGCTTTATTTATATCTGTAGCTGCCTTTTCACAAAACGACAAGATCTCGCTTCATAGCGGGAAGGTAATCGAAGGCAATGTTGTTCGCGTTGGCGAATTCACCGTAGTATTCAAATACGTTAGTGAAGATGCTGAGCAAACCGTAAGCAAGTATGCCGTATCAAAAATTACTTATGGAAAGAGTGGCCGGGAAGAGCAGGTTTCGGAAAAGATAATAGTAAATTCTAAAGACGACTGGGAGAAAGTGGTAATGCTTGTTGACAAAAGCGAGGCTGCAGGCCTTACAAAAGCGGAGGAAGTGAAAGGCAAAACCTCGTTGATCAACTATAGGACGGCAGCGGGCAGCAACGCCAAAGCGGAAAAAGACCTCAAACAAAAAGCTGCTGAAAAAGGCTGCTCCTTTATTTTGCTAACTACAGATAAAGACGCAAACCTGGGTGGCGACAACGGGCAGGGGCTAGGCGGAACACAGACAATAAAGGCAGGTGTTGCCTACCGGTACTGACAGCATTTGATATAACAGTAAAGGATAGCGGGCAGCTATCCTTTTTGTTTTCCGGAAGGCAGGCTATTGCTACTGAATTGCGCAGCGGATGATGTAATAAAAGACACGCCAGGGCAAAATAAATAATATGTACAGCAACTGTAAGAAACTAAACATTCTAACTACCAATGATTAATGTCGCTGAATTCAAAAATTAAACTACTTTAGAGTATCACTGACAAATCATTTATTAGCAATCAAATATTGTAATCATGAAAACGAAAAGCCTTGGATTAATTGTTGTTGTAGCCGTTTTACTTGTATTGGGTGGCTGCGGCTGCAGCAGTTATAATGGCCTGGTAAGAGGTGACCAGGATGTAAAGAAAGTATGGAGCAATGTTGAGACCAATTATCAACGCAGGACAGACCTGTACAACAGTGTTATTAAAACCATAGAGGGGTCTGCCAATTTTGAAAAATCCACACTAAAAGAAGTGCTGGAAGCAAGGGCAAAAGCAACAAGTGTAACGGTTGACATAAACGACCCCGCCTCTTTGGAGAAGTTTCAACAGGCACAGGGGCAATTGCAGGGCGCTTTCAGCCGGTTGATGGCTGTTGCTGAAGCTTACCCGGATCTGAAGACAACAAAAGCTTTCCAGGATTTCCAGGCACAAATAGAAGGAACTGAAAATCGCATAAATATTGCAAGAAAGGACTACAACACTTCAGTGAATAGTTACAACCTGCAGGTTAAAACATTCCCGAACAACATTTTTGCCGGTATGTTTGGATTTAAAGAAAAATCTTACTACCAGGCCGATGCCGGAAGTGAAAAAGCTCCCGATATTCAGTTCAACATAAAATAATTACCCGGACTATGTTCTCCTTTTTCAAAAGACCAGCAGATGATTTCTTTTCTACTCCTGAAAAAGAAGAGATACTCGCTGCCGTAAAACAAGCAGAGCTTAATACCAGCGGAGAAGTGCGGGTTTATATAGAACATCGTTGCCGTTTTGTGGATCCTATTGACCGTGCAGCGGAAGTGTTTTATAGTCTTAAGATGGAGCAGACCGTCAACAGGAATGGCGTGCTTGTTTATGTAGCAGTAAAAGACCGGCAACTCGCCATATTTGCAGACGAGGGCATCTTTCAGAAAGCCGGCGCCGATTTCTGGAAAAAGGAAGTACAGCAAATGTTGCGTGCTTTTAATAAAGAAAATTACGCTTTGGGTATTGCAACAACGGTTAAGCAAATTGGGGAAGTGTTATCGATCAACTTTCCCTATGAAGCCGGCACCGATAAGAATGAACTTCCCGACGATATTGTTTTTGGAAAATAATTTCTTTTACAAGTCCTGCAGCAGCAGGACTTCTTTCTTACAAAATGAAATCACTTTTATCTTTCCTGTTATGTATTGCTGTAACCAGCGCAGTATTTTCCCAGAAAATATTGCCCAGGCCTAACTCGCCCCGGCTGGTGAATGATGAAGCGCATGTGCTTAGTCCCGAGCAGGTTGGCATACTCGAAGAAAGGCTTGTTGCATTGGACGACAGCACTTCTAACCAGATAGCCATTGTAACCATTCCAACGCTGGATGATTACCCTATTGAAGATTATGCGGTGGCGCTTTTTCGCAGTTGGGGCATTGGCACTAAAAAGAACAACAATGGTGTTTTAGTGCTTGTTGCAGTCAATGACCATAAGATGCGCATTGAGGTCGGCTATGGGTTGGAGGGTGCGATACCTGATGTTATTGCCCACGATATTATTGACAATGATCTTGCTCCCAACTTCAGGAATGGCGATTATTACCGGGGTTTTGACGAAGCCATTACTTCATTAGGGAAGGCCGCAGCCGGTGAATACAGCGAGGCAAGAAAGAGAAAGAATGATGACGGCGGCGGCGGATCGATCCTTGTATTTATTGTGGTGCTTTTTGTGGTACTCATGATCGTTGGCCGTGGACGCGGTGGCGGGCGCGGCGGTGGCGGCATGGTAAGCCGCAGAGGATATAACAGCCTGTTATGGCCACTTATCTTCAGCAATCTCGGCGGTGGCCGCGGAGGCGGTAGTGGCTGGGGCGGCGGAGGTGGTGGTGGCTTTGGTGGCGGAGGCGGTTTCGGAGGTTTCGGTGGAGGCGGCAGTGGCGGAGGTGGCGCCAGTGGTGGCTGGTAATGCTATTTATCCTAACACGTATAAACACAAGCCGGGTTCGAAAACCCGGCTTTTTTATGATAGTATACCTTAAATCAGTTGTGGAGCATTTTACTGTCATCGTCTGCGGAATCGGACAGAACGATATCGTCTTTATCAAACAGCCAGTTTTTAAAATGATATTTCAGGTAAACAGCACGGCCGATTGAATCCTTATAATCTACCTGCATTTCAAATGTATAGTTGCCGTTATAGCTAATCCACTTATCACCATTGGAATGCCATTTGCTGGTGTCGGAATTCGGGTCGCCGAGATAATACAAATATTCGCTTCTTCTATGACCCGATTTTACCGCACGCCACTTTAAAGGTGTCATCACTGCGGCGGACCTGGGGAAAACAAAAAACCATGCAAATGCATACACAAGCGCAAACAGTATACAAACAGTCATGGTGATGATCGTCCATTTTTTCATATGCTTTCTTTTTCGAACCCGTAGTCACGTTCTACCAGGCAAATGCGGGTTTTGTATTGTGTGTACCATTTCGCGCGGCCAAATCGCTGTGCCATCAAATGGTCGCTGTTTTTTTTCCAGTTGCTGATGGCTTCCAGGCTTTGCCAGTAAGACACGGTAATACCCGTTCCATCTCTTGCAGATTCGTGGCCAAGATACCCGGGCTGCTGTTCAGCGAGGGCCACCATATTATCTGCCATATTCCCGTAGCCCTCATCAACAGCTGTTCTGAGTGAAGTAAAAATAACGGCGTAATAAGGAGGTTTTGGCGTGTTTGCAATCATATAATGTCAAGTTCATTTTTGGTGAATTCGTTGTTCGTATTACCGGTGTTCAGCGTTGCAGCCGGTTCAAACAACATTACCCAAACTTCTTCGGCTGCATTCGGGCGATGCTCCACTCCTTTTGGCACCACCAGGAAATCACCTTCCTCCAGCAATATATTTTTGTCACGCAGCTCCATCATAAAACTGCCTTTAAATACATAGAACATTTCATCTTCCTGCTCATGATGGTGCCAGACAAAGGGGCCTTTGAATTTTACCAGCTTTACCTGTTGCCCGTTTAATTCACCCGCAATTTTTGGTGACCAGTATTCGGTGATCAATGCAAACTTTTCTGCAAGGGTAACTTTGTTCATGCAGGCTTTTTGAGTGTAAGTAATTTTTCATGCAACGCCACTACTTGTGGAATCAGCAGTTCCTGTTCATCGTTGATGAGCACAAAATCGCAGAGTTTCATTTTCATTGACTCGTCAAGCTGCTTATCCATGCGGGCAAGCACTTCATCCCGGGTAATTTTATCCCGGTGCATTACGCGTTGTATCCTTATGTGCTGTGGTGCCGTAACGCCGATAATATAATCAAGACCTGCCGCCGCGCCGGATTCAAACATTAACGCGGCTTCTTTTATTACGTAAGCACCTGTTTGTTTTGCAAACCACTCGTCTGCCATGGCAATGGTTGCAGGATGCACCATCGCATTCAGTTGCTCCAGTTTACCGGGATCATTGAACACGATACCGGCAATGTATTTGCGGTTCAGGATGTTGTTTGTATAGGACTCTTCCCCAAATGCAGCAATGATATTCTTTCTCAGCGTTTCATTTTCATTCATCACGTCCCTGGCGGCACTGTCTGCATCAAATACAGGAATGCCCAATGTGCTGAAAACCTTTGCTGCCGTGGTTTTACCGCTACCAATACCGCCTGTTAACCCTATTTTTAATGCCATTGCTGTTTGAATTGTACCCTTCAAATTTGAGGAAATATTTTTGTATGGACCCGGCTTTTATACAGGTGGCAGCATCGTTGCGTCGCACCCTTCTGCTGCAGCGCTTCTCCGGGCTTTAAGCTGCAGGCTGTGAAGCAATCTCATTGCAGCAGCGCATAGCACAATCCCGTGTGTACGGGACTATGAAATAACATTGACGGAACCAAAGAAAGATTAGAACATGGTGACGGCCTTTATAAAATCGCTGACGAGGTAACTGATGAGTTTGCCGGTATTGTCATCGGACCGGCCATCATTTAACTTTGTTGCACCTTCGCAAATGTGCAGGTAGGCGACCTTGGCGTCGCTTGCGGCGAAAGTGATAAACTGCCTTGCATGCAGCGGGGAAATGCCCGATGGGGTTGAAGCACTGCTGAGCGTGTGTTCAATGCTGTCCAGGTCGATTTCTATACCGCACCAGGCATCTTCTGTAAAACCGGTTGCATGCGCAACGGCCTGGATAAAGGATCGTTTTTCATGAATGAAAATGTCTTCGTATGTGATGACATCGAGAAACGGATCATTTACGATATCGATCCAGCAGTTCTGCGGAATATAGTTTTCGTGCAAGCCAACCACACAATATTTTTCGAGGTAGCCGTCTTCGTCGGCATAGCGAAATGCGTTGCCACTGTGGCGGCCCTCGAGCGGACGGTAGTCAGCATGCGCATCAAGATTGATGGCATTGATCTGTGCAAGTGCTGTTTTGCCGGCTTTGTACAAACCCTTGGCCGCGCCTTTGATACAACCGTAAGCATTGTTATGGCCGCCGCCAATTACCACCGGTATTTTGTCGTGCTGTGTAATTAATTTAACCGCATGTTCCACTTCATCGTCGATGGCGTTGATCGCATGGCGATAGGCCTCAATCTTTTCTTCGTCACTGCCGGCATTACGCTCTATGAGTGCCTCCATTTCTTCGAAATCGAAATGGCCCAGCATGAGTATGTTGCTGCCTTCGAGAAAATCGTTGCTCTGGATATTAAAGAAAGCCTGTAGAAAAGGGAACCACGCGGTGCCGGCACCACCCTTACCCAGGTTGGCTTTTACGCCCATGTCTTCGGGAATGCCGAGTATCACAAACTTTGCGGTTGATTCCTGGAGGGATTTTTCGAGGTCGTTTACATCGTTTACCACCTGAAGCCTTTCCCCCAGTTTGGTTTCAAAACGGCGAAGCCTGGTAAGAATAAGCAGGTCTTGTTTGTTGTATACTTTCAGATGGCGCATGACAGCAATTTTTTATTTGGATAATAATTCTTCTTCCACGATTTCATTTCCTTTCTTTTTATAGAAGATCATTCCGAGCATCATAATAAAGCCTGAAACGAGGATCACAAAAAACAAAATGCCTTCGTTGAAATTCCTGAGTTGTAAGTTATCGGGTATTTTATAAAATAACAAAATAGTAATGAGCCCGCGTGGAATAAAAGCCACTTCGGGATAAATATTCTCTTTGAGAAAGAACTTGAGGTACAGGAACCTTGCGACCAACAGGATCAGGACGATGGCTGACCCGGTGAGCAGTACATTCTGATCAGCCAGCGTAGAGAGATCCATAGAAAAGCCGAAGAGGATAAAGAAGAAAGTGCGGATGAGAAAAGAGCTTTCGGCAGTAACCATGTGCAACAGGTGCGTTGCCTCCTGTACCTCCGCTGTTTTAAAGAATTTGGAGATGCGCGGCAATTTTATCATCTGCCAGTTGTTCATGATGAGACCAAAAACAAGGATGATGATGAGTGAAGGCAGGTGCATCATTTTACCCCCCTCGTATAGTATGATGAGCAGGGAAAAAACCAGGAAGAATTTGATGTTGAGTTTAGACCTTGTGAGTATGAACAACAGCAGTATCGAAAATACCAGCGAAAGAACAATTGCAATGATGATATTCAGGAAAAATGAACCGATGGAAATAAGCGAGGTAACCTCGCCCGCCACAAAATAATTAAAGAACAGGATGCCCATGATATCAGAAAAGGATGCCTCATACACGAGAAATTCTTTCTTGTTTTCGGTGAGCGTGTGAATGCTTGGGATGACAATGGAGCCACTCATTATTGAAAGCGGAATGGCATAAACAACACAATTGATTAACGGCTCGTGCAGCCAGTAATACAGCGCCAGGCTAACACCGGCCGCGGAGAGCAACAATACAAAAAGCGCGGAGAAAAAAGAATTGCGGATAAGGCTCACTTTTTCCTTCCCGAGCCTGAGGTCTAGCCCCGCTTCGAGTACGATCATGATAAGACCGGTAACGCCCAGCAGTTCGGTGATCTGCGGGGGTAAGGCAATATTCCAGTGTTCTGCATTTGCAATAAAGCGGAGAATAATACCCGAAGCAAGCAACAAGAGCACCGAAGGCACTTTGATGTACCGTGACAGCACAGAGAAAATGTAAGAAAGCACCACTACGGAACCCAGTATGATCAGCAACAATTCGGTTGATAAAGCTGGCATGGTTGATTGTTTATGAAACAAAAGCCCCGTTGATCATCACCTTATCGATAAGGTTAGCACCGAAGGCGTAGGGAAGATAAGCAATTGACGGGATCGGTTTTGTGAAAATGAGGTTGGCTTTTTTGCCGCGGGTAATGCTGCCACATTCGTGCTGTACCTGCATGGCATAAGCCCCGTTGATGGTAGCGGCATTGATCGCTTCTTCCGGGAGCATTTTCATCTGGATGCAGCTCATCGAAACCACCGTGTTCATGTTGCCCGATGGGGAAGAGCCCGGATTGAAGTCACTGGCCAGCGCAACCGCGCAACCACGCTCCAGCAATTTTCTTGCAGGCTGGAACTGCATGCGCAGGAAATAGGCAGCAGTGGGTAACAGGGTGCACAAGCCCTGCCAGCCTGACCCTGCCACAGCTGAACCGGAGAGCAACGCAATCTCTGCTTCGGTAAGTGTTTCAAGATGGTCGAGGGAGAGTGCATTCAGCGCAATGCCCGCTTCTATGGCACCGATGCTGTTGAGCTGGTTGACATGCAATTTAGGTTGCAGTCCATGCTTTGCACCGGCTTCGCAGATGCGGATCATTTCAGCGGGGCTGAAGAAACCCTGTTCACAAAACACATCTATAAAATCTGCCAGTCCCTCTTTGGCAATATTGGGCAGCATTTCGTTTATGATCAAACTGATGTACCCTTCATGATCCTGTTTGTAGATTTCGGGGAATGCGTGGGCACCCAGGAAGGTAGCTTTCACCGGGATAGGTACCGCCTGTTTGATGCGTTGGATGACCCGGAGCATTTTAAGTTCGCCTTCCAGCGTTAAACCATAACCGCTTTTTATTTCGATGGCGCCTGTGCCCAATAATATCAGCTCTTGTAAACGGGCCATGGCGCTGTTAAACAACTCCTTTTCCGATGCCTTGTTGAGTTTTGCCGCTGAGTTGAGGATACCCCCGCCTTTGGCAGCGATCTCCGCATAGGTCATGCCCCTCAGTTTGTCAACAAATTCTTCTTCCCTGCTGGCGGCAAAAACAAGGTGTGTATGGCTATCGCACCAGGCAGGTAAAACCGTGGCGTTCCTTGCATCGATGAGCGCCTGTTGCCCGTTGCCGGTTTGCAGCTGCTGCATTGATCCGTAGTCTTTGATGCGCCCGTCTTCGACAGAGAGCCAGGCATTTTCGATCACGGGTAATGCAGCCAGTGAAGGGCCCCGTAAGATGCCGGGATTTTCGTCCAGCCCGGCAAGGCGGCCGATATTGATGATCATCTGACTTTGCATGAACAATATTACAAAACGGATTTGATGTGCCCGTTCAAAAAGATGCCATGAAAACGGGACTGTGAACCGAGCGTGGCAAGAGGTGATGCCACCGGTACAACAGCCGGTACCAACATTTACAACAACCAGGTTAAGGTGTGTATGACCGATGCCGGGTAAAAATAATTTTCTCTTAACGTACGATTTGCTTTATTTACAATACATGAAGCGATGGGTACTATTTATCGGGTGGATGTGTTGTGGTTTGTTTGTTTGCGCACAGCGACCGAAGATCGCCGTTACACTCAGCGGCGGCGGTGCAAAAGGGCTCGCACATATTGGCATTCTTAAGGCGATAGATTCGGCAGGGCTTGACGTTAGCTATGTGACGGGCACCAGCATGGGGGCCATCATCGGGGCATTGTATGCGAGTGGTTACAGCGCAGATTCGATAGAAAAGATCGCACGCTCTACGGACTGGGACCTTTTGCTGAGCAACTCCGCCTCGCTGCGGTCGCTAAGCATGAATGAAAAAGATGAGTATTACAAATATGCCGTTGAACTTCCGTGGCAGAACAATGGGTTCAGGCTGCCCAGCGGTTTACTCGAATCGCAGGAACTATGGCTACGGTTTAATGAATACTTCTTTCCCGTTTACCATATCAAAGACTTCAACAAGCTGTCAAAGGCTTTTAAGTGCGTCGCCACTGACGTTTCGAGCGGAGAGGCTGTCGTGCTCGATTCGGGCGAACTGGTGACCGCTTTAAGGGCGAGCATGGCCATTCCGTCGGTATTCACCGCTGTGAACTATAATGGCCGGAAATTTATTGATGGCGGCATCGTGCGGAATTTCCCGGTGGTAGATGCCAAAAACATGGGGGCGGATATGGTGATCGGCAGCAATGTTGCCGGCGGGCTGCTCTCCAAAGAAAAGATCACCAATGTGTTCCAGGTGTTGTTGCAGGTTGCGTTTTTCCGGGAGAATGAAGACGCGGTGAAGGAAAAAAAGCTGTGTTATGTGTATGTGCAGCATGACCTCGAGAATTTTACGATGGGCAGCTTTGCCTCTTCAGGCGATATTATCAATGAAGGCGTAAAACTCGGTGACAGCATCTACCCTGCTTTGAAAAAGATGGCAGACTCGATCAATGCCCTTTACGGGCCTCCCAAAACCAGGAATAATGTGTTGCCGTTCTCCGATTCTGTTTTTATCACCGATTACGAGATACATGGGCTACATAAGACCAATGAGCCTTTTATACTGCACCGCATGCAGTTTCAAAAGAACAAGTGGTACAGTGCCGCTTCGCTTAATGAATGCATCCGGCGCGCCTTCGGCACGCGGTATTATAACAAGATCACTTACTCGCTGCTGCCCGATGCATTGAATGGCTGCAAGATTGTATTTGATGTAGAAGAAAACCCGCTGACCTTTGCCAAGATCGGTATACACTACAATTCTTTTACAGGGGTTAGCCTGATCGCCAATCTCACTTCAAGGAATTTTCTTACACCTTATTCCCGCAGCCTTATAACGGTTAACGTTGGCGAGAACCTGCGGATAAGAGCAGAGCACCTGCAGACCTTTGGCAAGATCAAAACATTTTCGGCCTCTGCCTCCATGCAGGCAGAGACACTCAAGTTTACCACGTATAATAATTTTGCGAAGGATGGTTTGTATAACAGGGGCTATTTTCTGCTCGACCTGAATGCAAGGGTAACCCTGAAACGAAAGATGCTGTTTGCGTTGGGCACCCGTTTTGAGGCCTTTCATTACAAGCCGGATATTACTTCGAAGTTTGAGTTCAGGGGCAATAACCATTTGTTTAATTCGTATATCGCCTTTCGTTTAAATACATTGAGCAACAGCATTTACCCGAAGCGGGGCACGAAGCTCGACTTTGAGGCAGGCTATGTGTTTTCGCAGGACCCCAACCTGCAGTTTTATTACCAGGGCAACCCGGTAACCAATGTGGATTCATTGGGGTTTAGCTTTAATAATTTTATCCGCACCAATTTAAACTACGAGCATTATTACCCGATCAGTTCCAGGCTTACTTTCAGCACACATATTCAGGCAGGGCTTAATTTTAACCAGAAAGAGAGTTACCTGAACAATTATTTTATCGGCGGGCTTAGCCACACTTTCCGCAGGCAGGTAACTTTTTCGGGTTTGCAGGAAGGCACGGTTTCAACGAGCAGCGTGGCTGCCCTGCGGTTTGATTTCCGTTACCAGTTTTATAATAATCTTTACCTGAGTGCCAATGCCAACGGCGCGTATTATGATTTTGTGGGCAGCAACAAGAACCTGCACAACCCCAATTTTCTCTCCGGTTATGCGTTGACGATGGGTTATAATTTTATCCTGGGCCCGCTGGAGATCAGCGCGATGTATTGCGACCAGTCAAAGAAACTGTTGCCTTATATCAATCTCGGTATTCCCTTTTAGCTATTGATTTTTTGTGTATTTATTATGTACCCGGCTTCAAGATCGCTATTCAGCTTTGGTTGCGTCGCACGCTTGTACTGTTTGTCCGTTGCTGAACAAAATATGGATTGACGGGCCAGCAATACCGAAGCTTGCTGTGTGGGTTTGCATGTGCCCTTTAACAGCCCCTGCGGGTAAAAAAAACAGGCAGATAATGCCCCTGCACACTAAAAAAACGTATCTTGATCCACCACTCCCCTATTCTTTTTTACACGCGAATTCCCTATTTTTAAGAACGAAGGATGATCGAAAGATGAACGAAGGATGATCGAAGGATCAACGGAGGATGCTATAACCTGACCCTAACCTGGTATTAAGCAGGTATTAGCCATTGTGCAAGGAACCCGGAAGCAAGTATTTACTAAACCCTTATAAACCCCCTTTATGGCACGCGTTGGAAAAAACTCCCCTTTGAATGATTTAAGCGGACAGCTGGGCAAGCAACTTGTTTTGAAGCAATATGCTGACAAAACGGTGGTGAGCGCTTATCCTGATATGAGCAAAGTAAAACCTACCGGACTGCAACTAGCAAGGCGCGCCATTTTTGGCGAAGCTGTGGCTTATGCAAAAGCCATCAATAACAACCCAACCACAAAGGCCGAATACCTGGAAAAGCTGGCACCGGGACAGACTGTTTATCATTTTGCCATGCAGGAATATTTTACCAATCATCCGTAGGTTTGGATGTGGGTGAGGTTGGCGATGGATGGTAGTCATTGTGCACAGCGAGTGCCACAAAGCAACGCAGCAGGTTGTCTGACACTCGCCTGTGAAGCTGTTTCGGTTGATTGGACAGCAACCGATAGATCAACGAGGAGGAGCCAGCGATCCACAGTGTTCCCATAGGGTAACACTGTGGGGACAAAAAAGAAAACAAAACTAATAGTGATGATACCACCGCCGATACCAAATTTATTGCGAGGAGTTATATTTATTGCTGCAGGACTACTTTATTTAATTGCCGTATTTTTTAAATACCAGGAAGATATAACACTTGGCATTGTGCTGATAGTACTCGGAATTTTGTTTATAATGGCACCATACTTACGTAAAAGAAAGAAGAAGTGACCAGCAGGTTATTTTAACTTAAAGCTATTGTCCCCGGCGTTGTATTTTATGTAGATACTCTTAAGCGATGGTGGGGCCAGTTAACAGGTTTTCATACTTAGACCATTTGGGGGAGGAAATGAAATTAATGGCCATCCTGTTTGGATAAAAACGCAGATAAAGCCTGTATGTTTTCTGCAGGGTTATCCTGCATCATCATATGCCCAGCATTTTTTATAACAGCTACATTTGAAGCAGGCGTTAAAGACTGGTAATACTTTGCGGTATTCAACCTTACTTCATCATTATCCCCGATAACATACAAAACAGGTATACTTATTTTATGGAGGTCATTTGTTCTGTTATAATTCTTTAAAGTTCCATTCGCAACAAATTCACTTGTTCCCCATAAATGCTCCATTATATTTTGTGCATTCTGTGAAAATGTAGAATCAAAATCAGCAGATAACGGGTGTTTTCTTGCACCAAAAGTCTGTATATACAGACTCATTGCTGCATCAAATTTGCCAGCATCGTTCTGGAGGCCTTTCAAATCGCTTTTTAATACTGCAGCAGTTGAATCGGGCAGTGAGGAAATCAATGTATCAGCATCGGCTGCCCATGCTGTTACACTTAAAATAGGGCTGGCAAGTATCAGTGCTTTTATTCCTCCCGGATGTTTAAAATAGTAGTCTGTTGCAAGCATAGAACCCCATGAATGACCATACAAATAAAATTCTGTCACGCCTAACTGGTTCAACAATGTCCTCATCTGCTCCACGCATGCATCAACACTCATCAAACCTGTATCAGTGATCCTACCGGAACGACCACAACCCAACTGATCGAACATGATCACCTGCCTGTCTTTACCCAGTTCCATCAACGGGTTTAAATAATAACTCGGTGAGCCAGGCCCGCCATGAACTAAAACAACCGGGATATTATTGTCCTGCCCGGTAACACGATACCATATTTTTCCACCTGTTACATTCACATACCCTTCCCCATTCACGATTTTATTTTCTTCTTTATAACTAAAGAGCATAATTGAAAATACCAGTAGCGCAAGTTTCAAGCTTTTTGTACGCATTGTTGGAGATTGTCAGGCTTTATAATAAATGAATGAAAAAGCTGTATAAATTTATATATAATTTTTTATCATGGAATTATCCGGATATTATTTTAAATGATTTGAAGAAAAACATAATGTTGGCTTAAGATTGCGGAGCAGGTCTTGTGTTTTTGCGCCTTAAGCCCTCGATTAGTTATACAGCACAAGACCCTTACCCACAAAGCCACGCCTCATTCGTGCGCCAGCGTTTTATACAGGCGTTTGTAGAGCAGTGAGGTGGACAATAATTAGTAGGTTGAACTGGAGGAAATTAAAAGATAAGTAACGAGCCGGCACAGGTCGGAGACCTGCGCCAGTATCAGGCTATCTGACACTCGCCTGGGAAGATAGCGATAGTTTCGGTTGGTGGGGAGGATGTGTTGGAGCGATGCCGCAGCGTCCTTTTCAAGAGACGCTGCGGAGACAGCAACTCGCCTGGGAAGCATTTGTTTGTGATTTCCTTTCTTGCCCGGCTGTCCCCAGACAGGCGGGTTTGCTATGGCCACGAAGGTGGCAGCAATGTTTTTTGAAGAACCGTTTCTTTTATTTCAGCTCCTTCCAGGCCAACGAAATAGGCATTGCTTTTTTCATTTAGGGATACGACTTCTTTTACTTCTTCATTCTCAAAATAGATTCCGGCTTTGTCATCACAGGCATAGCCTGGTTTGTATGCCCCACTCTTTATTTTAGACCAGTAAAGTGGTCTCCGCTCTGCCTCACCATCATAATGCGGACTATGGCTGGTTTTGATAAGACCTAAACCTTCTACAGTAGTCAGTTTACCCGGGCGGGAGTCTGTACTCCCCTGCTCGAACCAACAAAGGGAACCTGCACTCCCGCCGCCCAACACAACCCCTTGCTCATATGCTTTCCGTAATGCAATATCCATACCCTGAGCTTTCCAGATTGCCATCATATTCAGCGTATTGCCACCTCCGACAAGGATTGCATCCATGTTGGTAAAAATATCTTCAAACGATTCTTTTTGGCTATAGGAAGAAATAAAAGAGCGTTGCACATAAGGCAATACCGGCAGGCCCGCACAATTTTCAAACCACCTCATAACATAGCCTGCAGCATCGCCTGTTGCCGTTGGCAGAAAACAGATTTTTGGATTTTCCTTCCCGGTTAACGCGGCAACATATTTTATAAAAGCCCGGTCAAATTCTCCTCCATAAACAAAGAGTTTCCGAACCAATAAAGCTGGATTTTTCGGTAAATCGTTAACTATAGGCAGAGACAGTACGGGTACTGCCGAAGTGGTTGCTTTTATAAAGTTTCTACGATTCATTTTCATTATTTAAAAAGTCATGAATATGCACTTTCCGGCAAAATGCGGACAACTTTATTGTGTTTGCCGGTCTTATTGAAGATGATCAATTATTTATGCCAGAAACGATTAATCTCCTTTTTTGGTATTGATTTACGGGAAATATAAAACCAAATGCGTATGGTTCCAGTCGGCTGCGTCATTCCTGCTTTTACCTGGCGTTCCACAGCGTGCCCTTTGGGTAACGCCGGGGGGACAAAAGGTAGTTTTGGTTGGTGGGGAGGATGTGTTGGAGCGATGCCGCAGCGTCCTTTTCAAGAGACGCTGCGGATACAGATATTTCGCAGCAGGTGATGCCTGATTCTTTCACTATGCACGGCGAGCGCCACAAAGCAGTGCACCAGCCTATCTGACACCCGCCCGGTAAGAGGGTATCGAGCCACAGCGTTCCCTTCGGGTAACACTGTGGGGACAGCGACCGATAGGTCAAATATCTCGCAGCCGGCGATGCCTGATTCTTTATACACGGCGAGTGCCACAAAGCAACGCACCAGCCTATCTGACACTCGCCTGGGAAGAGAGCGGTAGTTTCGGTTGGTGGGGAGGATGTGTTGGAGCGATGCCGCAGCGTCCTTTTCAAGAGACGCTGCGGATACAGAAAGGCTATCTGACACCCGCCTGGGAAGCGAAATCACTAGCACTAATAAGGGTTTATTGCTTCTTACTTTCAATCTGTATCCCTTTTTCTTTCATCAGCATTGAACCATATTCCCGTATTGTTTCAATTACCGGTATTGCTTTCCTGCCTTGTTCCGTAAGACTGTATTCCGTTTTGGGAGGCACGGATGCATATACTTTTTTTGAGATCAATCCAGTCTCTTCCAGTTCTTTCAATTGCGAGCTTAGTACCTTATGGGTTATATGCGGTAATGTTTTTTTCAACTCGCTGTAGCGAAGTGTTGCTTTGTTTAACCTCCATAGAATCGGCATTTTCCATGTGCCGCCAATGTACTTCAATGCAAATTCTACAGGGTTATAAAACATTTTATGATCGTAAATAAAATCGGGCATTGCAATTTGTTTGGATGGAGAAGTTAATACATCTAACAAAACGCAAACTAATTTGTTTACTTACTTCAAAGTAAGTAACTCACTTCTATCACTGCCTCATTGAAACGGCTTACGCCGCCATCAAATTTGTGAGACAAAAAACAAACCTATGTCTCATAAAAATTTAAACCAGGTAAACGCTTCAAAGCCAAAAAGAGTTGCAATTGTTATTTCTAATCCTGCAGTCTCTACTACAACAGGCTGGCCCGTTGGTTTCTGGTGGAGCGAATTAACGCACCCCTATTACAAGCTTACAGAGAAAGGGCACGAGGTAGAAATATTCAGCTACTTCGGTGGTAAATGCGAAGCAGATGCCATGAGCAATCCTGAAGATGTTTCTCAATGGCAGGCAGAAGATGTGATAAGCCGTGGTTATATACACGATCCCGCATTTGTAAAACTTTTGGAAGACACGAAGCCTTCAAAAGATATTGAAGTACAGCAATTCGATGCCATAATTATTGCAGGTGGCCAGGGACCGATGTTCGCATTAGAGCTGGCAACAGACACCGTGCAAAAATTTGTGGAGTTCTACGAGGCAGGAAAGCTTGCTGTTGCATTGTGTCATGGTGTTGCGGTGCTGCGTTATGCCAAACTTTCCGGCGGCGAATACCTCGCACAGGGGAAAACTGTTACCGGCTTTGCCAACATTGAAGAAGATTTTGCCGATGAAGCCGTATGGAGTATGGGCGCTTTACCAAAAGGCAAACACGTAATGCCCTGGCGCATTGAAGATGAGCTAAGAAAGATCGGCGCCAACTACATACAAGCCGGCCTTTGGAAAGGTTTTGCCATTCGTGATGGCAATTTAATTACCGGTCAGCAAAACTTTAGTGGCAGTGAAACTGCAGACGTATTGATCGCTGCTATGGGTGAATAATTTTTATGAGCCGGGCAGTTGAACACCCATAAAACTTCCGTTGCGTCGCACTCCTGTACGTTCTATTCTTTGCTCAACATTGTTCGAATGAACAAGTGAGTGATCCCGCATCGTTCCTTGCGGGACCAGCGCAACAGAGATGCCAGGAAATGCTACCGCTGAAAACAAACAATAAGCACAGCATCCAGGGAAACTAAAAACCGCAACCTGAAACGAAAACGCTTTTCATTTTCTTCTTTCCTAACATATTGGACATGAAAAAATATTTACTGTTAACAGCCATGTTCCTGGCTGTTTTACCAGTGGATGGAATCTCACAAAAAACATCAACAATGAAACAAACAATCGTATTGGTGCACGGTGCATGGATGGATGCATCTGCATGGTATAAGGTACTGCCTTTGCTGGAGCAGAAAGGCTACGAAGTAATTGCGGTAAACCTTCCGGGTCATGGCACAGACACTACTGGTTATGCCGACATAACATTAAACAGCTACGTAAACGCTGTTGTGCATGTGATTGGTGCCAGAACAAATGTGATACTGGTAGGTCATAGTATGGCGGGCATTGTTATTTCGCAGGTGGCAGAAAAAATTCCCGCACAGATAAACCGGCTTGTATATGTGGCTGCCTATTTACCGCAAAACGGAGAAAGCCTTTACCAAATTTCGGAGCAGGATAAAGACAGTCATATAGGTCAATACTGGAGACAGGACGATCCGCAACATTATAGTCCCGCGTCTATTGCAGCAGAAGGCATTAAAGCTTGTTTTGCTGCAGATGCGCCCGATGCTGATGTGCAGCATTTGATCAAAGATCATAAAGCAGATGCTTTGGCACCTATGGCTACAGCAGTTGTATTAACAGCGGCAAATTTTGGCAGCGTGAAAAAAGTATATATACACACCACGCAGGATAATGCCGTGAGTTATTACCTGCAACAGCTAATGGTAAGCAAAACCAAAGTGGATAAAGTCTATTCCTTGCAGACGTCACATAGTCCGTTCTTTAGCCAGCCCGCTGCGCTTGCAGATCTAATTGTCAACGATTAGTGATGAAAAAAATACTTGTTGTTGCGGCAGGGCTTTGCCTGTTGAATAATGTTGTGTTTGCGCAGATCAATGAAAGCGACACTACCCGTTTTCAATTGCGTGCAAATCTTACAGGAAATTACCAGCAGGGAAATGTAACAGTAACCACCATAAAAAGCAGGCTTGATTTTTGGTATGCGCCTGTGAGCGATTGGGTGTTCAAATCACAGAACAGCAGTTTGTACCAGTCGTTTTACAAGAAGAAAGCAGACAATGATATCTTCAGCAGGAATTATTTTTATTATAAGCCGCACAATAAAATTTATCCTTTTGCTATTGCCTATGTGTCTGCGAATTATCGCAGGAAGATTGACCTGCGCTGTTTTGCCGGAGCAGGTGTTACCTATCAGCTATTGCAGCAACAAAAAAATGTGCTCAAGCTTTCCGCAAGTACAGTATATGAAGCAACAACTTTCACGCAGCGCACTTTCAATTATGCTGAATATGATGGCAGCGATAAAATAAGCTTGTGGAGAGCTACCCTGTATGTGGCTGGCTGGAATTACCTGTTGCAGCACCATCTTCGTTTATATTATGATGCTTACTGGCAGCCTGCTTTTAATAACAGCAACAACTACAGAACACAGTTTGACGTGGGGATAGATTTTCCCGTGTGGAAAGGTTTATCTGTAACTGCGTTGTACAGCTTTACACATGAGCATGTGGTGGTAACAAATATTCAGCAGGAAGATAAGATACTCACATTTGGGTTAGGCTATAATCTGAAAATTAAACAACAATGAAAATGAGTGACCAGTTAAGTTTTATACTGCTTGCATTATGCGCAGGCATGATGATACCCTTTCAAAGTGCCATGAATGCACAGTTGGGCAAGGCATTGCAAAGCCCTTACTATGCAGCGCTCTCTGTATTTGTTATTGCCGCAATTGGTTTGTCATTGTATATTCTGGCAAACCGCTATGTAGTCCCATCAACACAACAATTTTCCGGCGCACCAACATGGAGTTACCTGGGTGGTATTTTAGGCGGCGCGTATATTTTGCTGATCGTATTGTGCGCACCCAGACTTGGTATTGGCAATGTAACCGTGCTGGTACTGTTGGGACAAATACTTTCTGCATTGCTAATAGATCAATTTGGTTTATTAAGATCACCGGTGCATGTGTTAAACATTCAACGCATCATTGGTGTGATACTGGTAATCGCCGGCGTTTATCTTGTAAAGAAGTTTTAAAACTTTCAATTATGGATCACCCGCAAGCCAATTATTTTTCCAAAACAAGAGTAGAAGCATTCAGCGACGGCATATTTGCAATCATTGTTACCTTACTGGTACTGGAAATAAGTGTCCCTGAAATTAAGGATCACCAGTCGGGTGAAGCATTGGCAAAAGCGTTATTACAATTATTACCAAAAGTCCTGAGCTGGATCGTAAGTTTTCTTATCGTGTGCGTGATCTGGGTGAATCATCACCGCATTATGCAGCAACTAAAAATAATTACACATGGCTTGTTCTGGCTCAATGCCAATCTATTGCTATGGTGTTCATTCATTCCATTTCCAACAGCATTGATGGGTGACTATGTAAATAACCCTGTTGCATTGATTGTGTTTGGCGTTGTATTAGCACTAATGGCATTTTCTTTTTCGCTTATTCGCATGAATGCTTTGAAGAACCGGTTTGTACTAAATGATAATATTGATATCACGCACTATAAAAAAGCTACAAAAGCTTCTATCCTGTTTGGGCCGTTGCTCTATCTCTGCGGTGCTGCACTGAGTTTAGTGCATACGTACCTTGGTTTTTGTGTGTATGCATTTATACCGGTTTATTTTATCTTTTACAACTCCGCCAAAACAAGATAATAGTATGCAATTACCGTTTCAATCCGGATGTTACAATGTGGCCAGGGAATACTGTTGAACGCTACATTAAAGTAATTGGAATGGTTAATAGCCGGATACTCACCTGAGCATGTATTGTGGCAGTTTCGGTTGGTTGGTGACAGCAACCGATAAGTCAAATATTTCGCAGCAGGAGATGCCTGATTCTTTTGCTGTTCACTACGAGTGCCACGAAGCAACGCACCAGGCTATCTGGCACTCGCCCGGGAAGCATTTCGGTTGGCAGGGACAGCAACCGATAGGTCAATAGCTATACTTCAGTACAAGTGTGCGACGCAAGAGCCGATGCCATGAAATACAACAGCAGGGAACAAAATAATTGCAGCTATGGATAAGTCAAGGCTGGTGATCCACAGCGTTCCCTTTGGGTAACGTTGTGAGGACAAAAGGAGTCTATTTATCAGCGTGGAAGATTGTGGTGTTGGCCGCCATACATATTTGTCATTCGCCACCCTAGCCGTCAAGCGGCTTGCCTATTTGTATATGCTAATACCGACAATTCTCCTGTGGGGGACGGCAATGAAACATTATCGGAGGCATGCGTTGTCAAAGACTGTCAAAAAAATTTGAAGCAATATTCATGGGTCTGAATGTGTATCTTTTTTTTGCATGATGCATCCCGCTCCGTTGCAGGATATCGACCAATGACCGGATCACGTTGATGATGTAATCGCCCTTATTGATCATTACGCATTCGCTTCTTCCCGCATATGCTGCGTCAGTGACTTCCGACCTGGTTGCGATACCTGATTTATTTAATGTTTCGAGGACCTGGGTAGCCCAGATAACGGGGACGTGTGCGGCTTCGCTTATCCAAAGAATTTCTTCCTGTATTTCGCTCATGCGTTCAAAGCCGATTTCTACGGCAAGGTCCCCGCGTGCAATCATTACCGCAAACACTGACTCCTGCATGCCCTGCAGTAGCAAAGACGGTAAATTTTTTACCGCATCTGGTGTTTCAATTTTCAAGGTAATCGCAGGGCGTTTTTTGAATGCTGAAAGTTTGTCCTGCAGCAGTTTTACGTCGCCTGCATCCCTGACGAAAGAATACCCGATAAGATCTGCATTTTCACAGATAAAAGGCAGTGTTTTTATGTCGTATGCCGAGAGCGAAGCAAGTTGCAATGCACTGTCAGGAAAATTTATCCCTTTCCCCTCTTTCAACTGTTGCTTCTTTGAAGAAACACGGTTAACCCGCAAAAGCGCCATCCCGGCATCGTTATCTTCCACTACCGACTCGATCATTCCATCATCAAATAAAACCCGATCACCATTTTTAAGTTGCGTAACAACCCCCGGCTCATCACAGCTAATGACCACCTTTAAAGGGTCATAACCTGCTCCCGGCCCGGTGAGATATATCTGCTGGCCTTCAAAGACTGCCACTTTACCGGAGCTATGCCCTTTCCCTACAACTGAGCTGCGCAATTTGGGACCTGCCAGGTCCATGAATATTTTACATTCGATACCCGTGCTTTGTGAAGCCTGCTTAAGTGTAGTGATCATGGCAGACCATATACCGGCGTCATCATGGGCGGTATTAATTCGGGCAACATTCATCCCTGTTTCCAGCAGTTTTTTTATCAATATTACATTACCGGCGAACTCCCTATCGAAGGTTACCATGATGGAAGGAATACTTTCAACATGACTTTTACCGAATAAACCAATAGCTCTTTCTTCGATCAATTGGCGACCGGTATAATAGTCCAGGTGCTGATGGACGGAAGTAAATGTCTCGCCAAGCCACGTGAGAATCGACTGCAGCTGGTAACGTATATGAGATTCGCTGCTTGCAAGTGATGACAGCCCATGCATATGCAACTGGTCCTGCAAATTGCGGACATCTTCGCTGCGGAGAGCGAGATACTGGACCAGGTTATATGCACTTGATAACTGGGAAGGATGCAGGTGTTTAAAAACCCCTGACGACTTAATGAGCGCGTCGTCCATTTTTTGAAGCAAATACAGCAGCTGTATTTTTGCCGCATTCAGATCGCCCTGTTGTTGCCCTGAAGTATTCATTGGAACCATGCTGTTAGGAATACCAAAAATAGGCCCGACGGCAAAGCGCTTTTATGATAAAACTCAGTTTATCCCATTTACACTGAAAGATAATAATTGCTTAACTGGTGCAACGGATTAAGGTTACAGGGGGTACCATCGTATCAGCTCTTTTTGGCGATGGCTTTCTTTGCCGTTTTAGCTTTGGCCGTTTTTGTTGCAGGGGTTGGCACAATGACAATTTTGCTGATTATTTTGGCTGCTTTTTTAATGGCTTTTTCCACATCATCGGCAGACCCATTTTTTTTATAGGAAGCCAACATGTGTTGCAATTGCCCGACGATAACAGTGCGGGTTAAATTAGCCTGGTTCTTTTCTGCCTGCTTTACATCTTTTTTTACAGACATAGTCAATGTTGTTTTATTAATAATTTAATAACACAAAAATAAAGTTCCGTACATATCGCCAATGTTAAGTTTTGCTACGGCGGGTATAATGCTTTCCCTGAGCCAAATTCAACCGATGCCATGAAAACGGAATCGTGAACCGAGCGTGACAAGTGCAGATGCCCAAAGTGATATAGCTGGCAACCAATGTATCAATGACAAGTCACGGGATGCTGGTGTAAAGCTACGGATGCACCGTATTTTATTTACAACGAAGTGCGTAAAGTATTTCACGAAGAACACAAAGATGATTGCCTTGTTGAAGGTTAAGGTTTTGCTGGGTTTTATTCTTTATTAAAATAACGCAGCAACTCGGTTATGTGATCCGTCTGCCAGCTAATCGATTTCCCGAAGGAGGACTGGAACAGCGTTTCGCCGTTTTTGCAAAGAATGAAGTTGTAATGGCCCTCAGGCATAAGGCTGGTCCTGATCTGCACCTTGGGCGCCTTGAAACAGCCTCTGCGTATGGTTGTGTGCGACAGGTCTGTAATAAGATAATCAAATTCATGCCCCTCCAGGTTTTGAGGGAATATCTCAACAAAAAGAAATTCATTTACATTTTCCGTTATGGCGGCAATACGTTGTTGAAGGGCTGACATAAACAACATGTTTGGGCTAAATTAACTTTAGTTTACGTTTTGTGAGCATTGCTATTATTAAGCAATGATGATGAAAATGTTAAGCAATCCCTGCACATTGATTTCCTGCCACAGCAAGCGCCAACATTATCAAACGGTTAATAATGACCAGCCGGAAAACACTTAATACAGTGGTAATATTTACCAGCTATCTATGTACTGATAATTTATTCAAATACGGTGGCATGGAATTGCGACCCGGCAAACATAATAAACCAGTAGCGGGTGTTGTATGAAAAATATATCAGCGTTTACATATTCTAAAATACCGTGTTGCAGCACCATAGCGAACGAAGAAGCCATAATTATTTATTACTTTAATAAGCCATATTTATATGTATAGTGTTTATACCTTATTACAGGACTACTCTTTCCTGCATGAGACAGATCTGCAAGCCAATCTAACCGAGCTCCAGGAGTATTATCCTGAAGCAGAAAAACCAGATAATGATGTCCTTGAAGACCGCATGTATTTTTATGATGACAAGGATGAGCTGCGGTATAAATGATGGTTCTTTTCTATCATGATTTAACCAGTAGCAAATAACATGATAAAGGATCCTCGTCATTATGCCGTTGTACAGAGAGCCGGGGATGAGGGCATTTAAAGAGCCATAAGGTTTAGGGCCATAAAGAGCAAACGGCTTATCTATCTACTACTTAAACTGATCATAGACAAATACAGCAACGAGGACCAGCGTTAGTGCCAGTACCAAGATGGTGATCAGTTTTACAAGGGGATTGTTATAATTCCCGTTCCCGGATAGATTCATATTGCCTGTTTACAAAGCTTAAAGATAGCCAGCGCCAATGCTTCGACGGCACCTGCTATAATAAATAATCGTGAAGTAATTATTAAACAGGCTATTGTACCATCACTTATACAAATATATTTTGCCCGGAAAAGGGAGCAGTGATTTAACCGTTACCGGCATTTCCCCGGACGCCCTCAGCAGTAGGCTCAAAAAAGATTGAATTTGTCGATCAGCAGATTGATCACCTCCACCAAAATCAGTACAATGACGATCCATTCCAATACGGAACTGTTGCGGTATTGCAGTAGGTCTTTAAACAGGTCAAGGTTTTCTTTTACAATCTGCAGCCCATCCTGTATGGTCCGGAAACGCGACTGAAGATCGAAGGTATTTTTCAATCCTATGTCAAGCTTGTTCAGGGTTTCGTTTTCCCAGGTTTGTTCGGGCGAATCAAAAATGTAAAGGTTGGCGGAGATTTTATTTTTGAGGTTGAGGGTGCGGCCAATGTACCGTTTGAGTTTGATCCCGCTCATGCCAATACGGCCCTTTTTTTCCAGCAGTTGTGTGTGATAATTTGTCTCTTCCAATAAAACATTGGTTTGTTCACTATAGTAGTCCAACGCAACACTGTGCGACACATTGAGCATGATCAGCCGCAGCACTTCAATATCGGCTTTTGGGATCTCTATTTTATTAAACCCGTAGTTGATTGTATTTGATCCTGTTTCAATTTCAAATTCGTCACCCGGTTGCTGTTCGAGGAAGTTTTTGCAAAATGGCTTTATTGCCTGCAACAGGGCAGCAGTTTCCGTGTCGCTATAGCCTGTCAAACAAATATTGCCATACTTGTATACGCAGAGGTATTTGTTTGCGGCTATTTCAAAGACCAATTCATCGCTGTCTGTAAAATAGCTGGCAACAGGAAAACTGTTTTTGAATTGTTTCAGGTCAATGTTATCGGCCACCTGGACAGACAATACCTTCAGGTTCATACCATTTGGCAATTGCATATAAAGGTAGTCAATTAACGCCAGCCATTTTATGTTGGCGCTATTATGCTTTACGATTTGATAACACAGTTATAGTGCCGGATCATAAAAAAACATTGCCTGTTTGTGTAAATTTAATGCACGGTATATTTCTACCTGCACACAAAACAGCTATTACCATGAACACTATCCTGCTTATCATCGACGGCATCGGCCTTCCCTTTCCTGTAATTGATCATGTAATACAAAGGGCCAAAAGCGGTGGAAACGATGTGATTGGACTATTTATCAAAAGTGCCGAAGAACCTCCTGTTGGCTATGTGTTTCCCAGTGATATCAGGCCACCCGATTCTAGGACCAAAGACGACGAAGCCATACTTGAAGATGTAGAAATCATTGTTCAAAACATGCATCTTGTTAACAGTATGATGAGGATAAAAGGCATCCATTACCGGGAAGAGCTTTTTACCAATCCTTCGGCAGAGAAGATTGCTACGCTTGCTTCTACCTGTAGTTTTGTAATGCTTGACGCAAACTTTGATACAAAAGCTTTGCTAAGCACCGATCTTACACTGGAGGATCTGACAGAAGCCATTATTGTTCCAGTTATACCCATTGCCGGTTAACTGCGTTGCAGTGGCTAACGCCATTAGAGACTATCGCTTCTCCCCTCTTTTATTTCCGCGAGTGAATGGTTATGATTGTAACCTAAATGCAGCATATGCCCTTAGGCTGGGATGAGATTTTAAAATATATGGATACTTGACGTCTTCCAATATTTTGTCCCTGCAACCGATGGGAGAAAGACATGGAGAGGATGATCCGGGGCGGACACAGGCGTGCTTATTTACAGTGCCGGTTACATCTTTACGCTGCATTATTTCGTTATGCCGAAATCTCCTGAAATCTCTTCGCGTAAATAACTGTTGTGGTTGCTTTCGAGCGTGATTGAGAAAGTGCCGGTAATTCCGCCAGCATTTATTTCTTTAATAATGAGCGTACCTGATGCGGTATAAGGAATAAAGTCAACGCCATCAGTGTAGTAAAACCTTGCAATCGAGTCGATACCTATTGTGCAGGGTTGCACAACATTGTTCAATGAAATGACGCACTGATCAAATGCGTAGCTATTTGCATGGAGTTCTGCTTTCCCGGTATTTTGATCCCAGGTAGTAGTAACAGTTTCCCATTGTACCGCATTCTCCTGTCCTGCAACCTGCAGGTGCAAAAAACCCCCGGGTTTCAACGTATTGTCTTTGTTACAACTTAAGAGGCTTATTAAGATAAAACCGATTACAGCACGCATGTGTTTGAAATAAATGTTGTAAAGCGATGCATCGCAGGTGAGGCTGCCACTATAAAAGCCGGCGAAAACCCGGTGTTATATACAGAAGCAACAGCCTGTTGACTGCTGAGCTTAATGGCACGAAAATTAGCACCGGCGTATTATTGAATTATTAACTTAATAAGAACAGAACATTAATTTTTATTATTCTCCGCCTACCAATATATTGTCCCTGACGGGACAAAGAAGCATACAAATGAAAATATTACGGCTACCGATATGTTGTCCCTAACAGGACTGGAGAAGGATACAAATAAAAATATTACGGCTACCGATATGTTGCCCCGGACGGGACAAAGAAGCATACAAATAAAAAATATTACGGCTACCGATATGTTGTCCCTGACGGGACAAAGAAGCATACAAATGAAAATATTACTGCTACCGATATGTTGTCCCTAACGGGACGAGAAACAAACAAATAAAAATATTACGGCTACCGATATGTTGTCCCTAACGGGACGAGAAGGATACAAATAAAAATATTACGGCTGCCGATATTTGCTCCCTAAAGGGACCGGCAGCAGATGGGGATCTTTTCAAAAATACCCGGATGGTGTTATGTTCCCGCGGGACTACTTATGTTTTACTATTTCTACGAACCTTTTCCCTTAACGGGACGGGTAAATATGCAAAGGCTCTTCATAAAAAACACAAAGGTGATGCTTTGGGTCAGCAGCATAAAGAGCATCCTTATTTGTTGGGGTGAGGGCTGTAACCAATAAGGGGGAGTTACAAAAAAAAGGCACCTACTGGAAAGCAGGCGCCGGGTGTAATCGTTTAAGATTAACACATGCAAGTTTACTGTACTACGTTTAATTTTTTTGTAACAGTGTTCTTACCATCAGAAACAGTTACGAAGTATAAACCGGGAACAGCTTTGTTTAAGTTAACATCCACCACTGATTTACCTGCAACAGCGGCTTGTTTGTTGAAAACAGCAACACCGTTCATGTTTACCACTTTCACATTTACGTTAGCACCAAAACCGGCAATGTTTACCTTGAAAGTGTTGTGAGCGGGATTAGGATAAACGCTGATCTCTGCTTTGTCAGAAGCGATTTCTTCTGCTACAGCGGCAAAGAATTCGGCGTTGGTCTGAGGAGCTGACAGAGAGCAGGCGCAGGCAAGACCGTAAGCAGTCTTATTCGGCGTAAAGTTTGTCCAGGTTTGTGCCCAGTTCTGGCTCTTTGCTTTGTTTACAGCACCAACATAAGTTGTTTTAACGAAGAAAGGATCGTTCAAACCAACATGGTTGAAATTAGCACCAGTCAAAGCAGGAGAACCTGTAGCTGGCCTGAAGTCGGGCTTGCTCATGTTATACGGAGCAGTAAGCAGGATGCCTGCATTACCTGTGTAGTAACGGTTTGAAGCATGATTCTGCAGCAGGTCAATCACACTTGCATTGGCCGAAGGTGAAGAGGTTATGATTTCTTTTGCAACCTGTCTTGTACCGATGATATTGTTCTGAACCATTGTATCACTGAGTACATTCTGCTGTGTAGAAGAACCTACATTTGATCCATCAATATTGATTCCATCAGGATAACCCATTACGATAGAATTGTAAAGATACATGTGACTGTTCCTGCGGATATGCGCAGCATCTTTAAAGTTGATGTTGTTGGTTGTAT
Organism: Chitinophagaceae bacterium UBA7600; assembly: GCA_002478885.1. Classification (GTDB taxonomy): domain Bacteria; phylum Bacteroidota; class Bacteroidia; order Chitinophagales; family Chitinophagaceae; genus DLKC01. Next base: position 76,354 of record DLKC01000053.1, read on the forward strand.
CACCACCGGCAGAGCAGGTAAAGTTTGAGAAGATGGCTCTTGTCTGAGGCAGGTTAGCAGAACCGTTTGCATCGTTATCGCTCTCAAATGCTTTTGAGCCAGAGATATCTGCAACGAGTGAATCGCGCAAACCGATACCAAACTGGAGTTTACCGCTATAGCCGTTGTCTGTATCGAAATCATCATCGATACCACGGAAAGCGATTATGTGTTTACAGTTTACTGTACCACCGAACCACTCGAATGAATCGTCGTTTGCATAACTTACCTGTACGTAGTCAACCAATGTTCCTGCACCAACACCACCGAATGTGATACCATTGATCTCATTGTTTGGAGCGAATGCCACACCGGCATATTCAACACGCACGAAGTTCAGTTCACCAGAGTTATCGTTGTTATCCGGATTTAAACCACCGCCATATTCAGTCAGTGCTGAAGGAGGTAAACCTTCGATGTTGGCAGTACCTGTTGGTGTGTTTACAGCAGCTTTACCAAGGATGATCAATCCACCCCAGTCACCACGGTTTCTTTTGTTTGGTCCTTTAGCAGAAGTAAAAACGATCGGGCAAGAAGGCGTACCTACTGCATGAATCTTAGCACCCTTTGTAATTAACAATGCACCTTTTGAAATAGTGTCACCCACGATAACGGTACCTGGCTGAATGGTTAATTCAGCAGCGTTGGTAACGTACACTTTGCCCTTGAGGAAGTAAATGGTATCGCAGTCCCATGTGGTGTTTTTAGTAATCAGGGTATCTGCGTTCTGCAGCACTTTTACCACCTTCTGCGCATTTGCAGTAATGGTTAAGCCTGCTGCCACGATCAGAATCAATGTCCTTGCAAGTAAAGATCTGGTTTGCATAAATAGTTTTTTTGTTTTGGTAAAGATGTGGCAGCATGATGAAATAAAAACACAATCAAGGTTAAGGATATTTTACCAAATCGTTAAGCCAATGTATCGGCCAAAACATAATACAGTAAAAGGTTCCAAGAGAATCACGTTAACAATTAAATCATAATAAAATAACGTTAAGTTCAATAAAAAACTGATACAATAAATTGTATCAGTGCTTATCAATTTTCGTAACAATTACTTAATGACACAGACCGTTTACCGAAAAAAACTGCATCTACTTTTGCGCTAAAACTGTATGACCAATAAGTTTACACTGCTTATTTTACTCTTTTTATTTTTTTCATTCTCCCCGTTCGGCCAGACCGGAAACCTCAGTGGGAAAGTAACTGATGAAAGCAGTAACCAGAGCCTTGCAGGTGCTACTGTTTCCTTGCTTGAACTAAAGAAAAATGTTAGCACCGAAGCCGATGGCGGTTACCGCATTAATAATATAGCGCCTGGCAAGTACACACTCCAGATCAGTTATGTAGGTTTTAATTCCAAAAAGATTTCTGACATAGAAATAGTGCGTGGCGATGTTACTGTTTTAAATGTTACGCTTGTTCCCCATAAAGGCAGCCTCGATGCAGTAGTGGTTACCACCACGAGTGCCAAAAAAGAGAGCCTGAATTCACTGCTTGTTACCAGGAGAAATGCGCCTGTGGTATCTGACGGTATCAGTGCAGACCTGATCAAGAAATCTCCTGATAAAAATACCAGTGATGTATTGAAAAGAATTTCAGGAACGTCGGTACAGGAAAACAAATATGTTGTTGTAAGAGGCATGAATGACCGTTATAATGAAGCCATGCTGAATGGTTTTATATTGCCCAGTTCGGAGCCTGACCGTAAAACATTCGCGTTTGACATTTTTCCTTCTGAGGTGGTGGATAATATAACGATCTACAAGAGCGCATCTCCTGACCTGCCGGGCAGCTTTGCCGGAGGACTTGTGCAGATCACAACCAAAGATGTTCCGGATAAAGCGTTCCTGTCGGTTAAGTCATCAGTTGGTTTAAATACTCAAACAATTTCCAATGATTTTTATACCTATCCAGGGAGTAAAACAGATTGGCTTGGTTTTGACAACAGCGTGCGGAAATTACCGGACGCAGTTGCCCATACATCCACGCACGATTTCAATTCACTTACCTATGATGACCCGGCAAAAAAGACTTCGCTGGACCGTTCCTTCCAAAACACCTGGGGGCTTGAGCAAAAAGCAGGTTCACTTTTGAATGGTGGACTCCAGTTGTCGGGCGGCTTTAATGCGAAGCTGAACAAGAATTCATCTTACCCCAGAATCGGCGGTATATTCGGTGTTACCTACAATTCTTCTTTTACCTATACACAACAGGACAGGACCTATTACCAGGACCCTACCAATGCCAACCCGGACAATGTTGATTTCCGTTTTAAAGATTCGCAATATGTTCAGAATATTCTGACGAGTGCATTGGGCAATATTTCCTTTAAAATAAATCGCAACAACAAGCTCTTTTTTAATAACATCATTTCCCTGAACTCGTTTGATCAAACGGTGGTCAGGGGCGGTTCGTATAATGCCTTGTCAAGACCTATGATAGAAGCCTATTCCTATTATTTTGTCAGCAACCGCCTGATCAATACGCAGGTTGGCGGAGAGCATTATTTGCCGGGATCCAAAATCAAAATCAACTGGACTGGTTATTATACCGACCTGAAAAGAAATGAACCCGATTACCGGTATATTACTTACCAGCGAGGTTCTGAATATGATCCCTATGCGGCTGTACTTGCTTATGGCGGCCAGCTTTCCACCACAGAATCAGGTCTCCGTTTTTTTGGTGATGTAGAAGATTACAGTAAGGGCGCCAATGCTGATGTGAGCATTCCGTTCAAACTTTTTAACAATAACCAGAGCCTTAAGTTTGGCGGCGGTTATTATTATGACCAGCGTAAAAGAAATATCCGGTTTTTCAACAGCAACTCACCCAATAACCCAACTGAACAATCAGGACAATATATTTTTCAGCAGCCGGGTGATATTTTCGCCACTTCGCATTTTGACGCCAATGAAGGGCTTTACCTGAACGAACCTGAATTACCGGAAAACAGCTACCAGGGTTTTGTAAGAAACGCATCAGGGTTTTTGATGTTTGACAACCGGTTTTCTTCAAAGCTAAGGCTGGTGTGGGGTATGCGGCTTGAAAACTATCGCAACCAGTTGAGCGGACTTAATGCAAGTTTTGAACCAACCACGTTTGCTGACATTAAAAAAGCAGACTGGCTGCCTTCAGGTAACCTTGTTTATTCGGTGTTGCCCAAAGCCAACCTGCGGTTGAGTTACGGTCGTACGGTCACACGACCATTGTTCAGGGAATTGTCGCCACAGGTGTTCTATGACTTCTTCCTCAACATCACCTATTTTGGTAATGCCAGCCTCGTACCCACTTATATAGACAACTTTGAGGTACGTTGGGAACATTTCTTTAAAAACTCGCAGTACTATTCTGTGAGTGTTTTCTACAAGCAATTAAAAGACCCGATAGAACCGAGGGTATTTAATCCTTCTGCTGAATCATTGTCGCAGATATATGCGAATGTGGATAAAGCAAAGAACAAAGGCATTGAACTGGAAGTGAGAAAAGACTTTGGATTTTTCGGAAAGTATTTTGAGAACCTTGTACTCTATACCAACCTGTCGCTGATACAGTCAGATGTAAGCGCTGGAGACCTTGTTAATACCAAGAATTCCAACCGGCCATTGTTTGGCCAGTCGCCTTACCTGCTGAATGCATCGCTGCAATACACAGAGCCTAAATCAAAGATCAACGTTTCGTTTTTATATAACCAGGCAGGCACGAGAATATGGCTGCTGGATGCGATCTATCCCAACATCGTGTGGGAAAAGCCAAGGCCCATTTTTGATTTCAAGATCAGTAAAACGGTATTTAAAAAGGGACTGGTGGAATTTTCATGGGCTGACGTGTTGCACAAGGATGCCATCTTTTTTAATGATATCAACGACAACCAAAAGTATGACAAGGGCACTGACATCACCACCATCAGGAGAACGTTTGGCTCTAGCGTATCGCTGGCAATCGGTTATAAGTTTTAATGCATAGCAGCCGAACAGCGTAACAGCTGTACAAGTGTGCGACGCAAGTACTGCCGAACATTGTTACCAAAGCCGGCGACCAAAAAGTATTTCTCTGTGATAACATACATACAGTTTTAACACCGGCCCTGTGAATTTTTTGTACAAAAACTAAAACACATAATTATGATGAAGAAAAACCTTTGCGGCCTTCTTGTTTTATCAACGCTACTGTTCGTGGAAGCCCATGCGCAACAGGCGTGCGATACCATTAACAGCCCGGTGTCTCCAACCTGGAAAGACACAAGTTATAAATACACCGACCCGTTTGGCACTTTTCTCGGCTATATCAATGGAACAAATAATGATGGCCCTTTGCAGAAGGCCAATTATTTTGACCTCTCGGGTACTGCCTACAACTATATACTCGGCACGCTGGTTAAGTTTGGCAAAGCCAATTCCACGTTGCCTGCCAATCTTTCCAAGCTTATTTATTTCAGGGTTTATTCCGCCGATCCCGCCAAAGGAGTACCATCAACATTGCTTGCGACAGCACAAAAGACGCTGGCAGAAGTAAAGGCCGATGTTGATGCGGGAAAGAATACCGTTGTTGTGTTTCCAACCGCAACAGCATTGCCTGCTGACAAGAAGTTTTTTGTATCGGTAGATATTACCAATTTTTCATGGGATATACATGGTGACAAAGATTCCATCTGGATCGGTGGCACTGCCGATGACCAGGTCGAGCCCAATGCCGCATGGGATGCCGATTCTGTTGGCAGTAAAGTAAAATGGACGTCATTCAGCAACAACTATGTTAATCCTGCCGATCAAAACAATGCACTGGATGTTACCCTCTGGATATTCCCGCACGTGAGCACAGCGGCAACAGGATGCACATTGCTGCCCGTAAATATTTTATCGTTCACTGCACAAAAGAACAACCGGGACGTGCGATTGCAGTGGGAAATAAGTGATGAGATAAACATGAAGGGTTATGAAATTCAAAAATCGCTTAACAACACAAACTTTGAAAGCATCGGTTTTGTCAATGCTGTGAACTCACTCAAAAACCAATCGTATAGCTTCAACGACCGCAATGCTTTTGCAACAAGCAGCAACGTACAGTACCGGTTGAAACAGGTAGATGGTGATGGCAGCATAAAATATTCCAGGGTAATTACGATGAGGTCAGATGCTTTATCCATGGATGTATTGTTCGCCAATCCGTTCAGCGGCGCGTTAAAACTGCAGCTCAATCTTGTTGAAGCAAAGCAGGTTGCGGTCAATGTGTTTGATATGCAGGGAAGGCTGGTTGCGAAACTGCCAGCAACGAATTATGGTGTAGCATCGAACAGCATTACTATTCCGTCTACTGCCAATCTTAAACCAGGCACTTACCTGTTGCAGCTCAATTCAGGTAAAGATCAACATGTTTACAAGGTCGTAAAACAATAGGCACTAAGGCAATCAACATTCAGCAGTAAGCGGGTAATTTTTTTACCCGCTTTTTTGTGCCCGGGCTTTTGTGCAGGTGGCATCTTCGTTGTGTCACTCACTTGTGCTTCCGGGATATTTTGCGGCAGTAGCCGGCTGTGTGCATCAAGCTTCCAGTTGTCGAGACCAATCCACTTTTGTTGGTGCAAACAGCAACTGGTAAAAAAGTGCACAAAGATGATGGTTCGGGATTGGTGAAGACAATCGATGGAGGGAATATTACGTCCCTACGAGACCCTGGCTTATGTATTTTCTGATATTTCTACCAATGTTTGGTCCCTGACGGGACGAGAAGGATACAAATAAAAATATTACGGCTACCAATATGTTGTCCCTAACGGGACGAGAAACATACAAATAAAAATATACGGCTGCCGGTATGTTGTCCCTGACGGGACGAGAAGGATACAAATAAAAATATTGCGGCTACCAATATGTTGTCCCTGACGGGACGAGAAACATACAAATAAAAATATACGGCTGCCGATATGTTGTCCCTAACGGGACGAGAAGGATACAAATAAAAATATTACGGCTACCAGTATGTTGTCCCTAACGGGACGAGAAGGATACAAATAAAAATATTACGGCTACCGGTATGTTGTCCCTAACGGGACGAGAAACATACAAATAAAAATATTACGGCTACCGATATGTGTCCCTAACGGGACGAGAAGGGTACAAATAAAAATATTACGGCTGCACAGCACGGCGAGTGCCACAAAGCAACGCACGAGGCTATCTGACACTCGCCTGGGAAGATTTTGGGGTGGTGAGGACAGCAACCGATAGGACAATAGCTATTCTTCAGTACAAGTGTGCGATGCCGGATAAGCCGGCACTATTGCGCACTGCCGATGCCATGAAAATGTACAGCCGGGTACAAAATATTTTCTTGCTTAATTTACATTTACATTTTCCCGTTTGAATATAATAAAATGAGTTTCAGCTTCAGCGATATTCTTTATTTGTTTGTGCTTTTCCTGTTGCTCTTTATTGCCATTTTTTTATTCACTGCGGACCGCGGCAAAAAAATCAGCAATGTATTGCTCGCATTGTTTTTTCTTGCACTTTGGCTGAACCTTACGGATAATTTCCTGTTGCTGAAACAATTTTACCTACAGTTTCCGCAATGGGGTTTGTGGGGCAGCAGCATGTTACTGCTCTGCGGGCCGTTGTTGTTTTTTTATGTACGGAGTGTTTTGTATAAACAGCATGTGTTTACAAAAAAATCCTGGCTTCATTTTTTGCCTTTTTTACTGCTGTTACTGGCAACTGAAACCGGTTTTCTTTCTGCAGGGGAGCGCATGCAAATGCAAATAATGCAGGACATACTGAACCGCAAACTGCCTTCACAGATCTATCTTGGGGGTAATTTTATTTACCTCCACTTTACAGCCTATCTTATTGCATCCCTCCTGCTGTTGAAAAAATACCAAAAGGCAGCCGTAAACCAGTTTTCCAATGCACAGCATATTACCTTAAACTGGCTGAAAACCCTGGTATTCTTTTTCCTTTTTCTCCTTGTATTTGGGGCAGTCAACAGCTATTTGTTACTCACCGGTCCGGCAGGCGCCTATTTTGTCGCATTAAGCCTGCTGATTGTGGTGTTGTTGCTGTTTATTGTTTTTGTTTTGATGAAAGCGCTGAACCACCCGGGCATGTTTTCCGGTTGGGAAGAGCAGGCAGTGCAGGAAAATGTACAGCCGCCCAAATATGCCGGGGCCGGTTTAGGGGAAAATGAAAAGCAGTTGGTGCTGCAAAACATTCAGCAATACATGCAGTTGCACAAACCTTACCTTGATCCCGAACTTACCCTGGACGACCTGTCGGTTAAAATGAAGCTGAAACCCAAAATCGTTTCCCAGATCATCAACGAAATGCTGGAGCAGAATTTTTTCGAGTTCATCAACACCTACCGCATTGAAGAAGCTAAAAGGTTGCTGACAAAGCCCAAAGACAAAAAAATAACCGTGCTTGAAGTTATGTACGATGTTGGCTTCAACTCAAAATCTTCTTTCAATACCTTATTTAAAAAGTACACGGGCATTACCCCCACCGAATTCAGGAAACAACATGCATAAAACCACGTTCGGCTTTAGGTTTTCGTAAAGTCAAACCAAATAAAATGCGTTTCACTTTGCGAAATCAGTCGACTAAGGGCCTTCCGCGGCGTCAACTTTGGAAAAAGACAAAACATGAAAACAAATGCTTCTTCCACCGCGCTGCCTGTATCTACGTTGTTTTATGCCATTAGCTTATTGGCAGGCGCCTTAGCCACCGTTTTACTTTCTCCCAAATGGGTTGTGCCCGTTATGGCCTGGGTTGGCCCCGGTTTGCTGTTGTTTTATTTCAGGCATGCTGCCCTGCGGTATAAAATCTCCTGGTTTTGCCTGGTGATGCTTGTTGTGCAAATGATCAGTGCTTATGATGTGGCCCCTTTTCCTTTGCCTGTTCTTGCCATTACATCCGTTATTGAGTTGCTTAAAATGCTGTTGATCTATAGCGTTGACAGGGCGGTTACCAAAAGATACAGTCACTTTATTACCACACTGGTATTCCCTGCGGCTTATGTTAGCAAAGAATTTTTTGACGTAAGCTATGCCGGTGGTGCCTGGTGGAGCATCGCCAACACCCAGTATGCCTTTCACTGGCTGGCACAGTTAAGTTCGGTTACAGGCTTAACAGGTATTTCCTTTTTGATCTACTGGTTTGCTTCAACAGTCGTATGGATCGTAGAACGAAGGAGCAAACAAATGCCTGTTAAATTGGGCGTTGCTGTTTATGCAGGGGTTTTTATTGCAGCAATGCTCTTTGGCATATCCAGGTACACTATTGCTGCTACGGCTGATAATAAAAATGTACCGATCGCCGGTGTTACCGTGCCCTCCTTTGAAGTGTTGCAAAGCATTTACAAGGATGTGACGGGTAAAGAAGTTGTAATTGATCCTAAAATATCGATTTCTTCTCCCGAGCTGCAGCAGATCAATGCAGCTTATGTTCCGTTTATTGAACACCCGGATGCGGCGAGGTTTCCCAACAGCTTCAGGGCTATTGCAAAGCTGCACGACAGCCTATTTACATTGAGTAAGAAAGCTGCCGACGCAGGTGCAAAAATAATTGTATGGTCAGAAGGCAATGCTGTTGCCACAAGGGCAATGGATAATTCATTGATTATGCGTGGCGAAAACTTTGCTGCAGGCAATAAAGTGTATTTACTGATGGCTATGGCAGTATTTGATTCCGGGAAAATTGTGCCTGCCACAAACTTCCTGGAGAACAAGACCGTCTTCATTGGCCCCGATGGAAAACTGTTGAATGTGTTTCATAAAAATCACCCGGTTCCGTTTGCTGAACACAGTACACCCGGCGACGGAATTGTCCCCGTCATCAATACGCCTTACGGAAAAATTTCGCCTAGCATTTGTTACGATGCAGATATTCCTTCAGGCATGAAGCAACTGGCGCAAAACAAAACTGATTTGTTGTTATTGCCTTCCGGTGACTGGTATGCTATTGCGCCTTATCACAGTTATATGGCTATTTTCCGCGGGATAGAAAATGGCTGCACGGTTGTAAGGCAGGCAAGCGGTGGCTTGTCGCTTTCAACAGACTACCGCGGCAAAACGCTTGCCCAATTCGATTTTTATGGCAACGGAGAAAAAACATGGAATGCAAGTATTCCCGTTGGTCATGTTGCCACTGTATATGCACAGATTGGAGATGTATTTCCCTATGCATGTATTGTATTTGTGCTTGCAACAATATTATTCATCATTACAAAGGCGGTCGCAAATTTTATAAAAGGAAAATCTGCGAATAAAAAAACCGGGGATGATGTATTAGCTATGGAATAGCTTTTTATCGGCGGGGCTTTCTTACAAGGATTAAGCTTCGTTGCGCGACCGTGCCATCTTATCCGGCACGTACACTTGTGCAGTTGAAAATATGGCGGCAGTTCTCATGCAACAACACAAGGTGAGCCAGGCGCGGGGAATTACATTGCGCCTTTTGCGATCCACAGCGTTCCCTTCGGGAAAGGCTGTGGGGACAAAGGTAGTTTCGGTTGGTGGCGACAGTGACTCTTAGGTAGTCTGGCAGGCAAGGGTGCTCTACACATTTGGCAACCTATTTTAAAGCTATTCTGTACATTTGATTTTTTTACCCTGTAATTCCAGTGGCCGCGCTGCATAAACCATTACCACAAAGTGACTCTGTAAAAAGACCAGCTATGAATAGTTTTATTAATTTATATCAATTAACCAAGGCAAAGTTCTTCCCGTATTTTCTTTTGGTTATACTTTCTGTGCATTTCTTCGGTTGTAAAAAGACCGAACTTACTCCGTTGAACAACACCAATCCCGAGGATATTACCATCGCAGGGGTCAAAGTTGCAGCAGGTACGAACGTAGTATTGATACTTGGGGATGATTGGGGATATGAACTCATTACGGCCAATGGAGGCCAAAGTTATTCCACACCCAACATTGACAAACTTGCCCGGAACGGCATGCGTTTTACCCAAAGCCAGGCTTCTCCACTGTGTTCGCCGGCAAGGTTTACCATACTGACAGGAAAATATAATTTCAGGAATTATACTAACTGGGGAGTTATGAATCCCAATGAAAAAACACTGGGTAACCTCTTCCAAAGTGCTGGTTATAAAACATGTGCAACAGGTAAATGGCAACTTGACGGGAGCGATGCTTCGGTAAAAAGCCTTGGTTTTGATAAGTATTGCCTGTGGAATGCCTATGAAATTTATTCAAGCGGCAGCCAGGGATCTTCTTATAAAAATCCGACCATTTACCAGGATGGAGGTTATTTGCCTTCCAGTGAAACCGATGGCAAATACGGTGAAGATATCTATACGAAGTATGTGACAGATTTTATTGATTCGAATAAGCATAATAATTTCTTTGTGTATTATGCGCCGCCTTCGGTGCATACACCATTCGGGCCAACACCAGATGACCCTGAATTTGCAACATGGGATCCCCGAAACCGCATCAGCGACCCGAAGTTTTTCCCCTCTATGGTTTCCTATGTTGATAAAAAAGTCGGAGAAATTGTTGCCAAAGTAAAAAGCCTCGGACTTTCAGATAAAACGATGATCATATTCACAGGCGATAATGGCACACCTACCGAGATATACAGCATGTTTAATGGCCAGTTAGTGCAGGGAGGCAAAAGTTCGACCAACACATGGGGTACGCATGTACCCCTGATGATAGCAGGTGCAGGTATTCCCAAGAGTACGGTAAACAATAATCTTATCAGCTTTACAGATTTTATGATGACGTTCCAGGAAATGACCGGTGCAGATGTATCTACCTACGATACACTTGATGGAGTGAGTTTTTACAAGCAGCTTTTTCAACAGCCTTCCAAACCGCGGGCTTATATCTATGATTACTATCACCCGCTTACCAACAGCGGAAATAACAGCCTGAGAATGTGGGTGCAAGATTCTACTTACAAATTGTATGGATTAACTGATAAGTTCTACAATATGGCTAAAGATCCTTACGAAAAATCAAAGATTAAAAGAGGCGCAATGACAACGCAGGAAAAGGCAGTATATCAAAATTTCAAAGACATTCTCGCCAGGTACCCGGACTACCCAACGCCATAAAATTGCAGAGCAACTAAAATTATTGTCAAAGAATCATATATCTGTATGATTCTTTTTTTATTTCCGATGGAAAAAAACCTGAACAACTCTTGCAATAGCGTGATTCATCCATGCACACAATACTGTGTAAACAGTTGACCGTTAAGCTTCGAAAGACAATTATTAATAATCAATTCGATGAAAATTCATTAATTTCATACCGACAGCCCTACATTAGAGAACTTTTTAACCAACAACAGCTACTATGAATTTAACAACTCATAACGGTTTGCTGTGTTCCTATGCCAAAAGGTTAGCATTAATTATTGCAATGCCGGTTTTACTAAATAAAGGTTATGCACAGCAATCTCAGCAACGATACAATGTGATTCTCATTTCATTAGATGACATGAATGAAAAAACGGAATATCTTGGTTACCCGGCAGTACTCACGCCCAATCTTCAGCGGCTCATCAAAAAAGGGACAGCTTTTACTTCAGCATATTGCCAGTTTGCACTTTGTAACCCGTCAAGGGTATCCATGATGTCGGGATGGCGGCCAGATAAAACAGGCGTGCTTGGGAATAATATGGATCCCGCCCTATACGTTCCGGCAAATGTGAACTATCTGCAGGATTATCTGCATTCATTTGGGTACCGGACAGAGCGATATGGCAAAATTTATCATGGCCAGTTTGAATACGAATTCAGCTGGGATTACGCAGAGGGCGGCAGTTCCAATAATTTTGCAAAAAATGTTAATGAGGGTTTGACGAATTTCGAGCCTGCATCATGGGGCATATATCCCAGGAAAGACTCCGGCGGTGACTATACCCTTGTGCAGGATCTTGTCAGCAGTCTGAAACAAAACCGGACTCAGCCTGGTTTTTACGCACTTGGACTTGGCGTTCATAATCCATTTACGCCAAACTTATCTAACTGGAATAAATATGGTGACCCATCTGTGAAGGTCGAATTGCCTTTCTGGCAAAGTCCTTTAACGGTGAAAGGAAATAGTGCCAGAACGATTCAAATCCCTGATAATACTCCGGCAAACGACAGGAACGACATACCTGCAATAGCATTTTTCGCTAACAATACCGTCGTACAGTCAGACTCAGAGTGGAGGAAGACTGTTCAGGCCTATTATGGAGAGGTTTCAACCATGGATAGGAACCTGGGGATATTGCTTGATGAAATGGATAAGGATCATTTATGGGACAACACGGTTGTTGTGGTAGTAAGCGATCATGGTCAACAACTTGGGGAGCATAATGGATTATGGCTGAAAAATACTTTGTTTGAAGAATCGATTCATATTCCTTTCATAATTTATGCGCCCGGCAAACCGGCTGGCATTTGCGATAAATTTGTTGAAATCGTCGATGTATACCCGACCATTACAGAACTATGTAAAGTGCCTACACCTGTTGATGTTGAGGGTTCCAGCCTGGTCAGGCTCCTTGATAACCCCTTACAAACATGGAAACGCGCATCTTTTACGCAAACTGCGCCGGGACCACAGTTTCCTTTAGTAACGAAATGCGAAGCAATAAGAAACGAGCGATACCATTACAATTATTGGGGAGTGTATGGTGAAGAACTCTACGACCGGCAAAATGACCCGAACGAATGGACCAACGTGGTCAGTAACGCAAGCTACAGTTCGGTATTGAACCAGATGAGGACAATCAGGCAACAGGGTTGGCAAAATTCCCGTCCACCGGCTTGCGACTCCACCGTTTACTATTTGGATGCAGATGGAGATGGCTATGGTTCGAATGACAAATTCTTCAAAGGGTGCTATCAGCCTTTTGGCTATGTTATTGCCAGTGGTGACTGTAATGATAGTGATGCAACGATAAATCCCGGTGCCGCAGAAATTTGCGATGGCATTGACAATAATTGCAATGGGCAAATTGACGAAGGGGCGCAACTACCATTTTACAAAGACAGTGACCATGATGGATATGGGAATATAAACAACCGTGTATTTTCCTGCACAAAGCCACCCGGCTTCGTTGCGGACAGCACTGACTGTAACGACAACGATGCAACAATAAATCCCGGGGCACCAGAAATTAACGATGGAAAAGATAATAATTGCAACGGTCTGACCGATGAAAACCAACAGGCATTCTACAGAGATGCCGATAAAGACGGATATGGCAATATCAATCAAAGAATTTTTGCCGGAAACGCTCCTGAAGGATATGTTGCAGACAGTACAGACTGCAACGACCTTAATGCCTCAGTTTACCCTGGTGCTGCGGAAATCTGCGACGGGCTCGATAATAATTGCGACGGAAATATCGATGAAGGTTTCAGCAGGCAAACATGGTATAAAGATGCCGACGGGGACGGTTTTGGTAATAAAGATTCAATAATATTATCATGCGCACCTCCGGCGGGTTTTGTCGCAGACAATACGGATTGCAATGACAACATGGCTTCTGTTTACCCAGGTGCACCAGAAATATGCGACGGGTTCGACAACAATTGTAACGGGCAGGTAGACGAGAACACAATTACAGCCAGCATTCTGCAAAAAGGTACTGTCACTATTTGTAGCGGCTTCTCAACTGTTTTAAATGCGAACAGCTTTGCCAATACCACCTATCAATGGATTAAGGACGGCACGTTTATACCGGGGGCAACCGCTCCCTCACTTAGTGTTAATACCGGGGGCAGTTATACTGTGCGTGAAATACTTAACAATATTTGTAAGGACACGTCGGATGCTACAACTGTTGCCATAGCGCCAACACCAAAAGCTGCGATCAAAGTATTCGGCAACCTGAATATTTGTGCTTTAGGCTCGGTCACCCTACAAGCCAATAGTGGTACCGGGTTAACCTACCAATGGAAAAGAAACAATGTAAACATTGCGGGTGCAACCAACAGAAGCTATGTTGCTAAAACAACCGGCAGTTATAGCGTAGCTGTGACCAATTTATATAACTGCGTGACTGTTTCAGCAAAAAAGCAGGTTACTTCCAGTTGCTTTACAGCAGCAATCCAGGAGGAATTAAACCGGGCTACTTCAGATAAAGAACGATGCCTTGTATACCCCAATCCGGCCAGCGATCAGATTCGTATACATCTTGTTGTAAAAAAAGCCTCAATCGTTCAGTTTAGCGTATTTAATGTTACAGGCCAGTTGTTGCTTTCCAGCCAGGAAAGCGCAATAGAAGGATCTAATGAATATCATTTAAAGATTACTTCGCTTAGTCCCGGCATTTACTACCTTGAAACAAATGACGGGGCAAACATATCAAGGACGAAACTGATAGTCGAACGATAAGTATCTCTTCAGGATTTGGTGAGAGTTCTGCAATGCTCATAATTCAGCCATCACTACAACCAGTGATGGACAGGATAAACGCAAAAAGGAGTCTTTGATAAAATTAATTTGATAAATAAGTGGCGTTTCCCTTTCTCAGGGTCCTTAAAAATGTTATTTTTAAGTAAGCGTAAATTCTTGTTTTCCTTAACCAACTTTGCTGCAAAATGGATCACCAGACATTTAAGAACCTTGACGAGGCCCATCAATTTTTATCGCTGTGGAAGCACGGTGCTTTCATCGATGAACGTACCGATAATACATACAGGTACCGGCTTTACCAGTTAGGCGCATTTTATGTGGAAGAAAAATGGGAATTGGCAACCAATATCCGCCATTCCCAACATATTTTCACAAGTACAGAATATCTTGACATTTACCTCGATAAAATTGACATTTTGGTGGGACACCAGCCCATAGGTTAATGTCGCAGCGTCCTTTTCAGGAGACTCGGCGGATACAAAAGTAAGCCTGGCACTTAGGTAGTTTCAGTTGGTGGTTAGAGCAACCAATAGAACATAACCTATTTTTTACTGGCCTGATGCTTATTAAGGAACAGAACGCCAGGTGAGTGGTCCCGAATCGTTCCTCCCGGGACTGGCGCAACAGCTGATGCCATGAAATACGACAGCCGGCACCCCAATAATTATAGCTATAGATTAATGAAAGCCAGCGAACCAGAGCCTTCCCTCCCGGTAACGCTGTGGAGGCAAGCCCGAGAATGAAACTGCCCTCCTGCTAAAATGTGCTGAACGGTTGGGTACTGTTCCACTTTCCTGATACATTTATTGAGGCAAAAGCCGATTAAACAATCTCTTATGCATGTAAGTCGCCGTAAGTTCGTACAAGCCTCCCTGTTTGCAGGCTTCGCCATCGCCACAAAGAAAGGTTGGGCCAATAAGCTTCCCACAGCAGCAACAGAGCGCCGCGATCTTTATCCACAAGGTGTGGCATCGGGTGACCCTACCTATAATACTGTGATCCTGTGGACACGGCGCCCTCCGGTAAAGGATAGCATTGCTAAAAAACTGGTTGTTGAAATATCCACAACGCCTGATTTCAAAAAAATACTGGCGGGTGGTACCGCCAACATCGGTGCTGATGCTGATTATACCTGCCGGTTTTTGGCCAAAGACCTTAAACCCAATAGTGTTTATTGGTACCGCTTTATTGATGAGCATGGGTTTGCCAGCCGGGTTGGCCGTACCATTACTGCGCCGGCCAACGATGCTGATGTGCCTGTGCGCTTCAGCTTTGTGAGTTGCCAATGCCCCAACGAAGGTGCACTGAATGCTTACCGCAAGATGATCTATGAAGACGCGGCGAAGCCTGCAGACCAGCAACTGTATTTTGTGTTGCACCTGGGCGATTTTATTTATGAGGTAACCTGGTATGCCGAAGATAACCCGGATGGTAACCGTGGCCGCCGCATCAGGAACCTGTATAAGTTTCCGCAGGGAAGAAAGGTCAGCAATTTTCACTTGCCCGTAACGCTGGAAGATTACCGCACTCTCTATCGTGCCTATCTTGAAGATCCCGACCTGCAGGATGCCCGGGCACGCTGGCCATTTGTGTGTATCTGGGATAACCATGAATTTGCATGGGCAGGATACCAGAGCCAGTATGTGGCGGGCGGCGGCTACAGTGCCCCCGCACAAAACCAGAAAGTCTATGCCAACCAGGCATGGTGGGACTTTATTCCTGCGATGGTGCAACAACCCGGGAATACAAAGCTTGACGAATTCAAGGCGCCGGTAGTGGTGGATACCCCCATGGATACCTTTAACGACGAAGGGCTCTCAGAGGAGCCCAATAACCTGCTTGCGATCAACAGCCTGAAGATACAGCGTGTATTGCGCTGGGGCAGGAATATGGACCTGCTGCTGACTGATAACTGGTCGTTCCGCTCCCCTGATATGTCAACCGGTGATTTTGATGTTCCGGAGTACCCGCGGGTGGACGCACAGGTACCCTTTGAAATCATGAATTACGGGAAACATTATAACAATGACAACCCGCCGGCTACCATTCGTTTTAAGGATAAGGATATCCCGAACCCGACAAAGGATGTACATGCGCAGACTTACCTGGGTAAGGCGCAAAGACAATGGGCGCTTGAACAACTGAAAGCGTCTACGGCAAAATGGAAAATATGGGGTCATGGTTTTGGTATGATGGAAGTGCGCAGCGATTACCAGCATCTACCGGGTGCATTGGGTGCGGAATGGCCAAAGGACGCCGGTTATGCGGTCATGGACAATCGCTTTCTGCGTGACAAAGACATCATCTTTGATTTTATCCGTGATCAACAGATCACCGGCTTTTGTGTGGTTGGTGGTGACCGGCATGGATTCTATGCAGGTTTAACGTCAAAGGCGTTGCCACCCAAAGCATACGAACCATTGGGCGTGGAATTTATAACGGGTTCGATCTCGCAGCAAACACTTTTTGAAGTGTTGCAGGTAACGATGAAGAAAGACCATCCAAAACGGGTGTTGCAACTGATTGATCAGCCGGATGGCAAGATGATCCCTTCTGTAAATGTGACTGCCTTACACGGCGTACAATCGACCCTAAAGTTAAAAGAGACCGGGGATATGGTGCAGGCCCGTGCCGTGCGCAACCCGGATGTAGCACCACATTTGTCATTGGTTGATTTTGGCGGACATGGTTATGGGTTGGTTACCGTAACCAGCGATCAGCTTTCTACTGAGTTTGTTTGTATACCCATACCGTTTGAACGCAGTGACCGGCCAGATGGCGGCCCTTTGACTTACCGTGTCGTGCACCGCACCCGTTTATGGAAGGCGGGCGAGGCACCAAAACTTGAACAGGAAGTACTTGAGGGCGACCCGCGGTATTGTATTTGAGAACGGCTGTGATTGGTGGGGATAGGATATGATAGAGCGATGCCGCAGCGTCCTTTTCAAGGGACGTTGCGGAGACAGAGGTGGGCACAAGTAAGGCGACCTGCACCAGTGTCGTAGTCTTAATTATTTTTCCTGTAGGGCTTTACCATGCCGGCATTGATTGACCCTGTTATCTTGTTTTCAAAACTGTTGCGTACATAATTGAGCACATCCGCAATTTGTTCATCGGTTAAATAATTCATAGCGGGCATTTCAGTGGCATACTTTTCCCCATTCACCATGATCGGTTCTGCCTGCCCTTCCAAAATAACACGAATTAAAGTTCCGGTTGGCTTTTTTAAATAATCTGCTTTGGCAAGAGGAGGATTTACACCAGGTATTCCTTCGCCACTTTCCAAATGACAATTCTGACAAAACGTGGTATACACCTCTTTTCCTCTTTGAACACTCTCCCCTACGTCTTGCTGAACAAACGCTGAACCACCAACAAAGATGGCCGCAGCGATAATAAAAGTCATACTGATTTTCATTAACCGGAATTTTTATGTGTATTAGGCACCTTATTTACTTCTGCCTGCTACGAACGCTGCGCAGGCTAATGAACATAGAGATTGCCTCTGTAAAAGATAAAATACAGTTGTATGGCTGGTTAAGGAATACGCTAACTATGCGTTGGGAATGTCTTTATAGAAAGGTTGGTTATAAAAACGTTTACCCGTTTTTTTATACAATGCATTGGCTACGGCTGCAAATACCGGTGGAAAAGGTGGCTCTCCCAAACCTGTTGGATCAATATCATTGTGAACAAAATGAACATCGATTCTTTCAGGTGCCTCCCGCATACGGATTAACCGGTACCTGTTGAAATTATTTTGCCCGGGTACACCATCTTTATGGGTTATGCCACCGTACAAGGCATTGCCAATACCATCCACCACGGCACCCTGTACCATATTCGTTGCAGCATCGGGGTTGACAACAATACCACAATCCACTGCGCTGGTTACCCTCTCAATATATGGTTTTCCATTTTTCTCTACAATGTCAATGACATGGGCCGCATATGACGAGTGACAAAAATAAGCGGCAACGCCCCGGCTATATTTTTTATTGGCCGGATCATTCCATCCCGCCTTTTCCTTCACAAGTTTCAGCACTTCCATATACCTATCTGCATCGTACTCATTATTTCTTCCAACCGGTTTTTCTTTGGCCCGTTGTAAAAGTTCAAGCCTGAAATCGATAGGATCTTTACCCATCGCCTCCGCCAGTTCATCTAAAAAGGATTGCTCTGCAGCAGCATTAAAGTTTGAACCCGGAGCCCTGAATGCACCTATGGTAATATTGGTAGGGATGGCCCACCCTTCAGCGAGATAGTTGTCAACAGCACCCGCAGGAAACCTGTTCTGGTGAACGGCATGTTCGGGAATGCCACCGCCCTTTACATGAAACGCAAGCAGGTTTTTATCTTTATCCAACGCAGCACGATAGGTCGCTGTATACATGGGGCGATAGATGCCATAGGTCATATCATCCTCGCGGCTGTACACAAGCTTGACCGGCGCATTTACCTTTTTTGAAATAATCGCGGCTTCGGTGAGAAAGTGACCATAAGCTTTAAGACCAAACCCGCCACCCATACGTACTATCTGAATCTCAATTTTATCAGGTGAAAGGTTTAAGATTTTAGACAGGGACGGCTCTATCCATCCCGGTGCCTGGTGCGGTGCTACCAGCAATGCCTTTTCATCAGTGACATATGCAAAGCAATTGACCGGTTCCATACAATTGTGGGCTAAAAAGGGCGCTGTATAGGTGTGTTCTATAATCTGAGCGGCGTTTTTAAATGCTGTTTCGGGGTCGCCGTCTTTTCGCAGCAGTTGTGCCGGCTGGTTAGCAAAGGCGGCCATTTTTGCCAGTTGCTCATCTGTATTTTCAAGGCCTGCCGGAATAGTAACGTTGGTTTTCCCGCGGAAACCTGCAATTATTTCATTGCTGCTTTCAATGGGCTGCCATATTACTTTTAGTTTTTTCCTTGCATTCATTACTTCCCAGGTTGTATTTCCCACAACAACGAGCAAATCATTAAAGGTCCGGGTATCGAAGCCAGACTGCTCATAATTTTCAGGATATAAAGGCAAAGAAAAAATGTCCCTTATACCGGGCATTTTCAAAGCCTCGGAGGCGTCAAATGATTGCAGCTTTTTTCCGAAAGCCGGCGGATGTTCAATCATGGCCACTAACATCCCTTCATGGGCATAATCTAAACCAAAAAGGGGTTTGCCGGTGACAATTTTCATACCCTCCACGTTCTTTTGTGCGCTTCGTACGATAGTGAAGTTTCTGCCATCTTTCAGTTTTGGGTTTTTGGGTAAAGGGATCGCCGAAGCCTTTAATGCAAAATCCCCATACATACCAGACCTTCCACTTTTTTCATGATACAGCATTCCTTGTTTGGTTGACACTTCTTCCAGAGGCACATTCCAGGTTTGGGCAGCTGCCTGCACCAGGATATTTCTTGCTGCTGCTCCTGCATCACGTAAAGGTTTCCAATACATCCTGGTGGAATTGCTGCCCCCGGTGAATTGCGGGCCTAATTTTACATTGTCATGCGGCCCCATCTCTACTATCACTTTTTGCCAGTCCACGTCCAATTCTTCCGCAACGATCATTGGCAGTGTTGTCATTACATTTTGGCCGAATTCCGGGTTTGGATTGATAATCTTTATGCTGTTATCGGGGTATATTTTTATATAACCATTAAGTTCAACCCAATCTTTTGCATCGGTTAATGGTTGACCAGGCAAAGGCTTCGCCTGCGCCCAAAAATTAAAACTCAGTAACATACCACCACCTGCAAGCGCAGAAACTTTTAAGAACGATCTTCTGCTGGCAGATGCTTTCGGCTGTTTCATGATAATTTATTTAGAATGCTTTAAAAGTATTTTGGAATCAATGGCCCTGTAAGGCTGAGGCTTTTTGAGAACGGTTTTTACATCATTTACGGCTTGCTTCTCACCGCCCGAAAAAGGTATGCCTGTCAGCCTTTAGCAGCAGTTTTTATGGCAGCCTTAACCCTCAGGTAAGTGCCACACCGACAAATGTTGCCGCTCATAGCCGCATCGATATCGTCATCTGTGGGATGCGGTTTTGTTTTTAATAATGCGGCGGCTGACATTATCTGACCAGCCTGGCAATACCCACACTGCGCAACATCCTGCTCTATCCATGCTTGTTGCAACGGGTGATCACCTTTTTCTGATAGCCCTTCAATTGTTGTGATCGCTTTATCAGCAATGGATGATACAGGAAGCTGGCAGGAACGTACGGCAGTATCGCCGAGGTTAATGGTGCAGGCGCCACACTGGGCAATGCCGCATCCATACTTTGTTCCGGTTAAATTTAGATGTTCACGCAATACCCAAAGCACAGGCGTTTTGGGATCAACGTCTACCTGATGCTTTTTCCCATTGACCGTTAAACTTAAAATTGCCATCGCGATAAGTTTTATTTTTTTAAACGTAACAGTTTAAGCGCCGGTAAAGTTTCGACTTTACCCGGAAAGAAATTTATAATAATCAAACAAATGATTGCAAAAACCAAACAAATGATTTTTGTTGCGGTGCATCACTGAGCATTTTTAACAGCGGCGAAGCCCTGGCCTTGCAAAAATTCATAAAAACGTTCAATCCAATTATCTTTTGGCAGGTTTTGCTTTTGCATTCCAAATCCATGTCCACCGCTTACATACAAATGCAACTCTACCGGCTTTTTATTGGCAGCCCAATGTTTATACAAACTAATACAGTGTAAATTAAAGCCACCTTTATCATTCGTTGCCGCCAACAAGAACATAGGAGGTGCATCCGGTAAAACTGTTTTTTGCATTGTATCGGGAAAATACGGGTAAACAGGAGCAACAAAATCAGGACGATTGTTTCTATCGTAACCCATCGCTGAAGTTGCAGCTATTGTTCCACCAGCCGAGAAACCAATAATGCCAATTTGATCAATGGCCAGGTTGTATTCAGTTGCATGTTTACGAACATATTCAATAGCTGCTCTTGCATCTGCTGCACCTATTGGGATCTGGTTTTTGACCAGATCTTCCCATTTATGGTAATTATAGTTATCCATTAAAGCACTCATTGGATCATCCGTGTCAATCGGAAGTGTCCTGTATTTTAAAACAAAAACGGTAAAGCCTTTCTCTGACAGCTCTTTATTAAATGCGATGGAAAATTATTGCTGACCAAATAGCCGGCTTTCCTGCCAGATAAAGTTGGAGATCGGGTGCAATAAAAATAAAACTTACTGACCGGTAGGTGTTGTTTCTGTCCACACGAAATCTGAGAACCGGTGTTTTATCAGCCATTTACCATTTTGCTTAACAAAAGAATCTTTATAAACAACATAAAAAGTTGTTTTCATTTCTTTATCGTTTTGCTTACCTACGAGTATTACCCGGCAATAGGAAACCGCTTCTGCCCTGTCGCCGTTCAGGCTGATTGTCTGCTGGCCGTTTTGATGATAGACCGTATGAAAGTTGGCAAGGAAGCCCGAGAAAGCCTGCTTCAACTGATCCCTGCCTTTTATTACCATGCTTTGCCCGTTTGTCCTGGATTCCACTTCAGCATCTTCCGTAAACAGCAACACCTGTTTGTCTATTTCTTTTGTATCTGCCAGGATGGAAAATGTATCAACCACATTCTTTATTGCTACCCGGTCTTCCAATTCTGTAATCCGTTTGTTTAAATCGTTCATCGTTTGTGCTTTTGAAGTAAAAAAGAAAAGAGAAACGGTAAGTAGTGCAACCAGCCTTTTCATTTGATGTATGTTTTATATGTTGAATAAACTGTTGACTGTATTAACCAGTAGTCCTGATGTATTTTGCTTTTATCAATGATACAAAGCTACCAGCCTGCCGGGGGAGGACACTTACCGGGTTTACGGGTTTTCTTACCAATTTCACAGGTTGAGCGTTACCTGCGGGGTGAGGAGTTTTTGAAGTGATAACTTTGCCGCAAATCCCGGACGGACATGAAGCACGTGCAGCATATTGCCACGATTAGTGAATACAACGCTACAGTTGAGCATACGACGTTACACCCTTTGGTAAGTGTAATTAATTTGTCGGAATGCAAAAAGCGCGGGAGAAACGTTGCCGTGGAAGCATTGAGTTTCGGGTTTTATGCCGTGTTTTTGAAGGATGATAAGAATTGCGAAATCCGGTATGGCAGAAACTATTATGATTACCAGGAAGGGACATTGGTATTTATTGCACCCGGCCAGGTGGTAAGCATCGCGTCAGATGATATAGATTATCAGCCATCGGGCCATGTATTGATATTCCATCCGGATCTGATAAGGGGTACATCATTGGGACAAGGCATGAAAGACTATTCTTTTTTCTCTTACGATGTACATGAGGCGCTGCATCTTTCGGAACAGGAAAAGGAAATTGTGCTGCAGTGCTTTCGAAAGATTCAATTGGAAACCGGGCACGCGATCGATAAGCACAGCAAGAAACTGATTGTAGCAAACATTGAACTTTTCCTGAATTATTGTGTGCGTTTTTACGACCGGCAATTCATTACCCGTGACCACGCCAATACAGGTACGGTTGAGCAATTTGAACAATTGCTGGATGATTACTTGCATTCAGCAAGCCTGCCCGAAACAGGCATCCCTTCTGTTGCTTACTTTGCCAACGCACTTCATTTATCGCCCAATTATTTTGGTGACCTACTGAAAAAGGAGACCGGCAAAACGGCACTGGAATTCATTCACGCAAAGTTGACAGGGCTCGCCAAAGAAAAGATCTGCAATCCTTCAAAAACAATCAGTGAAGTAGCTTATGAACTTGGCTTTAAATATCCTCAACACTTCACCCGGTTTTTCAAACAACAGGTTGGCACTACGCCGAATGACTACCGGAGTACATTAAATTAAAAGATTACGCGTAAAGGAAAATTCGGTTGTTGGAGAGAGCAACCGATAGGTAGAAATAGCCGCAGCGTTCCTTTCAGGAAGCGCTGTGGGGACAGCAGTCTCATGCGCGGCGAATATCACAAAGCGACACACATGGCCACCTGGCACCCGCCGGGGAACGAGGTTAGGAAGTATTTGAGGGCGACCCGCAGTATTGTACCTGAGAACGGGTATTGGTTGGCGGGACAGCGACCGAGGAGCAGTCTTTAAAGCCTTTTATTTAACTGAGTAACTAACAAAGGCAATTTTTTTGCTGTCCGGACTCCATGAAGGCGTATTAATCGTTCCTGCGCCGCCGAAGAACACGGCTGTAATATCTTTGACCGTTTTCGTTTTTGCATCCATCAAACGGAGCTTTACATTTTTCCCAAACGGGTGATTTTGTTTTTCATCAGAGGTATATGCTATATAAGCAATCCATTTATTGTCTGGTGACGGATGTGGGAACCAGTTAGCATTTTCATCAAACGTCATTTGTTCCGGGTTTGAACCATCGGTTCCCATTCTCCAGATTTGCATGTGCTGTGTACGGTATGAATGAAAATAGATGTACTTGCCATCCGGAGAATAATCAGGCCCGTCGTCCAGGCCTTCTGTTTCGGTTAGCCTTTTCGGTGTACCGCCTCCGGCAGGAATGGTATACACATCAAGGTTATTAAAGTCTGCGCCCCCACAATACGCAATTGTTTTGCCATCGGGGCTCCATCCGTGCCAGAAAGAAAGTGCGCCGGAACTTATTTTCTTTGGCTCGCCACCTTCAGCCGGCACCGTGTACATATTGAATTTATACGACTGAAATGTATGTCCGCTTGAATCAAAGTCTGTCAGTGCCAGCAACTTACCGCCAGGAGAAATTCCGTGATCATCCATAAGATGATCGAGCGCACCGGTATTGATTACACTTAACGCTTTAGTTGCCAAATCAAGTTTATACATTTTACCCCTGAAATTCATTACCAGGTAATTATCGGGATGCCAATTAGGTGCCTCAAAATCTCCTTCAGCAGTTAGTACCGTATCAATTTTCCCTGTTTCAACGTCCACGGTTTGAACATAGCTTGTTGTATCTGCTTTGTTTTGCGCCAATAAATGAAAAGGGTATTGCAGGCATAGAAACAAAACACAAAAGATTTTGAAACGGCAAAACAGCAATGGAAAACGAAATAAACTTTTCATAAAAAACTTTTGGCGTAAATCAATTTTCATTGAGCAGACTTGTGAATTTAGGGTAAAAAACTCAGCATAGCTGCTTTTGAAAGTAATTATCACCGGGTGCTGTTTTGTAAAGATGCTTCCTAAAATAATATGTAAGTGTCGATAAAGAAAAACCGGTTGATTGGGACAGCAGCTGATATGCAGACGACGAAGCGTGCTTTTCAAAAGATGCTGTGGGGACAGCGGTCTACCCGTCCCCTTTGAGTAACGCTTTGGTAGACAGAATAGGCTTCGGTTGGTGGGACAGCAACCGACAGGTTAATCATAATCGCATGCACTGCGAGTGCCAAAAAGCGACGCTCAAGGCTATCTGACAGCCGCCCGGGAAACGAAGGGACAGCGATCCACAGCGTCCCTTTGGGTAACGCTGTGGGGACAGGTCTATCTTCTACCCTTCCTTTACTGTTTTAAGAAAGGTTTAATGCTCTCCCAAACTGCCGGGAAATTTACAAGAAACACGGGATGTGGCGCATTGGGTATGATGGCAAGCTGGCTATTGGGTATCATCTGATAAGCTGCAATTACTGTTGCCAGTGCTGCATTCCTGTCGTTCTCACCAGCCATTACCAATACAGGGCATCTAATGCTGTTAAAAAGCTCTTTGCCTGCCATCATGCTGTTATAAAAATGCGCCAGGTTATTCCAATATTCCTGCAGCCGTTCCGGCTGAGGCATTAGTGAAAGTTGCTGTTTCCAATACAAGCTGTCAAGACTGAAAGCAACTTTTGTATCTAACATTACCTGTCGTAAACCCGGTATTTGTTCACCGGCGCCGATTGCAACCAGCTTTTTAACTCTTGCCGGGTACATGGCTGCTATCTTATACCCTGTATAGGCACCATCACTAAAACCTAAAATAGTTACACTATCTTTTGTTACTTCATTTATCACCGCCATTATATCATTGGCTTTTTGCTCATAGGTAACAGGCGCAGTACCTATTTCAGATCTGCCATGACCTCTTGTAGAGACAGCAATAACCTGGTACTTTTCCGAAAGGCTATCTATGAATTGGTACATTTCATAAATGGAGCCATATGCGCCTCCATGTAATACAACAAACGGTTCTCCTTTGCCATACTCTTCATAATAAATCTTTGCGTCACCAGATTGCACATAGTGACCGGCTTTTACATTATTACCGTATTGAATTTCGCCGGCGGGGGAATCTGCCGTTTGCATAAAATGCCTGAGTTGCTTCTGTGCATCCGCGTGATTTACACTGCCGAGCAGTATTAACCCAAAGAGCAGGAATCGTGTAGCTTTCATTTTTACTTTTTTGTAATGCTTAAATCTTTAAAGTATCCAATGGTTCCAATATCAACCCATAAAGCAATGAAGCCGTGGGTTGAATTTCCTTTCATTTTATCAACAACCATTGTTGCGTACCTGGCATCATTGATAAACAGTGCTGCTTTTTCGCCCTGTACCTCAATGCGCATCGTAATCCATTCATTGATGTCGACCGGTGCAGCAGTTTCATACATTCCCTCAGCTTCCTTTCTCAATTTGTCAAATTTATAACCTGGATATGCATAATATTGAACGGTGTGATTCCTGTAATACTGATTATCCGATCTTCCAACTTTAGGCCTTAAATAAAAAGACTCATAAGCTGAATCTTTCTCACTTATTCTAAACGCAACGCCTATAAATCCCTGTGCTGACCTAAACGGTGATGGGTCCTGCAACCGGCTAAATACTTTTACTTCGATCGTGCCATTTTCAAAATCAAGGTTAAGTAACCTGGCATAAGTAGGCTCATCAACTGTCTGGCCTAGCCTTGCCGTATCAAAAGGCAACGCCTTTAAATCTCTTTCAACTTTCAATACTTTGCTTCCTTCCAATTCGGTAACCGATGCCGTAACATTTTTCACTTCAAACTGTTTGCCTTCAAAGCTGATTTTCTGCGCTTGCAACAACAGTGAACCCGCTATACCCAACAGTGTTATTAATAGTTTATTCATGTGGAATGATTGTTTCATTTCTTAAATATTTTGCCCGACTTTTTGTTTTGCTTCCTGCAGGTTTATTGTTTTACCCAAGGCACCAAACTCATGCAGGTCGCCAAATACTTCAATACGGATGGATTGATCAAGACCACCAATCCTAACAGGCTCATAGCCACTATCACGTATGAGTTGTTCTACATCATTGTTTATGCTTACATCATCGGTGGCATAAAATAAGACTGCCGCAGCTGGTTTCTGAAATGCTGCATTTTGCAGGGAGGCCACACCCAATGTTCCCAATGCTTTGGCAAGTTTTGCATCTTTTGGAAGTAAAGAAGAAAGTATTTCACCGGCTGACTGATCTGTACCAATGATTTTCTTAAATCCCCCTTTTTCATCCGGTGCAATCGGGTTGGAAGGGTCAATAATAATTTTACCCTTTAGTTCTGAAGCGTACTGACGGAGCAACTCTTTTATCGGATCGAAGTAAATGGCCAATATGAGTATGTCGGCCTGTTTGATTGCGCCTTGTATTGTCATTGGTTGTGCAAGGCTGCCCAGTTTTTGGGCAAGGTTGTTTGCCTTCTCCAATTTTCTGTCGGCAACAATTACAGAACGATGGCCTTTGACCAGGTTGGTAGCTACTGCCGTACCGATATTTCCCAAACCGATGACGGCGACTGTTGATGGCTGTGTCATGACTATTTCTTTTATTTTTGAAAGTTGATTTACAGGTGCAAATCTCCACTCCCGGAGCGTGATGCTCCAATGACCTGGTTTAAGAAATAGTATTGATGTAGTTTAAGATTTTGCTTTCCCTGCTTTAGACAGCCTGTTTCTAAGCCTGCTTAAGAATTCTGCTGTAATTCCCAGGTAAGCTGCAATCTGCGTTTGTGAAAGGCGGTTATTAAGGTGCGCATATCGCTCAAGAAATGACTGATAACGGTCTTCTGCTGTAGAGCTGATGGTTTGCAGTAACCGTTCCTGAAGTTTTACAAAGCTGTTTTCTATTAACACCCTAAATATAAGGTTGAATTTTGGTGCTGCTGTATAAAGGCTGATCAGATCATCCCTGCTGATCTGCAAAACCATCGTGTCTTCAATGGCATCAATATTAAGTGCTGAAGGTTTCAAACTGTGAAAGCTGCCCAGATCTATCATCCACCAGTTTTCAGCCGCGAACTGCAGTATGTGCGTATTTCCCTTTTCATCAATCCGATACATTCTTAAACAACCACGGACAACGAAGCAAAACTGTGTACATACATTTCCTTCCTGCAACACATATTGCCGTTTTCTGAACAAACGGGAATGAAATCTTTCCCTTACCAGGTTCCTTTCCGCTTTATCCAAGGGAATGAGTTTATCAAAGTATTGAAGCAGCGGTTCAATGGATGCTTCTTTTAATTCTTCTTTCATCTGCCGGCCTGAATGGTGAGGTGTGATACAATGAGCAGTAAAAATAGGAAAAGCCGCTGAAGGGCTAAAATGGCCTGAATAATAATAGCAGGAGCGCTGTGCACGGTGTGCAGGAGATGCTGCGGAAACAACGATCGTGGCCTCCTGAGCGGCGTGTGACACACAGCGACACGAGGCTATCTGACAGCCGCCCGGGAATGAAATGCAATTGCCTTGTATGCTTATTTTACGATTATCCTTACACGCTCAAGATTTTGAATCCTGGTATAGGGCGTTTTTGCATCAGCTTCTCTTTGAGCAGCCACACGGAGGGTAATGAAATAAGTTCCCGGCTTTGAAAATGTATGCGTTGTTTTCAGTTTTACCATAGCTGAAGGGGTAAATTTTTCGGCAACAGGAAAAGTACCATTGCCTTCAAAATCCCATTGTGCAGAAACGACCTTCCCGGTATTTTCCGGCACTTCAATTTCCGCTTCCAAATTAAATGCCTGGCCAACTTTAACTTCAGCCCGATCACCGCCATTTGCCTTAAGGTGCACAACTGGTTGTATCCCGTTTCTTTCCCTTGCGTTGCCCGGTATAATGACCTGGCCATCTTCCACTTTATAAGAGGTGCTCACCGGTGGCGCAATACCTTTTTCAACCCATGCACTCAAATCGAGCAGTGCTTGCTGCAGCACCCCGAGATAACTTACTGTGTGCGCCGGATCTTCCTGTTTGGTTTGATCGCCGTGGAGTGCATGATCGGTATACCAAAGCCGGAAGTAATTATCGCTGTTGTTGCCCAAATGTTCCTGCACTTTTGAGCGATACCAATCTGCCTGCCATGGAAAGGCTTCCCGATCCCACAGAGAAGAGAGGACAATCATCTTTCCTTTAAATTTCCCTGCGGGCAATACGCCGGATGCACCCATCGTAAATAATGGCCCTAACAGCATGGGGCGTTGGGGATAAACCGGCTTGCCTGCGGAATCGCGAAACTGATCCCATACATGGTATTCTTTTTCCGGAACCTGGTGCCTGTGATAAGTCTGCACAGCAAGAAAATTCGAATTATCAACTTCCACTGTATCTCCCGCTTTAAGCAGCATAAGCACCGAGGGATCTGCTGGCCCGAGCGCAACCTTGTCGCCGGCAACTTTTGTTAACTGCAATGTTTTTCCCGCAGCCGCACCGCTCTTTATCATTAAGTCGCCGCCCATAAAATTAACATCGGGTAAGCTATCTTCTAACTGAAAGGCAACCGGCATTGTTCCCGGTTCCCCTCCCATACTTTTCCAGGCAGCGTCGGCAGTGCCACGATCCTGTGCTGACATCGGTTCTACCAATCCAATTTTAACCGCCTCATCCCCGGGGATACCTGATTTTATTTTGCTTGGTTTTTGAATACGCGCCTTTAAAAAAGACGCCGTAGGATTTGCACCAAGATACCCGGGCCTGGTCCAAAAATCTTCTGTAAAATATTTCCTGTCGGCCATTACCACGCCCTGGTATAACACCAAAAACCCGTGAATACCCATCGTCTTATATCCAAACCACGATTTAGGCGGAAACCCCATCCTGGTCACTTCCTGTAATGCGGCTTTTTCCTCCTCATTCAAGCCTGCATACATGTCTCCCGACCCACCCGTTTCGACGGCATCTATAATCTGAGGAAGTTTATCGTGTAAGACACGCATCGCATACATGCGAACGGTAAAAACGTTGGGAATGGCTTCGGGTGAACCCACTACATAAGGTACGGCTCCGTCCCATACATCTTCGGTATTCTCCATGCCGCCTATCGTGCGGAAAGCCCCCCCACTTCCACCAAAAGCGTAGCCGTATGGCCGATCTGACCGCCCATAAATCTGAGCTGCAACAACCCGTGAAAACTGAGCAGCCACAGCATTGGCCCGGAAAGCCCCAATGGTAGCATCGCCGCCTATGTTTGGCTTTGAAAAATCTATTTTTCCACCTTCATTGGTTTCGATAAAATAAGCACCGCTGCCAATAGAAAAGCTGATCTTGTCTTCTTCCCCTGTTGCAGCCTGAGAAAGGTTTTCATTGTCGGGGAAAGGGGTGATATATTGAAAGAAGCGCCCTTTGTAATTTTCTTTTTGGGGAAAGTAAAAAGAGAAACGTGTTTCCGTTCCTTTAAATCCACCATGAACATACCGATGGCGAACAGGTTTATCCCGCCACTCATCTACATCAACATAAGGGTTTTTAAACAACGTGTCTTTTGTTGTAAAGCTTTTGGCTAACTCATCAGATAACTGAATGAGATTATTTTGAGCCTGCAGATGTAATGACAATCCAAAAAATATGCAAACAAAAGCGAAAGAAAATTTATAAGCTGACATGATAGGATGTTTATCTGTGATGGCTATTTTGTTATTGGTTGTATCATACCGGCTTTGTTTTTTTTTAGCATCGTCCCTTGCGTCGCAAGCACTTCGTCAACATATCATCTGGCAGCAATAAAGCTGAATATATAACAGAACGATGAAAGGATTGCGACGCAACGATGCTCAACCGGAGTTACCCAAGCCGGTATCATTTATTT
This sequence comes from Chitinophagaceae bacterium UBA7600, assembly GCA_002478885.1. GTDB lineage: Bacteria > Bacteroidota > Bacteroidia > Chitinophagales > Chitinophagaceae > DLKC01. The sequence continues at coordinate 106,780 of DLKC01000053.1, forward strand.
AGTCTCTACTTCATATTTATCCCAACCTGTTATGTACAAAGGCACAACATTGTACATATCCTGCATTGAATCGGGTTTCTTGTCTGTCCAAATAGTATGAATAATGGCTTTCTTTCCATTCATTACAAACTGTTCAATGAACTCGTCTGTTTCGCTAAAATTGTATTGCAAAGGCTTTAAAGCCACGATATGGTCGGCACCAACCTCTTCATAAAACCAATGAGGATAATTTGATTTTACAAACCCGTTATGCAAGTAGTTTGAACCTGCATAAAAATCGCCCTCAACAGATTTTGTATCGAATGGCACAAGCTGGTCTACGCTGCCATGCATTAACAGCATGGGACATGGTGCTTTTTTCCAGGTAAGTGAGTCCTGGCGTGTAATAATACAGCCTGCATGAGAAATAACTCCGGCATAATTAAACCCTTTGGGAAGGAGACCTGAAAACTGTCCCCCGGAGCATATATCATATTCTGCCATTAAACAAGCAACGGCTCCGGCGATACCTCCTGAAATAATTATTTTACCCGTATCAATATTCCATTCATTCGCTTTGCTAATGATGAACGCTGTTGCGTCAATAAGGTCGCCATATCCTAAAGAAACAGCCTTCATCACAGCTTCTTCATCTGGCTGTTTATTATTTGCAAGACCCAACCTGTAGTCTATTGAAATTACAACGAATCCTGCTGCAGCAAAATGTTTACAATATTGTGTTTGTAATGCATTGATGCGGCTGCCGGTTGCAAAACCACCACCATGCACATAAATAAACACAGGGCGTTTGCCTTTATATGGAACGCCGTTATCGACATACTTATCAAGGTACACATGGGTTGTATCCTTCACAGCATAGAGCACGGTTTCTCGTGTGACTGTACTTTGTGCTGACACAGCTGTGATGTAAAAAAAGCACAGCATAGCCAACAGCATTCTTTTGATGCCGGTAAATTTTGAAGTATCATTTTTCATTGATGTATCTTTTGCATTTGATAATTGTGTCAATATTTTTTTGGGTTAGTGCTTTTTTGCGTTGCATTGTATTGATTGATGTGCCTATCTAATATCGTTATGCCTTTATGAGTGCAAAAGCCTCTGAAATAAACCGCTATCGTATTTTGCAAAATTTCATAGGTTGATGCCGATAACAATTTGTACTGTTTTTCTCTTACAATTGAGACGTATAAAGCGTATATACCTTCTAATACAATAGCAGGGACAATATCCTTCCGAAAAACGCCTTCCACTATCCCATGTTCAATCATTTCAATAAACTTGTCTGAAAACTTTTTTGATATGGATGATTCTACTTTTTTAGCCAGTTTGGGATAGTAGTAATCCAAATCCTGGTAAAATAGTTTGCTAACCCTTGGTTCGGTCTCTATTGCGTTGCGCCAGACATCAAAAAGCAGGGAAACGGTATCCTGGCCGGGTGGAAGATTTTGCAGCATCTCATATCTTTGATCGTGATACAGATGTAACACCTCTTCTAAAAGCTTTTCCTTATTCTTGAAGTATTTATAGATCGTCTTTGTTGAAATGCCCAACAATGCAACAAGTTTTTCGTTAGACATTTTTCTGATTCCATGCTGCAGAAAATACTTTAAGCACGTACTGAGCATTTCGTCTTTTGCATTGGCCATGCGGAAATTATTTTTACTAATTAGTTTCCAACAAAGGAAAAGGAAATTATTTTAATAAAAAAGTTTCCATGGAAAATTCCGCTACTAACTGCCAATTATTGGTTACAAGGAAGGCTTTGCCTGCGATCGTAGCTGCAGCCGTTGAAGTGAAATTGCTCAATAAGATTACCGAACATACGGGTGAGTGATGCCGGATAAGCCTGTGCTACGGTAGCGTACCGGTAAATGGAGACAGCACCCGATAGATACAATTAAGTGGAGAGCAGGCTGGCATTCCACAGCGTTTCCTTCGGGTAACGCTGTGGGTCAAAAGATCAGGTACTCAGGGCGTCATTCACTTCATCGGCAGGAAATAACTTTATGAGTTCTTCAACTGCGGTTCTGAATATTCCGAGATGGATGTTTACTTCTAAATTATTATAAACAAACTCCCTTGTTACCGGAGCGGCAGTACTGTTTGGTTCCGGAACATTTGCTGCAACCAGCATTGCCCTGTATGCATCGAAACAACGTATTGCTTCGCGTTGAAAAGCGGCAAAAACTTCATCAAATTGTCGCTGCTCAATTATGTCCGCGTTCAGCGTTGCGTGTTTAATTGGAAGTTCCCTCCTCAATTTGTAATAACTATTGAAAAGGTCGTTTTGATTCTTGTCAGACATTGCTTTGCCTTGTTTGGAAAAATGACCTTTGTCATCAGCGCTTTCGAACAACTCCTTAAAGAGCGTATCAAATTTATCCGGCAATTGATTTAACCAACTCAAAACAATAACCCTTTCGTGGCGTGTTCGTGCCCTATCAGCGTTTTGCTGTTTTGCCATCAGCCAGCGGGTCAGTTCAGGGACAATATTGATTGAAGCGGGGTATGTATCAAAATAACCTACAGCTTTCGTTGCTGCGAGTTCTGCCCTCCAATGAAGCAAATCGTGGTCTTTTTCGAGATCATTGTATTTTGCCGGCAGGTTTACTCCATCCCTTAATAAAAAAACAAGGGTGTCGATGCCCCCCAATTTTGCCGTCTCGTATTCAACCTGTGTGATGCTCAGTATATCCCCATAGGGAACATAACCGCGCCTGTAACCCACAAGCAGGATGCACAGATCGCAACCGTTTAAACGGTCAGGGGAAAATTGTGTTGGTTCATCACCGGCCGCGGACCAGTCTTCAAATGGATCAACAAAAATGCCTGAGATCCTGAGTGCGTGTATTACAAATTTCCGGTGTTCCCTTAAGTCTTCCAGGGTTGAGGCAACAAACGCCTTGTATGCCATAGTTTTTTAGTTTAGATTTTGCAAGCAGTGGCTATTTCATTGGAAGTTGCCGTATAATACAATTTTATTAAAAATTGTGATTATTACAAATAACTTATGACAAGTGGTGCAAAGGATGGGAATGGGCCCGCAGGGATAAATAGCCGCGGTTAGTATTACCAGCGTTTTTATGCAATGGGGCGATGTAGACTCCAAGCACAGCACCTATATTTACTGAAGCATTGAACAAATAAAGTCTGCGTTTATGAAATACTTTTTTCTTACTGCCGTCATGTTTGTGGGTTTTAAAACAATATTGTATGCTCAATCTGCCTCTACCCCGTTAACTGCGCTGCAGACAATTGAATTGATAAAGCAACATGTACAACCACAATGGTTTGATACAAGAACAGATACCATTATTACCGGCAATGGCTCCGATACGCTCAAGGGTATTGCCACCTGCATGTTTATTGATATGAATATCCTGCAACAAGCCGTTGCGGCAAATTGCAATATGATCATTACGCATGAACCCACCTTTTATAATGCCAATGATAACCCGCCGGATTTTATGAAAGAAGATAAAGTGCTGAAAGAAAAGATGGATTATATAAACGAACACAGACTCATCATATTCAGGTTCCATGACAATGCGCACAGGAATAGGCCTGACCAGGTAATGCAGGGACTGGCAGACGACCTGGGCTGGAAAGTTGTCAACCAATCACCCTGGATCCTGGAAGTCAAAAAACAAAAGCTTTCCGCGCTAGCCAAAAACCTGGAAAAGCACTTTAATACAGAAGGCATTCGTGTAACAGGAGACCCTGATCTTGAAATCAGCAGGCTAGCTTTGGTTCCGGGGCTGGCTCCCACCTTACAAATGCATCTCGGTGCATTACAGCGGGATGATGTAGATGCCATACTTGTTGGCGAAGCACGAGAGTGGGAAGATTATATCTACGCCAGGGACGCAACAGAACAGGGAAAAAAGAAAGCCGCCATATTTATCGGGCATATGCACTCTGAAGAACCAGGTATGAAGTATTGTGCTGACTGGTTACAGACCTTTATAAAAAATGTGCCGGTACGTTTTCTAAAAGATGAAAACTTCTGGTGGTCGCCTAAGTAAGTGCTGATGTAGAAACAATAACCGACAGATCGCTATCCTACCCTTTTACCACTAGCGGCGGCGTGCCATCAGCTGCAGGAACAGTTAAGGTCCCGGTTGGTGGGACGGCGACCGATGATTAAATAGATTTTTTGTTGCCGGCTCTGGCACTCATGGCATCGTTTGTTGTGTCACTCACTTCATCGCCCGGAATTTTGTGCAGCAGTGCCGGGTTTCGGCTGATGGAGCAACAACCGGTACTGTTCCATTATTTCTCACATGCAAGCCGGGTTTTTCATAACTTGTCGTAGTTTATCGTGTAGCGATAATATCGCTGCTGGTCCAAAGCTCTTAATACTGAGCATGTTGCGGGAATGTGTCGCGGGAAAGCCAATCCAACAAACGTCCGAAAACAGATTATACCCGTTCTAAACGTAACTCCCATGAAAGTAAACGTACCCGCCACAGTGGCTATGCTCCTTTGTTTTTTTGCCTCCTGTACCGGCAGCAAGGATCAAATTCCTGAAGCTGACACCCATGCACTGCTTGGCGAAGGGCTGGGCATCAGCAATGTAACAGTGCTTGTGCAAAACCTCGATAGCGCCAGGAATTACTTTACCGATGTGCTTGGTTTTAATATGCCTAAGCCTAAGGATTTTCAAAACGGTATGTACGAGGGAACACTTAGTGTTTCCCTTGCTTTTGCAACGTTTTCTTCTTTTGAATTATCAGGTGTTAAGGATACCGCGGTGGTTGCTGCAAAATACCCGTATATAACGGCATACCTGAAACATCATGAAGGCGTACGCACATACGCGTTGTCTACTTCCTCCGTTGATTCCACGAGCAAGTGGCTCCATTCAAAGGGATTAAAAACAGGCACCATCCTGACGGGTCGTGTTACGAAAGAGGTGCCCAAGGGCTGGGATTGGGATGATGGCGGCCCACAATGGCGGAGTGTTCAGTCAGACAGCCAGCCGCCACCGGCCTACCGGCCTGTTTTTGTTGAAGTCGCGGGGCTTCCTTATAAGCAGGTGCAGGAAAGCTGGAAGCCTTATGCATGGCGCAGGTATTATGACCCTAACCCTAACGGGGCTGTTGGCATCACTTCATTGCTGCTTGTTGTTAAAGATCTTCAGGCAGTTACGGCGGAATTCAGGAAAATGGGTTTCAAAGAACTGGAAGCAAGCGACTCCTCAGCACGTTTCAGCATAGCACATAACCAGCAGTTGCAGGTGGCGGTTCCCCGTTCACCAGGGGATACATACAGTAAGTTCCTGGAAGCCAGCGGGCCAGGTGTCTATGCCATCCGATTTGATATCAAAAACTTTGACAGCACCCGTGCATTTTTTAAAAAGACCTTACCGGCGGGGGCATTACTGGCCGACAGCCTGGCAAAGCATTTAACCGTACTGAAAGCGTATGCCCATGGCGTTCAACTGGAGTTTACACAGGAATCAAAAGCGCAGGCAGATTCAGCTAAAATGTACGATTATAAAGATGACTCAGCATTAGGTGAAGCCCCTAAAAAATATGCATCGGTGATGTATGCGAAGTATTGTGCCCTGTGCCATGGCAAAGACCGGGAAGGCTACGCAGCGGATCATGCGCCTTCTTTGCGTTCCCACGCCTTGATGGCAACGACGCAGTCGCCACAGTCGAGTTACAATTATCTTCATCACAGCATCGCTTATGGACGGGCAGGCACTGCCATGGCGCCGTATTCCAAACAACAGGGCGGGCCGTTGGACCGTGATGATATTGACCTGTTAATAAAGTGGCTGCACGATATGAGTGGGGCAAAGGCCATCGAGATGTCAACCGATCCTGTCAAGGGAGATGCAAAGCGGGGGAAAGTACTCTATGCTAAACATTGCGTTACCTGTCATGGTGCAAAAGGTGAAGGTATTAGTGCGCCGGCCCTCGCCAATCCCATGTTCCTCGCCACTGCCAGTGATGCATTTTTACGTTACACGATTACGGAAGGCAGAGACAGTACACCGATGAAATCGTTCAAGGATAGCCTTACCAAAACAGAAATAAATGCACTCACGGCTTATATCAGGAGCCGTGCTTCGGGGTGGAATGCACCTGAAGCAGTAACGATTGCTGAGCCGCAGCCGAAAGACTATATTTTAAACCCACATCATAAGGCTCCTGTTTTTACGCTTAAGGAAGGACGTTATGTGCCGGCTGTTCAACTCGTTAAAGCATTGAAGGATAGTGCCCGTATGGTTATCCTTGACGCACGGTCTGCAGCAGCCTGGCACCAGACGCATATCCCGGGGGCAGTTTCTGTTCCGTATTACAAAGACCCTGATAAGTTTATCAAGGATATTCCTAACGACAGTACCTGGATCGTCGTGTATTGTGCCTGTCCGCACGCAGCATCACAACAGGTGGTGAACACACTCACCCGTTTTGGGTACAAGCATACCGCCATTCTTGATGAAGGCATTATTAAGTGGGCCGGGCTAGGCTACCCGGTTCAATATGGAGAAGGCATTAAAACTCCTAAGAAATAATATTTGTTGTTTGGGTAACCGGCTGCGGTTCGTGTGGCATTGACAGGGAACTGCGCCGTTGTGGTTCCGGCTGGAGCGTACGGTAAGTGATCGCGCGATGCCGCCGTGTTCTTTCCCGGTTAACGCTGCGAAGACAAAATGATCAGCAAAGAACAGAACGTACAAGCGTGCGACGCAACAGGCGATGCCAGCCGCTCTGCTGCCGGGAGCAAAATAAAAAAAGCGATCCTGTTACGGGACCGCTTTTTGGTGGGGTTTCTACCAACTAACTTTTCAGCGAAGCCATATCTATTACAAACCTGTATTTTACGTCGTTGCGCAGCATGCGCTCATAAGCTTCATTGATGTATTGCATGGGTATTACCTCTACATCGGCTACAATATTGTGTTCTGCGCAGAAATCAAGCATTTCCTGCGTTTCTTTGGTGCCGCCGATCATGGAACCAATAATGCTTCTCCGGTTTTTGATGAGTTCAAAAGGGTTTACCTGTGGTTGTTTTGAAGGCAGGCCTACCACCAGCAGTTTGCCATGCAATGCGAGCAGTTTCAGGTATATTTCGTAGTCATGACTGGCGGAAATCGCATCGACAACCACATCGAACCGGCTGTCGAGCTTCGCCATTGCTTCCGCATCGGTTGACAACACAAAATGGTGCGCACCCAGTTTCCTGGCATCTGCTTCCTTGGAAGGTGAAGTGCTGAGCATGGTAACTTCGGCACCCATTGCCACGGCAAACTTCACCGCCATGTGGCCCAGTCCGCCCAATCCTGCTATCGCGACTTTGTCACCCGCCTTTACGCCGGCAAACTTAAGGGGTGAATAGGTGGTAATGCCGGCACAAAGCAGAGGCGCCACGCCGGGCAGCGATAATTGACCGGACACATGATATACGTATCTCTCGTCTGTTACAATCATGGTGCTGTAGCCACCCTGTGCAATGGCTGATTTGTCGCGCTCATAATTGTTATAGGTACCGGTCATGCCTTCCACGCAGTATTGCTCCAGCAGGTCGTTGCAGGGTTTGCATTCCCTGCAGCTATCTACCATAACCCCGACACCTGCGGTATCGCCGGCTTTAAACTTTTTTACGTGTTCCCCAACGAGCACTACTTTGCCCACGATCTCGTGGCCAGGCACCATCGGGTAGATAGAGCCACCCCACTCATCGCGTGCCTGGTGAAGATCGGAATGGCATACGCCGGAGAATAGAATTTCGATCAATACATCGTGTGGTTTTAATGCCCTTCTTTCAAATTGAAAAGGCTCCAATGCAGTTGCCGGGCTTAAGGCGGCATAGGCTTTTACAGCTGTCATAACAGGTCCCGTCTTTTGTGTTGTAAATGATTTTTGCTGCTCAAAGATAAGCGCCCGGCATATTAATGAATGTTTGTATTGGCGCTGACATTTTACATGAAAGAGCCGATGCATTAAAACACAAATATGTTGAAATTCAATACCTGCAAAGGTTTTAGCTCAATTTATTTCCAGGTTATTGTTTTGGATTATTCACATGCGTGGAAAAAATAAAATGTGGTTAAATGGAAGTTTTTTCTTTTTTTCGCAGCATTCTGGATGCAGCTGGGTTTGATTTATTAACCACTAAAATTTAAAACAATGGTACAAAAAACATATTATAAGACTAAAGATTATTGCAAAGTAAAATTCTCATTCACTGTAGAGAATGCTGAAACCATCGAGATCCTCGGATTAAACAGCGATTGGGAAAACGCCGTTATCATGAGTAAGAAAAAAGATGGCACATTTGCAACAGAAGTTTCTCTTCCTAAAAACAGCACGCACGAATTCAAGTATCGTGTAAATGCTTCTGAATGGATCAATGAACCAGAAGCTGATGCACAACAACCGAACGTATTCGGCGGGATCAACAGTGTGATCATCCTGTAATTTCCTTTTTATTTAAATCTCTAACATACTGCCAATAGTGTTTGACAACTTACCTTGTCAAATGCTGTTGGCAGGTTTATAATCCCACTATACGAGCATGCAGTTTCGGGAGATCGGTTGTTGACATGGGCGCCTGTTTATGACGCGAAGTTTTGCCATCAAGGCAATCCTTTCCACTTAGCGGCAGTCATTTCAAACCGTATTTCACCGCTCCCGGTAAAGCCAGTCTGCATCCATCCCGCTTTGCGGTAGAACTGTTCTGCTTTTGTTCCAGGGCTTGTGCTTAGCCATACTGTATGATTTGTCTGACTAAAATACCAGTCAAGCATATCATTGTGTAACCTTTTGCCTATTCCAAGGCCATCAAATCCGGGTTCTACAAACAGTGCCCAGATGTTATGGTCCTGCAAATCGGCAATGGCGAAGCCTGCGATTTTGTTTCCAACATCGCATACCCAACCTTTGCCCCTATGGTTGATGTATTCGTCGCAGTCCGCGTCTGTAACAAGCCCGGGCCTGGACAATGTATTTTCCTTTACGGCGAAACGCACCCGCATGATTTCCGGAATGTCAGCCGTTGTTGCCAACCTGTAGATCATGCGTAAAAATAGCAAATCGGCAATATTCTTTGCTGCGCGGCTTTTGCTGCGTACCATGTTTTTCCTGCATAGCAGGTGGCCGGCTGATCGCATGCCAGCAATGCCGTGCTTTATTGAGCAGGAACGACCGGGCAAAAAAATACCGGTCATAATTGACATTATTAACCGGTATATACCCCCAAACCGAAAACGATATTTACTTGTTGTTGTTAGTTATTTGGCGCTCCTGCAGCAACCCACTTTTCGATCTCTGTGATGTTACAATCGCTGAGCATTGGCGCTCCCTGTGGCATTGGTGAATAACCAGGTGCATGTGTAACCGCACCAACAAGCCTGCCATTCAACGCTACTACCTGGGCGCCTGCGTAAGTAGAAAGGTCTATACCGCCACTTGGATTTTTGCCGCTATGGCAGCCGGTACAATTTGTCTGGAATATCACTGAAATGGTATTGCTGTACGTAAACTGTGTTGTGTCGCAGCCTGCACAATTGGTAGTGTTCTGTGCACCCTGCTTAATCCATTTTCCGATTGTCTTTATCTGTGCATCTGTGAGCGGTGTATTGCCTTTCGGAGGCATTTCCCCACTGTAGATTTTCAGGAAAATCTCGCTCTGGAATGGTTGGCCGGGAACGATACCTTCCCCTTGCATGATGTGCTTGTAAGAATCCAACACCAATCCTTCCTTATGCGATTTGGCATCGTGGCAGCCACTCTTGGCGCAGCTACTCTGGAAAATAGGTAGAACGTCTGATTCAAAGCAAATGGTGGCACCTTTGGGATTGTTGATCGCCTGCTCCATATCGCTGGATACTGCCACCGAGCCAGCCTGCTGCGTTGATGGCTTGCTCACCTGCCGCTGACAGGCGTAAAAAACTACCACTGCCAGTACAAGGACTAAAATGGACTTTTTCATGATAATTGAATTGGTTGGTAAAATTGGTTTTGATGATGATGAACCTCTTGCAACAATATAACATTGTCACAAGTTTGTCAAATAAAGTAACGCCACTTTGGTTCTTTAAAGTGTATGAAAGAAGGCGACCGGGTAAAACTTTGCCTTAAACGGGTAAAAAGTAGCGCCGGAAAAAAAGAATAAAATAAAAACAACAAAGTCTGAAGAATAAAATCCACACAACCTGAAACGATAGTAATTTGCTGTCCGCTTAAAATTCACCGTATGAAGAGGATCAACCTACGCTTAGTTATCTTATTGATCAGCATTGCCCTTTCGCCGGTTGCTTTCGCACAGCAAAACCCGTTATTTAAAGTGGTGGCGTTTTATACCGCAAAGAGCGACCTGGCGCATATCAGTTTTGTGCACGAGGCCAACCGCTGGTTTCCAAAAGCGGCGGCAGAGAACAATTTTACCTACGACTCCACCAATGACTGGAGCAATCTTAACGAGGCATTTTTAAAAAACTATAACGTTGTTTTGTTCCTGGATACTAGGCCCGAAGCCCCGGAACAACGGAAGGCTTTTGAAAACTATATGAAAAAGGGCGGTGGCTGGATGGGCTTCCATTTTGCCGGCTTTGCCTTAACGCCTTCTGATTTTAACCAGGACTGGGACTGGTACCACAACGAGTTTATTGGAGCTGGCCAATACAAATCCAATACGTGGCGGCCTACGCCGGCGATGCTGCGTGTTGAAGAGGCCGGTAACCCTGCTACCAAAAGATTGCCGCCGGTTTTCAGATCATCGCCCAATGAGTGGTATAGCTGGGAAAAAGACCTTACCAAGAACCCCGATATAAAGATCCTTTTATCGATCGACTCAACAAGTTTCCCCTTAGGCACGGGGCCAAAACTGCACGAGATCTGGCATAGCGGCTACTACCCTGTTGCCTGGACGAATACGAAATATAAAATGATCTACGATAATATGGGCCATAACGATATTGATTACGAGCACGGCAGCAACAAAGAACTGTCTTTTCAGTTTGATAACGAGATTCAAAACAGGTTTATCGTTGATGCGTTGTTTTGGCTGGCGGGAATTAAAAAATAATGTGGTAACGAACGGCAGTAACGCTTTTCAACTGCTGTTGCGTCGCACTCTTGGGGATTGGTAAGGAAATCAGCGAAGCCGGAAAGACCGAAAGTCGGGAAAGACGAAAGGCTATATGTTTGAGTCGCTACATAAAAAAAAGTCCTGCATATTGCAGGACTTTTTCATTTAACATATCCCCGTTTAAGCTTCGGCGTAAGCACTTACCGGCTCGCAACTGCAAATAAGGTTACGGTCGCCATGTGTGTTGTTAACCCTTGCCACAGAAGGCCAGAATTTATTTTGGGTAACATAAAACAGCGGGAAAGCCGCATCTTGCCTTGAGTAGGCGTGAGCCCATTCGTTGGCGCAGATAACAGCCTGTGTATGCGGTGCATTTTTTAAGGCGTTGTCTTTTGCCGATGCCCGGCCTTCTTCAATCGCACGAATTTCATCGCGGATACCCAGTAACGCATCGCAGAAACGGTCAAGCTCGGCTTTGTCTTCGCTTTCCGTTGGTTCTATCATAATCGTTCCGGGTACGGGGAAACTCATGGTTGGTGCATGAAAGCCATAATCGATCAGGCGCTTGGCAACATCTTCGGCTTCCACCTCAGCAGATTTCTTAAAGGGCCTGAGGTCAACGATAAATTCATGTGCGCACTCGCCGTTGTGGTTGGTGTAAAGAATATCAAAATCTTTCTCCAGCCTTGCACGCATGTAGTTTGCGTTGAGGATGGCGTATTCTGTTGCAGCCTTTACCCCTTCTGCTCCCAACATGCGGATATAACCATAGGAAATAAGCAGTATCGATGCAGAGCCATAAGGCGCGGCACTGACGGCATTGGCATTTCCTTCGTTATTGTTCACATGGCCCGGCAGAAATGGTTGCAGGTGTTTTGCACAGCAGATGGGCCCCATGCCAGGACCGCCGCCACCATGCGGGATAGCGAATGTTTTGTGCAGGTTAAGGTGGCAAACATCAGCACCGATTAAACCCGGTGCGGTTAGGCCAACCTGCGCATTCATATTGGCGCCATCCATATAAACCTGTCCGCCATGTTCGTGTATAATCGCTGTGATGTCTTTTACTGTTTCTTCATATACACCATAAGTACTCGGGTAAGTGATCATGATACCGGCAAGATTTGTGCTATGCAGTTCGGCCTTAGCCTTCAAATCTTCCACATCTATGTAGCCGTTTTCCAAAGCTTTTACCACCACGACTTTCATACCAGCCATCACAGCGCTTGCCGGGTTTGTTCCGTGAGCGGAGATCGGGATCAGCATTACGGTGCGATGATGGTCTCCCCTGCTTTCATGATAGGCTTTGATCGTAAGCAGCCCTGCATATTCGCCCTGGGCACCACTGTTGGGTTGCAGGCTACAGGCATCGAATGCAGTGATCTCACAGAGGTAAGCACTCAGTTCATCAATCATCTGCCGGTAGCCCCCTGCCTGATCCGCAGGAACGAAGGGGTGCATTTTGCTCCAATGGCTCCAGCTTAATGGCATCATTTCGGTGGCCGCATTCAGTTTCATGGTGCAGGAACCCAGGGAGATCATGGAAGTATTTAAAGAAAGGTCTTTATTCTCCAGTTGTTTGATGTAACGCATCATCTGGCTTTCGCTCCGGTGTGTATTGAATACGGGGTGCGTTAAAAAGGCAGAACTGCGTTGCAGGGAAAGCGGGATATGCCTCAACTCCTCATCTTCATCGATATCAAACGCTACCGGATCGATATCATTCTCGAAACAATTGATCAGGTCATACAGGTCTTCGAGGCTGGTGGTTTCATCCAGTGAAATACCCACTATATTGTTACCGATATAACGTAAGTTGATCTGTTGACGCTCTGCTTTTGCTTTTATAGCAGTGATATCGTCGACCCTTATGGCTATACTGTCGAAGAAGCTGTCTGATAACAATTCAAAGCCTCTTGATTCGATCGCTTCAGCAACTACCTGCGCAAGAAATGCCGTTCGTTGTGCGATCTTTTTCAATCCATCCGGTCCATGAAATACGGCATACATGGCAGCCATGTTTGCCAGCAATGCCTGGGCCGTACAAATATTGGAAGTGGCTTTTTCGCGTTTGATGTGCTGTTCTCTTGTCTGCAAAGCCATACGCAATGCGCGGTTGCCCTGTGCATCGATGCTTACACCGATGATTCGACCGGGCATGTTTCTTTTAAACTCATCACGGGCAGCAAAGAAAGCTGCATGCGGACCACCGAAACCCAATGGCACACCAAAACGCTGAGCTGATCCAATGGCAACATCGGCACCGAGTTCGCCTGGAGGCGTAAGCAGTGTCAGTGCCAGCAGATCGGTTGCCATTACTACGTAACCAGCCTGACCGTGTATGGCGTTTATAAAGTCTTTGTAATCTTCCACCGCACCAATATTATTGGGGTACTGGACCAGGGCACCAAAATAAGTATCGTCGATGCCTGCTGATTTGTAGTCACCCACCACGAGCTGTACGCCAATAGGGTTGCCACGTGTAACGAGTACATCCAGCGTTTGAGGAAACACTTCTTTGTCAACAAAGAATTTAGGCTTTTCGATCTTGTCGGTCTTGTTTACAAAATGAAAGAGCATTGCCATCGCCTCTGCGGCTGCAGTGGCTTCATCGAGCAATGAAGCATTTGCAATCGGCAGCGCTGTAAGGTCGCTTACCATTGTCTGGAAGTTCAACAGGCTCTCCAGGCGGCCCTGTGATATTTCGGCCTGGTACGGCGTGTACT
>DLKC01000067.1 GCA_002478885.1 Chitinophagaceae bacterium UBA7600
GTAGATGATTTTATTGCCGAAGCAAAACCGGAAGACAAAATGAACTATATACGCCGGGAGCAAATGACGGGCAAAATGGTAGCCATGATGGGTGACGGAACCAATGATGCCCCGGCTTTGGCGCAAGCCGATGTTGGTGTGGCAATGAACAGCGGCACACAGGCAGCAAAAGAAGCGGGAAATATGGTAGACCTCGACAATGATCCAACAAAGCTGATTGAAGTGGTGGAGATCGGGAAGCAATTATTAATGACAAGAGGAACGCTGACAACCTTTTCCATTGCCAATGACGTTGCAAAATACTTCGCTATTGTTCCGGCGTTGTTTATTACCTCCATACCGGCACTGCAGGGTTTAAATATTATGCGGTTGCATAGCCCGGAAAGCGCCATCTTATCGGCCGTTATTTTCAATGCGCTCATCATCCCGATGCTGATACCATTGGCATTGAAGGGCGTTGCATATAAGCCCATTGGTGCAAGTGCCCTGCTTAGAAGAAACCTGCTGATTTACGGCCTTGGTGGCGTAGTCGTACCCTTTATTGGCATTAAGCTGATTGACTTACTTGTTAGTCTTTGGTTCTAAAATCCTGTAACATGAAACAACACATATTGCCTGCGTTAAAACTCACCGTCTTTGCTTTCGTGCTTTTTGTAGTGCTTTATACAGCTTTGGTTTGGGTGATTGCCCAGGCAGCGCCAAACAAGGGCCGTGGGGAAACGGTAACTTCGAAAGGAAAGATTGTTGGTTTTGAAAAAGAAGGACAGCGCTTTGACCGCGACGATTATTTCCGGGGCCGGCCCTCGGCTGTTGGGTACAATGGGGCCGGCAGCGGGGGTAGCAATAAGGGACCGTCCAACCCCGGGTACCTGGAAAAAGTGAAGGCGGAGGCGGATACGTTTTTGGCCCATAATCCAGGCGTTAGCAGGGAGCAGGTACCTTCTGAAATGGTCACGGCGTCGGGCAGCGGCTTAGATCCACACATCTCAACAGAAGCCGCTTACCTGCAGGTAAAACGAATCGCTGTAAGAAGAGGACTGCCTGAAGCTGATATCAGCCGATTGATTGAGCAGCATACAGAGCCGCCCTTGTTTGGCATTTTCGGGCCCACGAAAATCAATGTACTCAAACTTAATGTGGCATTAGATGAACTGAAGAGATAGCAACAGCAATTCCTTTCAACCACGCCTTAACTATTGTATGTAAAAATGGAAGAAACAGCCGACAGAGACAAGCGGGTGCAGCAGTTCCTTACATTGAACCAAAGCAGCACCAGGGGCAAGCTGAAGATATATATCGGCATGAGTGCCGGTGTGGGCAAAACCTATCGAATGCTGGAAGAAGCGCATCGTTTGTTAAAGGCAGGCGTGAACGTAAAGCTTGCCTACGTTGAAACACATGGCAGGACCGAAACGGAAGCACTGGTTAGCGGGTTGCCTAATATCGCCCGAAGAGCGGTGTTTTATAAAGGTAAACGATTGGAAGAACTGGATGTGCAGGCTATTTTGCTCCTTCATCCACAGGTGGTGATCATAGATGAGCTCGCACACAGCAATATTCCGGGCAGTAAGAATGAAAAGCGGTGGCAGGATGTGCTGGATGTGCTGGATGCAGGAATAGACGTCATCAGTGCCGTTAATATTCAACACATAGAAAGCATTAATGAAGATGTGCAACACATCACCGGTATTGATGTAAAAGAGCGGGTACCCGACCGGATGCTGCAACTGGCAGATGAAGTAGTGAACATTGACCTTACTGCAGATGAACTCATCAACAGGCTAAAAGAGGGAAAGATTTACGACCACAGTAAAATTCAACAGGCGTTAACTAATTTCTTTCAACCTGGAAAGATATTACAGCTCAGAGAGCTGGCGCTAAAAGAAGTGGCCGGCCAGGTTGAACGACGGGTAGATTATTCCATCAACTACAAAACCAATTCTTTTCGCCATGAGCATTTTCTTGCCTGCATTTCTTCCAACAATGAAATTGCCCAACGAATAATCCGTAAGACTGCAAGGCTGGCATCGTATTACAACAGCCAATGGTATGTATTATATGTGCAGACAAGCAAAGAAACGGCTGATAAGATACCTTTGAATAAACAACGGCATTTGATCAATAACTTTAAAAATGCAACGGAGTCGGGTGCGGTGGTCATACAAAAGAAAGCGGAGCATGTAGCAGCAGCTATCATGGAGATTGTGCAGGAGAAAGAGATTACCACAGTTTGCCTTGGCAAGCCACACCTGAACCTGTTCCAGGTTATTTTAAAAACCAGTGTTTTCAACCAGCTATTGAAAACGCTCTCAAAAAATGATGTTGACTTGGTTATCCTCTCCTGATGGTATTAAGTGTAAAAAATAAGATCTGGCTGGGAACATTGTTCCTGTTTTTGCTCCTGTTGTTAACCGGTGGCGTAGGTATTTATTACACCCTACAGTTGAAAGACCAGGCTAAAGCGGTGTTGCAGGATAACTATGAAACGTTGTCGTATGCCCATGGCATGCAAAAGGAGCTGGATGCTTTTACCAACAGCAACAACTGTAATCTCCCGGCTTTTGACAGCATGTTGCGTCTCCAGGAACAAAACATTACCGAGCCGGGAGAAGAACAGGCGACACGCCAGGTGAGAAAGGATTACCAACAGCTCAAAACGGGCGACACATCAAAGGCATTGCTGCTGCGCCTGCGGTCTAACCTTCAGCAGATTATCTCGCTGAATATGGAAGCGATCAATACCAAAAGCAAAAACGCGGAAGCAGCTGCAAGCAATACGCTTAAATACATCATGGGGTTGGCCGGCGTGGTGTTTCTTATTGCCTTCACCTTCATTGTTAATTTCCCCTCGGTTATTACAAACCCCATCAGGCAGTTCACGGAAGCCATTAAGGAAATAGCAGCTAAAAACTACAACCACAGGATACACTTACAACGAAAGGATGAATATGGCAAGCTCGCCAATGCATTTAACGAAATGGCTGAAAGGCTTCAATATTTTGAAAGCAGCAACCTGAACAAACTGATGTTTGAAAAAAACCGCGCCGAAGCGGTGATCAACAGTTTGAAAGATGCCAGTATTGGCATTGATAAATACGACAAGGTACTGTTTGCCAATGCACAGGCATTGCAGTTGCTGGGAATAAAAGCGGCGGATACTGTTGGAAAAAAAGTAGCAGATGTTGCAGCCAGGAACGACCTGTTCAGGTTCCTGGTCAGCAGCGACAGCAAGACGCCTTTTAAAATAGTGGTGGATGACAAGGAGAATTATTTCAGCAAAGAAATTGTTGAAGTGGAGCAGGGTGATGCCCGGAATAAAGTTATCGTGATCAAAAATATTACCTCTTTTAAGGAGCTGGATGTAGCCAAAACGAATTTCATTGCCACTATTTCCCACGAATTAAAAACACCATTGGCCTCTTCTGATTTTAGCCTGAAGCTCCTGGAAGACGAAAGAACCGGCAAACTGAATGCAGAACAGGCAGAGTTGTTGCAGCATATCAGGCAAGACAATCAACGTATACTAAAAATACTGAGTGAACTGCTGAATATGTCGCAGGTGGAAACCGGGCGCATACAGTTGAACAAGCAAAAGGTGCAGCCGGCGATTATTGTACAAAATGCTGTACATACGGTTATGTCTGCAGCGAAAGAAAAGCATCTTGAACTGGTAATGAGACAAGACAGCTTATTACCGGATATAGAAGTAGATGCCGAAAAAACCACCTGGGTGCTGAATAATTTTTTAACGAATGCGATCAAATATTCTCCTGAAAATAATGTGATTGAAGTCAGCACTTATCAGAAAGACAATGCGCTCCGTTTTGCTGTAAAGGACAACGGTTCCGGAATAGCAAAAGAGTATCATCACCGTTTGTTTGAACGCTATTTCCAGGTGCCGGGCTCAAAGTTTAAGGGCACTGGTTTGGGTTTGGCAATTTCCAAAGATTTTATTGAAGCGCAGGATGGAAAGATCTGGGTAGAAAGCGAGATGGGCCAGGGAAGTACATTCTTGTTTGAATTGCCGGTGACGAGCCAGGTATAAGTGTGGCTGTCTCCACCGGATAGCTAAGCAGACTGCCGCTGACAATAACCGTACAAGGGAACGATACCAAATGCTCCTGCGGGGCAACAATTTGCTGGCTTTTAGTGGGATTTGTTACCGGGAAACCGGTATGAATGCCTTTATTTTCTTTTCGCCCTTTGTTCCCTGCCGGTTTTAAAATAGATATCGGTCACCTGTCCTTTGGCGTCTTTTTCAAACTTAAGATCGAAATTCAGTTCCCTTGCGAAGAAGTCCTCTGCCGTAGCAAAATAAAGGTCATAGCCAAAGCTGTGGTTGATGACAAGTCTTGGCCTGCCGGTGCTCATGCTGATGGTGAGGGTGTCGTCGTGCAGGTAATAGTCGCCGAGATAAGGCTTCATCATGGAATCGGTGACAGCGATCGCCTTTCTTGTTTTTGGAGTATAAAAGCCTTTCCATCCATATACTTTGGCGACACTGGCCACCACTTCTTCCAATATGCCGCCATCATCGGAGTTGACCATCACCACCACGCCGTTGCCGCCCTCGAAACTTCCATAATACTGGCTACGGAAACCTTCATTGGAGCCGCCGTGGCTAAAATACTTCTCGCCTCCTTTTGTTACGATAAAGACGCCGAGGGCTGCATTGCTATCGATATAAGGCGTTAAACGCAGTTTGGTCATTTCGGTATTCAAAACCTTACCTGGTTTCCCCTGCAATGACAGCTGCGTTTCGATGATATATTTTGCAAGGTCTGCAGGATTAGTCCACAAGCCGGCGGCAGCCTGTTCGGGGTAGATATGGTATTTGCCTTTGATGGCTTCGCCATTGTCGCGGTAGCCGGTTGCAAGGTATTTTTCCTTATCCTTTGCAACAGGTTGCCGGTAGGTGCTGCTGGTCATGCCCATCGGGTCGAGCACGTTTTCCTGCATGTACGTATCGTAAGCCTGTTTGGTAATATCCTGCAGTATCAGCTGGGAGATGGTGATGCCACCGCCTGAATATTCAGACTTCAAACCCGGTTCGTACATGGAGCGTACGGCCGGTGAGTTGGCTGGCTTTTTCCCGTCAAGTATTTGCGGAATGGTTGGAATACTGTCGCCGGGTTCATAGCCGCCGAAACCATGTACGGTGAGGCCCCCGGTGTGGCTCAACAGGTTAAGCGTGGATATTTTTTTCCCGTGGCTGGCAGTATCGTAAGGAAATTTCCAGGTGGTAAGATAGTTGTTGATATCGGCCAGGAGGTCGAGCTTTTTGTCTTGTGCCAGTTTAAGTATGCCCACCCCGTTTAACGATTTACTGATAGAGGCGGCCTGGAAAAGTGTTTGATCGGTAACGGGCGTTTTAGCGGCAGTATCTGCAAAGCCATAGCCTTTTGTCCATGCGACTTTATAGTCGTGTATTACCGCGATACTCAACCCATGGACCTTCATTTCTGCCATGCGTTTTTCAATATTCCAGGTGTTTACACTGTCTTCGATCAATACATTGCCGCTGAGGTTGTCTTCCACCATTTTTATGGTGTCCTGGAGGGCTTTGTCATTACCGGCGGTCTTTTGCTGTTCGGGTGCGTTGCAGGAACAGAAGAACAGGAAGGCAGTTGCAGCCAGCGGCAAACGCATACTTTGCATATATTGATTTTTGCCGAAGCTATAAAAAAAGGGGTAGCCTGCAAGGATGCATTTATAGGCGGCAAAACCTGCCGCGCTGTGCGGCTTTCAGCAGGCCGGGAATGTATAAGCGGCCAAATAAAATTGCCCCGAGCGGAAAATGTTTTATCTTACAGATGCTGTACATGAATGCTTTCTTTTCCGTAGCCATATTTACCGCTCGTTTATTG
The DNA here is from genome assembly GCA_002478885.1 of Chitinophagaceae bacterium UBA7600. Classification (GTDB taxonomy): domain Bacteria; phylum Bacteroidota; class Bacteroidia; order Chitinophagales; family Chitinophagaceae; genus DLKC01. Next base: position 5,868 of record DLKC01000067.1, read on the forward strand.
ACAATACTTCCGGGAACAGGCGGTTCTCATAAATAGCAACAATTAAAACCCCCATACTATGGCAGTCATTTTAGTTACAGGAAGCAGCACCGGTATTGGCTATGCTGCAGCAGAAACATTGGGCAGGAACGGGCATACTGTGTATGCCAGCATGCGCAATCCCCAACGTTCACCGGCATTGCAGCAATTGGCCGACAAAGAAAACCTTCCCATTACCGTTATTACAATGGATGTTACAGACGAGCAATCTGTAAATAATGCTATTGGTCTTATTCTTTCCAAAGAACCGCAGATCGACGTGCTGGTGAACAATGCCGGAATTGCCTCATGGGGCGCGGTGGAAGAACTGCCACTCGACCTGTACCGTGCTGATATGGAAACGAACTATTTCGGGGCGATCCGTTGTATTCAAAAGGTACTGCCGGCGATGCGCAGGCGTAATGCCGGCTGCATCATCAATGTTACTTCTATTGCAGGGAGAATCTACAGTAATTTTCAAAGCACCTATTGCTCTTCGAAAGCGGCACTTGAAGCATTCAGTGAGAGCCTTGCGCAGGAGGTCGTTCCTTTTGGGATAAGGATTGCCCTCGTAGAACCAGAGGTTATTGAGACGCCCATCTTCTCAAAGTCAAACGAGGTGCCTGCAGGTACCAGCTATCCAAACCAGCGCCGGCTTTTCGCATTCTTTGCAGCCGCACTTGAATACCATAACCCGCCATCGCTTGTGGGAGAAGTGATCAACAATATTGTTAATGGAAACAGCCAGTCGTTCCGCAATCCTGCCGGCCCCATGGCAGCAGGGCTGTTAGGCTGGCGGGCATCACTGCCCGACGAAGAATGGATTGCTTCCAATGCTGTTGATGAGGAAACCTGGATCGCCGGCATGGCACAAATGGGCCTTGATGTAAGAAAACACATGATGCCGGACAGGCCGATGCGTTTCTGACAATGTGTAAGTGTTGATATATTTTAGTATTCGTGGCGGTTTGCCGGTGGTTAGTCATTAACATGGCCGGGTGATAATCACCCAGGTGCTTTCACCCTGCAAGTATATAGCCTGTACTTCTTCCACCGGCTGCTCCTTTCTCCAATACATTTTTCTCCAGCAGGTCCTGGATGTCCCGTAAGGCAGTATCCTGGGAGCAGTTCGCGATTTTCGCCCATTTGGATGTGATGAGTTTGCCGTCGAAGCCATCGAGCAGTTTATTCAGCATCAAAACCTGCCGCGCATTGAAAATTGTTTGCTGGTGCTGTTTCCAGAATGCGGCTTTTTGCATTACCTGGGCCAGTATTTCCCCTGATGCCAGCAAGGCGCGGCGGAGGCAATTAAGAAACCATTCCATCCACGGAGTTATATCCATTCCACCCTGCTGTGTTTTTTCCAGGATGGTATAATAAGCGTTGCGTTCTTTCCTGACCTGGGCGCTCATACTGTAGAAGCGCTGGGCGGAGCCGTCGGCACGGCTTAATTGCAGGTCGGCGATCGCCCGCGCTATGCGGCCATTGCCATCGTCAAACGGGTGTATGGTAATAAACCACAGGTGTGCCAGGGCAGCTTTTAAAACGGGGGATGTTTGAAGGTCTGTATTGAACCACTTAAGGAACTGTTGCATTTCATCGGGCAGCAATGCAGCAGCAGGGGCTTCATAATGGACTTTCTCTTTTCCCATGGCGCCTGAAACTACCTGCATGGGATCGTGGGGAAGATTGTTACGCCATGCGCCGGTAACGATGGGCTGCATCCCGCTTCTACCTGTTGGGAACAATGACGCGTGCCAGGCAAAAAGCCGCCACTCCGTAAGCGGTTCCTCAAAATGCTGGGTTGCGTCCAGCATCATTTCCACAACGCCTTCCACATCACGGCCTGGTTTTATGGAGGACTCTGTGTCGAGGCCCAATCTTTTTGCCACTGAAGACCTTACCTGCCCTGCATCGAGCAGTTCGCCTTCTATTTCGCCGGACTTCAATATATCGGTTGTGATTGTTTGCAGCGTCGCTTCTGCGCGAAGGCCGAAGCCAATGAGTTCCATTTTTCCCAGCAGGTGACCCTGCAGGTGACCCACCTCATTTAATAACTGTTGCAGTTTATCCTCCTGCCAGGTAAATGACGGCCAATTTTTTAGCTGATGGATATACCTGCCCATTCTCCGCTGTTTATGCGGTGAATATAGGCATTATTCTCCGCATATTGAGATAATCTACGCATGTTGTGCGGAGATTAGGACAGTTATTCGCCGCATAGTGACAGGTGAGATCCTATTTGAGGGTGATGCAATTATCCCGGAGCCCGTCCATCCTGCCTTTTTTGTGCCCGCCTGTTGTAGCCTGGTACAGCAGTTGAAGTGTGCGACCCCGGATCATTCCTCCCGGGGCAAGCGCAAAAGCCGCCCCGGGGACAGCAAGCCGGGTAACCAATAATTTTTCTTATCAATCCTTGCCCTGGAGCTGCCTGTTATTACTGCGCCAAAACCTGTTTGATCGTTTCGATTTTTGCCTTTTGGTCTTCGTAAGCACTTATAGCAAAACTGTCGTCCATCGCGTCGGCTTCGGCTTTGGCTTTTTGCTCATACGCGGTTTGCTTATCGGTGTCCCCTTTATAATTATACGCCTCTGCAATCGTAAATAATACCCATACCCTGTCGCCCTGTTCTGCAAAGCCTGCACCGGCTTCAATAGCAAGCGAAACTTTTAAGACCTTGTTTCGCGTGGAGTCGGCATCGGTGCGGGTATCTTCCCACTCATCGTCAGCATTCGCTTTTTGAATGGACGCTTTCCTGTACAGCATGTAGGCCGCATTGATGCCATTGTAGTAATCCTGTTTTAAGCTAAAGCCCCTGTCGTAATACCAGATCGCTTCTTCGAGGTATTTAGGGTTTGCATTGAGTTCAAAGATCCGTTTGTTGATAGCACCGCTCAGGCCGAGAATCTCCACGTCCTGTGTATCTTTTGGCGCCAGCGGCGTAAGAATAGCCATGGCCTGCGCCAGCATAAACATGTCTTTGTCATCGGATTTGTAAGTACACAAGGCACGCCTGCATTCGATAAATGGCAGGTCGCTTTTTGGCGCGAGGTTCTTGTCCACATAACTTTTAGCGGTATCAAACAAAGAAATGGCCAGCTTCCAGTCCTTCTTTCTTTTGGCTGCTTCGGCACGTGCCATCAACGCCGAAAAAGGTTCCATAACGGGAGCCGGGTCCTTGTCGCCAAACATCGGGTCTTTATTGGGATCGAGTATATCATAAACAGGACTGTCGCTGGGAAGGAGGTTGTTCTCCAGGTTTTCGACAATATTCTTTAATACCTTTTTGAACCGCTCTGCTTCCTCGTCGGTAATGCCGTCGGGGCTGTGCTGGTAACCCTGGATCACGTGGTGACTCACATCAAAAGGCGGTGTCGGTGAAAGGTGTGCCCAGTCGGAGATGATGATGGTATGGCATTTCTTCAGCGCATGCCTTACGCCCAGTTCCCAAATGGCATTGGCATTGAGGCAGGTGATGTCGCAGATGACGATGTCAGACTCATTGATGGCTTTGATCATTACCTGGTCGATGCTGCCGGACACATTCATATCGCAGGCACGCTGGCATTTGATGCCCAGTTCATCGAATACCGGTTTTATGAGTTTGCTGTAGGTCTGGTTAAGGTCGAGCATGCGCGCAACACCCGTTGCATAACTGGGTTTGGTGCCAAAGCCAATGACCACGAAACAGAAATTATACGTTTTCATAAGCGAAGTAGTTTTTGTGTTGGTCATTAAAACTACTTCTTTTTTTAAACAGGCAAAGTCATTTTCGGGTGAACAGCGGCATGGATCAGGCAGCAGCCTTTGCTTTTTTCACCGGTTTTCGCCTTCCCAGCTTTGTCCACCGCGCATCATCTTCATCGCCGAGCAACATGGCCCAGGGCTTTAGTTCTTCCACATGATCAAATATTACTTTGCAGATGGCTACAAAAGGCAGGCTTAAGAACATGCCGCCAACGCCACAGAGGGCACCGCCGACGAGCACGGCCAGTATGGAGACCAGCGCATTCAGTTTTACGCTGGCACCAATAATGCGCGGCACGAGGAAATTATTATCGATGAACTGTACGATAAAAAAAACGGCCATGCTGCCCAGCGCCTTAAAGGTATCGCCTGTATTGCTTAAGGTTACGATGGCTGTAAGCCCGAGCGAGATAAGTCCGCCGATATATGGAATCAGGTTCAGTATTGACCCGATCACACCCAGCAATATGGCGTAAGGCGCACCGATGATCAGCAGGCCTATGGAATTCAATACCGCGACACAACCTGTTTCGATGAGCAGGCCTGATACGTATTGGCGGATCACTTCCCTTATCTTGCCGATTACCCGTGCAACGGTGCCTGCATGTTTATCCTCAAAGATCTTGATGGTGAACATAACGAGGTGTGTGCGGTAATACATAAAAAGGAAAGTGTAAACCGGCACCAGGAACAGGGTGCCCAGTGAAGCGGTTAAGATTTCAAGGGTGGTACCCGCCACCGCTTTTGCATCGCCCATACCATCATTTTTGGCATCGGTAATCACCTGGTTTTGCTGTTGTTTGCTGACGTGAAAAGTATCGTCGATCCAATCCTGGATCTTTAAGATAAAACCGGCCAGGTTCTTTTTGACAGCAGGAAGGTCGTCTACGAAAGAAGAGACCTGGTAAGAGAGAAACATGATCAGTGCGACCAGTACGATAGCGGCGATGAGCAGCGCGACCAGGATACTTACCACACGGGGCAGGCCAATATTTGTCATCTTTTGTTCCAACGGAAATAACAGTACCGCGATAAGAAAGGAAAAGCCGAGCGGCAGTATGATGCCCTGCCCGATATAGAATAAGAAAAACAGGATGCATAACAGGAAAAGGATACAGGTGATCTTTACATAGAGCGGCAGAGGCGTTGCCATAGCTGGTTTTTTTAGCTGAGCTATGGTACAATTTAATGCCAATAAAATACGGGTTAGAGCGTTTAGCAGCCGGCAGCAGATGTGTGGCTATTTTTACCTGCCTGCTGAATAAATTCCTTACCCGGTGTTGTTAGCAGTCCTTCCATCACTACGGCAGTTTGCGGATACCGTTGTTTGGGACCAGTGGATACAGGATCAATTTTAGCCGATTATGCCCCCGCAAATGCCGGTAACAATTGTGTAAGCGCCTGCATAAAATGCTTTTCTTTTTTTAGCAATTGCTAGCCGGGAAAAGCGGTATTTTGCGTATCTTTCTTTTTCCCGCGAAAAGGAACATCCTAACCCATTCCCCCAACCATTTCCCAGCCGGAAACCGGCTATTACTGAAACTCCCCTACCGGCCACCGCCTGCAAAAATATCCAAATAACGAAGGATGAGCGAAGGATGAACGAAAGATGGGCGAAGGATGAATGACTTTAACTACGCTTTGGTATTCCCCAGGTATTAGTGCGGTATTGCTTAAGGGTTGGGCAAGTGACAGGCAGCTGAGGCCCGGTTACGCCCGTATTGTTAGCGGCTTTTTAGAAAAGCGCTGTTACCCGGCAGCCAGGTTTGCCAGGCCATTGCAAATCTTATGTACCGGGCTGAAGTGCTGCAATGGGGCTTTGGTTGCGGCGCACACTTGTGCGGTGGGGGTGATGTGGGGCAGGGTGGGGAGCATTTGAATATTAGAAGCTAGACGTGATGCACACGGCTGCAGAATGGGAATGCACACTTGTTGTATTTGAGCCGCACGTAGCCATTATATTATTCTAGTGATAAACTTTGATGCCAACGTTAAGTAAAGTAGCTATAAGCCCATATTCAAAAAATAGAATTGCATAGTTCATTGAGTAAATTTAATTTTATCAATTAAAAGAAATCCCTATATGCCTGACCTAGTAGCTGAACCGATTGGACTAATTGAAGACATAAATTCAAGACCTGAAGATGTAGACAAATTAATTATTTCAAATATCGAGAAAGCTACTGCGGAAAATTCAAATATTTGGACAAGTCCCGATTACAACAAAAGAGAATATATTCATAGTTTCTTTCAGTATCCTGCTCGCATGATTCCAGCTGTCCAAAGAAAATTAATTGAAATAATAATTGAAGCGAAACCAGACATTGAAAATATGATCGATCCGTTTATGGGTTCGGCAACTACACTCGTCGCATGCATGGAATCTGGATTAAATTGTTACGGACAAGATATTAATCCTTTGGCGATTTTAATAGGGAAGGCCAGAACTGGACCGTATTATACCGAAGCATTGAAAGAAAAAAGTAGCGAACTGTTGAAAATAATTGAGAACGATAGGTCTGAAAATATTGAAATTTCGTTTGACAATTTGAGCAAATGGTTCAAACGAAATGTAATAATTGAATTATCAAAAATTGTTAGAGCTATAAAAAAGCAGACTTCTCCGTTTGCAAGAAGATTTTTTTGGGTTGTTTTGGCAGAAACCGTTCGAGTAACGTCAAATGACCGAACGTCGACCTACAAATTACATGTAAGAAAAAAAGAGGAAATAGCAAAAAGGCAATTTTCCGCTATTGATGTTTTTGCTCTTCATTTAGATAAATGCATTGAAGATTTTGAGTTGCACGCAAACTTATTGAAAGAAAAGGCGATGTTAACCAAACGCTCATATAAATCGAAATTAGATATTATACTTTGGGATTCAAAGCAAAGCATTTATTCTCCAAATAATACAGAGTTTTATGACTTATTAGTTTCATCACCTCCATATGGCGACAATAAAACAACAGTCACTTATGGACAAAATTCGTATTTACCGTTGCAATGGATTGAGATGAGTGACATAGATCCACAAGCTACAAAAGGTATATTAAAAACCACCACGGAAATTGATGCCAAGTCACTCGGTGGAGTTCTAAAAAATATTAATGAAACAAAACTGCATGATTTATTTTTTAAAAGCCCCACGTTAAAAAAAACGTACGATAATGTGGTAAGGAATTCCTCCGCAAAGCATGTAAAAAAGGTCGCTGCTTTTTTTTTAGATCTTGACAAAACCATTGATAATATTTTTTCTGTAATGAAGCCCAATAGTTACCAAATTTGGACGATTGGAAATAGGACGGTAGCAAAAGTTGAAATTCCAAATGACGAAATTATTATCGAGCTTATTACCTCCAAGGGAGGTAAATTAATAACTCAAGTTGAAAGAGAAATAATAAATAAGAGGATGGCAAAAAAGAACAAGGATACGTCTCTTATGAATACTGAAGATATTTTAATTTTTCGAAAAATTGAAGAATAGTACAACAAATAGCCCCATCAGTAAGAAATCACCCCATTTTGATATTAGCGCTGCTGTTGTGAAACAATTGGGCGAGGAGCTAGTAACTGATGAAGTAACTGCGCTCATGGAACTTGTAAAGAACGCTTATGATGCAGATGCCACATGGGTAAAAATTGCAATTAATACAAAGGGTGTTTATTCAGATAGTACCAAATATTTTACTGATAACAAATCTGGGTTTATAACAGTTGAAGACAACGGCTTTGGGATGAACGAGGATGAGATAATTGATGGGTGGCTTGTCATATCCGTCTCCGAAAAGAGAAAAATGAAAAGTGAAGGCCGAACTACGCCTGAAGGTAGAACGCCGCTTGGAGATAAGGGATTAGGAAGGCTAAGTACGCAACGGCTTGGTGACAGATTAGAAATGCTAACAGTAAAGGAGTATACAACTAATATAAATCATATTGCCTTTGATTGGGCTTCTTTTACAGAAGATATCTCACTGTCAAGTGTTCCTATCTATATTAATAGAATTCAAGACAATAAAGCCAAAAAAGGAACAAAATTAATCATAACGAACCTGAAAGATAATAAGGTTTGGGAAGGTGATGCTGCTGACAGAATTAAAGGACAACTCTCCCAATTGATCTTCCCATATGAAAATATGAGAAGATTTAGAGTTTTCTTGTCTTTCAATGAAGAGCAAATAGATTTTGATGAACTAAATGGAGATCTACGAGATCAAGCTACCGGAAGATTTGAAATTATGTATGCGAACAATCAACTTATTATACGAGGCCGAATTAAACTATTGAAATTATTAGGTAATAAATCCGATGATCGTGGTTTTTATGATAAATTAATTTCTAATGATTTAGGGCTTAACTTTTTTTCCTTTTTGACAAATCCAAAATCAAACAAAAAACATTTTTTAAGCAATATTGAGTACCTAGGGAAAAGTGGATGGTTTTTTAAATTTAACCTCGTCAAGAACATTATTGAAATTCCAAAT
>DLKC01000008.1 GCA_002478885.1 Chitinophagaceae bacterium UBA7600
AGGTTGTATCAATTACGTTGATGCATCCAAAGGGCAGTGCCTGATTGCGTTGGCGATAAGCAGACAGGAACCTGAACGGAGCGTCGCAAGCAAAGCCCAATGCCAGTGCAGGCGCCGGTAACCAAAAATGGGCTGCCAATGAAAGACAGAGGTGTGGCGGCGGCAAATTCTTAGTCCATATTGGTTATGAAAAACAGGATTGGCTATAAGACTCAGCCAGATGCTCATTTGCTGTGCTCAGTTTTATCCCCGTTGGTAAACCATGCCATCATTGATTGCCTGGCTGTTTGTTCACTTGTAGTGTCTGCAAGAAGTTGGCTGTAAGTCATCTTTTTGATATCGAGGCAGAATTGTACCAAAGTCCAATAGTCGTAGTATTCCCTTGGCGCAATTGTGCTGTCGGCAAATTTGATTGCCCAACCGGCTTCGCCGGTAGCAAGAAACCGTTGAATATTGTTGGAGAGGTCTTGCTGGTCGGCGTTGTGCCGGGAAACATATTCAGCGTAACCTTCCCATTTCCAATCGGGAATATGGGCAACTGGATTTGATTGCCAAAGCCCGAGTTTGTCAAACTGCAAACAATGCGTCATTTCGTGTGCCAGCAGCTGTGCCAGGTTCCACTTATAACCATTTAATTCCACCATATTTTGCCCGGGATTTGTATTTCCCTGCAACACAACTTTGTTATAAAAGCCCCATGCAAAGGCTTGTCCACGCAACAATGCCACAAGCCGGGGATAGCTTGAACCGTCGTTGAGGCAAACGTCTGCCTGGAACCCGGGCCGGTAGAATTCACTTGTTTTTAAAAGTGCTGTTGCCTGGTCAAGCCTGGGTAGAAATGCCGGGTCAAGGGCTTTATCGTGGAAGATAGTATAATTATGATGCGTTGTTTTGTTAGCATAAGTCAACACCGGCTGCAAAATTATTATGAGCAAAAGTCCGGCTATAAACAATCCGGCCGCTGCCAATCGCAGTATCCATTTTTTTATCTGTCGCTTCATGCAGGATAAATTAATTGTCACGCAATGTTTATACTGTTCGCCAAAATCGGGCAGCTAACCGTTACCGGTAAAAATGACCCCTTTTGGCGGGCAATTATTGTAAAAAGCCGTTCAGGTAATTCAGGATGGTTGTTGTCTGCATCATCAGGCTTACATGCCCCTGCGAGGGAACAATGGCCAGTTGCGATGCCGGCATTTGTCCAATGTCTGCCGCAATGCCACCGCCAAGCAACTGGTAGGTTTTCATCAACTCAACTTTGTCGAGTCCGTCGTTGTCGCCGGATATGAGCAGCACCGGCGCCGTGATCTTGGCAATATTGGAATCGCCGACATTAAATGGCACATCGGCGAAAGCAATCATTTGCGTTATAAAACTGTGCCATTTTGTTTTGTCTGGCGCCACGGCGTCGTAGGCAGTTTGTAAGGGTGTGTTATCAAAAAATTCAGGCTTGAAATCTTTGAATGCGCCATTAATCACGGGAAGCCATCCCTCGCTTTTATAGGTGGAAGAAATAATCACCAGCTTTCTCAGTCTTTTCGGGCTCTGTACGGCAAACTGGTATGCCACCGTGCCGCCCATACTATAGCCTGCAACATCCGCACTATCAATTTTCAGGTAATCCATTAGTTTTTCCACATCACTCGCAAGAGTGGTAATCGATAATGGTCGTTCTGAAAACGCGGTATGCCCATGTCCCTGCATTTCAATGGCAATTACTTTCCTGTTTTTTGATAATTCGGGAATTAGCTGCGCCCAGTTCAGGTCAATGGTGTAAAAAGCACCATGTAATAAAATGATCGGCTTGCCTTCGCCGTACACTTCATAATACATATTGATGCCATTCGCGGAGGCATAACCACTCTTTGAAGGTTTTAATGACTGAGCGTTTGAATAGTATGCTGTCACCACAATAACGGCTATCAGCAATATGAACTTAAGCGGACTGTTTTTTTCCAATAGATTATTCATAACCTGGTTTGAGCTTATTAATTCATTAAACAAGACGAAGCGGTATGCCCGGGAAATTACCGCTTTTGGCGTTGCGCGGTCAGGCGTTCGTTACTGCGATATGTCTAAACCTGCTCTTTATTATTGGGATCATAGTTCACCATCCATTCAATTCCATACTTGTCCCTGAACATACCAAAATAAGAGCCCCAGGGACTATCAGTAATAGGCATTTCAATTTGTCCACCGTCCGACAGACCGTTGAATAGCCTGTCTGCCTCTTCTTTACTTTCTGTACTGATGGATATCTTGGACCTGTTTTCATTTTCATTTGTTCTGCCCAGATATTCGGGTACGTCGTTGGCCATCAGGAGATTTTTTCCAATCGGCAAAGCAATGTGCATTATTTTATCAGCCTCATGCTCCGGTATCGGGAAGTCGCTGCCTGCAAGGTCTTTAAAACGCATAAGCCGGGTAAAAGTGCCCCCAAATACGGATTGGTAAAAAGTGAAAGCCTCTTCGGCATTTCCGTTGAAATTAATGTGCGGATCAATACGTGCCATAATCGCTGTTTTTTGTCTCCAAAAATATCGTTTAACAACAAAGAAACGGAGTACTAAAGCGTAAAAAAAGAGGTTATTTGCGACAAGCTATGAATAAAAACAAACCCCTACCTGTTATCATTTGCAATGAATAAGGAAGGGTGCGGTTAATCCGCTCAACAATCATTAAAATGGTCGTCTTGTATCAGTTGACTGGTTAAATTTTCTGCTGTATTTGCCAATAATGTCCAAAGGGATCCCGGAACATCCCTTGTCTGTACCCGTATTCATGATCTGTTGTAGGATCAATTTCTGTCGCACCGGCTCCGATCGCTTTTTGCATAATAGTCTCCACATCCGGAACAAACAACCCGATAACGGTTGTTACGCCTTTGGCACTGATGGGCTCAAGAGCGCCACGCATTGTTTCATGAACATGAAAAATGGCCCCGTTAAAATCAAGTTCAGCTACATGAATGCTGCCATCATCATTTCTGAGGCAGAAGTTTTCAGTCGCTCCAAATCTTAGGTAAAAGTCAATATTCGTTGTTCTGTTGGGGATATGTAATTCAGGAGCAAAATATGTTGTGTTGCCGGTTGCTGTCATGGTAAGTTTGTTTGGTGTCTAGCTAATATAAATCTTTTCTGTCGGCACGCGATTTTAAAATGATCAATGGCGAACATGGTAACACAGTGGACGTTTTTGCCAATAATCCGTTTGCTCCGTGAACAAAAGGGGCCTGGGATTATTTCATAATCATACAATAAACTGCCCTTCCAAAACAGTGACTGCTTCGCCTGCAATACAGACTTTATCTGCTAAAAGCATGGTTGTCATAGTTCCGGTTCTTAAAGAAGATTGGTAAGCTGTCAATCTTGTTTTGTTCAGTTTTGTCGCCCAGTATTTTGTCAAAAAAGTTTGAACGCCGCCTGTAACTGGGTCTTCATTGGTGCCTGCCCAGGGCCAGAAATACCTATAGTGAAAATCAACTCCCTCACTGTTGGAAACAGCAGTGATGAGTACCCCGTTTATTCCAGTGTATGAATTTACCAATGCAGCAAAATCAGGTGTAAGGCGTGCAAGTTCAGCAGCATCTTTAATTTCAATTAGGATAATCTTATTATTGGGACTGTATCTTTTATCGACAACTGCAGAAATGCCAAGCGCTTCCAACATTTGCCGGGGCACTTCAATTGCTTCCGTTTCATAAATGGGAAATTGCATGCTTATTTTGTTGCCGGACTTTTCAACAAATATTTCGACATTGTTGCGGTTAATAAACTTAATATGATCCATCTTGCTGCTGTCAAAAATGATTTTAGCGGAAGCTAAACTGGCATGTCCGCACAAAGGAATTTCCATTTTCGGGGTAAAAAATCGTATGCTGTAAGTGTTGCCATCTATTTGCCTGGTAAATGCAGTTTCAGAGAACCCGATTTCTGTGGCAATTTTTTGCATGATGTCATCTGCTAAGGCTACGTCCGGAAGACAAACTGCCGCCGGGTTACCTTTAAATTTTTCGTTGGTAAATGAGTCGACAAAATATATTTTCATTGGCTGATTTTTACATAAATCCGGGCAATATTGTTATTTTGAAATCCTTGTTATCCCGGTTAGAATACCCGTCTTGATCATTTTACCATAACCATCGTCAGGAAGGAAATTGGAAAATGACAATGCTGTTTGATAATTGCTCCTCGCAAGCTCCATATCATTCATGTCTTCGTAGCACTTGGCGATATTAAGATAAAGCGAAGGATAAAAGCCTTTTATTGTTTCATCGTTTAGTTTGAGTGCAAATTGCAGGGAGGTTTCGTCCCACTTTAATTTGTCGGCCACACTTTTTTGATGCCGCGCGACATAATGGGCTGCCGTAAATTTTTCAAAGTCATTACTGGCTTCCTCCCATGCCTGGTTAAAAAGTCGGGAAGCTTCTTGTGTTTGTCCTTGCCCTTCCGCTGTCATGCCGTTAGCGCAAAGCTTCACGATGTTGTTGTCGGGGTCAAATAGCATATTGTTTCCTGGTTTTAATTGTTGTATGCAGTGTAAGTTACCTGGTTAGTGCTGATACTACTACCTTAAGGTTAAAAAAGAGGTTGATAAACGCTCGCCTGTTTCAATTCAAACAGGCTTCTAAGTTTGTGGGCAGGGTTCGGGTTGCCCGTATCATTTGCTTGCATAAACCAGGTCCTTAAATGCGTCAATAAAGCTGGCCAACTGGTCTTTTGTTTGTTTGTCTGTCAGCTGTCCCTGGTCATTGATTTTTCCCTTAATGCCTTGTATTAATAAAATTGTTTGGTCAGTGAATTTTGTCATGACTGTTTTCATAATTAGCTGAAGTGCTTCGTGCCCTTTCTGTCCGCCGGCTGAGGCGGTAATAAGCCCTGTTGGTTTGTCTGAAAAAACGGTAGTCGCTACACACCACTCGATGGCGTTTTTTAGTCCGCTGGGAATGCTAAAAACATATTCCGGCGTGCAGATCAATATCCCATCGGCACGCTCAATGTTTGCCCGGAAGTTAGTAATTGCGTTTGGCGGATTGTCGCTTGTCTCGTCAGCGTCAAAATGTGGCAATGATTTCAGGTCGGTAAATATGGTAAATTTAAAAGTGTCGCTGCATTGTCTTGCAATGAGCGCTACAAGTTTTTCGTTTGAAGAATTTTTACTTGCACTTCCGATTATCGCGAAAATGTTTTTCATGTCAGTAATTGAGTTCTTGTCCTGTTGCAGCGGATGCCGCGTTGTGGGCTGATATACCTTTGTTTGCGTTGAGAGAACACTAGCATTGTTTCCTGCTCACACCCTACCTTGTTTTTATTTCAACTTGACAAATAGAAATATACTGATGCCGGATCAGGGCTGCCAGGTTCAGTGAAACGTTTAAACAACAATTTCTCCAGGAGGTTGACAGACCTTTCATTGTCCCTGTGCGCCGATGCCTCAATTCTTTTGACTTTAGTCGTGTGGAATGCATAGTCAACAACTTGCTGAACAGCTTCCCGCATAATGCCTGATCCCTGGAAACTTGTCAGGAGCTCATAACCGATTTCACACTGACACTGGTCGGCTGAAAAATTAAAAAGGCAGACTGTCCCCACGAGCATATTTTGATCGGTCAAATGTATTGCCCAATATAATGAATGATTATTGACTACCTGGTTGATGAAATTCCTTGCGTCATCAATAGTATTTGCCTTTTGCCTGTTTAAATATTTGTTGATTGCATTGTCAGAACGAAGAGCGAAGATTTGCTGATCGTCTTCTGCAGTTAGTTGCCTGAGTATAAGTCTCTGGGTTGCTAAAACGGGAAAAGTGTCATTTTGCATCAGTCTTGTTTGTCTTGTTAAATAAAACTACGTACATCAATGCACGGTTGTTTGCAGCTGTGCTTTAATTGGCCTTCCGTCGATGGCAACGCGCAATATTTCTGCTTCCTGCTCATCTTGCTGTTGGCCAAGGCTTAATCCGGGTTTCAGCATCGCTCGATGAACATCCAGCGATGCCCTTCGGGGTCTTCAGCCCTGTATCTCATGCCGGGGCCGCCTTCCTCGATCTCCGAAAGTATCACTGCGCCATATGCTTTTGCTGTTAGATAATGTTTCCTGATATCTTCCACATAAACAAGACAGCCATTAATAATATAGGGCACCTGGTACCATTTGTCAGTGACGTCGCAAACCTTTCGGTGATGCTTTGGACTTTGGTAATCTGGACCTGGCGATGCTATCATGATTTTACCGCTGCCAAGTGTGAGTTCTCCATGGGCAAGTTTACCATCGTCGTCAATTATCCTTGCTGCAGCTGAAAAGCCAAAAGCACTGCAAAGCCAATCCATTGCTGCAAGTCCGTCTTCATATGCCAGCATCGGGATGATTGCTGGAGTGGCTGTATTCATGATAAATCTATTTAAGGTGGAATGTTGTTGGTTAACGTGACGCCTAATCCTTATGGATTTACGGCAGGTATGATAAACGCCTTGGCAATAATTGTGATAAAAAGCTCAGTCCTAACATATGTTAAAGTCTTTTCAATTTTCGATAAATATAAAAAGCGGCACGAAGGAAATAGTGCATTTTACACAAACGGTCCGGGCTGGTTGAAGTAGCAGTTTACCAATCTGTGACGGAGCCGGTTTAGGATTAATTATCGGGTGGCAGCAGGGACTGTATTTGTTTTTTTGCCTTGCCTGTAAGTGCCAATAATTGTTTATCATCGTAATAACCCAGGGCTGTATCGCGGTCTCTTTCTATAGGTTCATAAAAGTTTAAATCCCCTGCAAGTTCCTGCAGAAAATAAAGCGCATCATTTTGGAGCGCTGGTGCGTCCCATATCATATTCTGCAATAGGCCAATTGTTTTGGAACGTTCCAATGCATAGGTGCGCTCTATCTTATTCAATAGAACTATTACTTCCTTTAATTCTGCAAGATTATCATTCATTTTTCTCAGGTGATTTCAGCGAAAAACTAAAGTTAATCATAAGAAATGTTTCTTAATGGTTGCTGTGCCTCATCCTCATTTCGGCAAATTCTTGTCGCTTGTTGGCGCGCCTTACTCGAATTTCCAGCCTCTATTGCTCAGGAAAGATTTACACGAATCGCAAAAGTCTTTTTCTTCATTCAGTGGATTTCCCCCTTCTGCGTCCCGCATAAAACATGTCGTGTTTGTGCAGTGTGGTAATCCTTGTGTGTGTCCCAGTTCATGAATAGCTACTTTATAAAACTGTTCGGGTAAATTGTTTTTGGATAACCGGTATGTCGATACAATACAGGCTTGCCCCGGGCAATAACCTAAACCCATAATTCCCCAGTCCGGTATTTTCCCTTTCGTAGTGCTGATGTCTTTGTTGGTCAATCCAATGATAATGGTATCAGCACTTCCGGATTGACTTAGAAAGTGAATCAATGTATCTGCACGGTAGCGGTTTCTTAAAGAATAGAATGATTGTGTTGGTAATTCAATGGGCTCTTTTAAAATGGTCGCTGCATGCAATTGTTTGATTTGTTTGTAAACATTTTCTGCCAGTGATGAACTAAAGTCAGCAAAAGGTTGTACTACAATTACCCGCTTTGAATGTGTTTGGCCTTTTTGGCATGACAGGAATACTAAAGGAAGAAAAGAAAAAATGAATATGATAGGCTGAATTTTCATATCTCTAAGAACAGGTCAGTTAAGTCTCCAACCATGTTAAGGATCCGGCAAATGGAGGCTAAAGTATTTTGCCATCCGCTCCTGGGCAGCTGATTGTTTAAAAACGGAAGATACATTTTATTGCCGGCGAGTTGCTTCGGCCTTCCAACTATTTAAAATTAACCGATTCATATGTTATTATTCGCAATCACAATTAACCGTTCCTTTTTTGAAGTATGATATTGGCCGGTTAAAAAATGGATAGGCCGGTACATAAATGATACAGGTACTATCACCAACACTTAAGCCCTTTTCTTGTGACATAACTCCGCTATAGGTTTTGTCTCCGACTGGAAATCGGAATTTAAAGTCAGCTGCAGTTCGTCCACCGGGAATTGAGTAGTATATGTATGCAAATGTACAAACTCCATATTTTTTTAATAGTATGTCAGCGATAAACGAATTGATGACAACGAATAATATGGAAAGCACTAGTAGTACACTGACCAACGTGCTGGTAAAAGAGCCTGGACTTTTTGGTTTCTGTCGTTTATGCTTGTTCAATTTGTGTAGGTTATTTTGCCACCAGTATTAGAATCCGGGGACATGAATCTATAACACTTCAGCCAACCCGCATCCCTGGCTACTAATGTTTGCAAAGTTGAGAAATGTTGACCAGCGGATAAGCCCAAACGCTTTTGGTATCGTCCTGCAGCCTTGAACAGCGATAACAGCCTTTTGTTTACCGTACTTTAAATGACTCCAGGATCGCAGATCCGGTCTGGTTGTATTTATTAAAAGTGTCAAGCTTACTTGTAAACGTAACAAGGTATGCGGTCTCTCTTTTGATATAGCACAATGATTTTATATGAAGCTCATTGCCATTCATCGTCATGGTGTATTCCACAAAATATCGATCACCATCGGCTTTTTTTTCAATTCGTGACGACAATAATTTCCCGTTCGCAGCCATCTTCGAAATTTGCTGCTCTGTAATTGTTTTGTAAGCAGCTAAGTCAATATGCCGCCCCGCCAGGTTTTGAGTAAGGATATTGATGTTTTCTGAAAATTCATCTTTTGCATTCTCTAAAGGCGAATAAAGAAATGTCGCTGCTGCTATTTGTCCGGATGTGTCCAGTGTCCACCCAGACGGGTAGGTAATGGAATAGTCCGTGTGCGAATAGGTCATATCAGCCTGGGCACGCATGGTTATTGAAAGCGTGCAGAAAATAAAAGTAAGTACCTGTTTCATGTTTTGTAAATGGTAAAAGTTTTATCGGGAATGAAGCGTAGCAGGAAGTATTCTTGCTGCAAAGCGTGTAAATGGGCTGCTGGTTGTATCACTTTTGTAACTCGTTTTGCAATGTATATCAGCGTTGATTTGGGCAGTTAGAGTCAATCTGGCTTTTCTTGTCATTGTTTTTTTGCTTTAAATGAAATTATTCAAAAATGGGCAGGTTCAGGTCCGGTATTACTGAAAGGTAGTAATTAGCATGCTGTCTAGCCACTACCGGATTGATTTTTATCTACAATGGAAAACAGGTTTAATTGGCAGGAGTGCGGGGGGCATTTTTATGACTGAAGTTTTCACTACGTATGTCACATTAGCCGCCGGTGAAATATAAGTTGCTTTTTTTTGAGGCCTCTGGGCGATTGGTAAAATAGCTGGCAGTTTAGTGAGTCAGTCACGGGTTACCGGCAGTTGTATTTCATGGCTTCACCTGTTTCTGTGCCCGTTTCAAATTGCTGCTGGTCAATAACTATGAAATCATTTGTTTAAAAAAAGAGGTAAAAGAGTAAAACTGCAACAGCGCAAAAAATATGAATGATGCTCATCACAAGTATGCTGGCAAGCGCATGATTGATTTTATTATCAGCAACTTCTTTTGGAAATAAGCCGGGAAATGAAGGCTTTGATTCTATCCATTTATTAATATCAAGCAACCCCTCAATATAGCCAAATATGAACGTAAGTGATAGCAGCGTGCCTACCCTGTCCATCGAACGGGAAATGGCAAAAGTGATAAATATCAGTAACCAGACACGAAACAACGTCCGGATAAAAACTTTAATGATGTCGATAGTGGTGGAATTGAAAAGTAGCCTGATAACCAGGTAGCCAACGATAGTGGAAGAGAAAATTACGTGAATATCTAGCAGTACATCTTTAAGGACCGGATTTTTGTAAAACAGCAATGTCCACGTTAGTAGTGCAGCCAAATAGGCTGAAATGGCAAAAAAAAGTTGCTTTCTGTTCACAATGATATCGATGAAATTTTTACAGTTCCTGCCAACGGTCAGCAATTGCGATGACAGAGAATTACCCCCGTCCATCTCGCCCCGGGCCGCGTATTGTTTACAACCTGAAGATACGCTTTGTTGAATGGAGTGTTAGGTCGCTTTTCCATAAAGCCAGCTAAAAAGGGTCGCGCATTGATCTGGCGTCAGGGCACTATATTAGCGGCAATATTACATTTATAGCGGCGTTTTGTAAGTTTGCAATATTGGAACATTTATTACATAATCCTGTCTTTAATGCTTTGGCTTCCGGCGATGCCTTGTTTGCTTTTGGAAACAGCGAAGTAAAGTTTTTCGATGAGGAAGTTTCTCCATTTGCAGGAATTGAAGACAATACAAAAGATGGGTTCACTAAGTTAGCCGGGCTCCTGCCACCCGGCAGGAAAATGCTCTATGCAAATCCTGCTAAAATTCCCATACCGGCCGGTTGGAAAATTTTGGCTGATATTGCCGGGCTACAGTTTATTTTGGAAGATTATAAGAAGCAAGGCAATCAACCCGCACAACCAGTTGCACTGAAGAAAGAAAATGTCGATGAAATGGTCAGGCTAACAATGCTAACTAAACCGGGACCATTTAATAAGCGTACAATTGAGTTCGGAAATTATTTTGGATTTTTTGAAGATGGCCAGCTGGTAGCAATGACAGGCCAGCGGTTGCACGTTGCAAACTTTACAGAGATCAGTGCTGTTTGCACGCATCCTGGTTATTTGGGAAGAGGATTTGCAGGGGCACTGTTGCATCACCAGGTTAGCCTGATACTTAACATGGGACAAATACCATTCTTGCATGTGCGGTCCGATAATGAACGGGCCATTGAATTGTATAAAAGAATTGGATTTAAAGTATCAAGACCAATGAACTTCTACTTTTTACAAAAAGCATAAGCCACTAAAAAATCAAATCCAAATATTGTCTTTAACGTTCAGGCATTAGAGATGGTAATAAATTATTATCCCCTCCATTCTGTACCGCTGGCAACAGGTGAGAGATTCACTGCTGGCAATCAGTTTCACACATTTATTTTTTGGGTTACCGGCAGTTGTATTCCATGGCATCAGCTGTTGCCACGCTCGGTTCAAATGCTGTTTTTCAAATGATCAAAAAGGATTCAGTGTAAACGCAATCCGGGATATTTTCCCGGTGAAAAAGCACTCATGGACAAACGTCGTGTCAATGCTTTGCTGCTGGCAATTATGAGCGGTAGCCATTCGTACCTTTTTTATCCGGCCAATACATAATGTATCTATTTTAGTGACAATATCTTCAAAATAACTCCTGTGAATCGAAAAAAATTTCTATTAAATAGTGCAACAGGTATGGCTGGTTTAATGATCAGTCCCCTGTCTTCTTCTTCTCAGGCCCAAACCCCGGAGCCTTATAAAACGGAAATAGTAAAGGAATTTGTAATTGCCGGGCATGGAAACCTGGATAGAGTGAGGGAATTACTGGTAGAATACCCTAATCTCTTATATTGTCGTTACGATTGGGGTAATGGAGACTTTGAGGAAGCATTGGAAGGTGCCGGACATGTAGGGAACAGGGAAATAGCAAAATATCTTATTGAAAATGGAGCCAGGCCCAACATTTATGTGCTTACAATGCTTGGTGAGACTACTATTGTTAAATCAATACTGGAAAAATTCCCGGTTTTATTAAATGGAAAAGGGCCACATGGATTTACATTGTTGCATCATGCAATGAAAGGCGGTGAAGCGTCAAAAGAATTATATGAATACTTTCAGGAAAAAGGGCTTACCGAAATGCAACTTAAGATTAAATAACGGCTGCTCGGTTTAACTGCCGCTAACGGCTGGGCTCCGCGAGGTATAGCTTAGCATCTTATCGCAACCCTGCGTTGCCTGCAGTGCAGTTTATTATTTATTTAAAAAAATAAATATTTGGTTGTAAGCTTCTTTTAATTAGGCAGCTGATATCTGTATGGCTTCATCGATTTTCATCGCGCCTAAAATTGCGCCTGACGGTAATTTGTTTTTCGTAATGTTAGTCGCATCCAAAGAATGATCAATGCCAGCAAAACAAGTTCTGCAATAATCGTCGCGGTTGCGCTTGCAACAAAATTTTTTATCTGCAAGCCATTTTTATCTGCAATATGCCAGATACTGTAAGTGTTACCTGTTGTTCCTAATATCAGCTGTGCAAAATTACCCGCCGCATGAAAACCGGTTGGCATAGAAATGCCTTTTGAAAGGATCGCAAGCAGGCCAAAAGCTAAACCCCAGGTGCTGGTGGATATAAAACCGGCAATTCCCCATCCAAAGAATAAATGATAAAAGCCAAAGAGTAGGGATGTTATCACTAAGGAGGCTGTTTGGCCCAATTTGTTTTTTATGATCACCAGCGGGTAAGCTCTGAAAATAACTTCCTCCATGAATGCCAGCATAATGATGATTGGCAGTACGTTCAGGAGTAAGAACAGGAAACTGATATTGCTATTTGGCTGGATACGTAGCCCGAGGGAATAGAGAAGGCACAATACATACAGGCTCATTATGCCGAGCCCCAAAATGAAACCAACCAGGAATTTTTTGAAGGTAGCAGGCTCAAATTTTAATCCTATTCGGGAAAACGATTGCTTGTCAAATCTTATAAACAGGTAGGTTGTTACCAAAACCAAAATAGGTCCGATCGAACTCGAAACGAAGCCATCGAATTGTACCGGAATGGTCGATACAATGTATAAGGAAAGTTTAAGAAGGACCGTGTTTACGATGCAAAATAAAATAGCCTTGCCAATGGCTACAAATGTTGAATTCCGGTTTATCTGTATCATCTGAAAGTTCGGTTCAAATTACCCCAAACATTGGGTGCTTTACCAGGCGCTACTTATATTACCTCATCCACCCCGCACGCCAGCCCCTTATTTTTTATAAAGTTGAAGTTACATTTTCTTCCACGGAGTGCTCCATCGCCCTGCCAACTAAACCCGATTTGTTGCCGGTTACGCTTTCCTCCGGCCCGCATATTGTCAAGACTGTTATTGAACTAAACCTACGGTAGCC
>DLKC01000025.1 GCA_002478885.1 Chitinophagaceae bacterium UBA7600
CATTTTCATGCCGACTTTGTAAGCGGCCATCTTGACCTTGCGCAGGCCACCGGCGCCACCATTGTTTATGGTCCGGGCACGGAAGCCGGCTTTAAATTTCATCTTGCTACAGACGGCGAACAATTTAAAATAGGCGAATTAACACTGGAAGTATTGCATACACCGGGCCACACCCTGGAAAGCAGTTGCTATCTGCTGAAAGATGAGAACGGGAAAGATTATGCCATATTTACGGGCGATACACTGTTTGTTGGTGATGTAGGGCGCCCTGACCTTGCTCAAAAAGGCCTTGAGCTGACCACCAATGACCTCGCCGGAATGTTGTATGACAGTCTTGAAAAAAAGATAAAACCGCTTTCCGATGCTGTAATCGTGTATCCCGCCCACGGAGCAGGAAGCAGTTGTGGCAAGAACCTTGGGCCAAACAGTTACAGCAGCATTGGCGATGAAAAGCTTGGCAATTATGCGCTCCAGCCCCAGACCAAGGACGAATTTATTACGGCTGTTACGGAAGGGCTTGCCGCCCCGCCGCAATATTTCCCGGTAAATGCCAGGATAAACAAAGAAGGTTACGAAAGCATAGATGCATTGCTTGAAAAAGCTTTGCAGCCGTTAACCGTGGAAGCTTTTAAAGCCTTCATGCAAAACGACGAAGTAATATTACTCGATACAAGACGATCTGAAATATTTGCCAGGGGTTTTATACCCGGGAGTATTTTTATTGGCCTCGAAGGACGCTTTGCCGAATGGGCCGGAAGCCTCTTGCCTTTCGAAAAAAACATTCTGCTGGTGACCGAACCCGGGAAAGAAAAGGAAACGGTAGTGAGGCTTGCGCGTGTAGGTTTTCAGCAATTCGCAGGATACCTCAAGGGAGGCTTCGAAGCGTGGCAAAAAGCGAAAGAACCGGTAGATATGATCATCGAAGTGGAAGCCGACGAACTTGCCATGGACCTGCCTTTTGATCCGCAGCTCGTGGTGGTGGATGTGCGCCGCGAACCCGAGTTTGCCGAGGGCCACGTTAAAGGTGCGGTAAACATGCCGCTAAGCAATTTAACCGATCCCGGAAGCATGGCCGATATCGATGACACCGACAATTTATACCTCCACTGCGCCGGCGGCTATCGCAGTGTTATCGCCGCATCGTTAATGAAGCGCCAGGGTATACACAACCTGCGCAATATTACCGGCGGCTGGGATAGTATAAAAGAAGAAACCAGAATTCCTACTGAAAAGAGTGTGGAAGTGCTTAATTGAGGTACAACATTTTATGTTCCCGGCTTTTGCACTTCTGGCAACATCGTTGCGTCGCACACTTGTACTGTTGCCCTTTACTGAAAAGTTTATTGCTGAATAAAGCGGTGGCGCAGAAGCGAGTGACACAACAAAAGCCCGATGGGAATTCAAAAGCCTGCTCCATAAAACTTACACCACGAGTTTGCCATATTTTTCTTCGTCGAACTCAAACTTCCACCGGCGATGGCTCCAAAGATAGCAGGAAGGATTATTGCGAATCGATTGTTCTACAAACTGCATCATCTGCCTCGTGATTTCTCCGTGAGGCAGGCTGCGTGGATCGGTGGTGAGTAAAACCATATCTGTTTTGTAGTAACCTCTTTTTACTTTATAGAAATTGCACATCACCACGGCTGTATCTGATATTTTTGCTGTGCGCTCAGGCCCTTTTACGATGGGCGTCATCTTGCCGAAGAACTTTGTCCAGTAAGCTTTTGACGGATCGCCCGGGTTTTGATCGCCCACTAACGCAAGACAATACTGTGTTTTACTGTAAGGGAGAAACTTATTACTGAAATCTGTTGCGGGCACCAGAATAGCGCCAAATCTTTTTCGCATGTATATAAATGCCCGGTCAAATATTTTATTGGTTATGGGCATGTAAACGGTAATCAGCGGATACTCGAACTGGTGAGAATAACCTGCATTTGCAAACTCCCAATTAAAAAAATGGCCCGAGTGTAACTGCACTTTTTTACCAGTCTTATACAAATCGTTCACTACTTCAAAATTGCCGGTATATCTTTTTTCCAGTTCTTTTTCGGTCATGGAAAAAAGTTTGATTGTTTCAATAAAATTGTCGATAAACCCTTTGTAGAAATCGCGCTCGATTTTCGCTCTTTCAGCCGCTGTTTTTTCAGGAAAAGCGATCAGGAGGTTACCGGCAACAACGTCTCGCCTGTAACGGATAACATGATAAATAAGAAAAGAAATGCCATCACTTAAAATGTACAGCACGCACCACGGCAAAAGAGAGAGCAGGTATAAAAAACCAAATACGATATAATACATCAATTATTTATTTCGGGTTGCATTTGGAAATAACAATCCTGTTTAAAAACCTGTGCATGCCAGGCATTAAAGTACCACATTTTGCAAAAGGCTGCTCTTTTGCGGATGGTCTGTATTGAAGTGTAAGCCCCTGCTTTCTTTTCTGAATTCGGCGCCTTTCACAATCAGGTATCCAACGGTTATGATGTTTCTCAGCTCACATAACTGCGGAGAAACTTTTGTAGCCTGGTATAACTGTTCCGTTTCCTCATGCAGCAAATCGAGACGTTTCATGGCGCGGTTCAAACGCACATCGGTGCGAACGATACCAACATAATCGCTCATAATCTGCTGCAATTCTTTCTGGCTTTGTGTGATAAGAATCATCTCTTTGGGGTCTGTTGTGCCCTTTGCATTCCAATCGGGGATATTATCGATCCGGTCGTTGGCGAAAAGATCGGGGTTCTCCCCTGCACTTCGTACAGAGTCCAGAAATGCACGGTGTCCAAATACCATCGCTTCCAGCAAGCTGTTGCTCGCAAGGCGGTTTGCCCCGTGCAACCCGGTACTCGCGCATTCACCGGCCGCATATAAATTAACGATCGACGTACGTGCGCATTCATCGGTTTTTATTCCGCCGCAGCTATAGTGTGCGGCGGGTGCAACAGGAATCATGTTGTGCATCACATCGATACCAATGCTTTTGCATTTTTCATAAATATTTGGGAAATGGTGAAGAAATTTTTCTTTATCGAGGTGCCTGCAATCAAGATAAACATGTTCGGTACCGGTACGCTTCATTTCGTTATCAATTGCCCGGGCAACAATATCGCGTGGTGCAAGGTCTTTGCGCGGATCATATCGCTCCATAAACGCCTCACCGTCTTTATTGCGGAGAATGCCGCCATCGCCGCGAACAGCTTCTGTTATCAAAAACGACGGTGATATGCCCGGCTCATACAGTGCTGTTGGGTGAAACTGTATAAACTCCATATTTTCTATACGCCCCTTTGCCCTGTATACCATAGCAATGCCATCGCCGGTAGCAATTTTCGGATTGGTAGTTGTTCTATAGGCCTGTCCGCAACCACCACTCGCCATAAGGGTTATGCCGGATAATATTTTTTCTATCTTATTGGTGAGTAGGTCCAGCACATATACGCCGTAACAGGTGATATCTGTTGTTGATTTGGTTACAAGGTATCCAAGGTGATGTTGCGTAATAATGTCGAGCACAAAACAATGGTTCAATATTTCCACATTTTTTAATAAATAAACTTCTTCAAGCAATGCCCTTTCCATTTCCTTGCCGGTAACATCTTTGTGATGCAGTATGCGGTGCTCGCTGTGCCCGCCTTCCATACCCAGTGAATATTCGCCTTGCGCATCTTTGTCAAAACGTGCACCATATTCAATAATTTCCCTTATACGCTCGGGACCTTCTTTCACCACTATTTCCACCACCGCTTCATTGCACAAACCATCTCCGGCGATCAGGGTGTCTTCGATGTGTTTTTCAAAGCTGTCATTCTCTTCGTCCCACACACCGGCGATACCTCCCTGTGCGTACTTCGTATTGGTTTCATCGGCATGCGTTTTTGTAATAACAATTACCTTCTTCTCCGGAAAATGCTGTGCAACTTTTATCGCATAACTAAGACCAGCAATTCCTGACCCGATCACTAAAAAATCTGTTTTAAACATGAGCTCTGTTTACTTATTTAATTGTTGACTGGCAGCGTCGTTTTTGTGTTGCCGGCACTGGTATTTCATGTCGTCGCCTGTTGGCGCTATAGTGCCGGTTTTATATTCCACCACAACCGCCTTGCTGCGCACTGTACCAGCCGTACAAGTGAGTGACACAACAAAAGCCCGATGGTTATTCTACTGCCGGTAAAATAACCAGCAGCAGTTTAAATACAAACTAACAAAAGATTTGCTAACCGATATTATTTTATTTAAGGTCAAAACAGGTAGTTGATACCGGCCATTGCGTGTAAAACCCCGCTGAAAATGGTATCGACTACGTGCCCGCACCGCATTTGCAACCTGTATTTTGCAGTCGCATTTATGAAATTTTTGAAACTGGATAAAACAAATGAAACCTTATTGAAGCATGTGAAAAATCACGGATCAAATGGTGAGAATACACTTTTTAAAACATGTTGAACAGCAGTACATTGCAGTATAATTAAAGGCCGTTGCTAACCTATCTTACTTTTTTGCGGCCGATGCAAAACAACCTGCCCTTTACCCTTAAAAGGCTTGTTACAACAGCACCACTCCATGATTTTCTGCATTAACCAGGGGTTATTATTTGCCCATTCGGTAAATCTTTTAATTAACCTAAAAAAACAAACACCATGTCAATCAAAATGCAGGGCTCATGGCTCGTCAGAGTCAAATCAAGGAATGCCGTTTTTGCACAGGAATTCCAGATCCAGGGCGCCGTTATCGGCAACGGCACTTATGCCGGCAATATTTCCACACCGGAAATTTTTGTTACAGGCAGCAACTGGTCGATCACTATTCTGAATAACCCCGGCCCGGGTTTCATTCCATCCGAAATGCAAATCAAATTCCCGGTATCCGGAGGGGGCTTTTATTCATTCGACATTGAATCGAACGATGCCGGCAACGATGCCGATTTTAACGATCTTGTGTTAACCTGCCGTACGCCAATTGATGCCGATGATTACCTTATTTACGGGCACATTGGCTATTACTCCGGCATCTGCTTTAATCCTTGTGCAAGGCGTTATATCGTTATTGATACATTGTCCTCATTGAGGGAAGCGTTGAAAAACCCTTCGCTGAAAGAACTGATCAGCACTTATTATCCAAAACGCATCGACGATCTGAAAGCCCGTGTGAATTTTGTGGCGTTAAACCCACAACCGTTGCCTCCCGGCCCTGATCCATTCACAACCATGTTGATCCCGGTAAATGACAACATGGCTATCCCCCCTAAACAACAAGTGTTGGTCAGAAGCAAGGCTGATTCAATGAAAGTCGGCAATTCAAAGGATGGTTCATCTCTTGCCTTCAACAGGTTGCTTGCTTCTGAAACACTGCCGTTTGCATCGCAGTCAGCCAGCAATATTTCCATTTCTGATCAGGTGCGCATTTCCGCGGCAAGCATTGCAGATAAGTTCAGGCTATACTGTGAAACCGGCAGTTTGCCAAGCGCCATTTTAAACGTGGCAGAATACGACAGAAGTTCAGCAGAACTGGCTGGCGGTTCATACACCGGTGATGGTTCCCGCGAAATACTGGGGCAAATTGTAAGCGACCGTAATGGCAACTATATTTTCCGTTTCCGCATGAGCGGAGCACAGGTAGCTGATGAGATCACCACGGATACCGCAGCAGGGGAAGACAGCAATATTCAGGTAGCACCGGATATCATGCTACAGCTGCTTTGTCATGGCTCCTCTATACCAGCGTATGAAACCGCACCAGACTGGAATATCAATCATCTTCAACGCATAGATGTTTGCGTACCCAAGGAAAAATCATGTCTTATACCGATGCCATGTAACGGGCAGCACATTATACAAGGTATTGGCAATATCGTACTCGGACCCCCGTCTGCCAGCGGCGAAAGAATTGGTTCGAACAATTTTCTCAACTCAAGTGGTATTATTACCGCATTCGGAAGCGGCGCACCCGCTGCAAGATGTGCTGCATGGTATAGCACTTTGCAACTGAGAGGTTGTTTAAGTAACAGCGCGGTGAAATACTATCGCATCTGGCACAAACCCAATTCCATTTTTGCGTCATTCACCCAGTTTACGCAGCAATTCTCTTTGCCACATTTTGTGGGCCCTAACGTGGTTGATGCATTTGTGTTCGACACTTCCCGAAATGCCTACCTGAACGTAGAAAATGATCCCGGGGGAAACTGGCTTATTGCTTTCAGGAATATCAAAGCAAGAATTGACACTACTGCACCAGGCATAGGGAACGGTTCGCATGTTTTCAAAATCCAGGGACTGGATGCATCGCTCAATCCTGTTGGCATCGAAGAATCTGTGGTGTTGTATATCGACAATAACCCTGTTCAGTCAGACATTAATACCGAGATAACAATGGAAGGCGTAGGTACGCTTGGTGAATGCGCTTTGTTTACTTTGCCTGAAGGCAATGAAGCACCGGGCATGACGGTTAAATTCCGCGCCACACATAATGTTGCAGGAACCACCGGTTTCATGAACAGTTACGGCTTGAGCATGCTTAAGGGGGCACACGGCTTTGCCTTCACTCCTGCCGCAGCGGCCGCTAATTTCCCCGCACCACCATTTCTTGACAATGTTGACAACAGCGGAAGGTTTTATGTACACGGGGATAACTTAAATTGCAATACTTTCTTCAGAGGTACCACCAATGAAATAACCGCCGATAGCGATCATTACTATGCCACAACGCTTAGACCTGCATCAGGCGGATGGCTTGAGCCGGGTCAAAAATTCTGTGCATTTGGCATCTCGCTCAGCTATTCATTAAGGTTGACCAATGGTGAAGGGATGTATCCCACATTAACCACAAGCACCGTCTTGATAGGCATTCAACGTCCGTAATATGAACGTTTATTATTTCATTCTTTCCGTATTGGCTGTTTGGCGGCTTACCCACTTGCTGGGCAAGGAAGACGGGCCGTTTGACATCATCTTTCTCTTACGGAAAAAAGCAGGAGCAGTCTTCTTCGGAAGCCTGCTCGACTGCTTCTATTGCCTCAGTGTTTGGATGGCAGCTCCTTTTGGCTTGTGGCTTGGCAATGGCTGGATCGAAAAAATTCTTACCTGGCTTGCCTTGTCAGGCGCAGCTTGTTTACTTGAGCAAGCCACCACAAAAAATGGCGGCCCGGGGCAAACAACCTACCATGAAGACTAACGAGGTTTTTCTTTTGGAGCCCGGCAACAAAAATTTAATCGGCTTTTCTTGCGTCGCACTCTTGTACGCTTAGTAATTTCATTGGGCAGAAAAAACACCATATAAACAAAAAATTAAAACCGTTTAACCTATGTGTAATTGCGGAAACAAACGATCAGCCATCAGTACCCAACATCAGCCTGCCGCACAACAGGTATTTCATAACAACATCAGTGACCAGCATTTTGTGTACAGCAATTTTGAGTATACAGGTAAAACCGCACTTACCGCGATCGGTAATGTGTCTGGCAGAAAATACCGGTTCAGCTACCCCGGCGATGTGCAAGCAATTGATAGACGCGATGAACCGGGAATGTTGGGGATACCTGTGCTGAAGAAAAGATAAAATTCCTTATCTCTCCTTTGATAAAAAAACAGTTGCAATACGGCATTTTCATGGGCTTAGCTGAGCAACGTGCCTGTATTGCCATGACGCATAGCGTGCAGAAAGCATAAGTGTGCGACGCAAGCGAAGTTGAACAGCACTACTGAAGCCGGGCCCAGCAAAATTCTACGCAGGTTCCACCCAGGCTTCGTTTTCGCGGAGTAAATTAATGAGTTCATCAACTGCCACCTCGCTATCAACATTGCGTTTTACTACTTCTTTGCCTTTATATAAGGTGATCTTGCCAACGCCGCTACCAACGTAGCCAAAATCGGCATCGGCCATTTCGCCGGGACCATTTACGATGCAGCCCATAATCGCAATCTTAACGCCCTTCAGGTGATTGGTGCGTGAACGGATTTTTGCTGTTGTTTCCTGCAGTTCGAACAAAGTGCGGCCGCAACTCGGGCAACTGATATACTCTGTTTTGGAAATGCGGGTACGCGTAGCCTGTAAGATGGCAAAAGCCGTGGAGTTAATAAATTGCTCCGGCGTTTTATTGTTGAGATAATTTCTGCCGGATGCGTTTTGTTCCCTGGCCGCGGACGAAATATCATAACTCTTTTGCTGCATGCCCAGGCTTATACCATCGCCAAATCCATCGAGCAACAAAGCGCCGCATTCTGTTGCATAATGAATGAGGTGTTCGTCGGCTGTTTGCCAGCGGCTGTCGCACATAATCACTACCGGGTTTTTAATATCGCGGTTCATCAGTTCGAGGAACATACGACGCACAGATGGCATTGCATGTTGATTGGTTGAACTTAAGCAAATCACTACTGTCGGGTCATTGGATAATTCGGCCAGGTAAGTAAAATCGTTTAATGCTGTTTCATCATTGAAGCAATCGATCATTACAAAATTGAGCGTGCTGCTCTTCCAGCTGCCATGCAGGTAGCCGCTGCCGTTGAATATGGGAAAGTATTTTGTTTTGTCTTTAGCAAGGTTCCAAATGGCGGGATATACCAACACTTTTAATGTGCCCGGCAATTCAAAGTCCACCAAGGCATGGCCGCTGAAAATATAGTCGGCGGCAGCGTCGCTGATATTCCATTTATCGGTTGCAGTATTGTAAGTATAACCCACACTTTGCAAAGATTCGGGTGTTATGTGAGCCAGTTTGCTTAGGTCGGCAATAACGACCGGTACGTGAGTACCGCCAATATTATCGACGACAAAAGTTTGCCTGCGTTTGTAGGCAAAAGGCGTATATGGAAGGTGAACAATTGCGGGTATCTCACCGTCTTTATTTACGCTGTTGGCGTGGTAACGTTTAACAAGGTCGCGGCAGACCGGAATCTCCAGTTCAGGATCCTCTGTCAGCGACACCCTGATCGTATCGCCAATACCATCTTCCAGCAAAGTGCCAATACCTGCCGCACTCTTTACGCGGCCATCTTCTCCATCGCCAGCTTCGGTAACGCCGAGATGCAATGGATAGCATTCGCCAAATTCAGCATCCATTTGCTGAATCAGCAAGCGGTATGCCTGCACCATTACCTGCGGGTTGCTTGACTTCATGCTTAGAACAATATTGTGGTAGGCTTCGGCCCGGGCAATACGCAAAAACTCCATTGCGCTTTCTACCATGCCCATTGGCGTATCGCCATAACGGCTCATGATACGGTCGCTTAAACTGCCATGGTTGGTGCCGATACGCATTGCAGTTCCGTATTCCTTGCAAATTTTCAACAGTGGCGTAAAGCGTTCCCTTATCCGCTCAATTTCTTCGGCATATTCCCCATCGGTGTATTCCAATTGCTCAAACTTTTTCTTATCAACGTAATTGCCCGGATTCACTCTCACCTTTTCTACAATTCTCGCAGCAATCTCTGCAGCATTTGGTGTAAAGTGAATGTCGGCGATCAAGGGCGTGTTATACCCTCTTTTACGCAGTTCATTTTTTATGTTGAGTAAATTTTCCGCTTCTTTTTTTGAAGGGGCGGTAATACGTACCAGTTCGGCGCCCGCTTCAATGCAACGAATACTTTGCTCCACTGTAGCAATCGTATCCATTGTATCAGTGGTGGTCATTGTTTGTACGCGTATGGGGTTATGATTACCGAGCAACAGGTCACCGATTTTCACTTCCCTTGTTTTTAACCTGCTGTATGCCGTGAGTGAATTACAATACAATTGCATAATATTTATTTGCCGGTTTGCGTACGATCATCTTTTCAATTGCAAAAATAACACTTGGTGACCCAATAAAGTTTTGAGAAACGGTGATATTGTAAACGGCAAAAGTCAGACGTGGGTTACCAGTCTTTTTCCGGGTTCTTTGTGGTGGGCTTTTTGCGAAGTGCTTTCTGAAGCTGCTTTTCTTTATCTCTCAGTTCGTCAAATTTCTGGTTGATCGTTTCCTGGCTGGCTTCCTTGCTCTTGTTTTTATCGTCTTTTGGTTTGGATTGATTATTTGGCTTGTTTGCCTGCTGCTGCTTTCTCAATTCATTGATCGCTTTCTGCAGATTTTCCCTCGCATCATTATCAGCAGGATCAAGCATCAACGATTGCTTGAACGATTCAATGGCATCGGTTAGTTTATGCTGGTTCACCTGCACCACAGCTTTATTAAACATTGCCTTAGCCTTTATATTCCTGTCAACGGCGTCATTGAATTTCTCATAATACTTCTCAGCTTCTGCATCCCTGCCCAGTTTGTGCAATGTATTACCGCTGTTAAACAGGGCGGCATTGTTGTCAGGCTCGATCGAAAGCGCCTTTTTGTATTCATCCATTGCCTCCGCAAAAGCAGAACGGTTGTATGCATCATTACCCTGTTGCACATAACTGTTAGCCTGCTGCGCTTGCACAGTGGTAAAAAACAAAAGGAAGTATATCGTCAATAATTTTTTCAAATGCTTGTATTGATCGTTATTGTTTTGAACCGGGCATTTTCTGCATTGGTCATCACCTGTTGCGTCGCACTCTTGTACTGCTATTCATTATCGAGTAAGACTCTTACTTCAGCTACCGGGTGTTAAAAGTTATCCTGGCCTTTCCTGGTTAACCTCTTTCTCTCCGGCACAAAAATTTCACCGATCAGTATCAGCAGCGCAATGCCAATGAAGAAAGGCGTAAAAGACAAATATTCTTTTTCGCCCCCGCTTTCTATCAGCTTTTTATCTATGCCATCCAGTTCTTTGCCAACGACGGTTGAAGTATTCAATACATTGTCAAGATGAAAATAATTGCCGCCTGTTGCCGATGCAATATTCACCAGTTCTTCCTCACCCAGTTTGCTGATGACCGTTTTTCCATCTGCATCTGTCTTATACGACCCTGTACCCGGTTCGGTAATAGGTGAGCCTTCCGCCGTGCCAATACCAACGGTATAAACAATCACACCCTGGTCAGACAATGCCTTTGCAGCCCTCACCGCATCCGGGTCATGGTCTTCGCCATCGGTGATTAAAACGATTGCCTTATGTGATTTCTCTTTTGTATCAAGAGATGTTCCGCATAACTGCAATGCGCTACTAATGACTGTTCCCTGCACGGGCACGGCATCGGGGGTGGCGTTGGATAAAAAGAGTTTTGCCTCGGCCAGGTCGGGTGTTAACGGCATTTGTAAATAGGCCTGCCCTGCAAACAAGACCAGTCCAACCCGGTCGTTGGATGAGTGATCGATAAGAGCACTAACCAGTTGTTTTGCGCGTTCGAGGCGCGTTGGCTTTATATCACTGCTTAACATACTTTTGCTTACATCAAGCGCTATCATAATATCTATGCCTGCTGTTTGCTCTTTGTCGCCTGAAACAGGTTTGCGAAAATTTGTAGCGGCCAGCACCAGGAAAGCAAGCGCGATAAGCGTGGCAATAAATTTTATTTTGTAAAGCTTTGCAGCATGTTCAGAAGTAAGGCGGTTCACCAGCTCTTCGTCGCCGATTATATTTTTTGTTTTTTGTTTCCAGCGAAGCACCATAATGAAGATGAGCACCAATGGTACAAGTAGCGCCAGGCCCCATAAAAATTCGATGTGTTCAAATGATAGCATAGAATGAATGTTGCAATGTACAAGCATTGAGCCAATCATTAGAAAGCTTAATTTTTTTTGTGATAAAATTAGTTACTCATTTCCTGTTGCCTCAATGCAGGCAGCCTAATGCTGCTACAAGTGCTGAAGTGTGCGACGCAAGTAAAGCCTCATTTTTATTCTACGGACGGGAACATAAAAAAATTCGCGGCTCCCATCAAACAAAAAAGCCACCGGACTTCACAACCAATGGCTTTGTTCCTGATCTGAAAAAAACTCACTCAATCATCCTGTATACTTTAACGTAATCAATCTGCATTTGGGTTGGGAAAATGCTGTCGTCAACTCCTTGCGCGCCGCCCCAGTTACCGCCAATCGCGATGTTCAAAATCATATAAAAATTCTGATCAAAGGGCCATGCAGCGAAACCAGTTCCGTTATTGATGTATTCAAAATATTTTGCATCATCGACATATCCCCTGATCGCATAAGGAGTCCAGTCAACGCGGTAAATATGAAAATCGTTTGAAGCTCCGGCAACAATCGTGGCTGCTGTTTTTTGGGTGTTCATCTGCCCGTTATAAGAAGCGGTGTGAATGGTGCAATGGACATTATCCTGGTCGTACCCGACATGCTCCATTATATCAATTTCCCCGGAACCAGGCCAGGGACCATAGTAGTTATCGGAATTTAATAGCCAGATGGCAGGCCAAGTGCCACGACCAGACGGAAGCTTTGCCCTTATTTCGAAGCGGCCATATTTCCAATCGCCTTTTCCTTTAGACACAAGCCTGGCAGATGTATAATTTTTTCCCGAGTTCGCTTCTTTGCGTGCTGTGATAACAAGGTTACCATTGCTAATGGCTGCATTACCTGAAGCGGTGTAGGATTGCAGTTCGTTGTTGCCCCAGCCATTGGCACCAACATCGTAGGTCCATTTCGCCGGATCGGGAGCAGCGCCGTCGTTAAAATCATCCTGCCATACGGGGTCTGCTTCAAACTGCCAGTTTTTATCAGAAACCGGCTCTGCCGGTTGGACCGGCGGAATTGTTTTTTCTTCGGTACAACCCGCTGCTGACATTACCAGAACGAGTATTACATAATTTATTCTTTTCATCGCAAGGCTATTTTATTGTGCCACGAATTTCATTGTCCAAACAGTACTTGTTCCGTCACCCGCCCTTATCAGCATTTTTTTATCGCTTATTTCCAATACGCGGTATATGTTTACCCCATTTGGCGAATCGGTGGTGCCAAAGAAGATATTTGGAGTGAGCGGTAGCCTGAATTGAGCAAGGCCTGCAACACCGCTAACAGGTGTAAAAGAGAAGTCAATATTGCTATAAGAAAGATCATCACCACATGAATAGGGTGGTGCGATGAATGTACTGCCATTGGCATTATAGCTTATCTTTTTATCTGCAGTGAATGTATACTCATCGTCTACCTGGCAGTCAGCCAAAGGACCACCTGCAAAATAAGAAGACGGGCTTGCTTCAATACCGACGGTAATTGGAGCAGGGTCTGCGGCATCAAAACGCCATTTATGGGCAGCAAGCATTGTAAGGACCTGGTCTGCAGTAAGTTTAACTACCTTTTTCAATTTAACCTGTACCAATGCGCCGTCTGCGAGCGTCCCCCTTATCACCATGTTTTCGTTATCGTAACTGATTACCGTGTATTTGTTATCTTTTACGATGTCATTCGTTCCTATAAAAGGGTGCCTGTCAGAGCCTTCGATAGGATCAAGTGTAATCACAGGATCCTGGCCTTCTTTTATGACAACGTGATATTTGGGCGCATTGGGAATACCGGGTTGGCAGGAGTACCCTGATTGTACATCAAAAGTAAAATCATTGGCTTTGTAGGTGAGACTTCCATCAGACCCGAAAATGTACACGTCATCAGACTGGCAGGAGGCCGGCGCACCTGTAAAATACACCTGCGTTGCGTCGGGCGAAAGCACTTTAATAGCATCGCCATCGTTACTCCATGTCCATTCTTTACTGTTACCACAGTCTGTAAGCGTTTTAAAGAATTCAAATTTGCATGCACCTTCGATGTAAATCTTTTTTGTTACAGAATTATTACCATTGCTGCCTACTGAAGTAAGCCGGACATCGTATGTGCCGCCTCCTGAATAGTAATGTAACGGGCTGGCTATACCGGAAAGTTGGGTATTGTCGCCAAAATCCCATTGATAAAGAAATGCCTCTGTGCTGTTATTTGTGAAGCTGATGCCTATAGGGTAAGGCAACGTGTCTGAAGATGCTGCATTTTCTATAAAAGAAAAGTCGGCAACGGATGCCGTACCCGTTAGCGAAGCTGTTGTTTTTGAGCACCCCGAATTAACCAGGGCAGATACACACATTGACAAAGCAATGATCAAATATTTATTTTTCATACAACCAACTTTTGAACGTTTATTTAATAGCCATCGTTTTGTGTGAGGTTTGGATCTTTATCTATTTCTGACTGAGGTATTGGCATATAACGGTGCTTTGGAAGTATGTTAGTTTTTCCGCTTGCTCTCATTACATTGATAAAATAATTTTCATCGGGGTATCTCAAGAGATCATACCACCTGTGCATTTCAAAGGCAAATTCATGCCGGCGTTCATTAAAGACAGCATCGAGGTATTGTTGGTCTGACAGTGCATCGGCCAATGGTGCCAGCCCTGCTCTTGCCCTTACCTGGTCGATATATGGTTTGCCCAGCGTTTTGCCTGCAGCCTCTGCATAAATCAGCAACACTTCAGAATAACGGATGAACGGCACATTTAAAGCACAACTCCAGCCACCGACGTCGCCTTCCGTGTTATAAACAGGAACAAAATACTTGCGCACATTAAAACCATAAGGTGAGCCGACCAGCGAAGCCGGTTGTGTGTATTTGAGTGAGTCTTCGGTATCGCCCGGCATCCACATAGAAGATGGCCTGCGTTTATCAACAATTGTGTTGATATCAGATGGATTGGTTCGTTCGTAAGACTGAACGAAGTTGAGCGTTGGCACATTCCACCCATAACCACCGGAGGCTACTATATATTGAAATCGCGGGCCAAAAAAAGTGTTCAGTTTTTGGCCCTGGCCATAGTCGCTAAAGGTTTGATTTCCGTTGCGATATTGTATTTCAAAAACTGACTCTTTGCCATTTTCGTTTTGCAATTTGAAATTATGGGCATAGTTATCCCACAGGCTGTATTGGTTGCTGTTAATTACTTCGAGTGCCTTTGCTGCCGCATTAGATTTGTCGCCCATCCACAAATAAACATTAGCCATAAGTGCTTTTGCTGCTCCACTGGTAGCCCGCCCTTTTTCATCTGCGGGATAAGAAGAAGGCAGCACCGTTTCGGCATCTTTGAGGTCTGCTATAACCTGGTCATAAACGGCTTGTTTGGGACTTCTTGCTATTGTTGAGGCATCTTCCAGCGAGATCACATTTGTGTAGAGAGGCACATCGCCGTAAAGCCTTACCAGATGAAAATAATACAATGCCCGAAGGAATTTTGCCTCGGCAAGACTACGGTTCCGGATGTCTTCATTCATAACTGGAACCAGCGGAATTTTTTCGAGTACAAGATTCGCGCGGTAAATACCAAAATAGCATTGCGACCACATAAGAGAAACAATCGGATTAAATGCATCCATGGTAAAATTGTCCAGTGCTGCGGTTTCAAGCCCATCTCCACCACCACCGCCACCGAGATCACAGTCATCGCTCATAATATCGCCAAGATGCCACGCTGCACCATTGTACATTGCCTGAAGCGGTGTGTAGGTTGCGATCACGGCCGTTAGCGCTTCGGCTTCTGTCTGGTAATAATTTTCAACTGTCCTGGTTGGTATAGTCTGATCAATCTCCAGGAGACTTTTTTTACACTGAAACGAAATGGAGGCAATCAGTAGTAAACAGACATTTGTTTTAATATATCTCATCGACATAATAATCGTCTTTAGCATTTGTAATAATTAGAAGTCAACCGTAATACCGCCGAGGAAAGTCCTGGCCTGGGGATAAAACCCGTAATCGACGCCGCCTCCAACTTCAGGATCAAGCCCTGAATATTGTGTGAAGGTTAGCAGGTTTTGAATACTGCCGTAAAGCTGAATTTTACCAAGCCCTGCAACTTTTGCCCATTTATCCGGGAGACTGTAAGCAAGCCGCACGTTCTTTATGCGTAGGTAAGAGGCATTCTCCACAAACCGGTCGGATACGCGGTTGTTTCCGTTAGGATCGTTAAGAATAAGCCGCGGCATAGAATTGCTTGTACCCGGTCCTGTCCAGCGGTTGATAACATCTTTAGAATAATTGCCATTGCTAACACCACCTTCTGTGTACCAGCGCGTGAAGTTGAGTACCTTATTGCCTTGTGAGCCCTGGATAAAAACGCGTAGCTCAAAGCCTTTATAAGTGATCGTATTATTAAGGCCGAAAGTGAACTTAGGAAAAGAATTGCCAAGGTTCGTGCGATCCTTTTCATTGATAATACCATCGTTATTGATGTCTTTGAATTTTATATCTCCCGGCGCTGTACTGTTCGTTGGGTCGGTACCCGGAGTTTGTACCGCACTTTTAGCAATCTCTTCCTGTGTTTGGAAGATACCGTCTGTTTGAAATCCATAAAAGAAATCTGCCGGCATGCCGATATCAGTTCTTAAACTACCTCCTGAAATCCGGGCAAAGCCTTTGTCAAAAGAAGTACCTAGCCCAAATGAGATCACCTCGTTCTTAAATGTGCTCATCACAAGGTTTGCGTTCCAGTTTAATTTTTTAGATGACAGTATGGTTCCGGAGACCGTAAGGTCAATACCCCGGTTTTGCAATATGCCCGTGTTATATGGCACTGAAACATAATTACCTGAAACATTGATCGGCACTACATACAGTATAAGATCTTTTGAACGTTTCTGGTAAAAGTCAAGCGCAATTGTTAGTTTGCTTTTGAAGAGTGATGCATCAATACCGATATCGAGTTGCTCATTCTTTTCCCACTTAATATCAGGATTCGAAGGAGCTGTAGGCGCAGCTCCCTGGTTAGCACCCTCAGTGCCGGAACTATTGCCCAGTGGATATTGGAAACCCTGGTCTATGCGCGTAAGGTAGCTATAGGGAATAACATTGGGATTGCCGGTGTAGCCAAAACTGCTCCTGATCTTCAAATCAGTTATCCAGTCAATTTCTTTTACAAAGCTTTCCTCTGAGATTCTCCATGCCAATGAGAAAGAAGGGAAAAAAGCGAACTTATTTGCAGGCGCAAAATTTGAGCTGCCATCTCTCCGCAAAGAGCCTGTGAAGTAAACCTTGTTATCATATGTGTAGTTCAGCCTGCCTATGTAAGAAATAAACCTGGAGGTTACATCGTCCTGGCTGTAATTGCTTATCTGGCTTACGTTCTGCGGAAGAAAAACTGCATTGTTTAATACCGGTATCTGGTAGTTAAAGATTCCGCTTCTTCCTCCGGATAATATCGAATATTGCGTTTCCTGGAAAGTATAACCAGCTAGCGCATTAAAGCGGTGTTTGGTTTTAATTGTCTTATCGTAGGTAAGCGTGTACTCAGCCAGATAATCCGGTATGGTAACCTTAGTCTGGCCATAGCCATCTATTGTTATTGGCTGGCCACCTGAAGAAGGTGTTGCGGGTGAAAATGACTTTACATCGTTGTAAGCATAGTCAGCACCAAAGGTTGTTTTAAATTTCAGCGCTTTTATTATTTCCCACTCGGCAAAAACGTTTCCCGTGACCCTGTATTTAGTATTGCTTGTTTTTGGAACTTCCAGGTTATATACCGGGTTTGGTTCGCTAAAGCCATCGATATTGCCGTTGCCGCCTGCATAAGTGCCATCTGCATTTCGTGGCGTTACCGTTGGCGGTGATGTTAGCGCCAATATAATCACGCTGTTAAATGCGGAGTAAGTATCTGCCCCATGTTCAATGAACTTACTTAATGAGAGTGTATTTCCGAGTTTGATCTTATTATTCACTTTCACGTCGCCATTGAAACGCAGGTTAAATCTTTCAAAATCGGTATTGTAAACGATGCCATCCTGTTTCAGGTACCCTGCCGAAAGCATATAAGTTGCTTTGTCAGAACCACCCGATGCAGTAAGGCTTACACTTTGAATAGCGGCTTTCCTGAAAATTTCATCCAGCCATTTTGTCCCTTCACCATACTGTTGTTCAATGGCATCCGGATTGGCAAGTTTAGGAATTACATCCAATCCACTGGCAATTCTTGCTTCACTGTTGAGTATAGCATACTCCCTCGCGTTCAACATCTCTGGTAATTGCCAGGCCTGCTGCAACCCACGATATACATCAACGCTCATTTTGGACTGCCCCGCTTTACCTCTTTTTGTGGTGATCATTATTACGCCATTCGAAGCCCTTACGCCATATATGGAAGATGCAGCTGCGTCTTTCAGCACATCGATGGATTCAATGTCATTTGTACCAAAAGAATTTAATACGTTGTCTGCCCCCTGGTCGGGCAACGGATAGCCATCTACAACGATCAACGGGTTATTCGTGCCTGTAAGCGAGGTAATGCCCCGTATTCTTATCTGTGTGCCACCGGTGCCACCGGGCGCACCGCTGCCCTGCACAATTGTAACGCCGGAAACCTTCCCCTGTAATGCCTGCGCAGCGTCTGCAACAGGCGTTACTGCAATTTCTTTTGCATTTAAAGAAGATATTGCCGTGGTTAATTCTTTTCTTTTTCGCGTGCCATATCCCACCACCACCACATCATTCAGTGTGCCTGAAGTAGCTGTCATCTGCACCTGAATATTGGTATTTGAGCCAACGACAATCTCCTGCGGGGCATAGCCTATTATTGTAAAAACCAATACGTCGCTATCATTGGCTACGTTTATTTTAAAGGACCCCGTTCTGTCGCTTGTTGTACCAAGTTTTGTTCCTTTAATAACAATGTTGACGCCTTCAACAGGCAGCCCGGTTTTTTGATCGAAGATGAGGCCCGTTAGCGTTCTAACCGGTGCAGCTACCTCCACTTCATTGAACGCGAAATCGGGAATAATATCGCCCGGATTTTGCAGTCGCATGGCTGCAACCATTTTTTTAAGCTCATCATTGTTTTTATATATAACATATGTACGAGTAAGCACCTTTTTATAGCGAAGGCCATAAGGTTTCAAGAGTTCATCAAGAAAATCTTCCACACCTTTGTATTTGCTCACATCCATGTACAGTTTTACATCGGGCAGAATATTCGACTCATATACAAAATCAACATCGAATATCTTTCGTGACTGTGAAAGGATCTGTGGGATAGAACTGTCTTCTTTTTTCTCGTAAGTTTCGACGGATTGCAAATTACCTTCCCCGTACTGAAAGCCTGAACGGGGCTGAGCAACTGCATTGGCAGGTCTCAATATTGACAGGCAAAACAACACGATAAGGAAAAGTTTCCCTTTTAAACTAAGTCTCATCATAATGCAGTTTTTGGTCGTACCGTTAGAAAATCAAAAATTATGGCTGGCTGATCGTCACGGTCTTGCCGTTAACGTCTACATCAATATGCAGGTTTAAAGTTGCCCGCAACACGCTGATGAATTCCTCCACATTTGTTGCGCGTAAGTCACCGGAGATTGACCTGCTTAACAATGCAGAGTCAGCAACAATTGTTTTATAACCGTAAATATCCTGTATCATTAATGCTACCGCACCTAAAGAGGTATCATCAAAATGATATTCATTTTTTACCCAACCAGAATAGTGTTCTATATTTTTCTCACCTGTTACGCTTACGTCCAGGGCAGAATCGATGCGCGCTACTTCTCCAGGCTTAAGCACGATCGATGGCCTTGTAAGTTTTTGTATAACAGATACCGATTTACCTTTTACACTTAATTGTACTTTTCCTTCTTCCAGTGCAACCAAAGATTGACGGCGTCGTGTGTTTACGTTAAACTTTGTACCCAGTACTTCTACATCAACCTGCGATGTATGCACAATAAATTTCTGATGGGTAGTTATTTTCTTTGCCACTTCAAAATATCCCTCCCCGTCCAGCCACACCTGCCTGTCGCCCTGTTCTTTCCATTGTTGTGGAATCTTTACGGCGGAGTTTGCATTAAGCACCAGTTTCGAGCTATCTGGCAACAGCAAAATTTTTACTTGCCCGTAGCCCGTTTTATATTCAGTAACCAGTGGCATTGTTTCCTTGTTGCTGAAATACCATGTTGCTCCAACAATCAAGACTACAATGGCAGCCGCCGATAAAAATAATCTACGCCTTTGCCGGAGCAATACAACAGTTCGATCTATTCCATCGAGTACCGCATCCCAGTTCTCCAATCTTCTTTCTTCAGAAACCGGTTTTGCTTTAAACTCAAAAGGAAGGCCTTGCTCGTCGCCAACTGTAAATAAATTATTATCCATGGATATGTATTACCTATAAGACACATCGCAAACCTTTTTATACTCCTTTTCATTTTCCTTTTAAAAGATTTTATGTGCCAGGCATAAGTGCAACTATTAAACAGCTGTTGCGTCGCACACTTCAGCGCCATCAATTACTTCAGCAATACACTTTTCATTGGCATCATTGTATCAACCTCGGCTTTACGTAATACAATACTTTGCTTACATATTATTGAAACTCCGGTAAGCATTCATTCATTGCAGCATATCAAGCTGCAATAGTCTTTGGTATTTTTCTGTTTATTAAAGCCGCACAGAGCGCTACAGTACAAGTGTGCGACGCAACGGAAGGTCAGCTGATATTACAGCGCAAGGCCCCAAAAAGTTCAAAACTTTTATAGAATCTTTTGTCCTTGAGATTTGTTTAGTGATTTGACGACCTGTACAAAAGTGAAATGGCGAAAAATAACCGGAGCAGGCCGGCGCTTCTCATTTTTTCCAGTGCTTTTTGTTTGAAGTTTGAAACCGACTGGTAGTTGATGCCCATTACTGCGGCTATCTGGTTATGATCCATGCCCGCAAAGTAATGGAGGTATATTACTTCTTTTTGCCGCCTGGGAAGGGTATTCAATAACACGAGCACTTTGTCGTGGAGGGAGTTATCTTCTTCTTTTTTCATCACGATCTCGTCGTGCGAAAACTCGATATCGGGCTGGCGTGACACCTTTACTTTTAATTGTTGCAGTTGCCGGTTTCTTATGTTATTGAGTATCTGCCTGCGAAGTGATGTCATCATATAAGCCTTTACAGACTTTACTTCAGGTAGTTTTGCTCTTTTGGTCCAGAGCTTTATAAAAAGTTCCTG
Organism: Chitinophagaceae bacterium UBA7600; assembly: GCA_002478885.1. GTDB lineage: Bacteria > Bacteroidota > Bacteroidia > Chitinophagales > Chitinophagaceae > DLKC01. The sequence continues at coordinate 20,831 of DLKC01000025.1, forward strand.
CACGCTGTCATCCGATAGTGATTCATCACCGAATTGAATTTTCAGCGCGTAGTTATACAGCACAGCAAAAAGCATTTTATGTAATTCGGCAAATGCCTGCTCGTCTCCAAGTAAAAATGCCTGCCATTGTTCTCGTAACGCAATATTTTCAGGTGTCTCGGACATGTTTTTTGTAAAATATGCTATGAACTTTATCAAACGTACAAAAAACAAATTGAAAACAAATTTGAAGGTGGTTACAAGTCGGGCTGAAAACAGTTGTAACAGCGTGCACACTGCCGAATAAAAAAAACCGTGAGCACTGAAATAAATTTCAGCGTCACGGTTAATTGTTGGCCTGTTAAGGCTGATTGTTTAACTACTGCTTATTTACGAAAGCGTTTATTCGACTACCAATTTGGCGCTCTGCTGTTTTGCACCATCAGACAGTTTAATAATATACAACCCTTTCAGCAGGCTGCTTACGTCGAGGTTTTGAACAGTGTTGGAGAGTGCTTTATCAAAGCTTCCTGATTTTACAACTTTGCCATCAGCGCTTACCACGTAATAATGTGCGGATGCAGCTTGTATAGCGCCCAATGCAACGGAGACTTTTGCCCTTGCAGGGTTAGGAAACACATTAAGCACATCTGTATTCGCAACAGCAAAATTCAAAGACCGTGTTGGAGAATAGTAAGTTGTTCTGCCATCGAAGTCAACCTGCTTGAGACGGTAATAGTTTACACCTGCTGCCGGTGTAAAATCGGTTGCGGAATAATTATTAGTGCTTCTGCCATTTCTGCCTGCAACAAAAGCAATCTGTTTCCAATTTGCCGCGTCGGTGCTGCGCTCCACTGCAAAGCCTTTATTGTTTTGTTCAGAAGCAGTCGTCCATTGCAAGACAGCTGTGCTGCTCTTCTGTGTTACTTTAAATTCGGTAAGATTTACAGGCAACAATGAATTGTAGAAATAAACATTATCAACATAAAGTGTGCTGTTAGATCCTATGAAAAGCATCTGCGCAAGGTGTGATCTTGCTTTCAGATTAGTGAAGTCGCTCAGTTTAAGATCATAACTAACCCATCCAGCTTTTGCAGGAACAAAATCAAGCTGCGATTCAGTATCATCGCCGCCACCAAATACACCATCGGCACCAAAATCAACGAGCTTAACACCAAATGTTGTTGCATCTGGTGTCCAGATATCAACATGATAATAATCCATGGTTGTAGCATCGATGGTTTTACTGGTGAACTCTATACCTGAATAGTTAAGGCTTGTATATTTTTTGGTATCGTTACCGGCAATCTGTACATCTACAACATCCGCGGCATCCCAACTTGCAGACCATGTATCAACAACAACATTTGTGTATGCATTACTAAACAGGGAAATAACAGAAGCTGCGTTTTTTGTAGGTGTTGGCGCTGCAGTCGTTGGCTCTGATCCACCAGTGCCGCCAGGCCTGTAGAAATAAATATTATCAAGAAAAACCGTGCTTCCGCTGGCAGGTGTACCAACAAATTTAAACTGGATAATGCTTGTTAACGGGATAGTATAATTTGAAAGATCAATATCAAAACTATTCCAGCCAGATAAGGTTGGCGTTAGCGTAACCTTTTGCTCAGGCTGACCTGTAACAATCGGGTAAACATCAAAAGCTGTGCAATCCGGGGTCCAGAGATCAATATGAAGTTTGGTCATACCAGAAGCATCAATCGCAGAAGCAAATTGCACCCCCTGATAGTTAAGGCTTGAATACTTCTTTGTTGCGTCGCCTGCAACAGAAACTTCTGAATAGGTTGTTGCCTGGCCCCAGTTAGGGTACCAATCGGTATTTGCCAGGTTGCTGTACGCACCACTGAAAAGAGAAATAACATCTGCCGGGTTTCTTGCAGGCGGTGCAGGTGCTGCAATAGATGGACCTACAGGCGCCGTTACATTAACGGTAAGCAAGCCTGAAGCGTTTACTGCTCCCAGCTTTCCTGTTATGTTGGTAGTGCCCGCAGTTAATGCAGTGCCTACACCCAATGCATCAACAGTAGCAACTGCAGTATTGGAACTGGTCCAGGAGAAATAAGCCTTTGCTGTTTGCATTTGCTGGTTCACAGCGTTTACCGGCCATGATGAAACAACGCCATTGGCCCCAAAGGTTGACCCGACTTCTTTGCTTACCGTTTCAGTTGCAAAAGATGCTGTAGGAGTACCTATGATGCCGCCCCCAACATTTTCATATTGTATGTCATCAATCCAAATGGTATACGCACCTTCGCCTGATCCTTCAGCGAAATGAAAAAGCCCGGTTTCTGCCGTTAATTTGGCGGCAACGGGAATAGGAATGTAGTATTTCACCCAGTCTGATGTAAGCGCCACGCCGTTGCGCTCTACTGCATAGGTTGTTGTAGCTGCGTTATTGCCGAGACCAACGCCGTCAAGCAAAAACGCTTTGCTTTCCTTTGCCCAAAAGGTTACTGCGTTATAAGCAGACAAGTTTTTAGGGGCGTCGGCCACGAGTGCACCTCCTGTATAACCCGTGGTTACATTTATTTTTAATGAAGCGGTGCCGGAGTGATGTTGCGTGGCATCGATTGACAAGTCGTTCGTTGAACCTCCAAAAGGCACAAATGCAACGCCGGCCGCGTAATTATCGCCGAATACTACTAACTGTGCATTTATTTTAAAAATAAAAAGCACTGACATAAAAAACAGTAGGTAAACTTTCTTCATTGTGTTTATTTTATGATCCTGAAATGTTTGCTGATTGATGGAAGATTGGCAGGACTGCCCGTGACGATTGCATCCACCCTGCTCTTGAAGTATTGTGCTGTGGCTTTTAACCGGTACGTTACAATATAATTTTGGCTTGCGCATGCAGTCGTGTTATGCATGTGACACGCAGCAGGAATTTTTATACCCCAATTTTTATATAATTTTCTTTTTTTGGGCAAAGGTTTTACAGGATAGACCATCTTGTTTAACGTCGAAGGCCAGATATTAATAAACGCTAGACAATAAAGCATAAGAAGTCGGTAGGCCGGATTTAGCAGGAAGGAGATTTTAAAGATGTGTTACCCGACAGACAATCGTTGAGCAGCATCGTTGCGTCGCACTCTTCAACGCTTTGTTCTTTGCCGGGCTTTTCACGGAACGTACAAGAGTACTACGCAACCGGCGATGCCACGAGCACTTGTGCCCGGGCAAATAAGGATTATAAAAAACAATCGCCCTGCTTGCGCAGAGCGATCATCTTTTGACATACGGCAAAAATAAATTTCCGTAGTCAGGTGTTTTGTTTAAACATTTTTATTTATGCAAATACTGTACCGCAGCATAAAAGTTAGTCAGTGCTGTTGTCTTTTGGCACCTTGGTAATAAACCAATGATAGAGTTCTTCTTCGTTTTTTTCATATTCCGGAGCAGCGTCTACGCTGTATCCCTGTATTCCATTACTATCTTTCATAACATATATAAAAGAAGATTCGTTAGGGTTAACCATATCTTCGAAATGATAGACTTTTGTAATCTGCAAATCACGGGGCTCATAGTATTTGCCCATGCCTGAAGTAAATCCAGCGCGTGTCATTTTAAATTCACGGTAACCTTTCTTCTGGAATTTTTCCACCATAGAATCTATTGGTGAATAAGCGATGATTGTATGCATGTTAATTTTTTTTAGTGATCGAAATTTGCCGGATTAAACCCGGCTCTTATTTCCTTAAAAACTTATGGGTATAGAGACCGCTTAGAAATGCAATAGTTAAACGGGCAGGAGCGATTTTTTTTTCTCTTAACAAATGATTAGAGAATCGGACAATCGATATGCCAAAAGTGAAGACTGTGACTTAAATTTTGTTAAGGATAAAAGCCTTATTTAATGTAAAATAAATTAACAAAACGAGCGCATGGAACCTGCGCTAAATACAAGAGATGAAATGAATATGGTGAGACGACATTCGTCAATAGCACAACCATGGCAGACACTCTTTCGGAGCGCAGTAATTTACAACCCAGAGGACCACTATTACTGGTGAAAACGGCAGTTACATATTTCTGCGATACTGGCCGCCTACTTCAAAAAGTGCATGGGTAATTTGTCCAAGGCTGCAATATTTAACCGTTTCCATCAGAGCTGCGAAAAGGTTTCCCCCTGTTACTGCAACCTCTTTAAGCTTTGCAAGCATGTTGGCCGAATATTTTTCATTGCGTTGATGAAATGCTTGCAGATTTTCTATCTGCAATTCTTTTTCCTCCCTTGTACTTCGGATAACCTCGCCTGGTATAACCGTGGGCGATCCTCTTTTATTGAGGAAGGTGTTGACGCCAACTATGGGCAGTTCGCCGGTATGTTTGAGCGTTTCATAATGCAGGCTTTCCTCCTGTATTTTGTTGCGTTGATACATGCGCTCCATCGCGCCCAGCACGCCGCCACGCTCTGTAAGGCGATCGAACTCTGCCATCACTGCTTCTTCTACCAGGTTGGTTAATTCCTCTACCAGGAAAGCGCCCTGGTTGGGATTTTCGTTTCGTGTGGTGCCAAGTTCACGGTTAATAATAAGCTGAATGGCCATGGCGCGGCGCACACTTTCTTCTGTTGGTGTGGTAATAGCTTCGTCGTACGCGTTTGTGTGGAGACTATTGCAATTATCATAGATGGCGTACAAGGCCTGCAATGTTGTGCGGATATCGTTAAAATCGATCTCCTGTGCATGCAAACTGCGGCCACTTGTTTGTATATGGTATTTGAGCATCTGGCTTCGGCTGTTTGCTTTGTATTTGTGCTTCATAGCCTTTGACCAAATGCGCCGGGCAACACGGCCAATAACACTATATTCAGGATCCATCCCGTTGCTGAAGAAGAAAGACAAGTTGGCAGCAAAATCATCGACATGCATACCCCGGCTCAGGTAATATTCTACATACGTGAATCCATTGGCTAAGGTAAACGCCAGCTGCGTAATCGGGTTAGCCCCGGCTTCGGCAATATGATACCCGCTGATGCTCACGCTGTAAAAATTACGAACCTTCTGCTCAATAAAATACTCCTGAACATCGCCCATTAATTTCAACGCAAATTCCGTTGAAAAAATGCAGGTGTTTTGAGCCTGGTCTTCTTTTAAAATGTCGGCCTGCACGGTGCCACGCACCTGTTGCAGGGCACGTTCTTTGCATTCCGCATAAATATGGGCAGGCAGCACTTCATCCCCACTAACACCAAGCAATTTTAATCCAAGCCCACTGTTACCTTCCGGCAGCCTTTCCGGCGAAGCCGGATTATAATAAACGGGCTTCCGCAGATGTTTGAATTTTTCGGTGATCTTTTCATTAACCACGGGCCATTGTTTATTTGCCTCTATCCAATGCTCGCATTGCTGGTCTATGGCAGCATTCATGAAAAATGCGAGTAACACAGGCGCAGGACCATTGATAGTCATGCTTACCGAAGTTTTTGGGCTGCACAGATCAAAGCCGCTGTATAGTTTTTTCGCATCGTCAACCGTGGCAATACTAACGCCGCTGTTACCCACCTTGCCATAAATATCGGGGCGATGCCCGGGATCTTCTCCATAAAGTGTAACGCTGTCAAAAGCCGTTGATAAACGGTGTGCCGGCTGTCCTAAAGAAACATAGTGAAAGCGCTTGTTCGTGCGTTCGGGACCACCCTCACCGGCAAACATCCTTGTAGGGTCTTCCCCTTCCCGTTTTAAAGGAAAGACGCCTGCCGTGTAAGGAAATTCACCCGGTATATTTTCCTGAAGCTGCCAGTTAAGAATATCGCCCCAATCGTTGTATTTTGGTAACGCCACCCTCGGAACAGGCAACCCGCTTAAGGAAGTTGTGGTGAGCGGCAACTGGATAGTTTTATCCCTTACTTTATATTCAAATACAGCTCTGCTATAACGCTCTTTAACCAGAGGCCAGCTCTGCAATAGCTGCTTATTATCTGCGGTAAGTTTTGCTTCGTATGATTTGTAAAGCTGTTCAATGTTTTCAACGGGTCCGGCATCGCAAGTCTTCATTGCCTGAATTGTGCCGTCTATTTTGTAGAGGATTGAGGCAACAGCGGCTTGCTCCTTTGCCAGGCCGTTGTAAGATCTGATCACATCGGCTATCTCGCCGAGATAACGTACCCTCGCCGGGGGAATGATCAACGACCTGTTTACCGTGTCTTTATGTTTAAAATGTTCAATGCTGCCAAATTTCAGTTTTGTCTTTGTCTCAACCGCCTCTATCAATCTTTCAAACAGCTCATTAATACCGGCATCATTGAATTGAGACGCGATGGTTCCAATAACGGGTAGTTCTTCGTCTTTCGTGCTCCACAAACCATGATTACGTTTGTATTGCTTGCGCACATCTGCCAGTGCATCCAATGCACCTGCCTTATCGAATTTATTGATGGCGATCACATCCGCATAGTCCAGCATATTGATTTTTTCCAGTTGAGAAGCCGCTCCATATTCCGGTGTCATCACATATAGGCTCGTATCGCAATGATCAAGTATTGAAGCGTCGCTTTGCCCCACGCCGGCCGATTCAAGAATAATAAAATCATACCCGGCTTCTTTGCATATATCAATTGCTTCCTGCACGTGTTCGCTCAAGGCGCGGTCGCTTTCGCGTGTTGCCAGGGAACGCATATACGCCCGTGGATGATGAATGGAATTCATGCGAATACGGTCACCCAACAAAGCACCACCCGTCTTTTTCTTCGAAGGATCAACAGAGATTACCGCAATTGTTTTGTCAGGAAAATAGTTAAGGAACCTGCGCACGATCTCATCTGTTACTGAAGATTTTCCCGCACCGCCTGTGCCTGTGATTCCCAAAACAGGCCCTGCAGCTGCTATCCGCTCTGCTGCTGTTTTTTCACCAATGCCATTCTCCGCATTGGTAATTTTCCGGGCTATCTTCCGCACATCTTTCCATTCGCCCAATCTCATCGCTATGTTATATACACCGTTGCCGTTTAAAGAATAATCACATGATCTTATTACGTCTTCGATCATCCCTTCCAATCCCATTTTCCGACCATCATCCGGACTATAGATTTTCGTAATGCCGTAGTGATGCAGTTCTTCAATTTCATTTGGCAAAATCGTGCCACCACCGCCGCCAAAAATCTTTATATGCCCGCACCCGTTCTCGTCCAACAGGTCTTTCATGTATTTGAAAAACTCTACATGACCACCCTGGTAGCTCGTTATAGCAATGCCTTGCGCGTCTTCTTCAATCGCGCATTCTACAATCTCCGCAACTGAGCGGTTATGTCCAAGGTGAATAATTTCAGCGCCCTTGCTCTGCATAATCCTGCGCATGATATTGATCGCTGCATCGTGGCCGTCGAAGAGACTCGCCGCTGTAACTATGCGTACTTTATTTGTTGGTGTATACGACATAAAAGTTCTTGTTGCTGCAAATGTATGTAATTCAAATCAGCGATTAACAAGCGTTAGCTTAATGAGCACTGCAGTTGATTTACAGCAGCGTGGCATTATTTTGTCCCGGCACAGTCGCCTCATGGCATCTTCGTTGCGTCGCACTCTTGTACTTTTATTTCACCGTTGAGCTTTTGCTGATCATTACGGCAAACTATCAGTAACAGGAAAATAAACATTTACTTCCGGGTGCATCGTGTAGAACTTGTAACGCTTACCATCATTTACCAGTATGCCACTTGACTTGTTATTCCCGACTATTGGGTTACCACTGAATTTTTTCCAATGAACAAGGTCATCAGACATTGCCAAATTGGTGCTCCATTCGTGCCAGTCTTTATATGCAGAAGCATGGTAATAACCATAATAGCGTCCATTGTATTTTACCACCTGGTTCATGGCAACAGCATATCGGTCGTATTGTTCCGGGCCCATTTTTAAAACAGGGTCATCCTGTACATTGGTCCATACTTTCAGGTCTTTAGAAGTGGCGAGCCATATACCAAGATCATCTCTTTCATAAAACAAATACCAAACCGCTTTTTCTTTAATAACAAAAGGAGTTCCATAAGAACCTTTGGATAGTCCTGTGCCATCCGCTTTGCGAATATCAAGGTTGCCTTGTTCTGTCCAGTGAATACGGTCTGTTGAGATCAGCATGTGTGCAGTATCGCCCTTGCCCTCTGCAAACATGTAGTACATGCCATCAGACTTAATTACGCACATGTCTTCCACCCAACCGAGGTTGTATATGGGATTGTCTTTATAACGCGTCCAGTTATAACCATCCGGTGATGTAGCATAGCCCAACCATTTTACACTATCGATATTGGTATAACCGGTGTACCACAAATGATACATGCCGTCTTCTTTCAGAATGTAGCCACGTTCTCTTATTTCATTGTCCCAGGTATTGGTGCCTGTTGCGGTAAAAACAGGGTTTCCTTTGTAAGAAACAAAATGCACCATTTCAGATGGAAAACCATCGGGAGTGAGGGAGGTTGTTTTTGTTGTGCTGCATTTAGCGAACATGAACACGACAAGAACGAGTAGGTTTATTTTTTGCATGACAAAAATTCTATGGTTTGAATGTAAGCTTTTTTGTTATCAAGTTAGTCAGCAGTAATGAATGCCGCGTATTGGTAGGAACGTACAAGTGAGTGACACAACAAAAGCTTCATAGCATTGCAGCAGCCGAGTTCATAAAAATAAAAAAGCGGCACAGGTATGCGCCGCTTTGCATGCAATTTTCATGGGCATTATTCCTTCACAAACTTTATGGTTTGGGTTTTTCCGTTGTCGAGATATTGAATGATGTAGGTACCCGCACTGAGCGAGCTTATATTCATAACAACATTATTGCTGTTAACGACTTGCCTGAGCAGTTGCCTGCCTTGCATGTCGATGATATTGATCATGCCCGTTTTGTTTAACCCGCTTATGGTTACAGCAGATTTGGCCGGGTTTGGTTGCACCTTTATTGCGGCCACAACACTATTTACCGTAACGGCTGAAGTTGTTTCAGTCGCAGTGGCAGTTGTTTGTGACTGCTTTATTGTACGCAATTCATTGGTAAGCGCATCGATTTTTGCATCCTGCTCCTGCAATGCTTTTACCAGAAGTGGTATAAGCTCGGTGTAGTTGACAGCCTTGAAATCGATTTTTTCATTTTGCTCCGACTTCATTGCCTGCGCTTCAGCTTCGGTCGACGCTGCCTTGTGCGGATTGGCATCTTTGGTTTCAAATGTTGTTTCTTTCACAAGGTTGGGCAATATTTTTTCAACGTCCTGGGCAATTAATCCATAATGATTTCCTTTGGGAAGATTCATTTTGGAATAGCTGCCGTCGTTACGGAATTCATAATTCTTAGGCTTCAGCTGATTGATTATGTCCATAGCATTGTTTACTTCTCTGATGTTCTTTTTCAGTTTTGCATCAGAGCCGAGGTAAGAACCGGTACTGTAAGTATCGCCATTGAAATAAGCAGTGTAATACAAAGGATCACCTTCAGCATACAACGCCCTGTAGTTGCTTGAATAAGCATACATGCCGTAAGAGCTGGATGAAATTCCGTACACACCGTATCCACTTGTTGAATTGCCATAAGCGCCGTCACCTGATGCGCTTTGCCCATAAATGCCAGGCCCACTGCCCGCATTGGTGCTATAGATTGTTGCAACACCGGATGCCGTGCTGGATTTGGAAATAAAAATTCCATAGTTGATTCCTGATTTGGATATATTCAACGCAGTATTATCAACAGGATCGGTGATGTTGATGCCGCCATAAGAGGATGAACCATTCACATTAAGCGCAAACGCTGCATTGGTAACTCCGCGAATACCAACAATGCCTGTAAATGCAGCGTTTCCGCTAACATCAAGCTTGTTGACTGGTGCGCTGTTGCCTATACCAACATTACCATTGACATAGAGCCCGTTTGCAGGCCCGGCCACCGTGCTACCGACGGTTACACCACCGGCATTATCTACAAAAAGCCTTGTAGTGCCATTGGTTTGTACCCGCAAAGCATCTTCATTTAAAGCTGCATTTATGTGCAGTTTTGAACTCGGTAATGTAGTGCCTAAGCCAAGACGCCTGTCAGCATTGGTCAAACGCATGCCTTCGATGTTGTTAGATCTGAACACCACGTCCACAGCGTCTGTTGTTCCAAGAAAATTAGTTGCCGCACTGAGGCCGGAATTGCCAGTGGTTCTCCAAAAGTTAGCGCCACTTACGGTAAAGTTGGGATAGCTGCCACTTACAGAAATACCATTACTGCCTGATAATGAAACAATCTGGTCAGGAGCTGTATTATTAAAAGTTGTTCCCACGAGGCTAAGGCCTGTGCCTGCTGTATAAGTGCTGTTATTATCGTTACTCCAGGTTAGTATGCCTGCGCCATTTGTTTTTAGCACCTGGTTATTGGAGCCGTCGGTTGCCGGCAGAGTATACGCGCCGACCCTAACCGTGCTGCTGAATACACCAGCACCGGTGTTCGCATCCACATAAAACACTGGTATGGCAGCGCCATCGCGGAATTCATAGCGAACATTGGTTTGATTAAAGAATAAACCATAGTTAGGGTTCCCGGAATACTGGAATGCATATTTGTTACCTCCTACCCGCAGGGAAGCATTACCACCAAAAGAGAGATTGCCTGTTGCGCTGTCAATATCAAGATATTGAGCTGGCTTTCCAAAACGGGCACCGCCCGCTACCTGCAGTGAGGAAACCGGTGTAGTGGTGTAAATGCCTGTACGGCCGGAATTTGGAAAGATGTTTTGCGCGTCTACATTTTTTTGCACCAAAAAAGAAAGTGCGAGCATCGTAGCATAGGTTAATTGAGTTTTCATGTCAGCAAATTTTTAATTTAATGCCTACTTTTTTAAAGGGTATTCGGCAAATTCCCTTTTACCGGTAAATATGTCAAAGACGCGCATTACATCGATAATGATGCAGTGTGCTGATCTTTTTTTATTTTATCGAATTGGGTTAAGCCTGAACTAAGTGCAACTAATTTTTTCGAACACGGCGGAGAACTCATTATTCAATTACCATTGAGTCTTGTAATACTTAGATACCAGCTGCTGATTACTGTGGCATCACCTGTTGCGTCGCAATCCGTTCATCGTCCGGGTCAAATATTGAGCTAATGAATACGCTGAATGGTAAATAATTTTCGTCTTTTTCAAAAGTTAGCCTGGTGTTTAGTCGAGTGCCGTATTCTTTATTCAAAAATAGAAAAGGAAGAAAAAAAACTGCGCGTATAAATACGCAATTTTCTGTGCTGTTATACGATGGTCCGGTAAGGCAAACTGTTATTGGAACGTTGTTGCGTAAAGCTGCATAAGCTGAAGTGTGCGACGCAACAGCAGATGCCATACGTTACAAATGCCGGGCTCATAAATAAAAAAGCGATACTGTAGTACCGCTTTTACAACTTGCCTTTAACTAGTTAATTTTTTACAAGCTTTTGCGTTTGCACCTGGCCGTTACTTAAATACTGCACGATATAGGCTCCTTCACGAAGGCTGCTGATATTTATGTTTTCGCTATTTCCTGTAACCTGCCTGCGGAGTACCTGGTTGCCCTGCATATCGATTATAGTAATAACGCCTGACTTTTGCAGGCCATTGATGGTTACCTTGGATTTTGCAGGATTAGGGATCAGTTTTATTGCTGCAGTAATCGGGTTGTCAGACTGTAGTGCTTCGCCTGTTTCAGTCGCGTTGGCAGTTTGATTTTGTACAACTTTTTCAACGAGTTTGGTTAAGGCCTCTATTCTTTTATTTTGTTCGTCTATGATATTTTGCTGTTGCTGCATGCCACGGATAAGTACGGGAATAAAAGCGTCGTAGTTGATGCCCAGTACAGCAGTAGGTACTTTTTTTTGTTCGCCGGTTATTTCATCCCGTATATATTCATGATCCCAGACAGCTTCAGGCAAAACTTTCTGCACTTCCTGTGCTATCACACCCATGCGGTCTCCCTTATCGGGGCCTTTGTTCCATTTAAAGCGCACAGAACGGAGTTTGAGTATTTCTTTAAGGCCATAGTCGAGATCGCGTATACTGTTTTTCTCTCTGGCATCAGAAGTGTTGATGGTACCGTCTACGGCCCACACATCCACCCAGCGGTGATTAGATACACCCAGCCCGTTGAGTATGCCATCTGCTTGGTTAATAAAATCGCTGTTACAGGCAATCACATTGGAGCCACTGTCATAGAATGATTCAATGCTGCCAAACTTAAATGTGCGGCCGAATGTTGATAGGTTTCCTAGAGAGTCTAACGTCATTCTCAATCCGTCATTATTTGTTCTGAAACTGAAAGCGTTGCTCAGGCCTGAGTATACGATTGAACCGTCGCTTGAGTTTAGGTTGTCGCCAAAATAGATTCCCCGATCGAAGGAGGACAAGCTAAGTAATTGAATGTTCACAGAGCCTCCGTTTTCAATTAAAAGGGCAGCATTAGACGATACAATCGAGGTGCCGGAACTGGCTTTTTTGATATGCAACTTTGCCAGCGGGTTGTCAGTACCGATACCCACATTCTTATTGGAGTTAAGAAGCCTGATCACTTCTGTATTGTTGACGCGGAAAACAAGATCTTTTGCATCGGTCGTACCGATAAAATTGGTTGTAGTATTGGTACCTGCATTGCCGCTTGTACCCCACAGACCGGTCCCGTTTAAAGCAAAAGATGGGTAGGTGCCTGAAACGTCGATGCCATTTGTCCCGGCAAGAGTTACTAACTGGTCGGGCGCTCCATTGCTGATAATGTTTGATGAGATGTTGATACCTGTTCCGGCGGTTAGCACCGGCGTGTTATTGTCGTCGCTCCACGCAAGAATTCCTGCCCCATTTGTTTTCAGCACCTGGCTGTTTAATCCATCAGTTGCAGGTAATGTATAGCCGCCTACTCTCACAGCAGCATTGAATGCGGCTGCGCCTGTGTTGGCATCGATCCAGAAAACGGGCAATGCAGCACCGTCGCGAAACTCATAACGTGTGCTGCCCTGGTTAAAGTATAAGCCGTAATTTGGATTGCTCGATAGTTGAAATGCATACCGGTTGCCACCAACCCTTAGTGCGGCATTACCGCCAAATGATAAATTACCCGTAGCACTGTCTATGTTTACCCATTGTGTTGAATTACCTATGCGAGCACCGCCCGCCACCTGGAACGATGTCACAGGGCTGGTCGTGTAAATGCCTGCCCGACCTGATGATGGGAAAATGTTTTGTGCCGGACAGCGAAAAGCAAGCATCAAAATAAACATACATGCTGCAAGGGCTGGTATTGTTTTCATTTTATCGAGGTTTTATTTAGGTTAAATAACGGATAGTTTACAAGCCAGGAAGCGTCTGCCAACCTTTTCACAGGAATGAAAAATAAGACGTGGCTTTCCTATTTTTGACAGCATCTTACCTACCGCAACTGCTTTAATAAACAGGCACCGTTAAAAATCTGCTTTAAGATAAAAAAATTTATAACGTAACAGTACTTTTATACGAGGCATTTATTGGATCTGCGGTGCAGCCCTCTGGGCATTTGGATAACCTTATTTTTACTTCAAAAAAGCTTTTGAACAGGGTTTTTATTATTTCTACATTCATTGAATAATCGACGGTATGGACATAAAAATTTTTGAGGTATTGTCAGAACAGAAACTGATCACAAAAGAGGAACTAAATGCTGTAAAAGTCTTTAATGAACAGGAGCCTGTTTCTGTTCACCGCGATCTACTTACAGCATTGTCTGCCGGTATTCTTCTATTGATAACTGGACTTGGGATTTTGATTTATGAGCATATTGATACGATTGGTCACGACACTATTATAACGTTAATTGCTCTCGGTTTCATAAGCTGCTTTATTTATTGTTTTAGAAAGTCGTCGGGTTACAGCAATAAAGAAGTGAAGTCACCTAATGTTTGGTTTGACTATATATTACTGCTTGGCGCTTTGTTGTTACTTCTTTTTATTGGTTATATCCAGTACGAATACAACGTGTTTGGGAACCGGTGGGGCATGGCTGCATTTATTCCCATGATAATCCTATTCTTTACCGGGTATTATTTTGATCACCGGGGTATTTTATCGCTTGCGATAACAAATCTTGCCACATGGCTGGGCATAACAGTCACGCCCATTGAAATACTCAGCGCCAACGATTTTTCAGATGAACGCCTGATTTACTCAGGTTTGATACTCGGCACCGTTCTGATCGCCATTTCGATGTTTACAGTCAAAAAAATGATCAAAGAGCATTTCGCCTTCACCTATAAAAATTTTGGAGCACATATCTTGTTTATTTCATTGACCGCGGGAATGATCCACTTTGATGACATTTATATTTTATGGTTTCTCGCGCTTACACTTGCAAGCCTTTTAATGTTCCGGGATGCGTTGAAAGAAAAATCCTTTTACTTTTTTGTGATTACTGCACTATACCTATTTTTCGCATTAAGCTATGTAATTATTAAACTGCTATACTATATCAGTGACGACATAGGCATTTTCTACCTGGGACTTATTTATCTTATTGCTTCAGGTGTAGGGCTCATAAAAGTGCTGATGAAATACAATAAAAAAATCAAATCGAATGACAGCTTACGACAAGAATAATCTATACAATAACTACGTTCAGCAACAGGCCACCGCTGCTTTTAAAAACAAATTGATCGGAGCAAACAGCCTTTCAAAAATCAGCGAAGCGCTCCCTTTTAGGCTTTATACCCCGAATTTTTTTGTAAGGATCGGCCTGGGCATATTGTCCGTCGTTGCCATACTTTTTTCCACAGTTCTTGTTGGCGCAATCAGCAGCGCCTCCAGTGATAGCGCGTATGTTTCGCTTGCTGTTATTCTCGCCCTAATTTGTTATGGACTACTGGAATTATTTGTTGCCTCCAATAAATACTATAACGCCGGCATTGATAACGTTTTACTTTTCGCAGTAGTTCTTTTTTTTATCGTGGCTTTCAACATCATTGATTACCCGGGGCAATACCAATATACAAGTGCGTTTTGCGCAGTGCTCTGCTGCTGGCTTGCTATCAGATTTAATGACAGTTTCATGGCCGGGTTATCGTATGCGTCAATTATTGCACTTTGTTTTTTCACCTGCGCCAATGCCGGCACAACAGGCAAACTAGTTGCACCTTTCATTATCATGTTAGTGTCGGCCATGTTATTCTTAGTTATTAAAAATATGCTCGCACGGTATACCCTGGTTTTATATTTACGCTGTTTTAAGATAGCTGAGTTGCTTTCATTGATAAGCTTCTATGCATCACTCAATTATTTTGTAGTAAGAGAATTGGGAAGCCTGCTTTTGGATAATCCGATACAGCCAAATGAAGAAATTCCTTTTGGCTGGCTTTTCTGGTTTTGCACTGCCGTCATTCCGCCAGCATATGTTTATTACGGCATTTACAGGAAGGATCTCCTTTTTGTAAGAACAGGAGTTGTACTGGCCGTGGCAAGCGTTCTTACATTTCGTAACTATTACGCTATTTTACCAGCATCGGTTGCGATGGTTCTGTTCGGCTCGCTTCTTATTATCGTAAGTTACCTGCTGATAAAATACCTGAAAAAGCCAAAAGGTGGCTTTACGTCTATTGCAACTTCAGCTTCCGAAAGGCTACATCCTGACGCTGAAGCGTTGATCCTTGCACAGGCATTTGGGCGTGGCAATAGTCATCATGACGGCGGTGTTGACTTTGGCGGCGGTAGTTCCGGCGGTGGCGGCGCTACCGGAAGTTTTGACTAATCCCGCTTAAGATTGAAAGGCGTGTTCTATTGCTGTTATTGCTGCTCAGGGCGATGCAGTAAACGAGTGCGACGCAACGAAGATGCCATTTGCTGTAATGTCGGGCACATAAAAAAAACCCGGCATAGAACCGGGTGTCAGTTTATCATTTCAAAGCCAGTTATTAAAACGAAAATGCGAAGGATGCATCTTTGCTTTCCAGCAGGGAATGCCCCATCAAAAACTCATCAACTTTCCTTGCGCACTCTCTTCCTTCACTGATTGCCCATACAACAAGTGATTGTCCGCGCCGCATGTCGCCGCAGGCAAATATTTTCGAAATGTTCGTCTGGAAAGCTTTTTCACTGGCCTTTACATTTCCTCTTTCATCGAGCTCCACATCGAGTTCTTCGATCATCCCTTCATGCTGCGGATGAACAAAACCCATCGCCAGCAATGCAAGTTCACAAGGTATTTCTCTTTCGCTACCTTCTACTTCAACAAAGCTTGCAGGCCTTCCGTCGTCTGTTATCTTCCATTCAAGATCTACGATTTTTAGTGCCTTCAAATTGCCATTCTCGTCGCCAACAAAATTTTTTGTAGCAATGGCCCATTGTCTTTCGCAACCTTCTTCGTGTGAAGAAGAAGTTTTTAAAATCATCGGGTATGTTGGCCATGGCATAAACGGAGTGCGTGCTTCAGATGGCTTTGGCAAGAGCTCAAACTGTGTTACCGACAATGCCCCATGCCTGTTGGATGTACCTACGCAGTCGCTGCCGGTATCGCCCCCGCCAATGACCACAACATGTTTGCCGTTTGCGCTAAGCTCTTGGTGAAAAATGTTACTCTCAATTTGCGCATTGGCCAATGGATCTTTACCTGCATTTCTTTTATTCTGCTGCTTTAAAAACTGCATCGCAAAATAAACACCGTTTAGTTCACGACCATGAATATTCAAATCGCGTGGCGTTGTTGAACCTCCTGCCAGTACAATGGAATGATATTCCCTCAGCAGATCATTCAGGCTTATGTTAACGCCAACATTAGCATCGCATTTAAACACAATTCCTTCCTGTTCCATTACTTCGATACGCCTGTCTATCACCCATTTTTCCAATTTAAAATCGGGAATGCCGTAACGCAGCAAGCCGCCGGGCGCATCGTCCCTTTCAAACACGGTTACATTGTGGCCGGCATAGTTTAACTGGGCTGCAGCAGCAAGGCCTGCAGGGCCTGAACCTACCACCGCTATCTTTTTACCGGTGCGCATATTTGGAACACGCGGCTTTACCAATCCATTTTCGAACGCGATCTCTATGATATGTATCTCTATTTCTTCAATAGCAACAGGAGGTTGGTTAATACCAAGCACGCATGCACTTTCACACGGTGCCGGGCAAATGCGGCCGGTAAACTCGGGAAAGTTATTGGTAGATGTAAGAATGTCGTATGCATCTTTCCAGTTCTTTCGATATACAGCATCGTTAAATTCAGGAATAACGTTGCCCAGCGGACAACCACTATGGCAAAACGGAACCCCGCAATTCATGCAGCGCGCCGACTGCTGATTCAATTTATCGGCCGCATATTTATCAATAAATTCATTATAATCATTCAACCTTTCCTGCACCGAACGTTTTGCAGGCATTTCTCTTGTAAACTCTATGAAACCTGTTGGTTTACCCATTATCAGTAACTTTTAAATTGACGATTTAATTTTTTATGAATCCGGCTCCAACGCTATTTGCGGCTTCCGTTGCGTCGCACTCTTGTGCCTGGGCAAGTGCATCAGCAGGCACAATGTCTGGTTTGTCACTGCACATACAGCTTATGGACGACCGACGGCCGGAACGCACAAGTGAGTGACACAACAGCCGATGCCCAAAGAACTATTTGCCCACAGCAACAGAAACTGCTTTTTGCTGAAGTACTTTTTTATAGTCAGTTGGAAATACTTTTATAAAATTCTTCAGTTGATTATCAAAATCAGACAGCACGAATTGCGCTACGGTACTTCCGGTAAAATGCGCGTGCTTCTTCACCATTTCGTGCAATACCTGCGCATCGGCTTCATCCAGCGGATCGAGCTCTACCATTTCCATATTGCAGAGTGAGGCAAACTTTTGCTGCACATCATAAACATAGGCAACCCCACCGCTCATTCCTGCTGCGAAGTTGCGGCCTGTTGCGCCGAGAATAACGGCAACACCACCGGTCATGTATTCGCAACCATGGTCACCCGTTCCCTCCACAACTACTTTTGCACCGGAGTTGCGCACACAGAACCTTTCGCCAGCTTTGCCGCGTATGAAGGATTCACCGCTTGTTGCACCATAAAAAGCAACATTACCAACTATAATATTTTCTTCGGGCACGTAAGTCGAATTCTTGGGTGGATACACTATAAGCTTTGCACCGCTAAGGCCTTTGCCAAAGTAGTCGTTGGCATCGCCTTCGAGCTCAAGCGTTACTCCTTTTGTGTTGAATGCGCCAAAACTTTGACCGGCTGTTCCGGAGAATTTAAAATGAATTGTTTCATCCGGCAGCCCTTCTGCCTTGTATATTTTGGTGATCTCGTTAGAAAGAATTGTTCCTGCAGTGCGGTCTGTATTTTTAATTGCAAAAGAAGCGAACACTTTCTCCATCGAATCCAATGCAGGCTTTGCAGCCTTCAACAATTGCCAGTCTAATACGTCGGCAATACCATGATCCTGCTCTTCCTGTTTATAAAGGCCTACATACTCTGTTGCAGGTTCCTTGTAAAGTATAGGCGAAAGATCGAGCTTGCTGTATTTCCAGTGTGTTACATTTTCTCTTGCTTCGAGGCAATCGACCTGGCCAATCATTTCGTTAACCGTTCTAAAACCAAGTTCAGCCATAATCTCTCTTAATTCCTGCACAATGAAACGGAAGAAATTAATTATGTGATCTGGATTACCGGTAAACCGTTTGCGGAGTTCGGGGTTTTGTGTAGCCACACCAACAGGGCAGGTATTCAGGTGACATTTACGCATCATAATACAGCCTTCAACAACAAGCGCAGCAGTAGCAACACCCCATTCTTCCGCACCTAACAATGCTGCAATCGCAACATCACGACCAGTTTTCAACTGGCCATCTGTTTGCACGGTAACGCGGCTCCGAAGTTTGTTACGAACCAACGTCTGGTGTGTTTCGGCAAGACCGAGTTCCCACGGTAAACCGGCATGTTTGATAGAACTGATCGGCGACGCGCCGGTTCCGCCATCGTGACCGGAAATAAGCACTACGTCTGCTTTCGCCTTCGTAACACCTGCGGCAATCGTACCAACGCCAGCCTTTGAAACAAGCTTTACATTGATGCGTGCTGCACGGTTGGCATTCTTTAAATCAAATATCAATTGCGCTAGATCTTCTATAGAATAAATATCGTGATGCGGCGGCGGAGATATCAAGCCAACACCGGGAGTTGAGTGCCGGGTGCGCCCTATCCAGTCGTCTACCTTATGGCCAGGCAACTGACCGCCTTCACCGGGCTTTGCCCCTTGCGCCATTTTGATCTGCAATTCGTCGGCCTCTGTCAAATAGTAACTCGTCACACCAAACCTTGCAGACGCGACCTGCTTGATTGCCGAACGCATACTGTCGCCGTTGGCCAATTGCTGGTAACGAATTTCATCCTCCCCACCTTCACCTGTATTGCTTTTACCACCTAAGCGGTTCATAGCAATCGCCAGTGTAGTGTGTGCTTCCCAGGAAATAGAGCCAAAGCTCATTGCTCCAGTAGCAAACCGCTTATAAATATTTTCTGCCGGCTCTACTTCTTCGATAGCAATGGCCGGGCGATTTTTCTTAAACTTAAACAAACTGCGCAGTGTGCAGGCCTTTTCACTCTGGTCATTCACCAATTTAGAATACTTTTTAAAAGTATTGTAGTCATTCATTTTGGTTGAATACTGCAACAGGTGAATTGTCTGGGGATTAAATAAATGGAATTCACCCTTGCGTTTCCATTGATACAGACCACCAACAGGCAATCTTTCCACGGGAATATCCTTTCTTGAAAATGCGAAGAAATGCTTTACGAGTGTTTCTTTGGCAATTTCATCGAGCCCCATTCCCTCAATGCGCGAAGTGGCGCCGGTAAAATATTTATTTACGACATCCTGGTTTAAACCGATGATCTCCATTATCTGCGCGCCTTGGTAAGACTGAAGGGTAGATATCCCCATTTTTGAAAACACTTTCAACAAACCATCGCAAACAGCTTTTACGTAGTTTTTCTTTAGTATTTCCGGATCTACGTCGGTTTCCAGTTTGCCGGTAATTTTCAGGTTACGTATTGTTGAAAGAGCGAGATAAGGGTTAATAGCTGTCGCGCCAAATGCAAGAAGACAAGCAAAATGATGCACTTCCCAAACATCGCCGGCTTCTACAACAATACCTACTTTACCACGCAAGCCCTTTCTTATAAGGTGGTGGTGGACAGCCGCCGTCGCCAATAAAGAAGGCATTGCGGCATGATCACTGTCAACCGCACGGTCGCAGAGCACAAGCACTTCAAATCCATCATTGACGGCATCTTCTGCATATCGACAAAGCCTGTCAAGACCTTTTTTTAAGGAACCAGGCTTGCCGTCTGCCCTAAAATAGGTCTGCAAGGTTTTTGCCTGAAAAATTCCGGTATCGATACTTCTTATTTTTTCCAGCTCATGGTTAGTTAACACCGGATGTTTCAACGCGACCGTGTGACAAGAAAGCGGGTCTTCACTCAGCAGGTTATCATTGTTGCCGACAAAAGCCGCAAGCGACATTACCATGCGTTCTCTAATGGGATCTATAGGGGGATTTGTAACCTGAGCAAACAGTTGTTTGAAATAAGCACTCAGGTGCTGAGGTTGGTCACTTAAAACTGCCAATGGTACGTCTGTTCCCATTGAACCAATTGGCTCTTTACCATCGATAGCCATTGGCGCAATAATGGTTTCAAGATCTTCGGTGCTATAACCAAAAGATTTATGATATTTTAATATTTGCTCCGGTAAAAGATGCGTAAACATTACTCTTGGTTCGGGCAGCTCTTCCAGCCGTATTTTATATTTGTTCAACCACTCACCATAAGGTTTTTGAGAGCAGATCGTTTGCTTAAGTTCATCATCACTGATAATCCTGCCCTGCTCCATATCGACAACGAACATTTTACCAGGTTGCAATCTCCCTTTTTCAATGACAGTGGTCGGATCAACAGGCAAAGCACCGGTTTCCGAAGCCATAATAACCCTGTCATCGCTTGTTACACAATAACGGGACGGCCTCAGTCCATTGCGGTCGAGTGTCGCACCAATAATTTTACCGTCAGTGAAAGATATGGAAGCCGGACCATCCCATGGTTCCATCATGGAGGCATGATATTCGTAAAATGCCTTTTTCACCGGGTCCATCTGTTCGTTGCCGTCCCATGCTTCCGGGATTAGCATCATCATAACATGTGGCAATGAGCGGCCCGTGAGCGTAAGTAGTTCGATCATATTGTCGAGACAAGCAGAGTCACTCTGGCCGGCAGTAACGATGGGCAACAACATCTCCATCTCTTCTTTTGTAAAGAAAGGAGAAGTAAACCCATGCTCGCTCGTCTTTAACCAATTAATATTTCCCTGGAGTGTGTTGATTTCACCATTATGTGCGATAAACCGAAAGGGCTGCGCCAGTTTCCAGGATGGAAAAGTATTGGTAGCAAAACGGGAATGGACTAAACCAAAAGCTGAAACCACCCGCTTATTGCTTAAATCGGGAAAATAATCCCTAACCTGAGTGCTGGTCAACTGGCCTTTATAAATCACGGTCTTATAAGAAAGCGAAGCGATATAAAAACCTATGACGTCCTGCCGCACTGTTGCATTGATTGTATGGGAAGCGTAGTTGCGCAATACAAAAAGCTTGCGCTCAAATTCCATGGGGTTATTTATATGATCAGGACAAATGATAAATACCTGTTCAATTTCAGGCTCAACCGAAAGTGCTGTTGGGCCAATATTTGCAGGATTTACAGGGACTTTTCGATAAGCGAGTATCTCAAGACCGAGCATTTCTGCACAACGGCTGAAAATTTCACGACACTCTTCTCTTAAGCGCAGTTCTCGCGGGAAAAAGATAACGCCTGTACCATACTTACCAAACGGGGGCAGGTGAACGCCAAGCTTAATGCACTCATCAAAGAAAAATTCATGCGGCGTTTGGATCATAATACCCGCACCATCGCCGGTATTGTTCTCACAACCGCAGGCACCACGGTGTTCCATATTTTCCAGAACGGTGAGTGCGTCCGAAATGTTTTTGTGGCTTTTGTTTCCTTTTATATTAGCCACAAACCCTATTCCACAGGCATCATGTTCAAAGGCGGGATCGTATAATCCTGCCATTCTTCCTTTTACAGTCATACTTTTTCTCTAATTTATAGTAAAAATACAAGGCAGGCAATCGGGATAAAATTACGAAGAAAACACCAATCCCTATTGACAATTTTCAAATAATACCCGGATTGATTGATAATTATCGATAAAATGACAAAATGATTGCAGAAACTGAGGCGAACATTAGTTAGGATTGAAAAGCCTCCAAAGGAAGTAGTATTCCCAAAAGATATTGATGCAGTTGAGTGTACGTTGTAGTATCTGTCATAGCGGTTCTTACGACGGGTTTACGTCGTTGAGCGATGCATTGATTTCTCCTACCCGGCTAGTTTTGATGAGCAATAAACACAGGCAGATTATTGTTCCTGATAATTTCTTCAGCGAAACTTTTACTAAGCATCCCGGAAATTCCAGATCGCCCGTAAGAACCCGTTACGACTAATTTATTTTTTTCTTCGGCTGCCCATGCCGGAAAAAATGTTTTTGCAGCGAAATGCATTTTCTCAATATTCAGCTCACTGAAATGACAGGCTGCATACTCGCTTAAAAAACCGAGTGATGGAATTGTTGCAGTGTCTTCGTCTTTTATGTAAACGATATTTGCAGGTAAGCGGGTTAGTTCGGGAAAAAGGTAGCAGAATTGCTTCATTGCATAAAGACTGTCTTTTTTCCCATCGTAAGCCAGCAATATTTCGGACGGCGCTTCAAAGTGATCAGGCACGACTATAACAGGACACTCAGCGCTGTGGATTGTTTGCTTTAGGTAACTGTTGGGGTGATCATAATTGAAGTCAGTGCGAAACTGCGCACTGCTAATAACCAGTAAGTCTGCGAACCTTGTTTCTTTTGCTATCTCATCCAGGTTCCAAAATTCCGTTTCGCGGTGGATTCTATACTCTATTTCATTTTTTTTGCAGCCTCGCTCAAACATCCCGATGCTGTATTTTATTTCGCTTTCATTGTCTTCCTTATAGTCGATGTAAGCATCTGCGTAACCCCCGATTGCAGTAGCGAGTAACATCTGATAATTTACTGAAGCAAAAAAAACGCCTGTAACCTTAACAGGTTCCAGTGAACTGAGCCATTTTATAAAATCAAACCCGGCTTCAGAAAAGTTTTTTCCATCGCAGGCAAAGAGTATTTTTTTCATGACTTTACATTTTCTGGTAGAGAACGTTTTACGTATCAAAGCTAATGAGCGTAAGTAAAAAACATTATGACTATTGTGTAACAAAAGATGATTAATGTCAGGTTTTGAGATAATCAGAGTCATACCGTTGAACTCCGGGGAAGAATAGCTTTGAGAAAATAAGCATATGAAAGCAGTTTTAATAGCAACGGATTTTTCTGATGCTTCCCGCAACGCTGCCTTGTATGGTTTGGAACTTGCCAGGGCAATGAAAGCTACAGCGGTGCTTTTTCATGCATACGAAAATCCAGTGTTTGCACCGGATGCAATTATCATAAGCTCCTTCGGGAACATGGGCAAAATTGCCGGTGAGCAATTGGTAAAAGAATCTAACCGTATTGCCGCTGAAAACAGCTATCCATTTGAAACATGTTGTGAAGAGGGAAGTCCGGCTCAGGCTATTATGAAAAAAGCAGATGAAATTGATGCATCATTGATCATAACAGGGTTCAAAATTGCCGGCAAGACCATTAGGCAAATATTCGGTAGCACGGTAACATCCTTAACAAAACACTCTGCCAAAACTGTATTGATTGTACCTGAGCAAGCAAAGTTTTCTATTCCAGATTCTATCGTGTTTGCAAACGACCTATCAGTGTATACGGATATTCATGTACTGGACGACCTGAAAGCAATTGCTGAGCATTTTAAGGCAAGGTTATTTGTAGTGAAAGTGGTGAAAAACAAATCAGCGGGATGGCACGAGGCGATGACTACGCCAGAAACACTGCTGATGTCGGTAAGGAAAATCGACTCTGAATTTGATTACCCGGTTGGCAAGGATATCGTTTATACGCTGAACGAGTTCACAGAGAAACACCGTGTAAAAATGGTTGCAATGATGCCGCATAAACATTTCTGGACTGACGCATTCTTTGGCAAACGCAATACCTCGGCTATGGTTTTCCACACCAAAATTCCGTTGCTGATTTTGCCTGAGAAAGACTATAACGATCTATTTAGGCAAATGAAAACAGATAATAAGGTGCCGCAAGGCCTGTTGATGTAAGCATATGGCGATCTGATTGCAAAAAAATGATGCAAGTAAAACAGACGGTCTACCTTTTTGCCACATGATAAATAGTAGACCGGAATTACGAAAGATTTTCCAGTAATAACCTGCATTTTACAAACCATGAAAAAGATTCTTGTCCCGGTTGATTTTTCAGAAAGTGCCGCAAATGCGTTGCGTTATGCGCTTGAGCTGAATAGACATTTTTCTGCGAAAATAACGTTACTGTATGTCTTCGATATGCAGGTGGCCATCAATATTCTTCCGCCTGAACTGAATGAAAATTACATTGATTTTGTAAGAGGTTTCGAGGAAGACTTGCAACATTTTCTCGACAAATACAGCAAGGAATATAGTGGATATGAATACGAAATTAAAGTACTCGCCGGTGAAGATAATAGGGTGATAGTGCGCTATGCAGCTACCGAAAAAGCTGACCTGATCATTATTGGAAATAAAGGAGTAGGTGGCCTCAGGAAATGGTTTTTTGGAAGTGTTGCAAAATATGTGCTCACCCATTCTCCTATTCCTGTGATAGCAATACCTGTTGGCTTTTCTTTTGATAAGATCCGCAGCATTTTGCTGGCATCAGATTTTCTGGAAGAGATTTCTGATGAGCAACACGCTTTCTTAACCGGCTTTGCTGATAAACTAAAGGCCGACATAGATCTCGTGCATGTAAACAGCAACGGCCTTTTTAAAAACCCAAAAAAGGAGTCTATTTTTCGTTACCTGCAATTACAGTTCAACAAAAATCCACACCTGTTAACCGTTGAAAAAGAACAGGATGTTGATATGGCTATTAAAAATTTTATGGAGGCTCATAACACCGGGTTGACAGTTATTATACCACATGAGCATATGATGCTCGATAGCATGCTCTCAGTAAATCATACCGAAAGACTGATGGCATTACTCGAACAACCATTGATGACGATACCTTCAATGGAACGTCAAAACAATGTTCCCGCATAAGCCGCACGCTTCTGGAGTCAAATAAACCGATGTTTTTTTGTTGCCTGTTGATACAGGCGCACAAGTGTGCGACGCAACAGCAGCTGCCACCAGACATTTAGCCTGGTTCACAAAAGCCCCTTTACAAGGGCGTTAAACCACACTCTTACACGAAACTGCAATTACTTACTTTCCTGCATTAAATAAATAGCATGGTACTGAGACGAGAGCGCATTAACGGGTTAACGAAAGAACAGGTGGCTGACTCACGCAGGCTGAACGGCCCCAACACGCTTAACCTGCAAGAACATAGTACTTTTCTTCATGTGGTAAAAGACGTTGTACTAGAGCCTATGTTTATTCTGCTGATGGTTGCGTGCATCATTTATTTTTTACTCGGCGGGTATGAGGAAGGATTTATTATGCTGGCGTCGATCTTCATTGTTGCAGGCATTTCTCTTTACCAGGAAGTCAGAAGCCGAAACGCAGTTGACGCGCTAAAAAAATCGGCAGCGCCGCGGGCTACCGTTATCCGCGACGGAGCCGAAATAATCATTGCAACCGAGGCCCTAGTTGTCGGGGATATGGTAATGTTGGAAGAAGGTGCAATAGTGCCTGCCGATGGCATTATTCTTTCGGCAAATGATCTTTCACTGAACGAAGCCATTCTTACAGGCGAGTCCTTACCCGTTACGAAAACAGCAGGCGATGTAAACACTGTTTACAAGGGAACATTGGTTAACAGCGGCGCGGCAATGGTTGAAGTTGCAGCTGTTGGCCGCAACACGATGTTTGGAAAAATCGGGCTTTCTTTAGTCGAAGTAAAAGAAACAGCCACGCCATTGCAAGTGCAGGTAAAATCATTTGTACGAAGCATGGTGTGGTTTGGAGCTATCGCCTTTCTTTTGATCGTTGGTTATCATTTTTACGAGACAAAAGATTTTTTCTATTCGTTGTTACAGGGCCTAACACTTGCCATGTCGGCACTGCCTGAAGAAATACCTGTAGCCTTCAGCACATTCCAGGCACTTGGCGCTTATCGGTTGTTAAAAAGCAACATTATTGTAAAGCAACCGCAGCAGGTGGAAACATTAGGATCAGCGACAGTGATATGTGCAGATAAAACAGGCACACTAACCCAGAACAAAATGAGCATTGCCAGGATGTATGACGCTGTTCAAGACCGCTTAATTGACTGCAAAGAGTCGTTAGAAGCTGACAGCGAATTGATGGAGTATGCCATGTGGTCAAGCGAAACCGAACCTTTCGACCCAATGGAGAAGGCCATTCACGAATGCTACGCAAACATCGCTACAGAAGATAAAAGGCGTTTATACAAACAGGTGCATGAATACCCCATTGGCGGCAAACCTCCAATGATGACGCATGTATTCCAGGATGAATCAGGGGACAGGGTAATCGCAGCAAAAGGAGCGCCCGAAGCGATCTTAAATCTCACAAACCTTAACAGCGATGCAATAGAAAAAATAGAGGAACAATCGCTTTTACTTGCTGGAAACGGCTATCGCGTGCTAGGCGTTGGTAGAGCTATATGGCATGAAAATTTTTATCCGGTTGCCCAACAGGAATTTCGTTTTGTGTTTCTCGGCCTCATTGCTTTTAACGATCCGCCAAAAGAAAATATACCCGAAACCATCCAGTTGTTTCATAAAGCTGGTATCGAGGTAAAAATGATCACTGGTGACTATGCGGAAACGGCGGTCAGCATTGCAAAACAGATTGGCCTCAGCAACAGCGGGTACGATTTTGTAACAGGCGACAACATCGTGCACATGAGCAACGAAGCCTTAAGAAAGAAAGTAAAAGAAGTGAACATTTTTGCCCGCATGTTTCCCGAGGCGAAATTAAAAGTGGTGAATGCATTGAAAGAAAACGGCGAAATTGTCGCCATGACAGGTGATGGTGTTAACGATGGCCCGGCCTTAAAGGCAGCACATATTGGAATAGCCATGGGTAAACGTGGCAGCGAGGTTGCAAAAGCGGCAGCATCGTTAATACTGGCCGATGACGACCTTGCACACATGGCCGAGGCCGTTGCACTGGGCAGAAAGATCTATAACAACCTAAAGAAGGCAATACGCTATATCGTATCCATACACATACCAATCATACTTATTGTAACGTTGCCGATCGTTTTACATTGGAAGTTTATCGATCTCTTTTCTCCCGTGCACGTTATTTTTCTTGAGCTTATCATGGGGCCAACATGTTCGATTATTTATGAAAACGAGCCTATTGATCCAAACGCCATGATGCTACCGCCGCGCAAAATGCGCAACACATTCTTTACTGCAAGGCAATTATGGATAAGCATTTTGCAGGGCCTGCTAATTACCCTTGGCTGCATGGGCATGGGGTACATCTTTATGAGCGGTGGCGATGCCGGCATGGTGCGTACGGTCATCTTCATTACGCTTTTATTCAGCAATATTTTTCTAACACTTGTCAACCGCTCATTTGAATTTCCGGTGTGGGTAACAATGCGCTATAAAAACTACCTTGTTCCGCTAATGAGCTTTGTTACCCTTGCGTTTATCGCGGCCCTGCTATACGTGCCATTTATGCGACAATTGTTTTTATTGCAACAACTTCCTGCAATTGTGTTGCTGCAATGTATCGGGGTAGCCTTCACTAGTACCTGCTGGATCGATGTCTTAAAAATGCTGCAAAACAGAAAATTATAACGCAGTTTTAGTTTTTCGTGACCCCGGCTCTACCTCCCGTATCGACTGCTGTTGCGTCGCACACTTGTGCTGTAGGGCTACTTGCAGCAAACCCTCATCTTTCAAACAGAATCTGAAAACCATCGACGGTTGCCGGCTCGTGCCGAAAGTGAACGAACGTTTTAACTGTTCAAACCTGTATAAGAAAGCAAGCAAACCTTTCGCATTGAGTACAACAAAATCCGCCTGTCATAAAGTATAAGCGCCGGTATAAACTATGAGCACACTCATGCGGTCATTTGAGCAAACTCATACAATAGCGTTTCGCATGATGTGTACATTTATCGGGCTTATTGCGAGCCTGTGCGATAACCTGCTTTACAATCCATTGATAAAAAGGGTTAGGCAAATGAAAACTGTGTAACGGCAACGGAAAGCATTGTACCGAAGGCTTGAAGTGCAATGATTTATAAATTAAGCTTATGTATTTTAAAAACAGGTCAGATGCTGCGGCTACACTGCTCCCCCGGTTGGAGAAATTCAGGGGCCTGAAGGTTATTCTACTTGCAGTGCCTGAAGGTGCGGTGCCGGTTGCATGGCAACTTGCAAAGAATTTGGATTTCCCGGTCGACCTGCTCATGGTAAAAAAGCTCGGCCACCCGCTTAATAAAGAATTTGAAATAGGCGCAGTTTGCCAGGATGAAATTTACACCGAACACCCGGCAGGCATATCAGAGACCTATATAGCGCGAGAATCTGAACGGATAAAGGAACAATTGCAGGAGCGTTACAATAAATTAATGAACAATAAAGATCCTTTACCAGTAAAAGACAAAATCGTTTTAGTAATTGACGAGGGCATTGCCAGCGGCAAAACACTAATGGCAGGTATTAAAATGCTGAGAAAAAAATCCCCATCAAAAATTATTGTGGCTGTTCCGGTGTCATCGGCGGAAGCCGCAGAAAAAATAAGTACAGTTGCTGATGAATTTATCTGCGTGTTTAAACCTGAGCAATTTGAGTCGATTGCACAATTTTACGATGAACTCCCACTTGTTGAAGACGGCGAAATACTTGCATTGCTTGAAGAACTAAACAAAAGAACGCTAACAGCCTAGCAGCCTGTCGCACATGCCTGTAAACTATAATCATTAATAATTGCTTCGCCCTATCTGCTTTTAAAAAAATGCTACGAAACTTAAAGTACGCCGGCGTAATATGCACGCAAAAGCAACGAGCCGCCGCCCAAAGTTTCTGCCGTACAAGTGAGTGACACAACAGGTGATGCCATGCGCATAGTTGCTGGTTCCAAAAAGACATTTACAGAAATTGGGTGGGATTACTTTTTCTTTTCCGGCTTTTCATCGATGCCTAATATGTCTGCTACCAGTTCCATTCCTGGGGTATGGTCTGCAACAAGTTTTAAGATGGCCGCAAATGGAATAAACAGTATAAGGCCTGCCGAGCCCCAGACAATTCCTCCTGCAAAAATTACAATAATAAGCATAAGCGTGTTTAACTGCAGTTGCTGGCTTACAGCCCACGGAAAAATTAAATTAGCCTCAAGGTATTGTACAAAAGCAAAAACAGCGATAACTCCTAGCGGGTAAAGAATCGAATTATAAGTGATCCATGAAATAGTAATGGGTAAAAGCGACGCCGAAATAATACCCACATAGGGAATAAATGTGAGTATAGAAGCCAGAAAACCGAACAATATTGCATGAGGAATACCGAGCAACAAAAGACCAATACTGTTTAGCACGCCAACGACTAGATAAACCAGGGCCATGCCCTTGATGAAATGAAAATAAGACACAATGGAAAGCTGTAGTATTTCCCGCACGTTTATTTTGGGGAACATTTTTTCAAGTACGGTTATAAACCTGCGCCGGTAATACAAAATAAGGAAGGCATAGACCGGCACGAGCAAAAAGAAAACAGAAGATATAATCGAAGTAGTCAAAAAATCTTTCAGTAACTGGAAAAAATAGCCAGAAGAATTTTTAAATATTTGCTGCAACCAATCCTGCTGCGTCTGCCTGGTGATGTTCCAGCTATTATACAGATAGTCGCCCAGGTTAACGAAAGCCACCTGGAGCCTATCACTAATTGCCGGCCATTCTTTCGTGAAGCTTGTAAACTGTGAAACGACCAGCACGGCAATTCCTGCAAACAGCAAAAGTAACATAGATAGGCTAATTAGAATAGCCGGCGACCTTGGCACGCCTTTTTTCTCCAGCCATTTACAGATAGGGTAAAGCACAAAGCTGATAAGCAATCCAAAACTTAATGGAATAAAGATGGAGCGCCCTTCGTATAGCAGAAAACAAGCAACTGCGAAGGTGAGCAGTAATTGTGGAAAGTTGCTGCTTGCAATTAACTTTCTGTTGTGAAGGCCAGCATCGTAAGTCATAATAACAGCATCAGTTTGCTGCAGTGTAAATGTGGCAATTAACCTTTAATTTTCTTATAATAGGGATCAATTCGAAAACTGACATACGTCATAGGAGCTGTCGAACGAAAAACGAATCTTAAATTTTAAATTTTATCTTTATCAATAAAGAAGACTGAATGATAAAACTGATCAGGAGCAATGCCAATGCAATAGCAGCAGTTATTTTTTTAGCATCAGTAGTGGCCGGTGTATTTTTTCCAGACTACATTATTACCGATCTCGGTTTTACAATAGCAATACTCATCACTTATTTCAGCACCGACAAAACGACGATTTTGTTTGGAGTGTCCGCGATTATCGTAGAACTGATCTCTGCATTTTACCCACATCATATTCTTGCAAAGGAGGAAATATTTGCGCAGCACACTTATGTAATAGTTCAAATATTCCTGATGGTAATGATGTTGTTGTTTATTAAACAGGCAGCAGCTAAAACGGAAAGAGATAAAAACTATTACGGTTCATTGTTTAATAACGCAACTGAGGGTATTTTACTGGTGAATGATAAATCGGAAATTATTCTCGCCAACCCGGCAACTTTAAGACTTTTTCAGTATGAAAGTGAGGAGTTGATCGGGCAAAACGTAGATATACTGGTGCCGATGAACTTCAGAACAAACCACCGAATGCAGAATGCCACTTACTTCAAAAAACCGGAAACACGTGTAATGGGTGAAGGTCGAGATCTTTTCGCAGTAAGAAAAGATGGCGGCCAGTTTCCGGTGGAGATAAGCCTGAGTGCCTTCAAAGATAGCGGAGCCACGTTTGTAATCGCTTTTATTGTGGATATTACACGGCGTAAAGAAATGGAAAGTGAGGTGCTGAAGAAGCGGGATGAGTTGGAATTGATCGTTGAGGAAAGAACGCTTGTATTACAGGAAGCATTGCGAAAACTTGAGCATTCGCAGGAAGAACTAACCGAACTGCTTGAAAAGGAAAAGGAATTGAGTGATATAAAAAGTCGCTTTGTATCGATGGCTTCACACGAATTTCGTACTCCGTTAAGTACGGTGCTTTCTTCGGCTGAATTGATTGGCCAATACCGGCAAACCGATGACCAGCCAAAACGCGACAGGCATATAAAAAAGATAAAGGATTCTGTACATCACCTGAACGATATACTCGAAGATTTCCTGTCGCTTGGCAAGTTGAATGAAGGTGGCATTCAATGCCAGTATTCAATTTTCAGCCTACATGAACTACTGGAATCAGTTAAGGAGGAAGTTGAGGTTTCCAAGAAAAAAGGTCAGCAAATAGTAATAAATGACGTGGGATGTACGGATATTGCAACCGATAAAAAATTACTGAGGAATGTGCTTATCAATCTTATGAATAACGCACTTAAGTATTCGTCGGAGGGGCAGGTAATCTGGGTTAATGCTCATTGTAACAACGGCATCATTAAGCTTTCGGTAAAAGACGAAGGGGTTGGTATTCCGGAAGAGGATCAACCACACCTTTTTAGTACGTTCTTCAGGGGTAAAAATGTTTCCAACATACAGGGAACAGGCCTTGGGCTGCATATAGTTAAAAGATATGTTGATTTGCTTAACGGGCAAATAAAGCTGGAAAGTAAATTGGAAGTTGGCACTACCGTTCACGTAATTATACCAGAAATTAAATGACTATTGGTTTATGGAAAAAACGACAATTCTTATTATCGACGACAACGAAGACATCAGGGAGAATACCGCTGAAATACTGGACCTCGCCGGTTACCGAACTCTTACGGCTGAAAACGGAAGAGTGGGAGTTGATATCGCCGCCAGGGAAATGCCGGCGATCATCGTTTGTGACATTATGATGCCAGAACTTGATGGCTACGGCGTACTTCACCTGCTGCATAAAAACCCGGAAACACAAAGTATTCCTTTCATTTTCCTCACCGCAAAAACGGAAAGGTCTGATTATCGCAGAGGGATGGAGATGGGTGCAGATGACTACCTTACCAAACCTTTCACCCAGGTCGAGCTCATGAACGCGATTGAAGCTCGATTGAAGAAAATACGCATCCTTAAGGAAGAGTATGCTCCTAACCAGCAGGGTTTTAACTCACTGATAAAAGATGCAAAGAATGCCGGCTTACTCGAAAAAGTTGCCAACGCTTACGAAGTTATCAGTTACACTAAAAAACAGGTTCTGTATAATGAGGGTAAAAGACCAAAGCATCTTTTTTACCTGGAAAAAGGGAAAGTCAAATCTTATAAAATGCATGAGGATGGTAAAGAATATATTACCGACCTGTATAATGCCGGGGATTTTATCGGTTACGCAGCGCTGATAGAAGACACCAATTACGATGACACAGCTGTAGTTATTGAAAATGCTGAAATAATGCTTATTCCCAGAGAAGATTTTCTACAGTTTATATATACAGACCCGGCGATCGCTGCAAGGTTCATCAAAATCATCACGCATAATGTGAAGGCGAAAGAAGAACGCATGCTTAATCTTGCCTACAGTACACTACGCAAAAGAGTTGCCGCCGCATTGTCTGACATCTATAATAAATTCCAAAAAGGAAGCGCTTCGCCGTCACTCGACATTACCCGCGAAGATGTGGCAAATTATGTAGGAACGGCAACAGAGTCGCTTATTCGCACCATTACCGATTTTAAATCTGAAGGACTTGTTGATGTAGTCAACGGCAAAATCAGGATTACCAACATAAAAAATCTCCAGGATTTACTTTATTAATTAAAAAAAATACTGCGGCAATATCTTGCCGCAGTATTGCCAACTTTTATTTCCAGCATAGTTATGAAATGATTTCACCCATAACATTTTGCTGATGCAGCGTCCATCCGCTTGTAAGAGTTGTTTCAAGCCATATGTTACCTGATTTGCGTAACACTTCGGCGTGTACACCAAAAGTCTCATATAACTTCTTTTCAAGCTGAGCAACAGTCATCTCATCATCCACGGCTATTTCGCCCCCTTTCACGCTTTTCCTGCTGTCGTTTAGTTTATAACGGGGATCCATAAAGGGTTTAACAGTGGTTGATTTTACCATTGCATCATGCAGACCATAGAACTCTAATTTAAGGTATGGGAAATATGCATTAAACTGGTCTTGCACGCTGCCGATATTCCCCTCCTTGTTTACGATTATTTTCATATTAGTGCGCATAATTAAATTAATGCCGAGGCCGACAAAAAGCGGTTAATAGAGCGCTGCAATTCAATCAGCAGGTTATAATTGCTTTTCATCAGGTCAAATAATTCATTGCCATCGTTTCTGACGGTTTCGCCTGAATAAAGATTTTCGTAAGGCCCTCTCCAAAACATCTTCCCGTTGTTAAGGCTGCACAATATCCTTTCCTCCGTAGCTTTTAAACCTTCACCAACCTCCTTAATAGAAGCGTAGTAACCTTTTATTTCTTCGCACTCCTTTATTTCGGGCTTAGAAAAACTTGCCTGGTTAAGCGCCTCTTTCGACTGTTCAAGTCCTCTCCTGAACAATTGTACTTCGTTCAGCCAATTCATGCATTCTTTGTATAGAATATTAGTAAGCATTCGTTTTATGGGTCGGCATCAAATGGTGCATCGCTCCAAACCTGGCACAGAGGAAAGGGTAAAAAAAAAGCCCGGCAGTACCATAAGGTACATGCCGGAGCTCATGTACCACCTTTAACTGATCGAAATCGTTTTCGCCGTTGCAGGCTTTTCTACTTCTTTCTTTGGGATAGTGATCTTCAATTCACCGTTATCATATTCCGCCAGAATTTTGCTCTCATCGCAATCTTCAGGCAGCATAAATGAACGGCTCCAACTGGAATAATTGTATTCACGGCGGTTATAACGGCCTTCTGTCTTCTCTTGTTCATCCATTTCTTTTTCCGAGCTAATGGTCATAACGCCTTCCTTTATTTCAATTTTTATGTCGTTCTTTTCAAGTCCTGGGGTCGCTATTGTCAGGCCATAAATACGGTCTGTTTCCTTAGCATTAACCGGGGGTCTATTCATCACCTTCCCCATGTTAACGAACTCGTCTATCGGAGTATTAAAAAACCTGTCGAGCCATCCGCTGTTTTCAAACATTGATGGCCAGCCATTTTTCGGCTTTGAAATTGCCCTGGTGTCCATATATTTTGATTTTGGTTTTTATCAGCTCCCAAAAACCTGTCTCATTTGCGAGTCAAAAATATAGTACGGCACCAACCTGCTTTATGACGCCTCTAACAACCCCGCATGATTTTAGTCAGGTATTCTGGCAGCAGCGACAAAAGCATTTTTTGGAACCCGGCTGCGAACCATCTGGAATCGCCGGTTGCGTCGCACTCTTCAGCTGCCGAAACGTAGCCGGGCAAATTTTAAACACGACTCTTTTATCATCGCATTAATTAGGCAATGCGTATTCCATGCTACTGGTAACCAGTATTAGCAAGTTCCCTCAACCTTATTTCATTATCTTGCCAAAAAAAATTTTTGAATGCCATTATCTTTCGCGATTGTTGGGTGTGGGCGAATTGCTCAGCGGCATGCAGAAAAAATGCAACCTTACGGATCACTTACTGCTGTTTGCGATGTAGTTCCCGAAAAGGCAGATAAACTCGCGCAAAAATATAACAGCAAAAGTTTTTATTCCATCGAATCTTTGCTTGCAAGCGGAGCTCCGATAGATGTTGTTGCTATTTGTACTCCCAACGGATTACATGCGCAACACAGCATTGCCGCGCTTAAAGCCGGCATGCACGTACTCTGCGAGAAACCCATGGCCATTGCTTCTGCCGATTGCCTTCAAATGATAGAAGCTGCAAAAATCAACAACAGAAAATTGTTCATCGTAAAACAAAACAGGTTTAATCCACCGGTTGCAGCGGTACAACAAATGATCGCTGCAAAAAAAATGGGCAACATTTTCAGCATGCAGCTCAACTGTTTCTGGAACCGCGATGCTGCCTATTACAAAGATTCATGGAAGGGAACAAAAGCAATGGACGGAGGAACACTTTATACACAGTTTAGTCATTTTATCGACCTTCTTTACTGGTTTTTCGGTGATGTAAAAAATATAAGTGCTGTTACAATAAATGCCGCACATAAAAAAACGATCGAATTTGAAGATTGCGGCGCTGTCCTGCTACAATTTGAAAACGGTATAATAGGAACCATAAACTACACCGTTAACAGCCACCGAAAAAATATGGAAGGCTCGCTTACAATCTTTGCTGAAAAAGGAACTATAAAGATTGGCGGGGAATATTTGAACGAGCTCGAATACCAGTGTGTCGATGATGGTTTACAGATAAGCAATTTACCTGCGGGCAATCACGCCAACAACTATGGAACATATACCGGCTCAATGAGCAACCACGATAAGGTGTATGAAAACCTCAACGATGTATTATTACACGGCGGAGAGATGTACACAAACGCTGATGAAGGTTTAAAGACCGTGGAGATCATTGAAAGAATATACAAAGCTGCTGCTTTATAAAAATTGCCTCACTCTTGGTTTATTCTGTTTGTGTTTTTCGCATAGTGATATGCAGTTGAAGAGTGCGACGCAACAACAGCTGCCATTGGTGCGAAAGCCTGGTACAAAAGCTTTCAGCTGATATATTAGAGTTGCTGTAGCTGTTTCATAAAATCGCTGGCAATTTTATCACGGCGAAAATAATTGTTCACGTACTCCTTACCGTTAGTGCCAAGCGTTGCTGCCAATTGCCGATCATTAAAAAGTGTGAGTATTTTTTTAGAGAGATCTTCTGCATTTTCGGGCTCGAAATACAACCCGGCCTTCCCCTCATCGATGAACAGTGCCTTTGCCTCACCCTCCACGCCAAGCAAAATTGGTTTGCCAATACCAAGCGGTTCGAAAAGCTTGGAGGGTATCGCGCCTTTAAAAAGATCAAGCTTGCGCAGCGGTACTATGTATGCATCGCACTGCTGTATCCAATGCATCATGGTTTCTGATGGCTGGTTGTCGATGAAGGTTATATTATTTGCGTGCAATTGCCGTTGCAACGCAACGAGTTTTTCTTTTACTGGCCCATCGCCGATGATATAAAAATGGATGCCCTTATATGCTTTAAGGTTATCTGCTGCCCGCAAAATTACTTCAAGACCTTGTGCATGTCCGATGATGCCCGCATACATTAAAACAAACTGGCTGCCGGTCTTTAAAGAACTTGTGTGGCCATTGAGTTTATGCAGGTCGATACCATTGGGAAACCAGAATAATCTTTTTTGCGGCTGCATCTGACGAATTGCTTCAATGATGCCTTTTGTTTGCCCGCTGATGAGATCTGCGTTTTTATAGATCCAGTTAGCCAGCCGGTAAGCGCTGTTGATGATAAAACGGTTTTTAATGATCCCCATTTTTTCGGCACTTTCCGGCCACAGATCAGATACGTTAAACACGAGTTTGCATTTCCATTTGCGCTTCAACATTACTGCAGTAATGCCTAGGAACAATGGCGGCGACTCGCAGATAATGATATCGTAAGGCTGTAATCTTTTGCCTGCACTGTACCATGAACTTGTAACGAAAGAGAAATAGTTCATCAGTCTTTTAATCATTCCTGTGCTACTGCTTACATAAATAGAAGAACGGTGAACATTTATTCCATCAACGGTTTCCTGTAAATATTTTTTGCCCCTGTATTCGGGGAATATTTCGTAACGGGGATAATTAGGCATGGCTGTTTGCACCTCCACTTCGTTGCCAAAAGCAGCAAGATGTTTTGCAAGACTGGAAAGCCTGTTTTGAGGTGCGCCTGTTTCAGGCGGATAATATTGGGTTAAAATAAGTATGCGCACAGTAAGTTAGATTTTCCAGGACATTGACAGGTTTCTCTGCTGCATATCGGTTTATCTGGGATGCCTGGAGATTGAATAAAGCGGTATATAATGCTGCCGTGCAATATCAGCATTTTTTTTGTTTTGTTTCTGTCAAGTTCAAAGAAAGGCGGCAAGCTGTTTGAAATGGAATATCTTATTGGTGATATCAATATCGGGGTGAACCCGGAGTGTGTCGTATAAAACCCAATCAATGCCGCTTTGTTTCGCTGCTTGTATTTCTGAATGCGGATCGTCTCCCACGACCAGCACATCACTTTTTAAATAACTATGCCGTGAAAGTATTTCTTTGAACATTTTCTTTTTAGTTAGGAAAGATAAAGCTGGGTCTACAATGTGTATCTCCTCAAAGTCTTTTTCAATACCCAATTGCTTTATTTTGCTTCGCTGCAATGTTGTAAAACCTGTGGTGACCAAAAATTTCGGGAGCGCTATTTTTTTTATTTCAACATAGTCTTCAAAGGGAGTCATAGGCTTTTCGTAAGTAATGTTCTTCAATAGCTCAAAACCTTCGCTGGAAAGCTTCTCACTAAAATTGAATTCCGCAGCCACCCGCTGGTAAGGTTTGCGCATAATTTCTTTTTTTACCTCTTCAAAACTTCCCTGGTACTCACCAGATTCGCTGATGAGTTGAAATAAATTGCAGAATAAATCCTGACCGATTTGCTGAACCGGATAAATCGTGTTGTCAAGATCGAGTATGAGTGCCTGCTTTGGCATAATGAATTGTCTTCTGAATGTTATAACTATACGCCAATATTAGTTCGATAAAAAATAAGCAGCTTTGTTTCCGTAAAGTCACCACAGTTTAAGACTGTGACGCAACAGTTGATGCCACAACTACCGCTGCTGGCTTCACAACTACTTTGCTAAATGGAACCGGTCAACTTCGAAATCACTGCCTGGAATTTGCCATTGTTGTTTAGCGGTATTTCTTTCACGGTTTCTATAGTAATGCTGATCTCACCAAGCTGACTTTCTATGCGTTTGCGAATGGCTATTTCTTCGTCGCTAACAAGCATACCATCGGCTACAAGCCTGATCTGAATTTCATCTAGGCTGCGTTGAATTACCTGCGCCTGCTTTACAGAATGCAATCCGTTGAACACACTGTGAAAACGGACCATCTGCCTGCCGTCTTTACCAACGATAACATCTTCAATGCGGCCGACCACTTCCTGCACCACAGGCATGTGCCTTCCGCAACTACAGGTTTTATCGGACATGATCATCGTGTCGCCGATTTTGTACCGGATCAATGGCTGATCGTAGTTAACAAAGCCGGTACAATAAACATCGCCTGCAATGCCAGCGGGCACAGGCTTCATTTCATTGTTCAGCAGTTCAATAATTCCCGCATCAGGACTGATATGCAGGCTTCCATGCTCACACTCGGTAATGAGTGCACAGGCTTCAACGCCGCTCCATCCATCAAAAGTCTTACAGTGATAAACATCGCTGAATGTTTGCCGCATTTCCGGCGTAAGCTTTTCGCTTGATGTAATCACTGCCTTCAACAATGGCGCATCAAGATTCATCTCTTTGAAAAATCTTGCAAGTAAAAAATTACTCACCGCGTAACCGGTCATGTACTGCAGCTGATATTTTCTGATGCCTTCTAGATAACTCTTTGCGTTAACAGCGCTTATATGATAGGCCGAAAAATAAACCTGCTTTTCAAAAATATTATAGCGGTAGAAAGGTGCTGTATTAACGGCCTTTGGCAAAACTCTCCGGCCACCAATCATACCGCGAGGTATAAAACTACTTACGCCGGCCCAGTTGCGAACTCTTGATTCAAACAATGCCATCCAACGTTGGTGCATCGCATGAGAGAACAGAAGTTGTGTAGGTGTTCCGGTACTTCCGCTACTGGCTATGAATGTGCCGTTCTTCTCTCTTTCTGCTGCAAGCAGCGTTGATTTGCCAAATATTCGCAGGTTTTCTTTTGTGAGTATGGGCAATACTGCCAGCCCTTCAACATTTATTTTTTTTAGCTGATCAACATTAATACCAGCATTGGAAAAGGATTCGTGGTAATAAGGCACATTCGTAAAAGCATGAACAAGCAGTCGATGTAATTGCTGCTGTTCATATTCGGCCCATTGCTGAACAGTATAATTTTCACGTTCCTTCGCCTGGGCATATTCGTGGGCAAACATACCCCCAAACCTTCGCTGTTTCCATTGCCAGCCATAGGCCGACACCATCAGGTTTTGCATCCACAAAGGGCTGTGAGCATATATATTTTCCTGTAACCTCAATTTAAAAGCGCAGCTTCAACACTGCAAAAGATTTTCGACGTCAGTAAATATTATTTCTATTTGAACCAAAAATAAGCAGGCTTGTTAAATTTGCATAAACTCTCTTTTATGGGCATCTGGCGGCAAATGGCAGAATACCTCTACATAAAAAAACGTGATCCAAATAGTCCACGTACACAATGGATTAAATATATGCACGGTATGAACCGAATTTCGCTGATCATGTTCGTGGTCGCACTTCTCATTATGCTGCTTAAGTTTATTATTCTTCCTTTGTTTGGCAAATAGCTTTTACCACAATTCAATTTGCTACAGGCAGCAGTCCCCGTGTAATCGCTGGTTGTGTCACTCACTTCAGCGTTCTGAACTTCAATGAGCCATTGCTGTTGCCGTTGTTAACGTGGAATGCCTTTTACAAAAAGGTATATACTTTCAGCGGCTTTTGCTGAAGCATCGCCACCCCGGCTAAGCAGTTGTTTCAGTTCGGCGTAATCTTTTTGAATAGCGGATGCTTTTTGCCGGTTGTTGAGCAGCAGGTCAAGCTCTCTTTCAAGATTATCAATGGTAAGATCATTTTGGATGAGCTCCGTTACAACAAGCTTATCCATGATAAGATTAACCAACGAGATATATTTTATTTTGATGAGCCTTTTGGCAATCTGGTAGCTGATGTTACTGCCTTTGTAACAAACGACCTCAGGCACCGCGAACAATGCCGTTTCCAATGTTGCGGTGCCGCTTGTAACAAGTGCCGCCACAGATTTTGCCAGCAACGCGTAAGTTTCATTTCGAACAGAAGAAACGTTGTGGTACGCTTGTAACAATGGTTCATAAAAACCATCTTCCTGACCCGGCGCTTTTGCAACAATAAACTCATAACCGGGAAACGATTTACTCACTTCAAGCATAATGGGCAGCTTCTTTAATATCTCCTGTTTGCGACTGCCTGGCAAAAGTGCAATAACTGATTTGCCGTTTGTAATTTCACTGACGGATGTTGGATTTTCTTTAAACTTATCGATTACCTGTACCAGTGGATGACCAACATATTCCACGTCCCAGTTCCAACGGTTTTTATAGTAGTCTTTTTCGAAAGGAAGAATCACCAGCATCTTGTCTATATACTGCTTCATCTTTTTAACGCGGCCTTCTTTCCAGGCCCAAACCTGCGGAGAAATATAGAATACAATCTTATAGCCCTGGGCTTTGGCCCATTGCGCCACGCGGAGATTGAATCCCGGGTAATCTATCAGCACGAGCACATCGGGTTGAAAAAGCTGAACATCATCCTTGCAAAATTTTAGATTGTTCAGTATCGTTCGCAGGTTCATAACAACTTCAACAAAACCCATGAAAGCAAGCTCTTTGTAATGCTTTACAATTAAACCACCTGCGCTTTGCATAAGATCGCCACCCCAGCACCGTATTTCAGCCTGTTCATCGAGTCTTTTCAACTCTTTGATGAGGTTGCTGCCATGAAGGTCGCCACTTGCTTCGCCCGCAATTATATAATACTTCATTCCGGTTTGGTTCTTAGAAGTGTGATTTCGTTCTTTAAAAATAATAGCTGCAAAATACGATTAGTTTTAGTTGCCCTGTGAGCGGCGGCGAAATGTGTGTATGGATATAACAAGAGGAAACGCATAGCTTGCCACTTGCAGTTGCCACAGTTGAAGAGTGCGACGCAACAGCAGCCGCACAGCGAACCGATGCCGGGTTCAAAAAAATTACAAATATCTTTCTTTAATCACAGCCATATGATGGAGTAAATGCCCGAATGTAATGTATGCAAGCGCGTTTGCTGTAATCGCATTATTGCTTGCAGTGCCCGATTGGCTCAGTTGTTCTTCGTTAAGAGTGGAGAGCATCGCATCGTTTGCTTTGCGCAGTAAAACGAACTCGTCTTTCAATGACTGAAAACTGCGTTCTTCAGCAAACGAGTTGGCAGCATATTCGTTCTCATCGAACCCGGCAAGAGGTGTTTTGTCTTTGCGTGCTATACGAAGCGTACGGTAAACAAAAACACGCTCTGCATCTATCACATGCAGCAGCAGATCCTTGAGTGTCCACTTGCCTTCGGCGTAAGCATAGTTTTCTTTTGCTTCCGGCAGGCTGCTATAAAATTGTTCGATCACTGATGAGTGATTGGCGATCGTTTCTTTTACCGATTCGCCCTGTACATAGCCGATATACTTGTGATAGAATGAGGCAGAATCAGTGGGTAATGGTCTGGCCATATCAATTGTTTTCTTTTGGTTTGACTAGCGTGGGTTTCACTTTTTTGGGATTCCTGCTATCGGATGGTTCAGGTTTCAGGCCGGCTGCTATTTCAACCGCCTGGTAAGCATTTACAACACCGCCTGAAATACTAAGAGCATGCATATTAGAAGGCTTTTCTGTGCCGGGCACCGTAACAGCCAGCGTATCGGCATATGCTTCGGCTGATTTGTCGATGGCGTAGATCACCTGTTTTGCTGAGAGCGCCGGGTAGTAAGAGCGAATGAGTGCCGCAATGCCTGTAACCACCGGCGCAGCCATGCTGGTACCATTTAGGAAACCGTACTGGTTATGCCCCGGCAGCGTTGAATAAATTTTTATGCCAGGTGCAAAAACATCAACTGTAGCTTTGCCGTAGTTGCTGAAGTCGGCAACAATTTCACCTTTGGCCACATCGGCATCGCCACTGGCACCTACCGACAAAAAATTCGTTGCTTTTGTATGGTAAGCCATGAGGTATGCGTTGGGGAAGACATCTACACTGTCAGTATTATGCGATTCATTCCCGGCGGCACGAACAATAAGCACATCTTTTAATTCGGCATATCGTACTGCTTCATCTACCCATTTCTTTTCAGGTGAAAAGCTTTTTCCAAAACTCATGTTTATAACGGTGGCTCCATTGTCGACTGCATATTTTATGGCAAGGGCAATGTCTTTATCATACTCATCGCCATCGGGAATTGCTCTTATCATCATGATCTTCACATGATCTGCTACACCATTTACACCAATGTTGTTATTTCTTACTGCGGCAATAATTCCCGATACATGTGTGCCATGCATAGGGTCGGGGCCCATGATATCATTATTGCCATAATAACGGTCGTTGATATCGTAATAATTGTCTTTGATCACCTGGGCCCTATAGTCGGGAGGACGATTTAGTTTATTATCGATCTCCCTTTTTTTTCCTTCCACATAATCCTCCAGGTCGCTGATGAGACTTTTGTTGGTTTGATCTTCCACGTCATTCAGCATTTTCAAACAGGTAATATAGCCCATCTTTGCCTGCTTGCCTTTTGATGTCTCGGGCTGAAATTTCTCCAGTTCATCCTGGGTGTATTCGTCTTTATTCATCTCGGCCCTGATGACCTGGTCATTCTTTTTCAACGAACGGCAAATAACATCAAGCATCTGCACCTGCATCTTTTCATCAGGGTCTATATTCATCTGGCCGGAAGCTTTTACCCATTCATTGTACTGCCATTTTTCGTCTTCGGTAAATGCAGATGTATCAAGATTGCTGGTGCTGAATTTATCTTTAAAGTGATAGTAAACCCTCGATCTTTCATCATTGGCCTTGTTCAGGTTATTGCCGTCGGAGTTACCAAGAAAATTCCAGCCGTGTATGTCATCCACATAGCCGTTATGATCATCATCGATACCATTGCCAGGAATTTCTTTTGTATTTATCCAAAGTATATCTTTCAGGTCTTCATGCGCTGTATCAACACCGGAATCAATCACAGCCACTATCACGGGCTTGTAAGGTTTACCGTTCAAGAATGTATAAGCTTTATCAATACTAATCCCATTAAAATGGTCAGTTTGAGCATCTCCCATATGCCATCCCTTAACCCCGGATTGTGCGAATGTTAACTGTGTAATAAACAGGGCTGTAGCAAGCGGCAATAATTTCAATCTCTGCATTAAAATATCGTTTTCTGATGTGCTTACGCAATCGGCATTTCACATTGGCGGCA
This sequence comes from Chitinophagaceae bacterium UBA7600, assembly GCA_002478885.1. Taxonomy (GTDB): domain Bacteria; phylum Bacteroidota; class Bacteroidia; order Chitinophagales; family Chitinophagaceae; genus DLKC01. Next base: position 64,239 of record DLKC01000025.1, read on the forward strand.
AAAGCCAACATCTTTTGCGCTAAATCATTAAAGTTCAGCAGACAAATATAATACTAAAAGAAAAAATAATCATACCGCTGCACCGGGTGAGCCTGTCCCAAAAGCTGTTTTTAAAGAAGGTTTTTAATATCAGTACTTGGGCCTTGTGGCAGCTTCGTTGCGTCGCAATCTTTTCATTTGCAGTATTTCAATTGGGCAGGGTTTGGGTTTCAGAAGATTAGGCGGCCCTGCGCTTTGTAATGAATATGGGTTGGTAAGTAAATAAAAATTGCGGCAAACGCAACGATGAACACATCGTAGTTGACCGCAATTTTAGGAATTCATTTGCTATTATAAGTCGAATTTAATGCCTTGAGCCAAAGGCAGTTTATCACCAAAATTTATGGTGTTGGTCTGCCTGCGCATATAAGCTTTCCAGGCATCGCTGCCGCTCTCCCGGCCGCCACCGGTTTCTTTCTCGCCTCCGAATGCACCGCCGATTTCTGCGCCACTTGTTCCAATATTTACATTGGCGATACCGCAATCACTACCGGCATGAGAAAGGAATAATTCCGATTCGCGAATATTCAACGTCATTATCGCCGATGACAATCCCTGTGGCACCCCGTTCTGCAATGCAACTGCTTCCTCAATTGTCGAATATTTGATTAAATACAAGATTGGCGCAAACGTTTCATGCTGCACAACAGGCAAACTGTTGGTCACTTCTGCAATGCATGGTTTTACATAACAACCGCTTTCATAACCCACGCCATCAAGCACAGCGCCCTCCACAACAAAGTTCCCACCTTGCGCTTTGCACTGCTCAATAGCGGAGAGGTACATTTTCACCGCATCTTTATCGATCAACGGACCCACGTGGTTATTCGCGTCCAGAGGGTTTCCAATTCTTAATTGTTGATATGCTTTCGACAGTTTTTGTTTAAAAGAGTCATATACCGATTCATGAATGATTAACCGCCTCGTAGTCGTACATCGCTGACCGGCAGTGCCGACAGCGCCAAACAGCGCGCCGATCACAGACATCTCAATATCTGCATGCTGCGAAATAATGATGGCGTTGTTTCCGCCCAATTCAAGAATTGATCTCCCCAGGCGTGCAGCCACCGCAGTTGAAACAGCCTTCCCCATTCTAGTAGAACCGGTAGCAGAAACCAGTGGAATACGTGTGTCGTCTGATAACCACTCACCCACTTCCCTGCCACCCTGCACAAGACAGCTCACACCTTCTGGTACAGCATTTTTTTCAAAGACTTCAGCTATTATTTTTTGGCAGGCAATGCCACAAAGCGGTGTTTTCTCACTGGGCTTCCAAACACACACGTCGCCACAAACCCAAGCCAGGGCAGTATTCCAGCTCCAAACCGCTACAGGGAAGTTGAATGCTGAAATTATGCCCACCACACCCAGTGGATGCCATTGTTCATACATCCTGTGTTGGGGTCGTTCGCTGTGTATGGTCAACCCGTATAACTGGCGCGACAACCCAACAGCAAAATCGCAGATGTCGATCATCT
>DLKC01000095.1 GCA_002478885.1 Chitinophagaceae bacterium UBA7600
CGGCACAGGCGGAAGAAGAGTTCAAAAAGATGAAAGCACGATTTTCCTATTTTGAAGCACGCTATCAATACGGGCTTTTTCTTTTGCGACATGACCGTTCTGCAGAAGCACGGGAACTCTTCAGCAGTATGGTAGAAGAAGAATCTCAGCTTGGCAAAACAGAATTGAAAAGTAACCGGTATTGGATAGGGCTTGCAAAAGATGAATTGCGCAAACGCTGACGCTTCCTAAGGCAGATCTATCGCACAAGGAATTTTGGCACATATAGCAATGCCGCAAACAGAGACTATACCCTGAGAAAGACTTTCTTTTTATACATGAAATACAGAAAGCCCCACTCAACCATTACATAACAAATGGCCATTACCACCATGTTATATGGTTCACCCACCAATTGTCCAAGCCAGCCCAGCAGCGCGTTTGTACTGTATTCCCAATCGATAAAATGGCCGCTCAGGTAAATGAGAATGGAGTTCATGCCAATGATGCGGAAGAAGAACGACCATTTTTTGTACCCCAGCACATCGATGATATAATAGAAAATCGAAAGCAGCAATAAACTGTAGCCTCCCACATTTAACACAAATGAACTCGTCCATAAATTCTTATTGATGGGAAAATCGAGGTTCCATAGTTGCGCCAGCGCCAGGAACACTATGCCAACAATAGCCATCAACCTCACTTTTTTTACGGGGCTCATGGGGTTGTGCTTTAATAAATTGCCGGTAAGAATACCCAGCAAACCTGTGCTGATGGCGGGAATGGTCGACATCAATCCTTCGGGATCGTGAATGCCGAGATACAAATGGCCAGGAACAAGCAACCTGTCGACATAAGACGCAAAATTGCCTTCCATGGTAAGATCGCCGGGTGCGAAGCCCGGTGCCGAAGTAAACTTCAGCAATAACCAATAACCGATAATGAGCGCCCAGAACCAAATCATTTGTGCACGCTCTTTTGTATAGAGATAAATGATGTTGGCAAACATGTAAGCGAGACCAATGCGCCCCAGCACACTTGGAAAACGAACTTCACTGATGGGCATTATTTTTAAACCATTATTGGCGACAATGCCAAGCAGCACGAGTATGAGGCCTCGTTTTATCACGCGCCATAGCAGCGATTGCCTGCTCTTTCCCTTCTCCAGTTCGCGGCCGACTGAGTACGGGGTAGCCACGCCTGCCATAAAAAGAAACAGCGGGAAAATGAGGTCATATGCATGAAAGCCATTCCATGCCGGGTGTGTAAGCTGGTTACTGAATGCACCCCAGAAAGAAGAGGTAGAGCCACCAGCTTTGTACATGGAGTGCACAATTTCTTCCGCGCCCATGATCCAAAACATATCAAAGCCGCGAAGTGCGTCGAGCGAATACAATCGTTGGGAAGGGGCAGGGGTTGCAGTAACAGCATTTTGGTTCATATAGCAAGTGTGATTGCTAAAGATAATATGTGTTGTTATAACATTTATATTTTTTTGTGAACGGGCTTTTGAATAAAAAACGGGCTTTGGTTGTGTCACTCACTTTTGCATTCAGTTCGCTATTCAGCCAAAGGAGCGGATAGCATAACGGCTTGCGGATGCAGCACCTGAGGCATACTTATGCCAGCCATAATCTTTGAGGTTTGAAGTTTTTTGCTTTTTTGAGTTTGACTTTTGACATGGCACCGGATCATGTTGCTGTTCCCGGTGGTAAGCCAAGTGGTTTGAGCGTGCCAGCAAAGCGTGAGTAATATGTCATTTATAAAGATGCCGGAGGATTTAGTTTTCTTACTGCAGGTTTTGTAAGAAGGTACACAAGATTTGCAGGATAGCGTAATCAGAATACCTGGGTTCAGTCATTTGCCTCAGGATGATTGATTATCGGCGCGTCACTCCATCCAGGAGGAACATGAGGCGTTGTTAACAGCGGCATCGCAGATGAAACACCGCCTAAGTATCGGGATTTGTGCAGGTAAAATACTTCCCTGATTTTATAGAACCGGATCGCATAAGAGCACATCACACATGGTTCATGTGTTGAATACAGAGTACAATTTGACAGATCATTTGTTGCCAGGTATTTTACTGCCTGCCTGATCGCTTCTAACTCCGCATGACAGGTAATGTCATTGTTCGTTTTGACTGCTTCTTCGGCTTCACTGATTATTGTACCAGCTTTTACAATAACCGCACCTACAGGGCTGTTGCCTTTTTCCGCAGCTAGTTTCGCTAGTTCCAAACACCTGGTTACAAAATAATTTTTAGTATTCATCAGTCATAATCAGGCTTAAAGTTAGCAAGTTGAATACAGCGAAGATGATTTCCTGAAAATTTACACGGCAGCCATTGACCGTATCATTTTTTGTGAACGAACAAAACTTTCTCCCATCACCAGTTTGCGTCGCATACCTGAACACCCGGTTTTTATGCGAGGAAATAAATGAATGGCGCGACACTTTTGGGTAGACTTAAGGAGTAAAAAACGACTATCACCATCTAAAACTTTGTCAACCAACACCAGGTACGTGAGATTATTTTCATCTAGATCGTTCACCTGGCAGACCAGGCGGCGTTGGTTCGGAAATGTTGCAGCAAGAACTGTAAACTATAATAACCAGGCTTTATAACTATAAGAGCTTTTGGTTGGAAGAATAGCCACGACATGGCGGGTATGCCAGAGGCCATAGATAGCCTATTAAATTACTCCTGTCGAAAGAAGTTACAGGCGCAGCAGTGTGCGACGCAACGAAGATGCTGTCAGTGCTAAAGCCGGGCCCAAAATATTAAAAATATTAAGTGAGTAAATGAATCCAGAATGCTGTGATACCGTCGGCATTGGTCTTTAAGGCAAAATCATAACCGTGGCTGATCAGGATTTCCCGGATCACGGTGAGGCCGATTCCCTGCCCATCTTTTTTGCTGCTGAAAAAAGGGCTGAATAACTGCGTATATGCTTCGTCGCTGATGCCTTTGCCGTTATCGCTGATCACCAGTTCCCTCGTGTGTGTATTTAGCGCAAAGCTGATCTTACCGGCAGCATCTATGGCTTCCATGGCATTTTTTACGATATTGATCAATGCCTGTTCCAACTGCTGTTCATCGGCATGGATAAAAAAGGATTCCGTTTTAAAATCAAATTCAAAGTCAATTTGTTTTTCACCGGCCCTGAGTTTCATCAGCGTCACCGTTGACCGCAGCAACCTGACAAGATCAACATTTTTCCTTGCCGGAGCGGGAAGCCTTACCACGTCTGCGAAATTGCGCATGAAACTGTTGAGGTTATGGTTGCGTTCCATGGCTATTTTTAAAGCATCCTGCAATGTTTCCAACCCGGTATTTTGCCAGAGCGACTGGTTTTTTATGGTGGTCTGCAAAATGGAGTTGACCGGGCCGATGGTATTGTTGACTTCGTGCGCCATCATTCGGATTACCTTGCCATAGGCTTTTTTTTCTGCTGCAAGAATTTCTGCGGTGAGTTCTTCCATCATAATAAAATGCCGAGGGAAACCCCGATCTATAAAATGCGATTTCTGCAGTTTATACGTGTTTACCCCGTTGATGGTAACTGTTTTGGAGTCGCCCGATTGGAGCGCAGGTATATATTGCATCAAAGGGTGGCCGATTGAATCAATTGCTTTGCCCTTTAGTGTGGTTTCGCCAAGGCCAAGCAGTTCTTCTACTTTCGGGTTTACCTGCTGAATATTGTTGTCATAATCGAGGATCATGATGCCCGTTGGGGAAGTATGAATCAGTTTTTCTAAAAAGAAGTGCTGTTGCTCCTGCTTCGTGCGTTCTGTTCGAAGCCCGTCAATCATTTCGTTGTATACTTTTATTAATTGGTCAACTTCGTATTTGCCAGTCTCTACAAACTTTACATTAAAATCGCGGTCTTTGATTGCTTCGGTACCCTGCATCAGCATGTTGATCGGCCGCAATAGTTCCTGGTATAGTTGCCAGCAGATAAACACTGATATAATGATGAGTATTTCCGAGGCGATGAACAGGATCTTGTTGTTGCTGAAAATAAAAAAAGATAACACCAGTGCAACCAGGTGAATGATGACCACAAACAACAGGAATTTATTCCGGAGTTTCATCGTACGGTATATTGTATTTTTCCAGCCTGCGGTATAAGCTGCTTCTTGTTAAACCCAATGACGCTGCGGCTTTGGATATTTTATTCCGGTGAAAATCCAGCGCCTTTTTTATCATCAGCATTTCTATCTCGTCTAGAGTCAATGCACCGATTTCCGGTAATTGCATGGTTCCTTTTTTTGCCGGCGACAACTCCAGTTGCGATTGAAAGTCGCTGGTGTCCAGCAAGTCTTTCCGGCTTACCAGTACCGTACGTTCAACCAGGTTTTTCAATTGCCGGATATTGCCGGGTAATGGCAATTGCTGCATCCATTTTATTGCAGACGGCGAAACCGCAAGCGAAGGCCTGTTATAGATTTCTTTCAGGTTACCGATGAAAAAGTTAACCAGCAGCGGAATATCTTTTGGCCTTTCCCTCAGCGCCGGCAGGTGAATGGTAATCAGGTTAATGCGGTATAAAAGATCTTCCCTGAATGTTTCTTTTTCCACCATGCCGTTCAGGTTTTTACTTGTGGCGCTGATCACCCGCACATCAACGGTTTTTGTGCGGCTGCTGCCAAGCACTTCATAGGTCCTGTCCTGCAGCACGCGCAACAGTTTTACCTGGCTGCCGGCATCCAGGTCGCCTATTTCGTCGAGGAAGATGGTGCCTTTGTTTGCCAGTTCAAAACGGCCGATACGATCGGCTCTTGCATCGGTAAAAGCGCCGCGCACATGGCCAAACATCTCGCTTTCAAACAAGCTGGTGGAGATGCCGCCAAGGTTCACTTTTATAAATGGTTTGTTTACTCTTTTGCTGTTGTGATGAATCGCCTCCGCGATCAGTTCCTTGCCTGTTCCACTCTCGCCCAACACCAACACCGATGCATCCGTTTCGGCCACACGGCCAATTGTTTCGAGCAATTCCAGCATGCGCTGGTCTTCACCGATGATGTGCTGAAAATTGTACAGGCTATCGAGCTGTTTGCGGTTGTGCTGCTCTTTCTTTTTGTCCCGGAGGTTTAGCAGCGTGTTGACGGATTGGAGCAGGTGGTCGTTGTTCCATGGCTTGTTGATAAAATCATTGGCGCCAAGCTTCATACCCTGTACCGCCAGTTCAATAGTGCCCCAACCGGTGATGAGAATAATGGGGACAACGGCGTTCATTTGCCTTACCTGCTGTAGCAGCGCCATGCCTTCTTCGCCCGATGTTTCAATTGAAAAATTGAGATCGAGCATCACCAGCGAAACAGGCTCCTGTTTCAACAACTGCAGGGCTTCCTGTTCATTGGCCGCAGCGCAGGCTGTAAAACCTTCGTTGCGTAGCAACAGCAGGAGAGAAGTTCTAACCGCAATATCGTCATCAATGATTAATATCATCATCTGAAAGGCAATTTACTATTTTTTGTTACCAGCTTTTTGCCGCTTATCAACATCGTTGCGTCGCACACTTGTACTAAAGAATAACTATGCGCTGTTGTTTGCGTATGCACAACTTTTTTCGTGCTACCCTTTTTGAGCATTCCCTCAGAAGTCCGAACTCATCATCAGCCGCACATTGCTGCGAAAGCACAAGTGTGCGACGCAAGAATGTTTAATAGCATTACTTGAGGCCGGCCCATCATTATTCTTCATGCAATGCAACGGCGGGATAAATTGCCGCGGCCTGCCTGCCGGGGTATAAGGCACAAAACAGTACCAGTAAGTAAATGAACAACACGGCGAGCAGCAGCGCTGTAATATATACGCCGGCCGGCAGGTCGAATACATTGAGCAACGGAAACTGCACGGCGAAAAACGTACCGATTATAAGTGCGATGGTCGCAAGCACCAGCGCTTCGCCAACCAGTTGTTTTGACACATCTGCGCCGGAAGCGCCAACAGCCCTCCGCAAGCCGATCTCTGCTTTTCGTTTGTTGATGTTGTACCACAACACCCCATATAAACCCAGTGCGACATTGATGATGAGAAAGCCGGCAACAATCAATGCGATAATCAAAGGAACGAGCATTAACAGGTTTTTGCTTTGCAGCTTTTTATCAAGGTGTTCGATCTCAATGCTTGTGCCGATGGCGTTGGAAAGTGCCTTTGATAGCCTGCCTTCAAAAGCTGCATCGGCATTGGGTTTTACGTGAATGAGGATGTTACCGGCATTGCGCATCCAGCCGGTATCAATGGCAACGAACATACCGTTTTCAACTTCCTGGTAATCGCCTTTGTCTTTCATGTTTTCGGCTACACCAATCACGCGGTACTTGTCTGCGGGGGGCACCTCGTCAAATTGTTCTTCCCTGATTATTTTACCGATTGCAGCGGTATTGCCAAACAACGATTCTTTCAGTTTGCTGTTGATCACCACAGGTGTGTACTTGCCTGTGATTTTATCCGCATCGGTAAACCAACGGCCTTCTGCCATTTTCAAATTGAGCACCTTTTTATAATCATTTTCTGTTTGATATACGTTGGTGCGGATATGCCGGTTATTGCCAAAACTTACTTCTGTGCTGTTGGTGCTCATGGCGAAGGGAACATTGGCACTGGTAAAGCTGATGTCATTCACCTGCGGCATAGACCTGACCATATTCCCCAGGCTTTGATGAAAGATCTGAAAAGAATCAGTGGTCGTGATATTTTGGGGCGGCGTGTAGTTGGCTACCCATACATTATCGTAATCAAAACCCATAGAAGTTTTATAGTTGTTGTAATAGAACACCATGAGCGTAAACACTGCGAACATTACAATAAAAGAGACAAACATCTCCGTTATCAGCAGGAAGTTTTGTTTCTTCTTGTTCCATGCCAGTTTGAATAAATGCCGTATCATAAAATGTTTTTGATGTTTGATTAATTTATTGCGCCTTTAAAGCGGTAACCACCTGCAACCTCGACATGCGCCATGCGGGGTAAACACCCGATAGTAGCCCGAATACGAGTGTTGCCAGCAGGCTGAACATTAATACGGTAAAATTGATCGACAGGTGAATGTTGTTGATAAGGTTACTGTTGTTGATTGCCTGCAGGATTACGAAAGACAAGAGAATACCTATAACCGCGCCGAAAAAGGTAAGTATAATGTTCTCGGTGATAAACTGCCACACGAGGGTTTTGGATGAAGCGCCAAACGCTTTGCGCACGCCTATTTCAGACGAACGTTCCATGATCCTGCTGATGTTAATGTTTACAAGGTTCAGTGTTGGCAGCAACATGAAAAACAAAATAAAAATAACGGCAACTGTAATTAGAAAAGATAAACCTGTGCCGTCGTTTTCGTTGGACATTTGCCTGGTAAAACTTGCCACATAGGTGTCGGCATTGCTTTTGAACTGGTCGAAATCTTTTCGGTCGGGTCTTATTTTAGCAACCACATCCGCATATTCCTGTTGCATTTTTGGAATATCGGCTTTCGAGTGTGCCAATAGCACAGCCGAGTATATGCCGGCAAACTCCTTGCTTTTGTAATCTGATTTTGAAACAGTATATGGAGCAAAAAGATCAGCGTAAGAGATGAGCATGGTTACCGGAACACTTTTTACAACCCCGGTTATGCGGTATTGCACATTGTCGACCTCTATAAACTTACCCACCACCGCCGGCACATCGCCGAAATAGTTTTTCTTCAGGTCATCGGTTATCACCGCAACACGATCACCGTTATCTATCTGCTGTTGCGTGTATGGTTTGCCTTCCAGGAACTCGTATTGCATTACATCCCACCAGCCTTCGTTGGTAAACTTGTTGTTCACTACAAGTTTTTTATTATTCACGTAGGCGTTTACCGGCATGAACAGCGAAGCGATGGCAACTTTTTCCGGCGTCTTCAAACTGTTTACATATTTATCCATGTAATAGTAGCTTGCCGGGCCATTCATTTCGGAGCCAAACTTGGAATTTCGTTGCTGCAAAAAATTAATATACAGGCTGCGGTCCCTGTTCACTTCGGGGTAATTGTTGCTGATGACATTATCGACAAACGCAGTGGTTACAATAATAATCGTCAACGTAAAGCTTATGCCAAACAGGCTGATGAACGTGAAAAACTTTCTCCGCTTCAGCACAGCGATGGCTATTTTAAAATAATTTGTTAGCATAAAATGTTATCAGTGTTATGAGTGTAGTTTGTATTTGCCCGGCCGTTGCATCTTTATGCATCTTTGTTGTGTCACTCACTTGTACAACCGGTTCTCTATTCAGCATGCTCCATCCTGGCGCCCGGATTTTTGGCTACTGTACCTGGCTTCCATCAAATAACCGCACGAGCCGGTGTGTTTTCTTCGCCATGTTTTCATCATGGGTTACCATTACGATGGTGGTACCGTCGCGCTGGTTCAGTTGCAAAAGAATATCCATGATCTCGTTGCCCATTGCACTGTCGAGATTACCCGTAGGTTCATCTGCAAGAATAATCTCAGGCCTGCCAACGATAGCCCTTGCAATGGCAACACGTTGTTTCTGCCCGCCAGATAGCTGTGTAGGAAAATGTTTTACGCGATTGCTCAACCCAACTTTTTCCAGTGCCTTTCCGGCAAGTTCTTTTCTTTCTTTGGCTGAAAGGCTGCGATAGAGCAGAGGCAATTCTACATTGTCTATCACTTTTAAATCGTTGATCAAATGATAGCTCTGGAAAATAAAGCCGATGGTTTTATTCCTGAACTGCGCAAGCTGCTTATCGGTTAAGTTTTCCGTTTTGTTATCACCGATCCTTATTTCACCTTTTGTAGGCATATCAAGCAGGCCCATTATATTGAGCAATGTACTCTTGCCGCAACCCGAAGGGCCCATGACGGAAAGAAACTCCCCTTTGGCAATATCCAGGCTCACACTGTTTAAGGCGAGTGTTTCAACTGTGTCTGTGCGGTAAACCTTTTCAATGTTTTGTAAACGTATCATGTGTTATTGTTTTCTATTGTTAAAAACGTGGTTGCCTTGTGTTCGATAATACAGATGTGCCATCCCGAATCTTTGCTGCCGCAGTTGGGCCTGTCAACTTCCTCCCTTTTTACCTGCCATTCACCTGTACACGATCTTCATTCCTTTTTCAAAGTCGTACAGGGAAAGATAACGCAGGTTATAAAACGCGCCCCAAAAATCACGAAGCGCCGTTATGTAGTCGCGTTTCGCCTGGTCTTTTTCCTGGAAGGCGATACTGAGGTCGGTGATGCTGAGATCGCCGTAAACATAACGCTGCTGCGCAATCTCGTATTTCTCCGATGCAATGCTGTCAGCTTTTGCAGTCAGCTTCACCTGGTCTTTCATCATTTCAAAAAGCGTTACCTGCGTAACAATTTCCTGTGTAAAGTTTTGCTTATCCTGCTCCACCGAATACTCGGCAAATTTCAGGTTGGCTTCCGCTGTTTTTGTGCGTGATTTTGATCGGCCCCAATCAAGAATGGGGATGTCGAATTCGAGCAACAGCAATTGCTGGTCCTGCGGGGAAACATACGCTTTTGAAATCGTTGACGCGCTTTGTGAGTAACCAAGATTGGCCGTGAGTTTTGCATTAAGGCCATTGTCGCCTTTCGCCTTCGCTACATCGCGCTGTGCTTCTGCAATGCGGCGTACGAATGCGATTGCATCACTTCTATTGGCATACGCTTCTGACAAGACTTTGTCCGCAGAAATACTCAACTCTTTTATCTCCGAAGGAAGGCGCAGGGCAATCTTATCCGTTGACTGAATGCCCGTATAAGCGTGCAGGTTTAGCTGTGCAATTTCCATATCCCTCTTAGCTGTGCCTTCCGCTTTTTCTGCTTTTAACTGTTCTAACTGTAACTGTAAAATTTCATTCTTTGATATTTTGCCGAGGTCGAATTTTTCGTTGGCGATCCGCATAATATTCCGGTTGTTGTCGAGGTTTGTTCCTGCGATCTGGTAGTTTACCTGCGCCAGCAACAAGTCGAAAAAATATACACTTGCTGTAATGGCTATCAGTTCCATCGACTCGCTAAAAGCCTGTTTGCTTTCGTTGTATTTGAGTGGTTCAATGCGGTTATCCCACTTCAGCGAATTAAACTGGAATATCGGCTGGCTGTACCCGACACTAAACGGAACTGTGTTGTAGAGCTGTGTCTTCTCATCAAAGTTGTTGAATTTCTGAAGGGCGGTAGTGCCAAACACGGTGCCGCCTGTTGCCGCGATACTTTGGCTGAAAGAAAGATCGAGCGAAGAGTTATTGTAATGGATCGGTTGAAACAATATTGTTCCGTCGGGCTGCACCACCTGCGTGAAAGTCTTGCTGTATGCGGGTAAGGTGCCGCTTAACAGCAACTGCGGCTGATAGTTTGACCGGTACGTGCGCCACTGCCAATACTTTGTTTCTTTGGTAGTGGACGCCTGTTTTGATTCGATCGATTTAGCCTTAGCCATATCAATCACTTCGTCCAGTGAAAGTAAAACGGTATCACTTGCCTGCGCAAAGGGTTTAATCTGGCTTAAGAGTATGAAGGCTATATATACAGTCAGTTGTTTCATTTTCCTTTCTTTGGCTTTATACGTTAGGCCTGCGGTTTGTGTATGTTGTCTTTTATTGGTTGATCTTTATCTCGGAAGCGTTTTTAAAATTGCTCATATCAGAAACTATCACCACGTCGCCAGGTTTTACATTGTCTTTCAATTCCACGTAGTCAAAATTGCTGAGGCCGATATGCGCAGCTTTTCTTATGGCTTTTCCATCGCTGATGATAAAAATATCCTGTGTTGAAGCGCCTTTAAAAGCGCCCCCATTCGCCACGCGCATCACCTTTTTCTTTGCGTCGGTGACGAGGTAAACGTCCACTTTCATGTTTGGCCTCAACAAAGGGTTGTTGCGTTCGGCGAGTTGTATATCAAACGTTACAATGCCGTTTTGAACAGAGGGGTAAATATTATTAACAATGCCGCGGATCGTGTTTTCATTGATGCGTATGATCACTGCCATACCATTGCGCAACTGGTCAAGATAATTATCCGAAATGCTGCCCTGTACCTTGAAACTGCTAAGGTCTGCTATGCGCACCAGCGGATCGCCTTCATTCACCATAGTCCCAATGTTTTTGTTGACCCAGGTGATCACACCTGCCCTGGTTGTTACGATATTTGCCAGCGTTAACTTTCTTTCCAATGCTTTTAAGTCATTCTCCTGTATCGCTGCATCGATCTCAGATTGCCGCATTTCGAGTTGCATGGTTTGTTGCTTGCTTTTGATCTCGTTTTCCAATTGTTGTTTTTCCAGGTTGGCCACTTTCAGAGCCAGTTCTGCTTTCTCAATATCTTCCCTGGTGCCTCCGCCGGCCTTGTATAACCGCTTTGCATTTTCCACGTCAGCTTCCAGGCTCCCGATACGCAGTTGCTTGATGTCGTTGTTCGACTGGATATCGTAAAAACTTTTGTCCAGTTCAAGTTTCAGTTTACTTATGTTGTTTCGTTTTGTCTCCAGCTCAAATTTCATTTTCTCATACTCCGTTTGCGATGCAGATTTATCGAGCGTAAGCACAGGCTCGCCTGCTTTCACCTGCGTGCCGGCATCGAGTAACACACTTTGCACAGAGGCTTTAACCGGGCTGCTGATCACTTCTTCAAACTCGGGTAAGACTTCGCCGCTTGCCGTAATGGTGTTTTCAATATCGCCGGTTTCCACAATGGCGCTAACGAAATCTTTTTTGTCAATCGATGGAACAAACACGATGCGCATGGACCAGGAAACCAGTGCGATGGCAACCAGCGTTGCTGCGATAACCAGTATTGTCTTTCTCTTCTTTTTTGATTGCACTTCAGCTTCTATCATCGTGTCCATGCATGCGAATTTGACCAGTAGTGTTTCAAGTCGAATGCCAAACGTTGTTTATTGAAAAGCAAGGCTTTATGCAAAATCGAAGATTGAAAGTTGTCCGATAGCGGACAAACTGTTTGATAGCGGAAAGAAAACTTAGCAGGTATGTTTACGGGCAGCGGTGCAGGTGGCGGCGCCTGTTGTGTCACTCACTTCGGCGTTCTGAACCCGCTTCATCGGTCTACCCTTACCATGTGCCGTGTTTGTCAAATGTTATTGCAGGCCTCGCAAATACCGTTAGCTTTACCCGGTTAATCTTCAGTAGCTATGCTTACGCCGGAAAAAGTAGTAGAACAAACAGAAAAGTGGATACTGGATGTGGTTGTCGGGCTCAACTTTTGCCCTTTCGCTTCCAACGTGGTAAAACAACAAAAGATTTTTTACCGGGTTGAAATGAGCAGCGAACTGCATACCTGTCTTAACACCGTGCTGCAGGAACTCCTACGGCTTGATGACAATGCAGGCATCGAAACTTCATTTGTTATTTTCCCCAATGCTTTTGAAAATTTCAATGATTATCTCGACATGGTATGGCTTGCAGAAAAGCAATTAAAAAAACAGGGGTATAAAGGTGTGTACCAACTGGCAAGTTTTCACCCGCAGTATTTGTTTGCCAAGTCAAAGGAAGAAGATGCAGCCAATTATACCAACCGCTCCGTTTATCCCATGATTCACCTGTTACGTGAATCGAGCATAGATAAGGCTTTGCAACACTTTAAAAGCCCCGGTAATATTCCGGAAAGAAACATAAGCTTTGCCCGTGAGAAAGGGCCCGCTTATATGAGAATGCTGCGAGATGCCTGCCTGGATTCCTGAATGTACCAAGAATATAACTGTTTAAACTGATCGCATGCTCCTGGTTTTGAAGTACACGCTATGGATCGTTTTTATTCCTTAACCATCTTTGCAGGGCTCGTAAAAATCACTTTACCAAACATTATTGCGAAGACTGCATAACTGGCTGCAGCGACCCATAAAGATGCGTTTGAAGCACCAGCCATCGCAAATTTTATTAATGCCATAGCACCGGCGGCAAAGTGCAGGAAGTTACCCATTGCCAATGGCCTTGCATAAATGCCGCCAATGAGCACTGACTTTGCCATCCAGTTCATCATGGCAAAACCAAGATAAAGAGCGCCCGTAACCTGGATAAAAACTGCTGCCCCTGCATTTGAATTAAGACCCAGGTTGTTTAATATTTCCTGTGGCAGAAATGTTGTGGCGAGGCCGGATAAAGCCATAAATGCAGCGCTGGAAATCATCAGGTATTTAGTGTTCATGTAAGGCATTTAAATAAAAACGGATTAGTAAAATCGGTGCTATTGCCATTTTCAATGTTTACTTATATACTGGTAAATGAGCAATGATACATCCGACATTGCTTTTACCGATGCATCGGTATCAATAAGATTTTTGGAAAGAATCACCAGAATATATTTTCTACCATCAGGCAAAAACACGATGCCGCTATCGTGCTCAACTCCGGTGATAGAGCCCGTTTTGTGTGCTACTTTCACCTGTTTTGGTAATTGCGCCGGGATGATCTCGTTGAACTTTTGATCAAGCAGGATGTTGATCATTGCTGCTGATGACTTCTTATTTACTGCCTTGCCGCTGGCAATTTTCTCAAAGAGCAGCATAAGGTCATAAGCAGTGGTGGTGTTATTTAATCCTTTGTCAAATGCTTCCTGGTCTTCCACGCCACGTAACACCTGTATATCGTTGGCACCATAACTGCGCATGGTTTGCAACACGTTTTTAGCGCCAACCTTTTCTATAAGTGTGTTGGTGGCGAAGTTGCTGCTTACCGTGATCATTTCATACATCAGCTGGTAGACGGTTCTCTTTTCGCCGATGTGTTTATAAAGATCAGCTTCGCTGTCATCGGTTGTGTCGAGGCTATATAGACTGCCGTCAACGATGCTTTTGAATTCGTTCTTTAAAACGATGGAATCAGTGAGTTTAAATCTCTTCTCTTTCACCTGTTTATAAATTTCGATCATCACGGGTGTTTTCATGGTGCTGGCCGCATGAAAATTTTCGTGTTCGTTGAAAAAAGCTGTTTTGCCGGATGACAAGTCTTTGAATGCTACCGCGAAGTTACCCTTCTGTGCGCCCAGCAGGGACTGAACCTGCTGCTGCAGTTTGATAAGGCTGCTGTCCAGTGCTGCCAAGGAACTATTGGTTAACAAAGAAGCCCAGGAGATAAGAATGAATGACAACGGAAATTGATAAACAGGTTTCATGCGGCTAAAGTAGTTAAGGTTGCCATATGTGCAGAATAAAAATGTACAGGCGCTAACAGGATACAAACATATTTGTTATTTTAATGGCTGATACAATTAAACAGACCAAACAAAAACAACTGTTATGAAGAAAATAAGTGTAGCTGCTATCATCGCCGCTGGCTTACTATCCTGTAGTTCGCCCTCTGCCGAAAAGTCTTTTGAAACCGTGGCCGATTCCACCTCAGCGGCGGCACCCGCCGAGGCACCGGTTAGTTATCCCTTCCCGGCAATGTACTCTGCCGACTGGAAGATCGGCAACCCGAAAGATGTGGTGACAGTGCTGAATGTTTACAAAGCTATTGAAGAGAACCGTATTGATGATTTGTCAAATTATCTCGCAGACAGTGTACGATCTATCAACTACAATGCTGTTGAACGAAATATGAGCAAAGCCGACGCGATCAAAATGGTGAAGGAATTCAGGACTGGTTTTGTAAGCGTTAATGAATCGTTTATTGCCTACATGCCGCTACACAGCGTTGATAAGAACGAAGACTGGGTAGCAACCTGGATGAAAGAGGTGACCACCGACAAGAAAGGTAAAAAAGATTCCACCACCTATATGGAAAGATGGCAATTGAAAGACGGCAAAATTGTATACCGGGGCGCTTTTGCAAGAGACAGGCGTTTCTAATAATTTTTATACAATATGATCGCCACCTATGGCAGAGGTGGCGATCATATTTTGCCGACCGCTTTGTTCGTTGTTATCCATGTGCCAGAACTGCTCGGTTGGGCGGTATAATTCAAGTGTTTTTGGGAAACTTAGTTCAAATTTTAATCATTACACTGCCTGAAGCAAGATCGTGTATGGCTCTTCTTTTTGGATTGCTGTTGATTGTAAGAAATGAAATCCATCCCAACAGCAATTTTACCGGATAGCGAATCATCGCTTGTATCATATTTAGCCGCTTCGATGTATCTTTATATTTTTTAACTCTTATTTTTTTCAGGTAGTTTCCGATTGTGCAGCCAGCCACCTGGCAAACCGGCTCGTAGGCAAAAAAAATGCCGATGAACATTGCTATTCTTAACCCGTCAGGAGCATTTTCATAATGATCGAGCATGGTGGCAAATGCAAAGCACATGATGACAACAAAAACTGTATCAATAAAAGTAGATTGCACTCTTTCAGAAAGATCAGGATATTTTTCTTCCATGGTAAATTGTCTATTTACAGTAAGGTAAAGGATTGTTTTTTGATTTCAAAGCCATTAGACCTTCGTGATTTATTGTTTTTTAAAAACAATTTGTTCTGCTTCCTTTTTTACTACAAATGCATAAAAATCGCGGAGCGTAGCATAGTCGTCGGGCGCAAAATAGGCCTTGTTTATTTTTAACCGAAACTTGAACTGAATATTAGTGGCTGTTTTCCCCACGAGGTATTCAAAAGATCCATCGGCGTCGTTGAGATTTACGCGCACTGACTTTGGCAATTCATCCACTATATAGCCTTTGGGGATTTCCATGTTGAGGGTAAACGTTTCATCGTTGCAGTAAGGCAATTCAACGGGGTATAAGCGGTTCTCGGTTTTAAAATAGTTTTCGCCAACAACCGGCATCATCAACGGGTTGAAATAAATGATATCATCATTCCCCTGGTCAAATGCAAAGTTGAATTTTATGGTCACCGGGTATTCGGTTTGCTGCAAGGAGTCAATTTCTGTATCACTAATCTTCACAGGAACCGTAAAACGATTCTTAAAATTGTCTATCAATTGCTGTTGGCTGGTTTTTAATAATTGTTGCCGGATATCGTACGATGAAGCTTCACTTTCATTACTAACATAAGTGCCTTCCATACCCTTGTCAGCATTAAATACAAAAAGCGTTGTTTGCCTGGTTTCTTTAAGTGAATCTGCTGAAAGCAGCACCGTTTCCGGGTTTTTGATAATTTCAACCGCGATATCATTATAACAGTCGACTGGTATTTTTCCAAAGCCAAGTAAGGGTTGAGAAGCGTCGAGATAATAAAGCTGATCATCAATATAAACCTTGCAGACCAGGTAGTTGAAATTGGCGACCATTGGGTATTTGGTGTAAGCAAATCCATTCTCTCTTGTGCTTACAATCACCGGCTCTGCACTAATGTTATATTGCCTGAGCTTGTTAATCAATAAAAGGTTGATCTCGCCTACATTTCCTCTTGCTTTTTTAACTACATTTTGCAGGTTGGTCTGCACAAAAAAATAGTTGTGTGACGTGCAGGAAAAATTACTTTGTATGTAGTAGAAAGTTTTTTTGGCTTTAGCCAGCTTGTCTGCAGTTAGCACCATCGTATTGTCAAGTGCGGGAATATTTACCTGTTCCGATATAGCTTCACCGAAGTCAGGTGATTGTAAAAGAAAGTCTGCCGTCTTGGTCCAATCACCTGCAATATCGTGGGTAGATTCACCATTGTATGTTGAAGCAAGCTGAAACTCCAGTTTATCTGCGTAGTTGGATGCTGCTGAAATAAATTTTTCAATCTTTAACGCAGGTATATTTTTCATATTCCAATGATAGTAGTTCACCTGGGTTGACGCATTTAGTTCGTTAAACATAAAGCTTTCCCTCGTTTCCCATTTTGAGGTTGTGGCAAAAGAATCAAGCCCTGTTTTTTTGATGACGTAATTTAGCGTTCCGGGAATGGCAACCTGGTAGTCGCTTTGCAAAGTGGGGTACCAGGTGTTTTGGAAAAACCAGGTCCTTAAACTGAAATTGAACGGTGAGGTAATTGTATAGCTTAAATCAATGATAGAACCTTCCTTTACTGCGGGCAGCGTAAATTTTTTTGCACTGTGGTTTTTATTAAGCCTGTCTTCAAAAATACCTGCAGGATCCAACGCCGTGCTGACCAGTTTGCCATTTTCAAGATTGTATGTAGTACCTTTTATGTCGCTCAACACTTCCTGGTTGTCTTCAGCATCATTATAAAGCACTATTTCATGCGTTGCCGCGGTAACGCCCGGCTGTTTTAACACCCTGATTCTTACGAAACGTTTGTATACATTATTAAACCAGTTGGCTTTGTTACTGATGAAGTTAATGGTACCCTGGTCCAACAATACCACCGCTTCTGCGCTGGTATCTATGCTATACACAGTTGATTCAAAATCTGCGGCAGTAATATCGCTGCGTTTTAGTTTTTCAAATTTTTGGGCCGATGTGTTGAGCCATACAAAAAAGAGTGCTGATAAAAAGAGAAACTTAAACATGCTCCAGGCTTTGTCTATTGATAAAAAATCTCATGGCCCAATAAATCAAATTGGCGCCGAAACAAAATATATTAAAATGTCGAGGAATCAAAGCGCGGGCAATTATTTAGTTGCCTGAGGTGAATAACGGGTAATGAAAGCTCCTTATGAATGCTGCTATTGTGGTGGTGCAGTACAAATGTGCGATGGCGATGGGCCGGCGCTGTGGTACAAGAAAAACAGGTTGTTATTCTGCAACATGACCCATACAATTATTCTTCCATCCACTGCGCGCTTGTCTTCCTGATGTCAGAAGCGATATTGGCAATGAAGTTGAATTGGTCTGCAATTGGTTTAAACTCGCTCAGTTGCTTTTTGGTTTCGCTTTCAAGAATACCCTGCTGCAGTTCATCCCGTCTTTTTTCGAGCAATTTTTGCATGCGTTGCTGGATGCAGTTCATGGGCACAGTTTCGGGCGTCGCATGATCCGCCGGTGTTTCCGCGATCATTTTTTCTGCGTCTTCGAGTTTGGCGACTGTGTTGCCAATAAGCGGGATGAAGTCTTTTGACGCGAACTTTTCGGCATAGGATTTTACATACCAGGACAGTGTTGCAATGTGCGAGGTAAGCATATGATTCTGCACTACGAACTGGTGAAGCGACCGGGCATTTTTCTGTTTTCGCTTTGGCTCAGAAAGCATACGGCTGAAAGCGTCGGAAAGATTGGCGAGCGCCACAAAAGCATTTTTCCGGCTGAGTTTGTAAGCAGTGTTGTTGACCTGGTTTCCTGTGAATGCGGCGGCTATGTTGCTGAAATAATTTTTATTGCTGTTTATCGCACTTTGCATATATGTACTTATCTGCTCCTGCTCCCATGCAGGGAGTATAAGGATGTTTGCCAGGAAAGCTATTACGGAACCGATAGCGGTGTCAATAACGCGGTCGCTGATGATGGTTTCAAAACTGGCGTTGCTGAGTATATGAAATAATAATAAAATATAGGGCGTCATAAAAATTACGCTGAACATATAGTTCGTGCGGATAAGGCTATAGGTGCCGATCATGAGTAACAGCATAATGGCGAACAGCACGTTATTATCGCGGATAAAATATAGTATGCCGAAGCCGATCAATGCGCCGATGATGGTGCCGAGCAGCCTTTCGTAGTTTCTTTTCCGGGTAAGACTGTAAGCAGGTTTTAATATAACGATGATGGTAAGCAAGATCCAATAGCTGTGGCCTATTGGCAGAAAGGCAGCAATGATAAAGCCAATCACTGTTGCGATGCTTGTTCGTACCGCATGCCGGAAGGTGTTTGATTCCAGTGAAAGATTATCGGGCAATAATTTCAGGTCAACGGGTTCGTGCGTTACAAACTTGTCATAGTCGAGCGGTTGCGCGACCTGCCTCGTAATACTCTTATCGTACGTGGTATACAAATGCAGCGTGTGAATGCGGCCGGCAATGTCTTCTATGTTGTTTAGAATATGCCTCAGGCTGATAAAACCATCTACGTTATCAGCCGTACGTTTACTATCGCGAAAGTGATTGAAATAGTTCTTTGTGTCGATCACATGCTTTGCTAGCTGGCCGGTTTCTGCCGATGCGGCCCCGCTCTTAACAGCAATGCCTATCTCATCAAGTTCGTTGCTAAGTTCGACCACGAGCTGGTAGTATTGTTCCAGTATGTCCGTCTCATTGAAAGTTTCGTGCAATGCCTTGTAATCATGGTAAGAACTCATCGTTCTCTCAAAAAGGTCAACTGTATCGGTAAAAATCATTACCAGTGTTCTACCCGTGTTGGTCGATTCTTTTATCACATGCCTGCTTTTGAAAAGCAGTTCCCTTACAAGGTTTTGTTTTTCATGTACAACGATCTGCTTTTCCAGCATTTCCTGGTAGGTTTGCCCATAGTCCACTTCTTTTTCGTAAAATGTAGCCCGTACGCGCATATACTCCGCTGTGGCAATAATGCAATCGCCCAAAGCCTGCTGTGCCAGCTTATAAG
Source organism: Chitinophagaceae bacterium UBA7600 (assembly GCA_002478885.1). GTDB lineage: Bacteria > Bacteroidota > Bacteroidia > Chitinophagales > Chitinophagaceae > DLKC01. The sequence continues at coordinate 19,331 of DLKC01000095.1, forward strand.
GACGAAAACTATACAGCACCAGGCTTAGTAACATATACCAGAGACCGCCTGCAAGCACATACCCGGCATTGATAACAACTTCCCAGCCCTCGTGGTGCCGGTCGATATTCAACACCATAATAAGCAGTGCCGATACGCCAACAGAATTGGCACGGTTACCGAACACACCGATCATTGAAAAAAGGAAACAGCACAGGAAGATAAGCGTGCCTAACATTAAATGATATGGCGCAGCCAAGCCTGTGACCAACGCAACAATACTGTTAATCACAATGCATGCGAGCATACCGTTCTTGCGGTGATGAATGGGGCCGGGGTTATCGGTAATGCTCACACTCATTGCACCGAGCGATACCACCGTGCCCGCCGCGAGCAGGTTAAAATAGCTGAGTACCAGTGCGGGCAATACAATGCCGGCGGTCATGCGCACGCCCTCGCTCAGGTAATGGCTGTTGATAAAACTTTTGTACTCTTTTACATAATCCATGCTCATGTAAAGATATCGTGTAAAAAAAATGGCCTGCTTTAAATAAAGGAAAGTTTTTGTGAACCGGCTGCAAAGCAGGTGGCAACGCCTGTTGCGCGATAGTGCCGGCCCATCCGGCATCACCCAGTTGTACTTTGCTTCCTGTTCGCCCATCGCCAGGCACGCATACGACAGCGGGACAAACACGGTTATGTGTAATGGATGATCTACGTTTCAGCAGCTGAAGTGTGCGACGCAACAACAGTTCAATGCGTGGTTAAAAGCCAGGCCCGAAAATGTATTATTTGTTCAGCATCCAGATGGAATAGTTGAGCACCGATGCAAAAGTTACCCAGGCGGCATAAGGTAGCATGAGCCAGGTTGCAGGTTTGGAAAGCGGTTCAAAAAAATAAATGCAGGCAAGGATGGCGATGAGCAATAGAACGATTTCAGCGAATGCCCAGCCTGTTTGCTGCATACTGAAAAAAATGAAACTCCATAAAAAGTTGAGGGTAAGTTGCACAAAGAAAATTGTTATGGCCCGGTTGCGGTCGGCCGAACGGGGAAGTTTCCATACGAGGTACAAGGCGATGCCCATAAGAACGTAGAGTAAGGTCCACACCGGTGCGAAAAGCCAGTTGGGCGGATTAAAATATGGCTTATTCAGCGACGAATACCAGGTATTGATTGCATTGGCTGTCGCAATGCCTGCAACGGACCCGGTGAGTAATGTTATGCCGAGTGAAAGGAACAGTTTTTTGTACTTCATGTAATTACAACAATTCTTTGTGACAGAAAGTTTCGTGCCGGTCAAAGATAATTCTGGAGCTTTACAGCCTATGAAAGATAATTTTTCTGCACAGGCCGGGCTATATGCAGCGTTCAGGCCAAAGTATCCCAAAGCATTATACGATTTCCTGTATACCCGGGTAAAGCACTTTAGTACAGCTTTAGACGTGGCCACCGGCAACGGGCAGGTGGCTGAGGTACTGTCGCAACGGTTTACAACGGTTTATGCAACCGACATCAGCGAAAAGCAATTGTCGTATGCACCCCAAAAAGACAACATTGTTTACAAGGTAGAAGCTGCCGAACATACTTCGTTCCCAGATGCCTGTTTTGATCTTATAACGGTTGCGCAGGCCATTCACTGGTTTAATTTTGATGCATTTTTTAAGGAGGTGAAACGCATTTTGAAACCGGGCGCCATCTTCGCAGCAATTGGTTATGGCGTGATGAACGTAAATGATCAAGTAGACCCGTGGCTTAATCATGTTTACCACGATGTTACCGGCCCCTACTGGGATAAGGAAAGAAGCCATATCGAAGAAGGTTACCGAACGATACCTTTCCCCTTCAAACTGTTGGAAACACCCGGTTTTGCCATGGAATATAAATGGAGCAAAGAGCAATTTATTGGTTACCTGAATACCTGGAGTGCAGTGCAGCATTATATCAGGCAGCGCCAGGCACACCCGTTTACGGAAGCCTTATTAAAACAACTGGATGATGTTTGGCCTGAAGGCGTAACCAACAGTATCCGGTTTCCATTGTTGCTTAAGGTTGGCGTAAATGAATAAGAAGGGAAACCGCATTCTCAATTTTCGATTTACATTTACAGGTATGGAATTGTATAAAAAGCAGGTTGAAATAAGGTGGAGCGATATGGATCCCAACTTCCATCTCCGGCATTCGGTGTACTATGATTGGGGCGCGTTTGTACGCATGTCTTTTTTGAATGAACACGGCCTCACTCCGTCTGTACTTAACCAGTTTCATTTTGGCCCCATACTTTTCCGGGAAGAGTGTGTATTCAAGCGAGAGATCCATTTTGGTGATAAGGTTGAGATAAACCTGCAACTGCGTAAATCGAGGAGGGATATGAGCCGCTGGACCATGATCCATGAGATCTGGAAAAATGAACAAATTCTGTCTGCCGTTATTACGGCAGAAGGTGCTTGGATAGACACCCATATCCGCAAACTTGCAGCACCGCCGCCCGTTATAACCGACGGGTTTGAAAAGATCCCCAAATCCGTTGATTTCGAGTGGCTGGAAGTTGCATCTTAATGCTTTCGGCCCGGGTCATTTCCGGCAAAAGCGTTCTATCTTTATACCAGATGTCAACAGCACAGCAGTTTAACCATGAAAGAAATTAAAAGTATTATACACGCTTACGATGAGGCCTGTAAACAAGGCAAGCAAACTGCACTCGCAACCGTTGTGCACGTGGAGGGTTCTTCTTACCGCAAGCCTGGTGCAAGAATGCTTATTACGGAAGATGGACAGCTCACCGGTGCCATCAGCGGAGGCTGCCTGGAGGGCGACGCGCTAAACAAGGCGTTGTTTGTAATGGCACAGCAAAAAGCTATGCTGGTCACTTACGACACGATGGAGGATGATGATGCGGGGTTTGGCGTTGGCCTCGGCTGTAACGGAATTATACAGGTGCTGATAGAGCCACTGGACCCTGGTGCTGCCGTTTCACCGATAACTTTATTAAGAGAGGCAGCTGCAAAACGGGAAAAGGCCGTAGCCATAACGCTGTTCTCGCTCGACGACAGGAGAGGGGCACAGCCCGGAACCTGCTTGCTGGTTAAGGAAACAGGCGGTGTTTTTGGCGCCGCGCCCCTGTTGCAGGATTTGTTACTGCACGATGCATCGGAAGTTTTCGAAAGCAGGCAGGCGGCTTTTAAAAGTTATATCTCAGAAACAAGAAACATCAGTGCGTTTATCGAATACCTGAAGCCAGTGGTTTCGGTGATCATCATCGGTGCCGGCAACGATGTGCTGCCTGTTGCAGATATGGCGCAGATACTTGGATGGGATATTACTGTGGCCGATGGCCGCCCCGCCCTTGCAAAAAAAGAGCGCTTTGGTTCATCCTGCAGCGTGCTTGTATCAAAACCTGAACATGTGCTGGAGAAGATCGATATTGATGACCAAACCGTGTTCCTGCTAATGACGCACAATTACCACTACGATCTTGCCATGATGCGTGCGCTGCTAAAAAGAAATGTAGCTTATATAGGGTCGCTCGGCCCGGCGAAAAAATTAGACCGCATGCTCGAAGAACTTCGTGGCGAGGGCATGGACATAACCGCGGAAATGCTGCAAAAAGTGTTCGGCCCGGCGGGTCTCGACATCGGCTCTGAAACCTCCGAAGAAATTGCACTCTCCATTGTAGCCGAAATAAAGGCCGCTCTCTCCAGGAGAAACGGAGCTTCACTCAAATGGAGGGCTGATTCTATTCATCCGAAAGATCAATCTTTTATGAGCCAGGTAAAAATTGATAACTGATAAGTGTTCCCATGATTTCCAGGGCTAATCTTCGCCCATGATATTTAGTGCCCCTGTTTTTTGCGGCACATCGATTGATATGAACAACCTGAGCCATTCATTAAAATAAAACAGACGAGAAAACGATCTGGGAGAGTTCCTGGTATGATAGTATAAATTGTTCCCGGGCGTTTATAAATTTCTGAAGATCACATATTTGTTTTTTTTACGGATGGTATTTACTATTGCAAATAAATTACATTTGCGCCTGCCCGCTGCCAGAGAGGTTGCTGTGTTTTATCCAAACACTTGCGAATCTTGCCTTATGAAAAATATTTAATGGCCAACATTTAACATTTATGCGGACAACTTTTTTTTCACCCATAAACGGGATAGTTCAGAAAACATCTTTATGCCTTTTTATACTCGTGTCTGTTTCTTTTTGTGCCAACGCACAAGTAACCTCGTGCACAAATCTTATTCACCCGGTTTATAGTTCTTCGCAAATTATCCTTGAGGAAAATGTGAATTACTCCCGGCGCAATTTTATCAACTACGATGTTAACTACCTCACCGACTCGCTCATCAATAAAGCCTGTTCAACGGAAACGAGTTGCGTTAACGGGAACGGCGACCTTTATTATGATGTGTATTATCCAAAGATCAACTATTCCGATGCCAATAAACTACCGGTGTTTATTATGCTGCATGCAGGTGGTTTCTCGGATTGCTCAAACCCCCAGAGCGGGGCGCAGGATGTTTGCACAGAGTTTGCCCAAAGAGGTTATGTTGCCTTTAATATTGAATACCGCAGGGGCAGGATAGAAGATCCGCAGAAAAAGTTTACTTCGGCCAGTCACTGGCTCTCCTTTTACCGGGCATTGCAGGATAGCAAAGGTGCCATCAGAACTATTGTGGCCCGTGAAAATGCAAGAACTGAGGCGTATAGAATTGATACGAGCAAAATCTTTGTCGGCGGCTCAAGTTCCGGTGCTGAAATTGCCCTGGTACTTGCTTATTTCACCAGTGATATGGCGGCAAAATTGTTCACGGGTGTAAAGGATGTTTTAGGGCCTGTGGATGTAGATGGCTATGCAGGCAACAGCAATTTTACCATTAAGGGCATACTTGATATGTGGGGGGGGTATCCTGTACCTCAAGCTTATGCAGCTGACCCGGGAAGTTTTATCAAACAGAGCCCTGACCTGCCGCCCTTTATCGCTTTTCATGGCGGAATGGATGATGAAGTGAATATCAACAGTGCAGATATGTATTTTTCCGAGGGTTCCAGCTATGCATCTGAAAGCTTTTGTACGAACAATAAGACCTTCACATTGCCTGCAAACGGCAAGCAAAAGCCCGATCTCAAAATGCTTGGCTCCCAGGGCTTATACGATGTAATAAAAACACAGTTAAACAAAAAAGCCGAACTGTATATCGATTGCGACATGAAGCATGGTCTTGAGGAAGGCCTTTCTGATTTTGGCATCGGCGACACCGTGAATAATAAAAAAGTACAAACCTATATTGTGCAGCGTGCCGCTACTTTCTTTCAATACATCATGAATCAAGGGTCGAAAGATAAATTGGCATCCACGCGTTTTGTTGATTGCGAAAATTACCGCTATGGTTGCCGCGGAGATAAAAATGCCTGCAGCAATACGGCCACCTGCCCGGCTGTTATCAGCAGTGTCAGCAGCAATAATGCAGTAGTAATCAACAATCCAGATGACAAGACAAATATTTTTGCTGTTCAGCAAAGCGGCAAAACAATCACCATCCAACTGCTGAATGCAGGTGCCGCGACTGCCAGCATTTATAATATGAATGGAGTTCGTGTGTTGTCACAAAAAACATTCGACAATTCAGTTGTGCTTAACTGCGGCAGCAACACCGCTGGCGTATACATTCTCCAGGTGTTGCAGCAGGGAAAGGTGCAAACCCAAAAGATTATACTGCCATAACCACCTTTGTAAAAAGTTTTTTTGGGCGCCAGCTTTAATGCTGCTATTGGGCTGCTGTTGTGTCACTCACTTCAACTAAGGGAATACAATTCAGGAGATTATTCCTTCATAAACAGGCGGGTGACAACCTTATCACCGTTTTGTACTTTCAAAATATAACTGCCTGTTTTTATTTGACTGATATTCCAGTTATATGTGCTGGCTGTTACTGTAGCAGCAACTCTTCTGTTGCCGCTCAGGTCTGTAATACTAAGCATTGTTTTTTTGTGTAGCGGATAATCCCTCTATTTGTAAATTGTTTCTTACAGGATTGGGATATATTTTTATAGCTGCACTAATACTATTTTCTATTGCCAGCACATTTGAGGTTACGTTGCTGCCATCTGATGTTACCGTGGTTAACCTGTAATAATTAGTTCCGGCCAAAGGCGCAGGATCTTCATAACTGTAGGACTGGTGTCTTGCAGAACAGAATCAAATTTAATATATTATACTGACTTGCCCAGATTGTAATTTTTGACCCGGTAACATCGCCGCCCTGTTCCCAATGGTTGTAAAGCACAAGAGTGCGACGCAACGGAAGCTGCATGGCGATCTGTCGCCGGGTTCATAATATTTTGATGCTTCAAAAAAATGCTTTCAAAAGATCGCCGATTTGATCCTAGCTCCTGTATTTCTTTGTAAAATAGAGATAAAACGGAACGCCGCTTAACAGCAGCAGCAAACCTGTAAAAGACTGCAAAGGCTGCACGATAGCGGTATTGATAATAAGCACAAGCGAGAAAAGCAGGAAAAGTATTTGCACAACGGGATACCCTATAACTTTAGCGGTAATGATGCCTTTTCTTTTTAGCGTCAGCAAGCCTGCGGACATTAATATCCAAAAGAGAAAACCGGAAAACACCACGAGGTTGGTGAGCATGTCGAAGGTTCCGGAAATGGTTAGTATGATACTCCAAACCATAGAGTAAACAAGCGCCTTATACGGTGTGCGGAATTCAGGATGAACATTTGCCGCTTTTTTAAAGAAAAAGCCTTCCTGCGCCATGCGGTAATAGATACGCGGATACACGAGTATGCAGGCATTCAATGCGCCGAATGTGCAGATCATGATCAGCACGGAAATTACCACCGTGCCTGCTTTGCCCATCACTGCTCCTGCAACTGCCGCGGCAGCGATATGGTTTTCATCGATGGCTGCGAGTTCGCTGAGCGGCAGCACCTGCATAAAAGCATAATTCAGCGATACGTACAAAAACATGGCAATGCCAACGCCTGACACAATAGCGATGGGGACGTTACGTGTTGGGTTTTTTATTTCACCGGTGACACTGCTCATATATGCCCAGCCATCGTACGCCCAAAGCGAACTGAGCATGGCCCCAAAGAATGCAACAAATACAGAAGTGCCGGAGAAGGTTGTATCAACAGGCGTATTTACCGCGGCGGACGCTTCAGCCGGGGTTTGATGAAAGACACCCAGGATGATCAACAATAAAATGCCGAGTATTTTGGCACTGGTCACGATGTTGTTCACAAGGCCGCCATTTTTTGTGCCCATATAATTTACCCATGTAAGCACGCCGATAGAAACGATCGCTACCATCTTTACGCCAGAGCTGGCAAATGGCGTAATAAAATTGCCTATTGAAACATCTTTCAATGCAAACAAAGGATCGGGTATATGAACAAGCGTATTGAGTGATTGCGCAAATACAAAAGCAAGTGCGGCAATTGACCCGCTACCCATGATGGCAAAGACGATCCATCCGAAAAGAAAGGAGAAAAAGTTGCCCATCGAAATCCTCAGGTATTCATAAACACCGCCAGACTCTGAAGTAATGGTTGCCATGCCGGCAATGGTAAACGCGCCAAACATTGTAAAAATACCGGCAGTGATCCACGCCAGCAGTATCTCTGTTTCATTGAGGCCTGTGGCCGCCATCGGGGCTATTTTTTTGAATACGCCCGAACCGATCATAAGACCGGCGACCATTAGTATGCCTGTGCCAAGTCCGAATACCCGGTTGAGCGAAAGCTTTGTTTTATCAGTGGTGCCCTGTGTTCCGTTTGCTGCAGCGATGGGTTGTTCTTTACTCATTTTATTTTGAAAACAAGCTGCTGCACATTCCGGTTGAACCGCGCAGCAGCTTTAGTGTGGGTTGTTGAAAGATAATTATGTTTAGCGCTATTGTTTGTATCCCGGTCCCTTTACAAATCGTCCCGGTGTTGCATTGGTCGGTTCGCCTTCTTTTAAAATGAGTTTGCCGTTTACAAATACATCGATCATGCCGGTGGCCAGTTGTGCAGGTTTATCGTAAGTAGCAAGGTCATTTACTTTTGCCGGATCGAAGATGATGATATCAGCATAATTGCCCACTTTCAGTTCGCCGCGCTTTTTTATTTTCAGTGTTTCTACCGGCAGCTTGGCCAACTGGTAAATGGCTTGCTGTAAGGTAAGCACCTTTTCGTCTCTTGAGTAATGGCCGAGTACCCTTGCAAAGTTTCCATATGCCCGTGGATGTGGTTGTGATTTCATAAACACCGTGTCTGCAGGATTATAGGAACCTTCGTCGGAGCCAAAGCTTACCCATGGTTGGGCGACTTGTTTTTTCACGTTGTCTTCGTTCATTAAGAAGTAGGCGACGCCCACTCTTGTGCTGTCGGCGATGATCAAATCCATGGCTGTTTCTTCAGGTGACTTGCCGTGCATTTTTGCCACTTCGGCCAAAGTTTTACCGGTGTATTTTTTAAGTGAATCCTGTTTGAATCCAAGCATCAGCACGTGCTCTGCGCCACCGCAGCCGTAGTACAGGTTTTCCCAGTCATTGGCATTGGTGTTCATTGCTGTGGCCATTTGTTTTCTTATTGCAGGATCGTGCAAGCGCTCCCATAGTTTACCAAAGCCGCCATCCTGCAAAGTAGGAGGGAAGGAGGAAGTTAACCCTGTTGCGCCGGCAAGATAAGTGTACATGTCAGCAGTAATCGGCATGCCGGCTGCTCTTGCATCATTCACCATTTTTATCACGCTGTCCATCTTATTCCAGTTGTCTTTGCCGGCCGCTTTCAGGTGGTAAATATGTACAGGAATGTTTGCTTCTTTTGAAATGGTGATGATCTCGTTAACCGCTTCCACAAACCTGTTGCCTTCGCTGCGCATATGGCTGGAATAAGTGCCGCCATATTTCGATGCTTCTTTTGACAATGCGATCAGTTCATCGGTTTTTGCAAAAAAATCGGGCGGGTAAATGAGTGCATTGGTAACGCCAAGGGCGCCTTCTTCCATTGCCTGGTCAACCAGCATTTTCATACTGTCGAGCTGCTGCGCCGTTGGTGCAACATTGCCTTCGCCGATCACGTATTGCCTTATTGTGCCTGTGCCCACAAACGAGGAAATGTTCAGAGCAATGCCTTTCTTTTCAAGGGCGTTCATGTATTCGCCAAGTGTATTCCAGCTTACGTTGTATTTAATATCGCCCTGGCCTTCCTGCATTTGCTTTTTCATGGTAGCGTTCAATGGTGCAAAGCTTGATTCGCCGAAAACTTCCATTGTTACGCCTTGTTTAACATCGCTCAATCCGCGGTTATCTTCAAATAATGTTTCTTCCGAATGGCCCATCATGTTGCTGAAGCCGGGCGCTACTGCCATTCCCTTTGCGTCAATTTCTTCTTTGCCTTTGCTGCTGCCCAGGTCGCCCATTGCGGCGATGGTATCGGCGTTAATGGCAATATCGCCTTTGTATGGAGCCCCTCCGTTACCATCATAGATCATGGCGTTGCGGATAATCGTGTCGTACGTAGTTGCGTTGTTGTTACAGGCATGCATTGCCGGGATGAGCAGCAGCAGAAGATATTTTCTCATGTAGTTGTTTTGAAAAATAAATATAAGTATTACCGCTTAGAGGCTTTTATTTTTTTGTTAGCGATCTGCATTGCATGTGGCAACTGTGGTTGCGTCGCACCCTTGCGCGTTCTATTTGTAAATGGGCAATTGGGATTTTCAACACAAAAGGTTTGCATTATATGTCAGGTGATGGAATTTTTACGTGGCCGAGATAAGTCGCACAGGGTGTAATACCGAATCATTTCTGCGAATCTTTGCATGTTATTAGTCCCCGGCCGTTAAGCTGCCCCGTAGAGTAGTGTAAGTACAAGTGTGCGACGCAACAGGTGATGATAGCAGCATTACAGCCGGCCCAAAAGACTGCTTGTTTATTTTAATGGCTGCCGCTGCACGCCTTCGTTGGTGAGCTTTACCGTTTTAATCAAACCTTTTTCATCAAAGAACATTTGCTCTATGCAGGTAACGCGGTGGTTGGCAGCTGTTTCTCCGATTGGCCGCCTGTGATAAATAATATACCAAAGATCTTTCTGCGTGTTATGTATGATAGAATGATGACCCGCACCGGTGGCAATCGCCGAATCCTGTTGTAATATTTTGCCGACTCTCTCGAAAGGCCCGAACGGAGAATCGGCTACGGCATAGGCAACAGAATAATCAGGCCCTGTCCACCCGCCTTCGCTCCACATGAAATAATACTTATTGTTTTTTATAAACATCATAGGCCCTTCCACATAATTTTCGGGCGTTATTTCTTTAAAGGTTGCGCCATCTTCAAATGGTATAAAGCCTGTGAAGTCATTATTAAGCCTTGCAATGTTGCAGTGCCGCCACCCGCCGTAAATGATGTAGTATTTCCCGTCTGTATCTTTAAAAACAAACTGATCTATTGGCTGAGCACCGTTGTAGAATTTATCAATAAGCGGTTTGCCGATCAGGTCTTTAAAAGGCCCTTCCGGATGGTCGGCAACGGCAACACCAATTCCACCGTATTCATTGTTGTTCTGAATATCGTTGGCGCCAAAGAATAAATAATATTTTCCGCCCTTCTCTACGATAGCCGGTGCCCATACTGCACGCCTTGCCCATTTTACGTTGGATGTATCGAGTACTTTACTGTGCTTTGTCCACGTAATAAGATCAGGTGAAGAGAATGCATCAAAGAAAACCTGTTTCTCATATACATCAGACCAGGTTGGGTATATCCAATATTCACTGTTGATGATGATGGCTTCAGGGTCTGCATACCATCCTTTGATAACTGGATTTCCTGAAGTAATCTTGTTCTGCGCACAAAGCCCTTTGCAAAGCAAAACGAGCAGGGTAATAAACAGCATTTTCATAGCGCCGAAAATAAGCTGTTTTAATGAACTCTTCCGATACAAGCCTTATAAAACGCGAAAGCTTTGCCGGCAGTCTAAGAAGACCCTTATCATATAATACCAACAAAAAAACCGCCCGGTACGCTGAGCGGCTTTGCATGAGCAATGAAATTTAGTTTTGCTTTTCAGCCTGCTTTTTCTCCTGCAGCATTTGCAAAAGCTGCAAGCCCATCAAGCCGCTGAGGCTTCCATCGGCGGCACCATTGCCGCCACCGATGAGAATGTCGGGTATAATTTTAATATTGCCCTTCCCAATTTCTTCAGTGATCTTAAAGCGCGTAAAGTTATCGCCACCCATTGCTTTAACCTGTAGTTCATAAGCTTCGGCGGTGGATTTACCTATGGCCATAATTTTTTCCGCTTCAGCGAGACCTGTTTTGCTGATGCGTTCCGCATCGGCGCTGGCATTAAGCTTAGTGGCTTCCGCCTGTGCACCTGCTCTCATCCTGGTAGCTTCAGCCTCAGCGTTGGCGCGCATTTTTGTTGCGTTGGCTTCTGCATCAACCTGGAGTACCACACTCTTGGCATCACCTTCTGCTTTTTTAACAGTGGCATCGGCAGTGCGCTGAGATATTTCCACATTCTGTTGCGCTTTCACGATCTCTTTTTGCATATCGGCAATAGCGGTTTCTTTTTCCACGCCTTGCCTTTGTTCCTGCGCGATACGTTGTGTCTGGTAAGTCTTTTGTTGCTCCTCGGCGATCTTCCTGTCAGTCAGCGTTTTCATTAAAGCTTCAGGAGGAACGATATCGCCGATCAGGGTATCAACAGCATTTACATTATAATCGTCAAGCACTGCCTTAATATGTTCTTTGGCAGAGCTTTGCCTTTCTTTACGTGTGCTCAAGAAGCTGATCACATCACTGTCCTGCGCCGAGTTCCTGAAATAGTTGCCGATAGTAGGTTCCAGCACCTGGCTTACGAGGTTTCCCATACTTCCAAAACGGGCGATTACTTTTGGCGCCTCGGTTGCAGGTATGTGAATGATTTGCGCCACATCAAGATTAAAAGGGAAACCGTCTTTACTGCGCACTGTAATCGTAGATAAGTTTTTATCCAGCATATGCGCTTCACTTCTTGCATTGGCCCAGTTTAATACAAGGTTGGTTGTAGGCACAAGTTCCACTTTCATGGTGTATTTGTTAACCGGGTATTTACCGGGACCCATCGGCTCCATCCAAACACCGCGAAAACCTTTGCTTACGATATTGCCATGTTTAAAAGTTTCGCCGGTAAGGTCTTTTCCATCCTCACCAATATAACTGATTACCACGCCAACATAACCAATGGGCACATCGGTCATGGGTGTTTCTTCAATCTGCACGGCCCATGGATTAATATAATAGCTACCGGCCAGGATTACCTGTGGCTGCAAACCGCGGCAGCCGCCTTTGTTCATAAATGTGTCAATGTCCTGGAAGTTATTGTGGCCTTCCACATTACTGCCCGCAATTTGCCCCTGTGGAATTGGTTCGCCGTCCAGTGCGGTTACGATGCCTACCATATTTTCATGAATGATCACCTGGTCGGTAATGGTAACATCAAATAAATAGTTGTTTATACGATACGAGCCTGCCGTTACGTAGGCAGTCTGCCGGCCACGCTGTCCGCCGTTTTCCAGGAACTTCTGCGCATCCTGGAAATTGTCGCACTCAACACGCCGCGCCAATATGCGGCCTGTTGGTATTTCAGCGCCGTCCTTACTGAGTACAAGCCCGATTTTTCCTTCGGGAATAATCGTAAAGGGTTGCATATCCACACCGTATTGCCATGGCCACATACTCCAGTATAAACCCGGTGCCAATGTTTTGGCCTGGAAACCTGCCTCGCCTTTGGTGGCGATGATTCTGCCATCGGGTAGTTCACGGTTGGAACCAACCAATACAAACTTTTTGGTAACGAGTCCAATCCTGTTCTCGGGAACGATCACCATGCCAAAGAATACACGAAGAATGAATTTGTAAAAGACCAGGAAGAGCAATAATACCAATATCCACCAGTAGGTGATAAAAAAATCATAAGCGTTCATGTTGTTATTGTTTTAAGTTTTTTAAGTATACTTCTTTGAAGCCACCTGTTGAATGCCTATTAAGCTTTGGTTGCGTCGCACTCTTGTACGACTAATACTTTGTGCATCTAAGCGATTGCAAAAATCTGTTTCTTGTTTGCCTAAAATACTTATTTCGCTTTTTATAAGCAATCTTTAATTTCTTCCACTGTTTCGTTAAATGCCTTATCTTTTTTTATGTCTGTGCGCCAGGCCAGGTCTCTTTCAATTAAATCAATTTCTTTTTTGATGGTAGCGCCGTCCTTCCCGGTTTCGTTACCAAGAATCCAAACTGTATCTGAAATTGCAACCGATGTTGCAATATCATGCGACACGATAATCAGTGTTTTCAGTTCATCTGAAAGAGATACTTGTAATAGTAAAGTTGTCACTTTGTCTATCACACACACATCCAGGCCAGAGAAGGGTTCATCGAGCAGTAAGAAATCAGAACCTTTTAAGAGTTGCTGAATAATGCTTGCCCTTTGTCTTTGCCCGCCCGATAATTGTTGCGGATATTTTTTTAGTTCCTCTTTCAAATTGAACTGATCTGCATATTGGTCTATGGTTTCTTTTTCTGTTCCTTTCAATGCGGCATTTTGTTTTGCTGCAAGCAATAAGGATTGATATACTGTTCGCCATTCAAATAAATAGTAGTTCTGGAAGATCACACCCATATCGCCGGCTTTTACCGTCTCCTTGTTTTTCAACTCTACCGTACCGGATGTTGGCTTTTGCAAACCTGCCAGTATTCTGAACAATTGTGTTTTACCAATTCCGCTTCTTCCGATTAAAGAAACCACCTGACCTTGTTTTATGCCAGGTCTTATAATGTCCCTGATACAAAAATTGATATCTCTCAGAATTACATTTTCCCCATAAGAGAGATGGATGTTTTCTGCTTTGAGTAATGTATCTGTTTTTATGTGTGCTGTCATGATGCCGTTTGTTGTTTTAGTTTACTGTGAGGAAATAACCAATGTCTTGTGATGCCTAACAAATAGTCGAAGAATAAACCGATCAAAAAAATGACGAGTTGCAATGCGACTACGTTTGTGATATCATTGTACTTATTGAACTTTATGAGCAATGTACCAATACCGCCTTCGCTCATACTTAAGCCTTCTACCATGGTGATCATCATCCAGGCAATAGCAAAGTTTTGACGGAGTATTTCGAACACCTGGTCTGCTTTACCAACAATGACCACTTCATACAAAGTTTGCCAGTTGTTGTAACCAAGTGTTTTACACAGTTCATATTCCTGTTTGTCTATGTTTACAATTACAGATAAAAATGATGTGGTGAAAAAGGGCACAATACCAAACACAAGTAGTGATAGTTTTAATTCACTTCCATCTTTGGTTAGTAAGGTGAAGATGAAGATCAAACCGGTTAAGGTTAAGTACCTGCATTTCACGATAAACTGTGCAATGGTTTTGAAAAAAGGTATCACTGATAAATATGCAAACGCCAATGTGATGATGATTGAATACAGCATGGCCTGCAGTGTTAGTGATAAACTTACCAGCATGTTGTCCCAAAATAATTTGGTAGCCAGCAACTGTCCGAAAGCAGTTGCCACATTAACTGGTTTAGGGATCAAACCGTCAGAGGTAATTTGCCATGCGGTGAATGTGATGATCACCTGCAGCACAATCATGACGATGATTGTTTGCTTGTTGATTTTTCCAAATGGTTGAAAAATACTTAGCCAGCTTTTACTTCTTTTTGAAGAAGCATTGGTTAGCGCTTTTTCAGATGCATTCGTTTTATTAATTGTCAGATCCATTTTGATTTTGGTTTACTTTTCTTTAATCATTGCCGCCACTTGTACTGACGTACAAGTGTGCGACGCAACGATGTTTAATTCTTGTTCTTTTGCCGGGTTCATAATGTTATTCACCCAATACAATTTCTACACGACGGTTTTTACTCCTGCCTTCTTCGGTGCTATTATCTGCAATTGGCTTTTCAGCACCATAACCTTTTGCTTCAACACGATTTTCTTTTAAGCCTTTCTTTTGCAGATAAGCTTTAACAGCTTCTGCACGTTGCTCTGAAAGTGGTATATTTACTGCATCTGAGCCCTTGTTATCTGTGTGACCATATACACCAATCTTTAAACCTTCCGCAACAACAGCTGATTCAAAAATTTCATCGAGCAGTTTATAAGAAGATGTTTTGATGTTGGCTGAACCTGTTTCAAACTCTATGCTGTAACTCTTTGAAGAAACTTCTGAAGTAATATTTTCAGCGTAGTTTGTTTGCATGGCTTTCCCTTCCATTAATTCAGGGTGATTGGAAATTACACTGTACAAAAAGCTTTTGTCAACAGCCTTTTCGTAAGGCATAAATGTTGGCATTAACGATGGATACATTTTCACCATCAGGTTACCAAAGGTGTTGTACACAGCTTTGTAACGGTCAACTTTATCATCACCTAAACCGTACGTGTTTGCCATGTCTGCAAGATTGAATACCATTGAACCACCGAGATTCACTTTCAGGCCTTGTATATCTTTTTCTTCAATACCGTTGTAATATTTCAACCAATAGTCAGCATCTTTTTCCTGGTACACAGCAGCACTAACTTTTGCAGCGAATGCTTTTGCTTCATTGAAAGATCTTACCTGGTCGCCAGCTTGCGCCAGAGCAATGATCATGTTCTCCACATCTGTTCTGTGATCATACGCCCACTTCTTAATAGCGATTGTTTGGTTAGGCATTTGCGATGCGTATTGCCTGGTACTTGCTATCGTAACAAGTCCACCTTTCTTTTGTGCAACGTTTACGTCGCCGGGTGTCCATGTAGCAACCGCATCTGCGCCAACCGTTGTATCAACACCGGTTGTTTTACCATTCACAACGATCTTTCTTTTTTCAGTGTAACCAGCGATGTACTTGTTAGGCGCATCCAGGAAATCGTTTGCAGCAATGATGTTGATGGCGTTTGCATCATAAGTTGTTTCATCCGGGTTTACCTTCAAACCATTGTCACCAGCCCATTTCAGCAATATGTTGATGTCGCCATCACGTAATACACCGGCAACACATTTGCCAATGGCATGGTGCGGATCCTGTTTCCATGAAGGCGGTGCCATCACCTGGTCTTCACCAAAACTTTTACCATGTGCTACAGGAATAATGATGGGTTGATATTCTGCACCAAGCGGCTCTAACTCTTTTGCCAATGATGTCATAAATGCAGGCATACCATCACCCATAAACGTGATCAACACTGCCGTTGCATTTGAATTATTTTTATAATCGTTTGCAAATTTTACAAGGTCTGCCATTTGTTTGTTGCAATCATCCTGTCTTACATAAGTCACATCTAAGTGCGCTTTATCAAACAAAGAATTTTTTGTTGTACGTACGCCACCATTGGCATACATGCCACTGAACTGGCTGTTCCACGCCATGCGTTCCCAGGTGATTTGTGTACCGCCATTTACTGCCTGGTCGTTCATTGGAAGTTGCAGCATCACTGCATCAGTGCTTAATGATGCATTTGGAGCATCGGGCAATGTTATTTTACCCAGGTCGACAGATTGTGTTGCTTCTTTCGGGCGGCTTTGATACCATCTTACGCTTAGTATTCCGGTTGTCACTACTGCGGCGATGATTAGTAATTTACCTGCAGGTTTTAATTTGAGTGCCATAGTTTTATGTTTTGTTGTTGTTTTAAAAATGTTTTTTGTTTTTGTAGGGGCAATAGTTTACCAGTCAGTCGCAATGCCCTTTTTTGCGGCTGTCATTTTTTGTGTGACCAACTGTTGAATTTTACCTCAACATCGTTGTGTCACTCACTTGTACGCTTTGTTCTTTGATCAGCTTTGTGCAGAACTATTCGAGCAGACCTCTATATTTATCTGTAATGGTTACCCCTTTTAGTCTACCATTGTCTGCATTGTTATTGATAGCATTGTTGCTATAGTTGAAGTCAGTGTCAAGGTTAAAGTGGCTGATGAGTTCAATAGCCTGCGCAGATTTTGCTTTGTCTTCCAATACTTTGTCATCCATGAAGCGCTGCGTTACATCTATCGCAGATTTTATGTGGCCGATCTTTTCACCAATCTGCTGTTTCAATATACTTAGTGCTTTCTCGGCATCCTGGTTCAGTTCATCATCGCCTTTAAACGCCTTCATAGCGCTGGTTACAGCTGACAAGCCAGTTGTTACAGAATAATACAGATCTTTCTTTGCGTCCAGGTCAAGCTTTGCATCTTCCAGCATGATTCCACTTTCTTCATAAGCAGTTTCAGAGAATTTGATCAGCTTGTTCAGGTCTCCAACAATGGGTGAAACATTGTCTATGTATTCACGACAGCGAAGTATGTTGTTTGCATACAAGTCAATCTGCCGTGGGTTCGCTTTTTCCTGTTGGAGAATCTTTACTTTCTGTGCATTCAGTTGCAATTCCTTCTCTTTATCACTTAACTTATCTACCAGTTCACTTTGTTTACCTTTCAGTTTTGCTGATTGCTGGTACAAAGTGTTACGATCTTTATAACCCTGTTCAATTTTCATTTGCAGAATGTTGAAGGGGTTTAGTTCAATCGCAATACCAATGGTGTAGTTGGCAATAAATTCAGAGAAGTACCTTATTGCTCTCCAAAATTTTTTGCTGGTAACGATCATGAGTAAGAACCCAAGGACTGCGCCACCAACAATTAAGTTTACCAGGTTCCATGTAACCGTTATTAAGAACGGCAAGAGGTAAACAGCAAACAGGTAACCCAATCCTGCAAAGAGTGATAAGCCGATAATGGTGGTAGCCACATTCTTAGGCTCGCTAAACCATCCAGGCCTTTTTACATTTTCAATTGCGTTGATCATTTTTTATTTGTTTTAATTGTTAGTAAAATTTTTATTCATGTTATACGATATGTTGTTTGATCTTTTCGATATCGTATAAAATCTTTTCTTTCATATTTTCTGAAGCTGCTTTATAACCACCGCTATTGCTTTCAATCCTTTCTTCATTTTCTCTCACTTCATGTTGCAATAGTTGAATCTGGTGTTGCAGATCGGTTATTTCCCTTGAAATATCAGCGATGCGTTTCTGCTTTGCTTCTATTTCCTGTTGCTTGCCCTGCACCTTTTCTTTTAATGCCGCATCAACAGTTGAATCGAAGCTGTTAGCATCTGTTTCAAGTATTTTTAAATATGACGCAGCAGTGTTCAACAGTTTTTGCTTATCCAAACCCTGCACACTCAATCCTGCGAAAGCCGCACTATACCTCGCTTTTTCATCCAGTATCGCCTGCATTGCTTCCGTCATTTTACAGAACTCGAAGTAATCGGGACCGGGCAGGTTTGCATCTTTAAACAACTGGTCGAAGTACTGCTTAAACTTCTCTGTTGTGGTGTTATTGGCCTGAGGTTTTTGACGCGTTTGAACAGTATCGACTGATGTGGAAAGCTGTTTTACTTCTAACTGCTTTGCAACAGTCGTTGGTTCTTCGTCTGTTACTTCCACAAAAGCAGCAAGAATTTTTTTGCCCAAGTTTGCCATGGTTGTTTGTTTTATTGTTGATGAAAATTTTACGTTCAACAGCATTGCTGTCGTACAAGTGTGCGACGCAACAGCGGCCGAATGGCGATCTGCTGCCCGGTCAATAGTCCTTTCTCCTTTTCTGACCTGAAAGCGCATTGACTACGCATATTTCATGTGCTATTTTTGCGATCTACGCCTGCGCCTTAAGTAATCAGGGTAAACGCCCGATCCAGTAGCTGAGGTCATTGATCAATACTTCAGAATCCGGCTTTTGTTTTATCGTTTCAAGCAGCGGCCGCTGAAGTAATACCTTTTTTGCAGGCTCGTTTTCAGGCTGTACGTCTACAATTTGATGCATTGCGGGGATCAGCATAGCTGAACCCACAATGACCAGAAAGATTGGTTTCATTGTTTGTGAATGTTGCTGAGAATAAATAGTTGCGGGCAGATGTGCGGTCTGCGGTTACGCGGTTTGAATCTTTACTGTTTGTGAAGTATTACAGGCTGGAGATTTCCGGTGGATTTTCCCTTAATCTGCAAAGGGTAAATAACTGTTCCAGAAACTTGTTGCTCATTTTAGTTTGGTGACTTGCACCTTTTTTGGTTTGATGACGTAAAGATATAGGACAGAGAAGTCATCAATGAAGTACATGTGGGAGCAGCGGGACTTGCGTTTGGAAGAATGGATAAGTATGTATTATGAATGGCAAATGCAATTGTTTTGAAACGCCTTATTGCCGGGAAAGGTGATTGCCAGAATTTAAACGTTGTTGCATAACTAAGTTGTAAATAGTTATAAATCAATTGAAAAAGAAGCATTGTTGCAAATTTGCCAAGCCAAAAATGCAACAGCGATTCATTAGTGGTATAGGCTGTCATATACCTGAAAGGATGCGTTTGAATCTTTGGATGTCGGCGAGCGGATCAATGGTTGTACCGTCAACAAGATGGTCGGCAAGTTGCTTTGCGAACCATGGGCCTATAGAGCAACCTTTTGTTCCCATCCCATTCAAAATGCCAATCGAAGGTTTGTTAGGGTGCAGGCCAACGAAAGGACGTCTTTCTACTGCAGCGGGTCTTATTGCAGCCATATGATCGACGATGGTAAACGGTATTTTTAGCACGGCTTTGAGGGAAGCTGTAAAAGTTGTTTTGAATTGTTCGGTGGGGTCTGCAGTTGCGAATTCATTCTCATACGTGCTGCCAACCCACCATAAATTATTTTGCCAGGGCACGATCGTAAGCGGACCAAACTTGTAGATGTTATCGCCAGGCAAACCGGGAATATCGGCGATCAACACTTCTCCCTTGTTGTGCACATAAGGTAGCTGTGCCCAAAAAGCGGTGTCAAAGGTTTTAACCCCGTTGCAGAAGATAATTTTTGATGCATGGTGCTCTTTGTACTGTACATTCCGATCGCTGCTCTGCAAAAAGCGCTCCTCAAACCTTTCAGCAATAATGCTGGACTTATTTTCGAGATGGTTCCTCCAGGCTGGAAGTAGTGTTTGTAAATCGATTAGGTAAGTGGGATTGATTTCAAAGCAATCAAAAACGAAATTAAAATACGGGTCAAGTAGTTTCCTGTTTGTAATAGTGCTTATATAACTCGCTGGCTCAACTGCACGTTTTCTATACCCATCGAGCATTTGTGCAGAATTGGCGAAGCTGATGCAGTTCTTTTGACTGATCACGTCTTTACCGGTATCGCTGCCGATCTCCAGGTACTCTTTTTTGCAAAACGGAAAGAGTTCATCCGCCATCCAAACCGTAACGATACGCCGGCCTGTAACAGGATTAATTACCCCGCTGGCTACTTTGCTTGATGAGTATGGGTTTGCCTCATCAATTACTAATACAGATTTGCCTTTTTTTAGGAGGTTCCAGCTAAGAAATGTTCCGCAGATGCCTTGCCCGACAATAATATAGTCGACTGTCATAAAGCGAATATAGTAAGCGATTTGAAAGCGTGCAGTATGAAAGGGTATTTAAGTTTTTGCGACCGTCATTTGAGCCATGCCAGGCTTTTGTTGTGTCACTCACTTGTACAGCATGAACAGTATTGAGCTGCGGCAATACTAGCTGTTGTGAGAATAGTGATAGGTTTACGAAATGAAAAGCCTGTGCCGGAATAAAAAATTACTCCACATTGATCCTGATGCCTTCACTGTGACTGCTGAAATCGGGCGCATACATGCACTGAATGGTTGCAATACCTACCGAAAAATTACCGCGCTGCGTAATGTAACATGGGTATTCGAAAACGTAAGTGCCCCTGGAAAGATGATCGATAAAAAAATCGGATGAGGCGTCTTTTGTTGCTTCATAGTAACCAAGGCCGTCCTGCCATTTAAATCCGCTAAGCACGTTCGATGGTTCCATTGCCGAGGCGCGCATATCTTTCAGGTGCAGGTATTCCATGTTGCGGTCGCTGCGAAGTTCCAAACGAATGACTACTTTGTCACCAACTTTCAATTCATCATTATCGTTAACCGGGACAAGCACTTTGCCGGAAGCGGTATTCGTTTCTATAAATAGTTTTTTGTTAAGTGACAGGGGAGTAGCAGCGGGAGTTATTTTATCAAGATCTTCAAAATACTGCCAGTAAACAGCACCCCACGAAGGCGAGTTCGCATGGTTTGCGGTGTCGTTTGATTTAACTGTAATCGCTATGTTTCCAAGCGTGTTATTTACGGCAGTTCCATCAATCCGGGTTTTGATATACCCCGTGCCCTCGGCGGCTGCATCCTGCGGGAGCAGTTTATTTCCGAGTTTCACCTGTACTGTTCTGTTGTCGGTTATTTCATGTTCACTGTTTAACAGTAGCGCATAGCAAGCATCGGCCGTGGCTTTTGTTGTTTTCCAATTGTTTGTTTGTTTATTGAGTAAAAGCCATGTACGCATATCGTTGACCGCAGATTTCATTTGTGCGTCTTTGAAAAACGGTTGCATTTCGTTAAGTAATTCTATCATGAGCGACTGCTGTTCTACAGGGTTTTGATACCAGTAATAACCCCATTGGCTGTTTTTGAAATACATGCCCTTTGCGGGGTCTTCAATTGTATTCTCGAGAATGGATGGAATAATGTTTTTGTAGGTGTACGTTCTGAAATAGTTACGGAATAAAGTTGCAGCGATCATTCCTTTCAGATAAACAGATTGTGTATTCCAGTATTTCATTGCCTGGAAGAAATAAAAACTATGTGCATTTTTGTCTTTTAGCGGAACATCTTTAAAATAACTTCTCATGAAAAGATATTGGATGCCAGAAGCGGAAAGGTTGTTTTTGTTTTTATCCACCTTGCTTTTCACGATAAGATCATATTCCCTGGTGATCTCGTTGTCGGAGTAGTTTAGCGCCCTAAGTGCAATGCCGTTGAGTTCTGCCGTTTGATCCGGCAAAATGGCGTTGAGCATTTTTAACCTGCCTATGCCTGTGAGAATAGTTTGCGTAATATATCTATCGGGGTAACCGCCCCTAAACCACGAAAAGGAACCGTCGGGCAACTGCATTTGTTTTAATTGCTGCAGTGACGCCTGCGTGGCATCGCTCATATTTGACAAGTCAAAAAGTATAGCCAGGTTTTTCATTTGCTGTGTTTCATTCGTAGCATCTATAATCCATGGCGTTTCTTCCAGCAGTGCCTGTTTTAATTCAGGGTTCTTCTCAAGATTGCTTTTGAGTGCAGATGTATCAGCCCTCCATTTATCGAAGACGGCCTTGATTCGGGGGTGCTGTTTTAAGAGGTAGGCAGCCATTGTATTTGCATAAAAACGGTTAAATACCTGTTCAGCACTATTGTTTTTCGCTTCGGCTACATAGGGTAATGCCTGTATGGCAAACCAGATAGGGTTGGGCGTATATTCAACGGTAATGCTTTCATTGGTAAGTGTTGCCGAATTATTGCCGGCCAACTTCTCAAATTTAAACTGCTTGCTACCGTCACCACGCAGAAAGAGCGGAAGGCTTTCTGTAACAAGTGCCCTGTTGGTTAACAATGGTAAAGTATTTTCTTCGCCGTCTGAATAACCGCCTGCTTCAGCAATAATTCTGATTGTTACCGGTTTATTGAATCCAAAAGGAATACTGACTGGGAACTTTATTTCGCTGCTTTTTCCTGGTTCGACAGTAAAATACTGGTCGGGAAATACACTCTGAAAAGCACCGTCGACAGGGTCATTTGTTATTGCGTCAAATAATTGCAATGTTGCTTTTCCGGTCAGGATTGTGTCAGCAAGATTGGTCACCCTGATTGGTACTTCCATCTGGTCTCCTTCGCGGACAAACCTGGGTAGGTTTGGTTGAACCATCAGGCTTTTTTGCGTAATGATCTTTTTTTGTTTATAACCAAACGCCAGATTTTTTGTATGAGCGAGGACCATCCACTTCCATTGTGTCAACGCCTCAGGAATGGTAAAACTAAAGCTGTAATTTCCTGAGGTATCAGCGTACAGATCAGGGATGAAGAAGGCTGTTTCGTTGAAATTTTTTCGAGGCTGGAAAGATGGCACCTCTTTCTTCTTAACGGCGCCCCTAATATCGCCGGTTGATTGCAGGGGTTCAGCTAACTCTTCGTCAGCTACGATCTTTGGTGCGGTAAATTTAGTAACCATCAGGCGTCTTGGTGCCTGTTCAAGGGCCAGTGGAGCGTTGTACATCACCACCTTATTTTGTTCTGACAGCATCCCAACAGGGTAAGACACGCTGTTGAGTTTAACCCAAAAAGCTTCTCCGTTTACAACGAGCTCATTATAAATCTTTTCAAAATAAGGCGCGTTAACCTGGATGTTATTTTCTTCTGAATTTACTGCAGCAAAATTATCATCGGCTAAAAAGCTGTTATTGGTATATCCAACAGGCCATAAATCCGGTAAAATCCATTCATGCGGCTTAAACTGGTCAAGCGATGCGTCATACATGGCAGTTAACAATTCAGCTGTTGTTTTTTCTCCTTTATTCCCTTTCACCTCAACCGTCCATTGTTCTTTGCTGCCCGGTTCTGTTTTATTGCGGTAAGTCTTATAAACAACGTCCAGGTCTTTGTCAGTATATGGCACATATACATTTATACCACCGGAATAAACACGGTTGTGTTTTACAAAAGCATAATAAAGGCCAAGGCCTTTGCGGCTTTGTTCTGTTATTTCGGTTTCGATTGTTTGTTTCTGATTGCTGAGTTTAAAATATGCGTATTGATCCTCCCGCTTGTCATCCCGATTCTTTTGCAATTGTTGAATAACATAAACATCTTTATCACTTGTGCCGAGCAACAGTTTTGCTTTCTCACCGGGCTGGCCTTCCGTTTTTATAGCTGCATTCCACTCGATCTGAGGCGAGGGGAGTGAAGCCGATTGTTCATCATACAACGCGGTATAAGCGACATCCTTTACTTCGTTACCATCTTTGTCTTTGCTTACGGCTTCTATTGCATACCAGCCTTGTTTTAAAATGCCCTTTGCAATTTTTATAAAAGATGAGTCCGCGGTTTTTACCGAACCAGAAAAAACGCTTGCTTTTTTTTCCCAGCTATGATAATCTGATTCGTCAGCATATTCGTCGTAGGGAAATAATCTTTTGTAATCATCTTTCGGCATCACAAACTGATCGGGTCTTTCCCAATAACGGTTGCGTACTATTTCAGTGGGAACCGTGAGCGGGTAGATATTCAGTTTTACATTGGCGGCAACCTTATTGCCTGAAAAATTTTCGGTGGTAACTCCAATAGTATCAAACTTGTTTAGGTCTGCAATGCCGGGAACTGAGAGTTGTAGTTGCAACGATTTGTAGCCAACTGATAATTGGGTGCTGCCATCTCTTGTTTCACCATTTATGTCTGTGACTGCCGCATCAATGCTAAAATCAAAAACCGGGTCGCCGGAACTATCGACGGATCGGTCAGGCTGTGCTACGAAAAGTATTTCGAACTTTCCTTCGGCGTCCGTTATAATTTCTCCCTGTGCAATCTGTTGGGACGAAGTAGCCGGCCTTATTTTACGCCAAAACAGCCATGGATAAATAAACCTTGTATCGCGGTGCACATTGAATTTAATTTTTGCGCCATCAAGGTTATTCCCCGCGTATGCTTTCACAGCGCCTGTTATTTTTATACTATCGTTTAGCCGGTATGTCGATTTTAACGTGTCAAACTCCACGAAAAATGTAGGACGTTTATAGTCTTCCACATTAAAATTTGCAGTGCCATTGTATTTTTCTGCTATGATGGAAAAATTGCCGGTTAGGGTCTGTAGCGGTAATTTAAAGGAACCGGACAGAGAACCGTAGCTGTTTAATTTAATAGTGATCGTATCAATTTTTTGCCCGTTCGTATTCTTCAAAACCAGGTTCAATGCTTCCTTTATTGAAGCCAGCATTGGTTTGCCTGTTTGTTGATTTTTTGTTACAGCAATCGCCTTGAAATAAACGGTTTGCCCGGGCCGGTAAATACTTCTGTCGGTAAAGAAATAGAACTGGGTATGCCTTTTTTCAAAATCAGGTGGCGTTGTTTTGTCGTCTTTTTCGTTGTTGTAAGGAACATAGCGGTTATCCTGGTTGGTCTTCAAAGAGTCCTTGCCCTGGTAAATGGTGAGCGCATAATTCCTGTCATTTCCTTTTATACGATCTTTCAGGGTAACAAAGCCGTTGGCATCTGGCAACAGGCTGCCTGAATTACTTACAACAAATTCTCTTTCCTTGTAATCCCATTGGAGGAATTCATACTTCACTTTTACATTTTTTAATGGCTGACCGGTTTCCCTGTTCAGTATAAAATAGTCGGCGTTGCTGGCAATATAACTGATGCCAGATACATCAAACCGTTGCAGCATAAGTTTATCGGTGCTGTCATTAAAATTGGCAGATGATGAAGCCAGTATTGCGTAACTGCCAGGCTCAAGCGGATCAATTTTTATCTCAGTGGCATGTTGCTGGTAATCCTTTGTATCAGGTAGTTGTTGAATAGATGATGTCAGGTAAGGCAATTGGGTAACAGCTTTCCAGTAGCCTTCTTCATATTGATCCGTACCGGGCATCCCGGCAAGCGCCGCGGCGTTAATAATGCGAAGATGCATTGTTTGCACATTCCGGTATTGAACGTACATCCTGAAGGGCTGGCCTGGCACATTTACATTCTCTACCTGTGTTTTTAATTCTTTCTTTACAATTTCATTGAGCAACTGCTGCATGTTGCTGTTGCCTTCTGATTTAGCTGGTTGCTTTGTCAATCTTTCTTCGATCTGTTGTTTTGCTTTTACATAACCGTAGCGATGCGTAGTATCGCCAAACGGATTGTATTCAGCCGCCTTGTCCGCGACAATTTTTATCAAAAGATACCATGCCTGCGATGTTGCTGCATTGTCCGGGAAAGTTGCGGTGATCGCTTCGAGTGCAATTTTATATAATGAATCCGTTTCATTGATTGTACTATTTTCTTTTACCCATTCAAGGCGTTCGATATCTATATCGATATAGGCAGACGGATCAACATCTTTGCTGTGGAATTTCGTTAGTTGCTGAAATAGTAAAAGTGCCTGTAGCAAATTAGAAGCACTGTCAACGGATGAAAAGCGATGTATGATAAATTCATCAGCAGGAGCCAGGGCTGCTGGCGCAGTTATCTCATATGCAAACGACGGCTTTGTAACAAAGCGATTGCTGTTTTTGTAAAAGTCTAACGCTTTATGTGCAAGCAAATCATATAATGTCGGGCGAAGGTTTCCGGCATTGCCTTTTATTACCAGTGCTTCAAACCTGTTTGCCGGTTGCTGTTGTAATATGGCTGCAGCAGTCATTGCTTTATTATAAAGACTGCTAATGGTATCGTTAAAATCATCCGCACTCCAGGTATTAACATCCGCTTTGGCGAATTTTTTTGTTGCGGCCCTGTTGTAGAAACGGTAGGAGTTATTGTTGAAAAAATCCTCGTACACAGCTGCCAGTATGGTGTTCAGCACGGCTGCTTCGGCTTCATCACCAGCGGCAGCGATTTCTTCACTAATGGACGCGATCTGCTTATTAACATCGGTTTCTGTTACCTGTGGTTCGAGTGCCAGCCTGTAAAGCAGCGCTTTAATTGCTTCATCTTGCTGCTTTTCTGCTTTGGCTTGCGTATACAAAGCATTTGTATTTTTCAAGGCAGATTTTGGCAAACCTTTTTCAAGTACCAGTGAATCGATCTCCGCCCATTGTTTTTTGTATGTGGAGTCTTTTGATTGAGCAAAAATCGTTTTAGCAAACCCGGTCAGCAAAAAAACAAACAGCAATATCCTTTTCATGAAAAAAAATTGGTGACACAATTTAGTGATATTAGGAGGATGCAATGCTAAAGAAAATGCATAAAGCCCGCATGCTATATTTTAAAAACAGCGAGTAATTTTTGTGTCCGGGCTTTTGCACTGCCCTCATCAACTGTTGCGTCGCACTCTTATGCGGTTTGAACGGAATTCTGCAAAGACGCAAACCGCAACTGCTTCGGCAAATGATAAATGCGGACTATGGCTTTTTCTGATTTGTATGCTACCGTACAAGAGTGCGACGCAAGAGCCGATGCCATGAAAAACTGCAGCCGGCAACATAAAACACAATTGGCGAATGAAAAAGCTTTTGTAAAATTTATTGCGGTTGCACGTTGATGCGTATTCCATCGCTGTGTGCGGCATAGGCCGGGGCATACATGCATTGAATACCGGCGATACCGGTGGTAAAAGATCCACTGTGTGTGAGATGAACCGGGTATTCTAGCACATAAGTTCCTTTGCTGATGTTGCTGATAAAGAAATTGGTTGAGGCATCTTTCGTGCTTTGATAGTAACCAACTCCGTCCTGCCATTTGTACTCACTTAATACGTTGTCAGGTTCCATCGCTGATGCACGCATATCTTTAAGATGAATGTATTCCATATCGCGGTCGCATTTGATGACAAGGCGAATGATTATTTTGTCGCCAACTTTCAATTCATTGTCCGCATTGATCTGCCGAAGCACTTTGCCTTTGTCAGTATTTTGTTCGATGAACAACTGTTTTGATATGAAGAAAGGCGATGCGTTATTGGCAGAAGTCACTTTGTCTGCGTCTTCAAAATATTGCCAGTACACAGCTCCATAGGAAACGCCAGGAAAATTGCCATTCACTTTTTTAGTTACTGTAACATTGATGTTACCCATAGAAGGTTGCACGTTTCTTCCATCGATGTGGTGCCTGAGATAGCCAGTGCCATCGCCATACGCTGCTGTTCCTGCATCATTACCAATGGTTGAGTCGCCCAATTTAATTGACACAACAGTTGACTGCAAAGGAATGCCTATATCGCCCGAAAGCAATGCGGTGCATGCATCTGCGGTTGCCCTGGTGGTAGACCAGTTATTGGTTTGCTTATTCATAATCAGCCACTGCTTCATAGCTATGATAATGCTGTCACCAGGTATGATTTCGTCGAATGCTTCGATCAATAAAGACTGCATTTCTACCGGCGACTCGTACCAATGATAACCGTCATTAATTTTCCAGGATGTTCCTTTAACGGAGTCGCTGACCGCGTTTTCTTTTAAGGAATTAACGATATCGAGTTGTGTGTTCCTGACT
Organism: Chitinophagaceae bacterium UBA7600; assembly: GCA_002478885.1. Taxonomy (GTDB): domain Bacteria; phylum Bacteroidota; class Bacteroidia; order Chitinophagales; family Chitinophagaceae; genus DLKC01. The sequence continues at coordinate 47,388 of DLKC01000095.1, forward strand.
TTTGTGAGTGGCTTTATAACCGGGAAGAGATTATTGAGTGCGATGGCCAGCATTCCCTGCATATAAGGCGATTGCGTTGCCCAGTATTTTTCCGCCTGGACCCTTGCAAAACGGAAGGCCTTTTCAGGAAAGCCGTTTTCATTTTCACTGCCAAACATACTGCGCATGTACCAATATTGCACTGTGATTGGATCAAGAAGGTTAGCGCTGAGATCCACCTTTCTCTTGAGCATTGCCTCAAAATCGTCGGATGTTCTCTTATCGAGGTAGGTTAAGGCTTTACTACTGATATCATCAATTATGGCTTGCGCATTTTCCGGAACGGCATACATTTTTTTCAACCTTGCAATTCCTGTTAAAATATACTGTGTTATGTAACGATCTGACTGGCCACCTGTAAACCACGCAAAGCCTCCGTCTTTTTTTTGCATTTGTTTTAATTTTTGCAACGCGGCCACTGCCTGCTTGTCATTTTCCGTTGTATCGAGCAGGCGCACAAGATTGTTGCGTTGTTGGGTTTCATTTCCTGCATCAAATACCCATGGCGTTTCGTTGAGCAGTACCTGTTTTAGTTCCGGGTTCGTTACCAGGGAGCCGAGCTGTGCTGTGGAATCTGTACGCCATTTTTCCAGCACTTTTTTTATTGCCGGATGTGTTGCAATGATATAAGACGATAGTTCGTTTGCATAAAAGCGGTTAAAGGTTTGCTCGGCGCATTCATGCGGAAACTCCATCAGGTAAGGCAACGACGTTATGCAAGCCCATATTGGATCTGGCGTATATTCAACCGTAAGGCTTTCAGTAGATGCCGTGCTTGAAGTGTTGGTCACTAGCTTGTTGAATTTGAAATTTTTTGCCCCCCCTGTTTTCATAAACAGCGGCAAGGATGCTGTTACCAGCGTACGGTTGCTCAGAACTGGCAAAGTGTTTTCTTCTCCGTCGCTGTATTTGCCGGCGCTTGCAATAACTCTTATTGTAACGGGTTTAATGATGCCAGTTGGAATGTACACAGGAAACTTTATCGTAGTCGTTCTGCCTGCCTCAACTTTGAACACCTGCTGTTCATCGATTGCTTTTGCAAAATTGCTCAATTGCTGGTTGGTCGTGGCGTCAAAAAATGCGACGTAAGCAGAGCCAGCGACTACCGAATCGGACAGGTTACTGATTCTTGTGGTTAGCAAGAGCGTGTCGTCCTGTGTAAAAAATCTTGGCAAGTTTGGCTGTACCATCAGCGTTTTTTGCGTTACGATGTTTTCATTTCGCAATCCAAATTGCAAGTCTTTTGTATGCGCCAATGTCATCCATTTCCATTGTGTTAATGCATCGGGCATGGTGAAGCTGAAAGTAAATTTCCCCGAGCTATCGGCATGCAATTGTGAGAGAAAGAAAGCGGTTTCATTAAAATTTTTTCTCACCCGCAGCACAGGAGTTTCGTCTTTCTTGTTTCCATTGCGCAAGGCGTATTCTTTGGTAGTAACAAGAATAGCCCCGCTGGCTGCGCTGGTACCATAGATATTTACTGCTTCGGCACCCTTTAAAACTGTTACAAATTCGATGTCGCTTGTGTTAATATCACCGATCTTTTTGTCAACCACTACGCCGTCGACAATCACGAGCAACGTATTGGCGTCAGCTACGCTGGCGATACCCCGTATTTTCATCTTAAAAGAAACAGTATCTGACAATGCCTGTACCTGGATACCAGCCACCGAACCTGTAAGATCTTTCTTTAATGCGCTGCCGTATCCGGTTACTACCACTTCGTTAAGGTTAGAAGACTGTTCTTTTAAAAATGCCTGGACCGTGGTTTTGTCAAGCCGAACCTCTAAAGACTGGAACCCAACGGAACTCATTATTAGACTTTCTGTATTTGGTGGAACCGCTAAAGCAAATTCACCCGCAGCGTTTGTAGTTGTGCCTATGCTGTTATTTTTTGCCAGCACGGTAACACCGGCAACCGGTTCTTTGTCTCTCATACTTTTTACTACACCCAATATCCGGAGATAGTTGGCAGGCGTATTTTCCGGGAAACTAAATGCTGTCTTGATAGCCGCCGGCCTTGTGCTTAAGGGCTGATAACCCGAAACGAAATCCGTAATACTTTTTCCAAGCTTCGCATACTGCTTTGTCTCTGTAATAATAAAACCGGGCAGCATGTTCGCATCCGATGACTGCCTTCCAAAATTATCTGCCTGCCATTCGTTGCGGATATACGTGCGTCTTTCAGAAACTGGGATCTCCCACTCGTGTTTTTTAAACTGGTCAAGTGAAGCATCATACATAGCCGTTAATACTTCCGCATCAGTCTTCGAGTTTGCCGGGTTGGTTACCTGCACCGACCAGGTTTCTTTGCTTCCTGGTTCTGTTTTATTGCGATAGGTTGAATAAGTTATCTGCAGGTTTTTCAAGGCATCGTTTATATATACCTGCATTCCTCCTGTATAAAAGCAATTGTGTTTAATAAAGGCGTAGAACATACCGAGATTATCTTTGTCTGTAGGCTTAAGCACATATGTGAGCTTTTGTTTTCCATTGTCCAGGTTAATATAATTTAAAGAACCCGTCGTATCCGTTCCCTGCCGGGTTAATTTCTGAATGGCAAATACATCGCTTTCGCTTGTTCCAAGCATTAGCTGCATCCTGTCTCCGGACAAACCCGAATTGTTTAGCACTTTAGAAAAATTCACCTGGGGAGATGGAAGCCCTGGTTCGTCCATATCGTACAACTGGAAGTAGCGAACGTCTTTTACTTCCATGCCATCATTATCTTTTGTTGTTGCTTCAACGCAATACCAGCCCTGCAGCAGGGGTTGTTTTATCCTGAACGCCGAACTCGTTGCCGTATTGAATGTGTCAAGCACCTCGGCTGGCATTTTAACCCATTCATGGTAGTCGGCTTCCGCTTCGTATTCATCGTTTGGAAAGTAATTTTGGTAGGCCGCCTTGTCGAAAATGAACTGGTCTGGTCTTTCCCATTGCCGGGTGCGGTAGGCTTTTGAGGGAACCTTTAATTTGCTTACCTTTAGCAGAACATTGGCGGGAACATTCTCCCCTGCGCAGTTTTTTGTGGTAACAAATATGTTTTGAAAATTCCCGGCATCTGCTATACCGGGAACGGTTATCTGCAACAATAAAGACTTATAGCCGATATTGATGTTTGTTTTGCCTTCCCTTGTCTCACCGTTTGCATCAGTTACCGATATGTCGACCGAAAAATTGAAAAAAGGTTCTGAGTTCTTATCAACAGAACTATCGGGCATAGCAACAAACCTGATCTCAAATTTCCCGTTTGCATCTACGTCAACTGAACCGGTTGCGATTTCTTCCGTGCCTGAATAAGGGCGTCTCGTTTTCCAAAACAAGTAAGGGTATGGGAAGGATGCCGACCGCTCGACATTGTAAGTCAGCTTTGCGTTGTCGACCGCGTTACCGGCATAGGCTTTTATATAGCCGGAAATAGTAATCGTGTCTTTAACCCGGTAAGCGGTTTTTATGCCATCAAATTCCATATAGAATGTTGGGCGCTTATATTCTTCCACGTTGAATTCGATCTCCCCATCCATGAAATCGTAGCTGTCTATAGAAAATTCACCGGTGAGCGCATTTTGAGGCAAACGGAATTTTCCACTGAAAGAGCCGTACTCATTCACTTTTACAAACATTGAGTCGATCATTTTACCATTGGCATCGTTCAGGTCTATCTCGGCACTATCGGGATACCGGTACAGTTTTTCTTTTCGGGTTTTTCGGTCTTTGGTGAGTACAATGCCTTTAAAATAAACTGTTTGGCCTGGACGGTAGATACTTCTGTCCGTAAAAAAATGCACGAACGAGTTATCATCTTCATAAGTTGAATCATCTTCGTCGTCATCCTCATCTTCACTATTGCTGTAGCTGTAGCCAAACGCCCGATCAAAAGAATATAAAACTTCTTTTCCTTTTGAAAACTGAAGGTCTGCATCTCCATATCGGTTCTTGTTTTTTAGATCAACAGGTAATGCGATGTGGCCATTCGAGTCTGTGTAAACCGGTTTTATTTTTTTTGTTTTCCAGTCGTCTTTGCCTTTTCGTTTTACTTCAATTGTTCCCCTGACTTTCACATCTTTGACCGGATGCCCAGTTTCCCGATTCACCACGAAGTAGTCATATTCATTGTGCATATAAGCGAGCTCCGAAACACTCAGTGTTTGCAACACGAGTTTGTCTTTATCGTTGTTGAAGTCTTTACTGTTGCTGAACAATATGCTGTAGTCGCCCACCGGCAGTGCGTCTATTTTTACCTCAACACTGTGCTCCTGGTAGTCGTTTGTTTTCGGTAGCCATTGCTCAAATGTTTGCAAAGCCTTAACTGCGGGCAAATCTCTCCACTTGTTATAAGTTTTTTTACGGGCGGTTTTGTTTACATCTTGCTGTGATAATACTTTTGCATACAGGGTATCTACGTTCCTATATTTTACCAATAGTCTGAATGGCTGGCCGGCTACATTATTATTTTCAGCTACGGTATTCAACTCCGGGCTAGTAATCCTGTGAAGCAAGGCGTTCATTTCATCGTTGCCCAAACAATGATCCGGCATTGCCTTGAACCGTTCGAGGATAGTTGTTTTTGCTTTTATATACCCATACCTGTTCAGCGAGTCGCCGGTTGGTTTATAAGAATCCGCCTTTTGAGATTCACGGTCGGCTAAAAGAAACCAGGCCTCTGCAGCGGATCTTGTTTTAGCGTATTTCGCAGCAATGTCCTGAAGCGCGTTTACATAAAGTACATCCTTGTTGTCGAAAGAACCGAATGTGTTTACCCAGAGAATGCGTTCAATTGCTACATCCACAAAGGCTTCTGCATTTAAATCGTTATGATGAAATGCCAGCAACTGCTGGAACAGGTGAATTGATTTCAATAAATGCGATGCACTGTCTTTTGAGGAAAAGCCGGCCTTTATGAAATCATCCGTAACAGCCAGGCAGTTTTTGTCTGTCAGCTTAAAAGCATAAGCCGGTTCAGTTATATAACGCAGCCCCGTCTTGTAGTAGTCAAGTGCCTGGTGCGCCAGCACATCATACAGTGTTGTTCTAATCCCGGGAGTATTACCACTCAGCACTATGCCTGCATAGGCTGAGATATTAATGTTACGTAATAGGCTTTCCTGAGAAAGTGACTCCTCGTAAAGGCTGTCTGTTGCTGCAACGAGTTGTTCATTGCTCCAACTGGTTATATCGCTGTCCTTGTTCCCCGGGACCGTTTTCCTGTTTTGGTTTTGCCATATATTTTGCGTGTAAAGCTTATTGATTTTATCGGCAAGCAGTGCCTGCAGAACAGCCTTGGTTACAGGCGTTGTCGCATCTTTCATTTCGTTCCACAATAACCGGTAAGTAACGTTGATGTTGTGCTCTGTAATCTTGCTGTCGATTGAAAGTTTGTATACAACTGCCTTTATCATCTCGTCGTCCCGGTGTTGCTCCTTTGCGGCTTTATACAATGAATCGACCTTTGCAAGCGCCGAAGCAGGAAGATCTTTTTCAACCATCAGCGAGTCGATCGTATGCCATGCTTGTCGAAAGTCTTCAGCGTGTTGTGCAGTGGCGCTGCAACAAAAAGCAATGAGTACGAGGAGTAGCAGTTCTCTTCTCATAAATGCAGTATTGGTTTAAAAATAAGCTATTAGCGCAAGGATGCAAATCTGCCCGGGATTACATACAGCTTACAAAACATTCTGGGCCCGGCTTGTGCTATCTATTGGGCTTTTGTTGCGTCGCACACTTGTGCGCTTAGCTCCCGATTCAGCAACAACGGGAAATGCCCAAGCCATTTCAGCAACAAAAAACCGGTTCAGAAACTCCAGCCTTCAGCAATGTTCTGCAGTACAAGTGTGCGACGCAAGAGGCGATGCCATGTAATACATGAGCCGGGACCAGAAGAAAATACCCTATTGCAAAAGGTTTAAATGCAGCATGCCAAAATTCTGCAAAGAGGAAAGTTTTAGATCAGCTGCAGCCCAGCGTTCTTCTTTTACCTGGCTGTGATGCGGTACCACAACGCATTTCATGCGCGCAGCTTTTGCGGCGATCATGCCGGGGAAGGAGTCTTCGAAACAAAGGCAATCGAGCGGATTGGAATTTAGTGTGGAAGCGCAATCGAGGTACACCTGGGGATGCGGTTTACCATGCGGAAGATACTCGGCGGTTGCGGTGCCATTTACATATTTGCCGATGCCACATATTTTTATAACAAGATCGATGAGTGCCTGTGGCGAAGAAGAGGCAATGCCAATTTTAAAATTGCGCTCTATAAAAAAGCGAAAGATATGATGAACGCCCGGCATCATCCTTCCTTTGGCATCTACTTTTTGCATCACTTTTTCAAAGATGAGCTTTTCGGCCCTTGCATGTTCGGCATCACCAAGATTGAACTGGTGAAACCACCATTGCACAAACTCTTTCGTACGTAGACCCGTGGTTGTATTGTACTGCTCTTCTGATAAGCTTACGCCATACATCCTGAAAACCTCGTCTGCCGCTTCATTCCACAACGGTTCACTGTCGATAAGTAACCCATCCATATCAAAAATCACCGTAGTCAGTTGCATGTGTATTTTTTAGCGTGTGCAAATATAGTGTGCGGGCTTATTTGTCGCCGGATGTGGAAAGAAAGCTTGTATTATATTTTTCCACTTTTATTTTTACTGGTAGATGCAAGGCTGGTTGCGGCAATTATTTAAGCGTTCCTTTTATTTCATTCAGCTTCATCAACGCTTCCACGGGCGTGAGACGGTTGATGTCTATCGATTCGAGCAGTTTACGGATATTGTCAAAGGTTTCGGTGTGTACATCAAAAATGGATAGCTGCATTTGCGGCGTATTCAGCTTTTTTACCTTGTTGTCGAGCCGAATAGTTGTTGTGTTGCTTTCTTCCGGGTCATCTATATTTTTTTCTTCCAGTTGAAGCAAAATTTCGTTGGCGCGGTTGATGAGTTCGGGAGGCATGCCAGCCATTTTCGCTACATGAATACCAAAGCTATGTGTGCTGCCACCTGGTGCAAGTTTGCGCAGGAAAATAATTTTATTGCCAACCTCTTTATTGGTAATGTGATAGTTTTTTACACGGGGTAATTTATTCTCCAGTTCATTCAATTCATGGTAATGCGTTGCAAACAACGTTTTTGGAGCAGCAGTTGAGTTGTGCAAAAACTCTACAATGCTCCATGCTATCGAAATGCCATCATAGGTAGATGTGCCGCGGCCGATCTCGTCGAGCAACACAAGGCTGCGCCGGGAAATATTGTTGATGATGCTGGCGGTTTCATTCATTTCTACCATAAAGGTGCTTTCGCCTCCACTAAGGTTATCGCTTGCGCCAACACGAGTAAATATTTTATCAGTCAACGGTATTTTCGCAGCTGTTGCCGGCACAAAACTTCCCATGTGCGCCATCAGCGTTACCAATGCTGTCTGCCTGAGCAGCGCGCTTTTACCGCTCATGTTTGGGCCGGTAAGAATAATCACCTGCTGTTGCTCGGGATCGAGAACAAGATCATTCGAAACATAATGATCGCCAGCTGCAAGGTACCGCTCTATTACCGGGTGCCTGCATTCTTTTACATCGAAATGAAAACCTTCGTGCAACTCGGGTTTTTTATAGTTGTAGGCTACAGCATTGCTGGCAAAACACAAAAGACAGTCGAGTATGGCGAGCATATTTCCATTCACCTGTATGGAAGCAATATAGTCCTGCAACTCGGTAAGCAGCTTGTCGTAACACGCCCCTTCGATGGCCATTATTTTATCTTCGGCTCCCGTAATTTTTTCTTCATATTCTTTTAGCTCAGGCGTTATATAACGCTCGGCATTGCTGAGCGTTTGTTTGCGGATCCATGCTGCAGGCACTTTGCTTTTATGCGAATTGGTTACTTCAAGGTAGTAGCCAAATACATTGTTGAAACTTATCCTGAGTGAACTGATCCCCGTTTTCTCAGCTTCGGTTTGCTGAATGTTTAATAAGTATTCTTTGCCGCCTTTTGCGATCTTTCTAAGTGTGTCGAGTTCCTCTATTACGCCGTCGTTGATCACGCCGCCCTTGCTTACGGTCACAGGCGGGTGTTCCGTTATTTCAGCGAATATTTTTTCACTGATATAATGGCAGGGGTTCAACGCGTCGGAGAGCCTGTTGAGATATTGATTCGGCGACACGCTGCAAATTTGTTTTACTTGGCTGCTGTATTCAAGCCCTTTTGCGAGTTGAATCACTTCACGGGGATTGATCTTCCTGGACGGAATTTTACTCGCCAGCCTTTCAATATCGCCACACTGCTTAATGAGGTGGTGAAGATTCTTTCTTTCATCCGGTTCTTTAATAAAGTACTCAACAAGATCGAGCCTTTCATTTATTTTTTTGATGTCGCGCAGAGGCAGCACC
>DLKC01000073.1 GCA_002478885.1 Chitinophagaceae bacterium UBA7600
GAGCGGGAGACGAGGCTCGAACTCGCCACCTATAGCTTGGAAGGCTATCGCTCTACCAAATGAGCTACTCCCGCTAATAACTGAAGATTTGAAAATGTGCTAATTTCACAATTAACATCATTAACAGGTTTGAACTACAAAGAACTCGGTTACAATCTTCAAATTCTCCAATTGGAAAATTTGAAGATTGTATAGTGGGCAGAGCAGGGTTCGAACCTGCGTACTCCGGAGAGAACAGATTTACAGTCTGTCGCCTTTAACCGCTCGGCCATCTGCCCAAAAATACGAGCCACTTGTCGGAATCGAACCAACGACCTACTGATTACAAATCAGTTGCTCTACCAGCTGAGCTAAAGTGGCAAAATAAAAGAACTCCCCCGTTTTTTCGGGATGGCAAAGGTAAGTGAAAACTTCATTCAGCAAAATTTTGAAAAGAAAATTTTAGCACTGTTTCTGAAAAGCTCTACCTGCAAGCATTTTGAACAATTTTTTAAATTTATTTGTTCCATATTATTTTAAAATACTGTCAACAGCAGGGTTGCCCGTACGCTTAAAAAAAGAATTATTTAACGGCGCAAAAATAAGTGCAATTCGATTTTTTATTTAGTTTACATGTTATGTTAGGACACCGGTTTATCAAATACGATCCCAATGCTACAGGAAAGACCCGTTTTGAACAAATGCTCGATTTGTTCTTACAACTGTTAACATATACCAACGGGGATGTGAGTGAAGCACTTCAATGGATGAACGAACTGGACAAGAAATACTTGTTGACCAACGATGAATATGGAATGGGAGATTTTATCGATGACCTCAAGTCTAATGGATATATCAAAGACGATAATCAAACAGGCCAGGTAAGTATAACAGCTAAAAGTGAGCAAAGCATCCGTAAAAAAAGCCTGGAAGAGATTTTTGGGAAACTTAAAAAAAGCAAGCAGGGTGACCATTCAACCTTTAAACCCGGACTTGGAGACGAAATAAGTCCCGATCATCGCCCATTCCAGTTTGGCGATATGTTGGAACAGATCGATTTTACCGAAAGCATTCGAAATGCGCAGATTAACCATGGTATTGAAAGCTTTTCGATGTATGAGGACGATCTACAGATAAGAGAAACCGATTTTAAAGCACAAACTTCGACAGTGCTGATGATCGATATTTCTCATTCGATGATATTGTATGGCGAAGACCGTATAACGCCGGCAAAGAAAGTAGCCATGGCCCTTAGTGAGCTTATTACCACGAAATATCCAAAAGACACGCTGGATATAGTGGTTTTTGGCAATGACGCATGGCCGGTTGAAATAAAAGACCTGCCTTATTTACAGGTAGGCCCATACCATACCAATACGGTTGCCGGACTTGAACTCGCGATGGACATTTTGAGAAGAAGGAAAAACCCGAACAAGCAGATTTTTATGATTACCGATGGCAAGCCAACCTGCCTCAAGATAGGCAACAGGTATTACAAGAACAGTTTTGGCCTCGACCGAAAAGTAACCAATCGCTGCCTCAATCTTGCTGCACAATGCAAAAAACTTAAGATACCCATCACTACGTTTATGATTGCCAGCGACCCTTACCTGCAGCGCTTTGTGACGGAATTTACCGAAACAAATGATGGCAAGGCTTTCTTTGCCTCTCTTGATAAGCTGGGTGCATTTATATTTAAAGATTTTGAAAGCGGGAAACGAAAAACCGTGTATTGATCAGCAGTGCCGCCATATGCAGCACAAGTGTGCGACGCAAAAACTGCCAAATGCTTAATCTCCAGCCAGGTCCAAAAAATTATTATAGTTTTCTGAATTTTAGCGTTGCTATTTTGATGAGACATCTTATTTTCGCAGTCCTGAATGTTTATTCAGGGAGTTAACCTAATTATTCAAAGCCTTAAATTTCTATTTAAGATGGCAGTTAAAATCAGACTTCAAAGACACGGAAGTAAAAAGAGGCCTTTCTATTTTATAGTAGTTGCCGATGCCCGTGCCCCCCGTGATGGTAAATTTATCCAGAAAATCGGGACTTACAACCCACTTACAGTACCCGCAACGATTCAGCTCGACCGACAAAAAGCGCTCGAATGGCTGCACAAAGGCGCACAGCCAACAGATACTGTGAGGCGTATCCTTTCGTTTAAAGGTGTTCTTTACCTTAAACATTTGCTGCGTGGCGTTAAGCTTGGTTTGTTTGATGAAACAACCGCAATGGTTAAGTTTCAAAAATGGCATGAAGAGCATGAAGCTGCTGTAAAACGTCGCTCAGATGAGCACAGGAAGAACCAACGCGCAAAACGTGGTGGCGCTCCTTTCAGAAGGGTTGAACACAGAGACGAAAGTTCTGCGCAAGCTTAACTTTAAAATCTAACTCTTTTATAAAATCCCGGTGATGAAATTGCCGGGATTTTTTTGTACCCGGCTTCTCAACTTTATCAACATTCGTTGCGTCGCAAGCTTCAGCGCCTGCCGGTTTGTTTGGCAAATGATTATATTAGTGCCTGAACCAAAACTACGTTTCCATGCGGATGCTTAAAAGTCTCTATGCTCAGGTTATCATCGCCATTGCCATTGGCGTACTGCTGGGAACTTTCTTTCCTGATTTTGCCATACAGCTAAAATCATTGGGCGACGGTTTTATTAAGCTGATAAAAATGATGATTGCGCCAATCATCTTTTGTACGATCGTCACCGGCATTGCAGGCATGGAAAATATGAAACTTGCCGGGCGAGTTGGTGTAAAATCGCTTATATATTTCGAAGTACTTTCAACCGCGGCATTAATTATAGGACTGATTATCGTAAACCTTATTCAGCCAGGGGCAGGCATGCATGTTGACCCCAAAACACTTGATACCACCGGCGTGGCACCTTATATTAGCCAGGCGAAATCTCAAAGCTTCGTTGATTTTATCATGCACATTATACCAGACAATATCTTCAGCGCCCTTTCTGAAGGGAATATTCTACAGGTATTATTCTTTGCGGTTTTGTTTGGCGTTGGTCTTTCAACGCTGGGAAGTAAGAACACGCAGCCGGTGTTAAAAGCATTACACAATATTTCAGAAGGCTTATTCGCCATGATGCGCATGATTATGAAACTTGCGCCTTTGGGGGCACTAGGTGCCATGAGTTTTACCATCGGTAAATACGGTCTCGACACCCTTGCCTCATTGGGAAAGTTGATGGCGTGCTTTTATGCAACATGCCTGTTGTTTATTTTTTTGGTGCTCGGGTCAATACTTAGAATTTACGGGTATAGCATTTTGAAAATGCTTAAATACATAGGAGAAGAATTGTGGATTGTGCTCGGCACATCCTCATCAGAGAGTGCTTTGCCTGCGCTCATGCAAAAATTAAAAAGGCTTGGCTGTTCCGATTCTGTTGTTGGGCTTGTTGTGCCAACAGGCTATTCATTTAACCTTGACGGTACCTGCATTTACCTTACAATGGCTGCTGTGTTTATCACCCAGGCTATAGATATGCCTTTGTCTCTTCCACAGCAAATAACGCTATTGCTTGTTTTGTTACTTACCTCGAAAGGGGCAGCGGGTGTAACCGGCGCTGGTTTTATCACGCTTGCCGCCACGCTTCCGGTAGTTGAGCATATTCCCGTGGCCTCTGTTGCATTAATCCTGGGTATCGATCGTTTTATGAGCGAAGCCAGGGCTTTGACAAACATCATTGGCAATGCAGTTGCCACAGTTGTTGTTTCGAAATGGGAGAAACAACTAAATGAACAAACGGCAAAAGGCTTTATTGGTTAAAGCCGGCCGCCGGTTTTTCTAACACTTTTTTTAGCTTGTCAAAACTTTCTTCCATCACCGGCCCGAGTAATTTATCGTTGGCCAGCGATCCAAATCTTTCCCAGGGATACCAGCCGATCAACTGCTGAAAATACCATTCCACCGTGGTTGTTGAACCAGATTGAAGTACAATGAATGCGCTCTGCTGAATATTTCCTTGCTGACTTTTCCATTCGGTAAGGATGGAATCCTTTGTAGTATTAACAATAGTAACCTGCCCTGTGCCCACAGTTGCAACAGTTCCCTTGCCTGCAGTTTTTGCAGACAGAAAAGAAATGGTTCCCGTATCTGCACCGGCCATCCAAAGCTTCCAGTATTTTACATCTTCGAGGTATTTATAAACTGAATCAACCGGAGCAGATATATTCACTGCCCTGGAAACCTTTACCGTCGATGGAAATAGCAACCCAATCGCTGTTGTTAACCCAAACAACACGAGAAAACTTACAACGGCCAATTTTAAAAAACGCATGATTTATTTTTTTACGAACAAAGTATCACTGTTCAGCTTTTGTTGTGTCACTCCCTTCGGCGCCTTATTCTTTATTGAGCCGAAGTCCCTGCCTTCATTGTCGCCAAAGCCTATGGCGTACAAGAGTGCGACGCAAGTTAAGTTTATTTGAAAAACTTAGGCCCGGCACATAAAATGTTACTCCCATTTAAAAACTTTTATTGCAACGGCATAAAGCAATATGCCCCAAATGACCAATACACCAACATCGCTCCATACGTCAAAAATACTGGCACCCTCGAAAGAGATTTCGCGCATGGCATTATTGAGGTGTGTGAGGGGTAAAATGTTACAGAAGAACTGAAGCCATTTTGGAAATACAGTTATTGGGAAAAAAGTGCCAGACAGTAAGAATTGTGGAAAAGTGAACAGGTTGGCAAAAGGCGGAATGGTGCTCTCGTTTTTTGCGACATTGCTAACAACAAAACCGTAGCCCATAAAAACTACTAACCCCAGCATGGATAGCAACAGTAACTGAAGTACCGTCACAAACCCATCAACCAATGTAAACTGGAATGCAAATACACCGATGGCTATAATAACAACTGCCGCGATCATCTGGAAAAGCACGCGGCTTATCGCTTCGCCGATAACGATGTATGGCCTTGTTATGGGCGTTGCGAAAAATCGCTTTAAAACAAGTTGCTGCCGAAGATTGAAGAATAAAAATGCTACACCAAAAACACCGGCACTTAATAAAGAAAAGCCAAGTTGGCCTGGTAAAATAAAATCGATTCTTCTATACACCCGCCCCGGAATTTTTTGCACGTTTGCATCGACCCTTGCGACGGTTGGCGCATTTGGATATTTTACTTTATCTATATTCCCTATGACGGCGTTTAATATTGACTGCAGTATCTGCAGATCTTCAGGCTTTACTGCTTCGGAGCTCTTAAGATGAATAATATATTCCGGAACCCCCAACTTATTCTTTTCTATTTTAATGATGGCTGTAATATTACCTTTTTCGAGGTCTTCATTTAGTGCAACGTCGGTATTCTCTACGAAATTCAATCCATTCACGCTGCGCAAAGCTGTATAAACGTAGTTGGTGGTGTCGCTGGTTTTATCCAGGGCCACATCGAGCGAAAAGGTTCCGCCATTACCAATAAACCCAAAAACAAGAATAAAAGTTAAAGGAAATCCGATACTGAAAATGACCGCCGAAGGGCTTCTGAATGTAGCCTTCAGGCTGGCCTTTGTAATTGCCAGCATTGCTTTAAACTGGCTAAATTTACCTTCCATTGAATAAATTTAAGTGGGCAAAGCTATCTTATAATTCTCCTGACGAAAAATTATAAATTAATTTAAGAAAGTATTTCCGACATTTGACGTATATTAAAGTGACATTTGACGCATATGACAAAAAGAATCAGAAATAAAAAATACAGTGGCGAAGACACAGCACCTTTAAAATTGCAGGAGCCTGTTATTGCTGAATACAAGCCATTAAAGCGTTTGGCAATTGTAGCTGAATTCCCTTTCAAAAAATTTGAAAAAATAGCATCATTGGTTCCATTCACCCAAAAAGAGTGGGCTAATATGCTTCACCTTTCCGAAAGAACACTTCAGCGCTATGCTAAATACAACACAAGTTTCGAAGGCATTTATGTAGATCGTATTCTGCATCTCGAGCAAATGATACACACAGGCCTGGAAACATTTGTTAAGGCAGATGCTTTCTATAGCTGGCTTAAGCGCGAAAAAAACGTGTTGGGCAACCTTATTCGATTCGAATCGCTTTACTCAACCCAGGGCATCAACGATATTACCGAAGAACTCGGCCGCATACAACACGGGGTGTACATATGATCTTATATCGATTTACGCGTACCGAATACAGCAAAGATATTTCCGGCGAAGGAGCCCGGCTTTTTGGTGGCAGGTGGAATAATAAAGGGAACGCGGTGTTATACAGCAGCACTTCCATTTCCCTGGCTTTGTTGGAGTTGCTTATTCACAGTGCCGGCTATAACGAGATGCGCGTAAACCAGCTTGTTACCATTGACACAGGGAATGTTGAACCTGCTTCGCTTGAGCTTTCCCAGTTGAAAGAAAACTGGCAAACCGATGTTGATTATTCAAAATTTATCGGCGATGAATTTTTGCGCGGAAAATCGACTTTGCTTATGCAGGTGCCATCGGCCATTATCCCCGAAGAAACCAACGTTTTAATAAATCCCTCACACTCAGATTTTAAGAAGGTAAAAATTAAATCTGTAAAAGAGTTTCGTTTCGATGTACGAATATTTAAAACATGATTTGTAGAGGTAGTTACTTTTGTTCCCGGCTTCCTGTTCTATACGATGCTTCGTTGCGTCGCACTCTTTAACGCCTGTACAATTATTCAGCAGTCTAATGAATATTTAAATCGAACGGCATTCTTGCCTGTGGGCTATTCATTAACTCTTTTATTTTGTTTACCTGCTGCAGCATAAAATACTGATCGGCTCCGATTTTTTCCTTTACCGTATTTTCTCTTACCGATGCGTTGAAAGAGCTTCCGCTAAGCAATTCCTGGAGAAAAGATTTTTTTTCGGGGTATTCTTTTGTTCTGAAAACATCGAGTTTGGCCATTCTGGCTGCGCAATCAACCGCATCCTGTAACGTTCCTGTTCTGTCAACAAGCTTTAAACTTATTGCACGGTTACCGCTGTAAACATGCCCCTGCGCAATGCTGTCAATAAAATTAGGGTCAGCATTTCTCCCGCTTGCCACCCGTTCTTTAAAAGTATTATAAATGGTATCAACAGAAGATTGCAGAAACATTTTCTCCTGTTCAGTGAGCGGTCTCGTTGGCGTGCCCATGTCTGCATAAGGCGCGGTCTTTACACCGTCAAAAGTAATGCCTAGCTTATTGTTAAAAAAGGGTTCCAAATTGGCCAGCATGCTAAATACACCAATTGAACCGGTAACGGTTCCCTTATCAGCAAAAATAGAATCTGCGTTACAAGAGATGTAATACCCACCCGACGCTGCGTAGTCACCCATACTCACGACAACCGGCTTATTCTTTTTTGCCAATGTTATCTCCCTCCATATACCATCGCTCGCCAGGGAACTGCCTCCCGGCGAATTCACACGGAATACAATTGCTTTTACATCTTTGTCGAGTCTCGCTTTACGAATGATCTTTATAAAATCATCACTGCCAATTTCGTCGTCGTTGCTTTTGCCGGATACAATATCCCCCTGCGCATAAATAATCGCGATCTTACTATCCGAAGAACTGTTTTTGTAATCAACCGCTTTGGCGTATTTCGAGAAAGCAATAAAATTCACCTCTTCTGCCGGTTTTAAACCCAGTTTTTTCTGCAATAGAGATTTTACCTGGTCATCATATTTTAGCCCGTCAACCAAATGATATTTTATTGCATCGCTGGCTGTTCTTATCAACCCATTTTGTGCATATTGGTGCAGCGTGGCAGTATCGGTATTTCTTGCTTCTGCGATTTGTTGCAGACAATTTCCGTAAAGATCATTGAGCAGGTCTGTTGTTTGAATGCGATTGGCGTCTGTCATCTTTGTAACTCTGAAAGGTTCTGTTGCACTTTTGAATTTACCTGCATAAAATACTTCGGGTTCAATACCCAGTTTGTCTAGCAGGCCCTTCATAAAAAGCAGTGTAACGGAAAACCCATCCCATTCGATGCCGCCATTTGGGTGACAAAATACCTGGTCAGCAACGCTTGAAACGTAATAAGATTTCTGGTCCATAGTTTCACCGTAGGCGATCACAAATTTTCTGCTTGCTTTAAAATCACTAATGGCTGTACGTAGTTCCTCATTTGTTGCAAAACCATTGGGATCATAACCTCCATTTATATAAATGCCTTTTATAGCGGTATCCGTTTCAGCATAGTGTATCATACGAACAACATCGTATAAGCCGATAACGTTGGATGACTCATCGCTGGTTAACGAACTCAGTGGATTGTCTTTTGATTGCTCATTATAAGTTGCATTTAGATCAACAACCAATACGCCCTTCGATCCGATTTCCGGTTTTGATGGTGCCATCAGTGCGCCAATAGCCCATATACCAATAAAAAAAGCGATTACGCTAAAAACGATCAAAGCAAAAAACGAAGCGAAAAATATTTTAAAGAAACTCTTCATGGTTCTCTTTTGTGCGTTTCAAAAATAAAGATATTTGACCCCGTATAAAGATCAATTTATGAATACAGCTTACCTGCTGACAGGCGGCAATTTAGGTAACCGGCCGGAAAACCTTGCCGTTGCGGGTAAGCTAATAGAACAATTCTGCGGCACTACGCTTCTGCATTCCTCCATCTATGAATCTGCAGCATGGGGCTATACCGATCAACCCGCATTTTACAACCAGGCACTAATTATTCAAACTTCGCTTTCCGCAGCTGCATTAATGGAAAAACTGCTTTACATCGAAAACCTCATGGGTAGAAAAAGAACGATACATATGGGCCCCCGGGTCATTGATATCGATATTCTTTTTTTTAACCAGGAAATCGTAAACACGCCTGACCTTATTATTCCCCACCCACGCATACAAGCTAGAAAGTTTGTACTAATGCCCCTTAACGAGATCGCAGGATCTTTTGTTCATCCACTGATTCAAAAAACCATCGCTGAGTTACTAACTATTTGTCCCGACGAATTAGATGTGCATAAAATTGAGTAAAACTGCAAACGGCAGCCGTTAATTTTGAACATAACCTGATTATAAGACCGAAGCAAAAAATACGGGCAATTCAATGAAATATCATTTTATCGCAATCGAGGGGAATATAGGCGCAGGCAAAACCACACTCGCACATCTTCTTTCAAAGAAATTAAATGCCCGCTTAATACTTGAGGAGTTTGCTGATAACCCTTTTCTGCCAAAATTTTACGAGAACCCTTCACAATATGCATTCCCGCTTGAGTTATTCTTTATGGCAGAGCGTTTCAAACAAATAAAAGAAATGCTCAATAAAACAGATATGTTTCAAAGCATAACTGTTTCCGACTACCTGTTTACCAAATGCCTGCTGTTTGCCAAAGTAAACCTTCCCGATGAAGAGTTCAGGCTATATCAAAAATTATTTGACATCATGCAACAGCAGGTTAGCTTTCCCGACATACTCATATACCTGCACGCACCGGTACACAAACTTCAACAGAACATAAGGAAACGCAACCGCGCCTATGAGTTGCAGATACAGGACGAGTACCTCTTCAACATACAGGAAACATACACGAGTTATATTAAGCAGCACAACATCAAGACTATTTTTATTGATGCATCCAATGCAGATTTCCTCGACAATGAAAAACACCTGAACGTAATTCTTGATGCCCTAAACACCGATCTTGACGACGGCCAGCATTATTTCATGTTGCCATAACGAAGTTCAGCCCAAATTTCAAATTAAAATCGAATACGTAAAATACATAATGGATCTGACCTACGCCTAAATCAATTGCTTAGTTGATCTACTGCAGTACAAGTGAGTGACACAACGAAGATGCCATGAAAAGCATAAGCCGGGTACATAAAAAACTTCTTTCTTTGTATTATCTGTTTTCAAATAAACAAGAGCGGAGATTTTATGGCGCGCAGGCAAAATCACGATCCCTTTAAAGCGATACGCATACCTGAATACAAAAACCTGATGGCTGGACGTTTTCTTTTTATTATGGGGTTACGCATGATGGGAACGCTGGTTGGCTGGTGGATATATGAGCTGACCAACGACCCGCTTGCCATTGGCATTGTAGGCTTGTCCGAGGTAATACCGGCTGTATCATTTGCCTTGTATGCAGGCCATGTGATCGATCGCAGCGAGAAACGATTCATGATCATACGTGGTGCTATGCTGTACCTCACCTGTGCACTAACGCTATTACTCCTCTCCTCTTATCACACAGCAAATATTTTGAGCAGTCACACAATTGCGTTGTGCGTATACATTGTTATTTTTTGTACAGGTATTATACGCGCATTTACCGGGCCTGTGTTTGCTGTGCTGGTGGCAGCAATCGTTCCAAAAGCGCATTTACAAAATGCTACAACATGGAACCAGGGTATATGGCTAAGTGCATCGGTAACTGGGCATGCACTCGGTGGCTTGTTTATTGCTTCGCTGGGTATTACCGGCACGCTCGCTGTTATTTGTTCTCTCATTTTCGCCGCCATTTTTGTAATGCTGCGGTTAAAACCCAAACCTGCACTAAGCGGCAACAGCGAAAAGAAAACACTTGAAAGCGTTAAAGAAGGTATTCGTTTTGTGATAAAAACAAAAGAAGTGCTTGGCGCACTATCGCTCGATCTCTTCGCCGTTTTATTTGGCGGCGCCGTTGCCATGATACCGGTTTATGCCCGCGATATTTTACAGGTCGGCGCAACAGGTTTTGGCTGGCTCAATGCAGCAAACGATGTAGGTGCTATCTGCATAGTTATAACACTTACACTCTTTCCTTTCCATCGGCAGCAAGGTAAAAAATTACTGCTTGCTGTGGCAGGATTTGGCACGTGCATTATCATATTCGCATTATCAAAAATATTCTGGCTTTCCTTTGCTGCCCTCATGATCGGGGGTATGCTCGATGGCATAAGCGTTGTTATTCGCGGCACTATTCTGCAACTGAAAACGCCCGATCATATGCGCGGCCGTGTGATGAGCGTGAACAGTATGTTCATCAATTCCAGTAACGAACTCGGTCAGTTCGAAAGCGGTCTTGCGGCAAGACTTTTAGGCGTTGTACCTTCTGTAGTTTTTGGAGGATCAATGACCTTGCTTGTGGTGATTACAACATGGTTTAAAGCACCGGGGTTAAGAAAAATGGAATATTGATTTTTTATTTTATAATCCCGGCTTCAGTTGTTATGTCACCGCCTGTTGCGTCGCACTCTTGTACGCTTTGCTCTATATTCACCAAGAATTCAGCGGCGCATATATACTTATATTTTCATGGCATCAGGCTTTCCAACACATAGTACACGATCGGGCAGAAAGTGGAGTTCTTCAATGTAATGTTCATTCGTTTTATAAAAACGTCTTCGTCAGTGTAAGGGAATCTTGCGCAATCAGAAGGCCTCGTATCATAAATACTACAGAGATTATCGCTGCCAAGGAACGGGCAAGGCTTAGATGTTACTACGTAATCGCCATCTTCATCAATACGCAGATAGGTTTCAATAAAAACACTTTCCTTCATCCGTAGGTATTTGCTTATACGCTTAATGTCCGGCGTTTTAAATCGTGGCGAATAATTTTTGCAACAGGCAGCACAATCCAGGCAATCAATCTTCTCAAAAGCTTGCTCATGCAGATCGGGCAATTGTTTAAGCACCGCATTTTTATCTGCCCTGTCCAAAAACTGCTTGTACATTTTCTGGCGCTCCGCTGAATGCTTTTGCCAGTTGTCGTTCAGTTTAACTACACGCATAAGATCATTAATAAAAGAATTAATCACATTAAATAATAATAAATCAAAGTGCTTGCAGACTGATTTGCCACTCTAAGCCTTTCACTTTGCATTTAATCTTGCTATTATTGCACGCGAAAATACGAATGGATCAATATCATCAATTGGTAACGTTTTCTCCTGCATGAAAAAAGTAAATTACAATACCTACAACCCGGTTCGCACGATTACGTTAAGAGGTAAGCTAATGATCGCATTTGTAAAACTGAATTATTTTTTTCGAAAACTTTCCGGGAAAAAACAGTGGAAGAGTGTGTGGCCGCAACACCATGAAGATCCGCTGAAGATGACCATCAAAGAAAAAATCTACCTCGGCTATAAATATTATTACCGGGCAATGGTAAATGCTGAGAAAGGCAGCAATCTTGACAAATATTTTGCACAGCAAACCTTGCAACCAGATATACCGGGAAACTTTATTCCCGCACAAACAATCACATTGTCTGCAGGTGGCGACTTAATGCCTTACGAATGGGTGAACAAAAATTCATGTGCAAATCTTTGGGATGATGTAGGAGACTTTTTTTTCAATTCCGATATCGTCTTTGCAAATCTTGAAACGCCAGCCGATTTCAGCAAACCCTACTCAGCGACACCCGAAGTAATGCTCAACGATATGTACTTCAACGCCGACGAGGAACTGATGGAAATATTCTTGGGCAATAAAAAGTTTAAAGGTTACGATGTTCTTTCAGTTGCCAACAATCACTCACTCGATACAGGTGTTGACGGATTGATCAACACGATGAACTATCTCTCGTCTCAAAATATTGCCTACACTGGAGCTGCTAAGTCAGAAAAAGAAAGAGACGATTTCCCCATCATAGAACGCAACGGGATAAAAACCGCTTTTATCGCTGCCACTTTTTCTTTAAATAGCCTGGAACTTCCTGCAGATAAGCCCTGGCTCTGCAATCACATCTGCCTGAACGAGCCGGAACCAGACATTTCACTGATCATCCGGCAGGCAAAGCTGGCGAGGACACGTGGGGCAGACATTATTGTTGCAGCATTGCATATGGGCTGCGCTTACCAGGCTTATCCAGGCAAGACAGTTGTGCATAATATTCATCGCATCTGTGATGAGGCGGGCATCGAAATTATTATAGCAGGCCACCCTCATCATGCGCAACCAATGGAATTTTATCAGTCCTGCAAATCAGGCAAACAACACTTTATCGCTTATTCGCTTGGCGATTTTATCGCTTATGATATTTTCAAGTGGTGCCACTTACCGTTGATGCTAAAACTGCACCTGGCGAAAGGAACCATCAATGGAAAGCCTGTCACGATTTTACAAAAGCTCGAAGTTAAAGCTGCTTATATGTTTGCCGAAACAAGGGAACGCCGCATAGTAAAACTTCAACTGGTCGACTACCTTACACTAAGAACTGACCCAATAAAGTATATCAGTGGAAAAAAAGAATTAGAAAAGTTTGAAGAGTTGCAAAGCTTTTTTGAAAATTTTGTTTTACTGCCCCATCAACAACATGTACTCGTATAATTGAAGGCCGTCAGGAAGCAAAAACAAGCGGCTTCAGTAGCATAAATGCGAACACAACAAATACAATCCCTAATATCACATCAAGCCTGCGCAGAAATTTTTCCGTGATATATTTTTTAAGGAGTGAGGCAAAATAGGCTATGAGTATTTCTGTAATAAATATGCCGGACAACGCTCCCCCGTAGAAAAAATAAATTTCAGTTTTTTCATAGTGAGCAACATTTACCAGCATAACTGATATAGCAAGCCAGTTGATGTAGTTTGCAGGGTTTAGCAGGTTTAGCATAAAACCTTTTAATGCAAGCACAAATGGGTTAGTGTTGTAGGCGATTGGAAACAATACTTTCTTTTTCGATCTGATGTTTGATATACCCATAACGATCAAAATAAGTGCTCCGCAACTGCGTGCAATAATCTCTGTTTTGCCTCCCGACGGAAAAAGATTTGAATTAAAATAGCTTACAACGATCAACAACAGATCCGAAACAATAACCCCCGTCGCAATAAAATAGCCGCTCTTAAATCCGTTATCAATACTGTTTTGAATAAGACAAAAGAAAACGGTGCCCAGCATAATGCTAAGGGTAAAACCCGTTATAAGTCCATTAAAATAAGCAGCAACCATCAGTAAATATTAGCTGCAAATATCATTGTATAAATCTTGCTGTGCATTTTCAATTACACAATTTATTTTTGCAAAAACCCTGTACATGATACAATCTTTCAGGGAAACGCTCTTGTTTCTCATCAGTACACCGCTATACATCATATTTATTGGCCTTGAATTGTATTTATCCAATCACAATAAGGATCATCTTTATTCAAAACGTGGCGCGTGGGATAACACGCGCATCCTGCTTGTTAACCTCGTTATTGACGTGAGCATGCGCACCGTATCGCTTTTCTGTCTTATAGCCTTTGTTCCATATCATCTTGTACAGGTTGAAAACCCTTTTCTCTACTGGGTAACGCTTGTTTTGCTGCAGGATCTTTCATTCTATTGCATGCACTATGTCGACCACCATGTGCGGCTTTTCTGGGCAGTTCATGTAACACACCATTCTGCTGAAGAATTTAATCTCGGTGTCGGTTTCAGGTCTTCGGTGTTCGAGCCACTTTACCGCTTTTTTTATTTTATTCCACTGGTGTTGCTAGGCTTTGCCCCGCTTGATATTTTCTTTGCATTCTCGCTCATCCAGTTGTACGGAATATTTATTCACACACAGTATTTCAAGAAGGCTGGGTTGCTTGGCACAGTGCTGGTAACCCCTTCCCATCACCGGGTGCACCATGGAAAAAACCCGAAGTATATTGATCAGAACATGGGCATGTTCCTGATTATCTGGGACAAAATTTTTGGAACATTTACCCCGGAAACAGAACCCGTAGTATACGGCGTTACCAAACCTCCTGCAAATAACAGTCTCGATGAATTAATACTCCACGAATTCAGGAATATGATCCACGACGTAAAAACTGCGCCGGACTTTCGCTCCAAACTGCTTTACGTTTTCGGACCACCAGGGTGGAAACCCGATGAAACCAAAATCACTGAAAAGGACTGAACGGCGGTTTAGCTTTAAATTTTTAGCTGAAGAAAAATAATGAACCCGGCCGCAAAGCGCATCTCATCGCTTGTTGCGTCGCACACTTGTACTCAATAACGGCCATGGGCAGGAAGCATCCGGTTATATGCTTCTTGGATCATCAATTTTCTTTATTGTTGCTTGTGCGCAGCCTGAAACAAAGCTGCGCAACGCTCATAAAGTACAAGAGTGCGACGCAACAAAAACTACATGCTTAGGCGAAAGCCGGGTACATAAAAACTAATCACGCCAACGGAGCCCCGGTTTAAAACCGGTTCACTTTCTATGCTTATCTTCGGCGCAACGTTGATGAAATACCTTAAGAAATTCATACAATACATTTACTGCATATACGCCCTGATCGGTTTTATATTGATCATGTTTGTTGTTGTGCCTTTTGTGGCGATCTTCTCTATGTTTGGCATTCGTGGCGGCAATTTCATTTACCGCGCATGCAATATTTGGGCGAGGGTTTGGTACTTTATGATCGGTATAAGACATAAGGCTATTTTCGAAGCGCCGCACAATAACCATGGGCATTATATTTTCGTCGCAAATCACTGTTCTTATATGGACATTCCGGCTGTGGTTCGAACCATTCAACAGCCGGTGCGGGTGCTCGGCAAATCTGAAATGCTGAAGTACCCGATATTTGGCATTATTTACAAGGCTGCGGTAATCGTTGTTGACCGTAGCAGCGCCGAGAAAAGAGCTAAGAGTGTTCGGGCACTGAAAGCTGCTCTCAACAAAACAATTTCAATATTTATATTTCCCGAAGGAACATTCAACGAAAGCGATCAGCCGCTGAAAGAGTTTTACGACGGCGCCTTTCGTGTGGCAATAGAAACACGAACGCCGATTAAGCCGCTGATCTTTGTAGACACGCTCGAACGCATGCACTGGCGTAGCATTTTCGAATTAACACCCGGGCGAAGTGCAGTTGTTTACCTCGAAGAAATTCCTGTTGATCAATACACGATGAAAGATGTTCAACGACTGAAGAAACTTGTTTACGAAAGAATGGAGCACGCGCTGATAAAATATAAACCGGCGTTATACGCACAGGTTAAACCGGCATCGGCAGCAGCTAATTAAATTACAGAGCAAAGACTATATCGCTACTATACACATGAACAGTCCGGCAAACACGCTCCCGCTTCATTCAGCGCCCGATTCCAATGGAAAAGACAGGCTGTTTGCTGAAATTATTATTCCACTGGCATTGCCGCAGAATTATACTTGGGGCATACCCGGGCATCTGCAGCAAACCGTTAAGATCGGATGCCGTGTTGAAGTGCAACTGCGCAATAAAAAATATTCAGGCATAATCAAAAGACTTCACAAAGACAAGCCTGTAGCATTTGAGCCAAGGGAAATAGGCAATGTACTCGACGATGAGCCACTGGTTCACCAGCAGCAGCTTGACCTCTGGCATTGGATCGCTGACTATTATATGTGCAGTGAGGGAGAAGTGATGAATGCCGCGGTACCATCGAATCTTAAATTGTCGGGCGAAAGTATTTTGCAATGGAACGATGAGTTCGGCAGCGATTTCAGTATGCTTACAGATGATGAGTATCTTGTTGCAGAAGCACTAGAGATAAAAAAAGAATTACGGTTGAGTGAAGTGCAGCAAATACTCGACGCATCTCATGTTTACACTGTTGTAAAAAAGCTGATCGACAAAAAAGTCTGTTATATCTGGGAAGAACTGAAAGAAAAATTCAAACCTAAAACAGAAACCTACATAATATTAAACCCGGTTTATCATAATGAAGAGAAGCTGGCTGATCTTTTAAATAACTGGGCCAAAGCACCCCGGCAACTTGAGTTAGTATTGGCTTACCTGCACATCGCCCAAACAGAAGGTGAGGTGATACAGTCAGCATTATTAAAAAAAGCAAACGCGACGGCTGCCCAATTAAAGGGGCTTATTGAAAAAAATATACTTGTTGCTCAAAAGAAAACAGTTAACCGCCTGCAGTCATTACCTGTGAAAATAATGCTCGACTTTGATCTGTCAGAGGCCCAGCTAATTGCATTGAAGCAGGTAAATGAATCGTTCGGCAGCAAACAGGTGTGCCTTTTGAACGGCGTTACTTCGAGCGGCAAAACCCAGATATACATCAACCTTATCGAGCAGTTTATTAGCCGGGGCCAGCAGGTGTTGTACATGCTGCCAGAGATCGCACTTACAGCACAGATCATAAGGAGGTTGCAGAAACACTTCGGAGGCAATATTGCCGTATATCACTCCAAATTCAATCCAAATGAACGGGTAGAGCTATGGAACAAGGTAAAAAGTGGTGAAATAAAAGCGGTGCTCGGTGCACGCTCGGCATTGCTGCTGCCATTCAGCAATATCGGGCTTATTATTGTTGATGAAGAGCACGACACTTCTTATAAACAGCAAGAACCGGCGCCACGGTATCATGCGCGGGATGCGGCTGTTTATTGCGCATCGTTGTTTAAAGCAAAAGTGTTGTTGGGTAGTGCCACACCATCAGTAGAAAGTTATCATAACGCAAGTCTTGGGAAATATGCACTGGTTGAATTGAATGAACGTTTTGGCGAAGGAAAACTTCCCGAAACCGCTATCGTAGACCTGAAACAAATGCCGGGAAAAGACAAATCAAAAGTGATGCTTACGCCTGCGTTAACGGAAGGCATCGACCGGTCTCTACAGCAAAAGAAACAAGTGATCTTATTTCAAAACAGGCGTGGCTATGCGCCGTATATGGTTTGTAATGTATGCGGGTGGATTCCGCAATGCAAATATTGCGACGTAACATTAACCTACCACAAAGCAAAGAATAAACTCGCCTGCCATTATTGCGGCACTACATATCCGGTACTGCAAACCTGTGCTGCTTGCGGCAGCCATAATTTTATTCAAAAGAATTTCGGGACAGAAAAAATAGAAGAAACCATCGCCGAAACGTTTCCGCATGCACGTGTTGCCCGAATGGATTACGACAGCATCAAAGGCAAGAACGACCACGACAACCTCATTAAACTTTTTGAGCAACAGCGCGTAGACATTTTGGTGGGCACACAAATGGTAGTAAAAGGCCTCGACTTTGAACACGTAAATCTTGTCGGTATTATCGATGCTGACGCTATGTTGAACTTCACCGACTTCAGAGTTAATGAACGTGCCTTTCAGCTAATGGAACAGGTGAGTGGCCGTGCAGGAAGAAAAGATGAAAGCGGCAAAGTGCTTATCCAGGTAAGCAACACAACCCATCCCGTTTTACAATTTGTAAAACACCACGACTATAAATCGCTTTACCATTTCGAGATCGTCAACAGGAAGAATTTCTTTTATCCGCCGTTCTCAAGGTTGATACATATCACCATCCGTCATAAAGAGTTGCACATAGCAGAAGAAGCTGCAAACCTTCTGGCGCATAGCTTACAGCAAACAGTTGGAAATTTTATCACAGGCCCTGCAGAGCCGGCCGTGGGCAAAATACGCAATCAATACCTGCGTGAACTGCTTATCAAACTGCCTAAGGATTCATTGGTAATTCAAGAATGCAAGATGCAACTGCAGCAACAGATGATGATCATTCAAACGGAAAAGCGTTATCGTTCTGTAGATATCATTTGCGATGTTGACCCTATATGATCAAATTAGTTTTTCTACTCCGCCAATAAGAAAATGCAAACCGCCGGTAGCAAAATTTCCAAGGTCAGCCGCCGCGGCCTGTCCTTCGGCAGAATCCAACGCTGACTGCATGTCTTCCGCACTATCAAACCCTAGGTGAGCAACACGGTAAAAATCAGGTTTACCTTGTGGCGTTTCAACATATTTTATAAGCTCAAAGCTTTTCAAATGCGGGATTTTAAGAGCTATCGGGGTGTGAACTTCTGAATAGTACTTCTCAAAAGATTCGGGATCAACCGGGTGGTTGTAGAGTACGGTTATTTTGAACATAAAAAATGTTTAGTTGTTAAATATAAAATATTTAAGTGATTATACAATTCAATTTTTGACTCCCGGTTTTATGGCTCAACCGTTGCGCCATAGTGCCGGCTTATCCGGCATTGCACTCGTGTACACCCGGTCAGAAGTCACCAGTTGACCGGTGTTAAGAATCTTGAAGTGAGTGACACAACGAAAGCTGATAAGCGGGACCAAGCCGACAACCAAAAAAATGCTACAGGTTATGCAGCGTCTTCCCTCCACGCGCACGAACCTTGGAACTTTTTCTTAGGTTTGCTGCATGCATATCCAGGAAAATTTTTCACTTCGCCCGTTGAATACATTCGGCATTGATGTTATTGCAAAGCAATTCGCATCGTTCTCAACCATTGATGAACTAAAGAAGCTATTGCAACTGGCAAAGGGTCAGCCGCTGATACTCGGCGGCGGTAGCAACATGCTGTTTACAGATAATATTGATGGCATTGTTCTAAAGAACGAATTAAAAGGGATTGAACTGGTGAAGGAAGATGATGAGTGCTATTATGTAAAGGCGGCGGCTGGTGAAAACTGGCACTCATTTGTGCTGCATTGCATTCACAATAATTATGCAGGCATTGAAAACCTGAGCTTAATCCCGGGTAATGTAGGGGCGAGCCCGATGCAAAATATTGGCGCCTACGGTGTGGAAATAAAAGATGTATTTCATGAGTTGGAGGCCATACATGTTAAAGAACTAAGCATTGAGAAATTCACATTGAATGACTGTGCTTTTGGCTACCGCGAAAGTGTATTTAAAAGAAAATATAAAGATCAGTTTGTTATCAGCAATGTTACTTACCGGTTGAGAAAGCAACCCAAATTAAATACAACCTATGGCGCCATTGAACAGGAACTGGAAAAAATGCAGGTAAAGGAGTTGTCCATACAGGCAATATCGCAGGCCGTTATCAATATCCGGAGCAGCAAACTGCCCGACCCGAAAGTAATTGGTAATGCAGGAAGCTTTTTTAAAAACCCAGAAATCGGTAATGGGCAATTCCAGCAACTGAAAGCTGTGTTTCCAAACATTGTGGGTTATGCAGTTGGGCATGACAAAACAAAACTTGCCGCCGGCTGGCTGATTGAGCAATGTGGCTGGAAGGGCTACCGTGACGGCGATGCAGGCTGCCATGCAAAACAGGCATTGGTATTGGTGAACTATGGCAAAGCAAAAGGCCGGGACATTTATAATCTCTCGCAGAAAATTCTTGACAGCGTAAAGAAAAAATTTGGAGTGACCCTGGAAAGAGAGGTGAATATGCTACCGGTTGTACTTTGATAATAGCTATTGTAGAAGGCTATTTCATGC
Organism: Chitinophagaceae bacterium UBA7600; assembly: GCA_002478885.1. GTDB lineage: Bacteria > Bacteroidota > Bacteroidia > Chitinophagales > Chitinophagaceae > DLKC01. Next base: position 20,135 of record DLKC01000073.1, read on the forward strand.
AAGCGCCGGGAAACAACAAATCATCTGACGGGATTGTATTTCCGGCAATATCCCTCATGCCGGCGTTGATGTTACCGGTGATCTGATACGGATTTTTTCGCAGGGATGATTTTGGTAACAATGAGTAAGCAACCGGGTCAAAATGATTTACAGGGAACTTGCTTTCCCCGGTAAAAAAAGGGTTGACCTGCATCAGCGACTGGCCGTTATCTTCCTGTTGCTTGTTAGCGCCGAGCCAGGCGTTTATGGTACTAAACTTTCTTTCGCCATATTTAAAATTGTAATTCCCGGAATAAGAATAATACACATTATGTTTTAGCAAGAGTTTTGAAACGCCAACACTTGTGTCTGCATTAATAAAATTCACCACGCCCTTTGTTGAAAAAATATTGTTTTCCAACAGCACATTGTCAAATTGCACGCCCATGAGTGTAATGCATGCTGGCGTGCCGCTTGAGATATTCCTGTCATCTGTATAAACCGTATTATTATATACTTTGGAATTGGTGACCTTATAGTCTTCTGATGCTCCCCAAACCGCAATTGCTCCATAGTTGTTCTTTCTGCCATCATTCTCGCTGACATTAAATCTTACCACATTATTACTGAAGGGAAATAGAGCACCATATTCCGCCAGCAGGTAGCCGGCCCCATCGTTATTGTAAGAATAATTGAATTGCATTACACAATCGGAAGAACCGCCATCGATATCAAAGCCACCCCCATCTTTTGTTGAGCCTGTATGATTATCATGGGCAACGCAATATTGTATAACGGCTTTCTTACACATCCATACCCAAATACCTACCGGGCCTCCTGCTTCACAACGGTTATCGGCCCCGTTCTCAAATGCCGTGCAGTGATCGATCAACAATCCATCTACTTCGCCCATTACGATGCCATTGCCGCTGTGCCCGGTCGTTTTTGTTACAATACCGCTATTGTTATAAGCCTTGCAACCTGTCACTTTAAAGTTCTTGTGTTGAAAACCAAACACGCTGCCATAAGAAGCGATTCCAGCCTCGCCATTATTTGTGGCAATGCAGTCTTCAACATTCACTTGCTCATAACCTTTTAAATCTATGTTGTCGCTGCACCCGATCAATATCCCATATTGATGAAAACCTGTTGCCTCGCAATTGCTGATGCGGATATTGTGCGGCGCATGAAGCGAATCTTCGGCATACAAAAAAATCCCGGAGCCATTGTTTTTTTCTACGCCATCACCAACGACTTTAATATTTGCCAATACAATATTTGAAGCATTTACGACCAACATACCCGAAGAGCCGCCGGCATTGATCGTTGTTTTACCACCACCGTACGACGTGAAGACAACCGGCTTTCCAAGACTTCCCGAATCATCAACACCGATCTTAAGTGTTCCTTTGAAAACTGCAGCGGCATCGAATAAAACCATGTCGCCAGGTTTAAAATTCATTGCGTTTATTTTACCTAAGGTCTGCCATGCCCGGTCAGGTGAAAGCCCGTCGTTATCATCATTACCACGGGGGCTAATAAAATATTTCTTGTCCTGCGCTTGTAACTGTGAAAAAGTAACAAACGTCACGATCAACATAAAAACGGAAGCCAGCCTTAATGAGCGCATAGTGATATGAAGGGTAAATGCTTAACTATATTAGTGCTGTATTTGCTGCAAATTGAAAGGACCGTACAAGTGTGCGACGCAAGTAAAGCTCAATGCTTATTAAAAAGCACGGCCTAAAACAACTTTACCGGTAATCATCATCATTGAATGCATTGTCGTCATCGTCATCCATATTTATGGGGCCAAGGTTCATCATGCTTCCGATCAGATCTTTGAACTGAATTTTACCCTCGATCGTTTTTTTGCTGATGAGCGAATAGGCAGAAAGCCCATGTAGCACAAACTCCATCAGCAAAGCGCTCTCTTTATCGTTTGCACGGGGATAAAGCTTTTTTACCATCCCATACAAACCCTCCACTTTATACAGTGCAGTTATTTTTTCGGCATCTTTCATATCAACCAAAAGATCGAGGTGATTGCCTTTATCAAACCATTTTGTAATTTCTTTATACGGGTTGTCATCCGCCTTTTCCTGCGAGGCTTTACCGGTGGTTTTTCTTTTCTTCATCACCTCGGGATTTGGAAAATATTGAGCGAACTGTGTGCGTATGGCTTTATCAAGCAGGTTAAGCGCAACCTGGTAGGGACCCTCCTGCTCGCCTTCGTAAACGAGTTCGATCTTTCCTGTTATGGAGGGAATAATGCCCGCAAGATCACTAAGCCAAACCTGTGTATGCGATTCGTTCTGGATCATGGCCCGGCGCTCGGCAGTGCTCACAGCGTTTTCATATGCGGAGATCGTAAGCCTTGCACTAACGCCGCTTTTCTTATCAACATATTCATTGCCTCGTGCCTCGAATGCCACTTGCTCAATCAGCCGTTTTATAAGATCACTCACATCAATTTTCTTTTGCTGCTCAGCGAGCACATCAGCCTCCTGCTCGGTTATGGCAAGCGAAGTTTCTATATCTTTCGGATAGTGTGTGAGTATTTGGCTTTGAATACGGTCTTTCAAAGGCGTAACAATACTTCCACGATTTGTATAGTCTTCAGGATTCGCGGTAAAGACAAACATAATATCCAGTGGCATACGCAATTTAAAACCGCGAATTTGTATGTCGCCTTCTTCGAGTATGTTGAACAACGCAACCTGTATGCGTGCCTGCAGGTCGGGTATTTCGTTGATCACGAAAATGCCCCGGTTGCTGCGTGGTATAATGCCATAATGAATAACTCTTTCATCGGCAAAATTCAAACGAAGGTTGGCTGCTTTTATTGGATCAATATCGCCGATAAGATCTGCAACACTCACATCCGGTGTTGCAAGCTTTTCGCCATATCTTTCGCTGCGGTGTATCCACACAATTGGCGTTTCATCCCCGTGTTGCGCAATAAGATCACGTCCATGTTTGCTCAAGGGCGCCATAGGATCATCGTTCACTTCACTACCCTCAATAACCGGAATGTATTCATCCAGCAACTCCGTCATTTGCCTCGCCATACGTGTTTTTGCCTGTCCGCGCAAACCAAGAAACAAAATGTTGTGCCGGCTAAGTATTGCCCTTTCGGTATCAGGTATCACCGAATCTTCGTAGCCAATAATGCCACTGAAGGTATTTTCTTTTGCCTGTATTTTTTGCAGCAGGTTTTTACGCAACTCTTCCTTAACAGTTAGCGGTTTATAACCACTCTTCTTCAGTTCACCCAGCGTTTTAATGTTTTGAATATTCATATCGTCGTATTCCTTTCTTTCAATTATGTAAAATTTTTTTGGAGTGAGCTGTATATCGCTCCCAGGCGGCTGTTGTGTCACTCACTTCAGCGTTCGTCTTTCAACCCGGCAGATTTAAAACAACAATGTTATAAAATTGTTGCAGAGTAAATTTCGTTGCTGCAGTTAATTAAACAATATTTATCACAGTTTAGCAATAACAAATCTTAATCCACAAATTTTTAAATGCTGTGCCGAAAGCAAAGGCAAATCCATTCAGCAATTTTCGCCATGTACACCAGCTTCGTTACGATACGTTTGCGCAGCACGGATATGCTTCAAAAATTTCCTTCAGGCTTTTCAGTTACTTTTGATTACAATTTAGTCATTAAGCATTTTGAAAAAATATTTTTTTAGATGAGCAATAAACACTTTACCCTGAAGGGCATTAGCTCAGCAGCAATACACAGTGGCAGTCAGGGATTTCCCGAGTCTTCACACCTGTCCCCGATATATGCAACATCAACATTTACTTTCGACGATGCCGACCAGGGCATGCGCCGTTTTGCAGGTAAAGAAGAAGGATACATTTACAGTCGCTGGGGCAACCCAACATTTACCGTTGCCGAAAAAACGATTGCTGCTTTGGAAGCCTTTAACCTGAAAGATAAAAACGGCAGCCCTTTGCAATTGAAAGCAATGCTGCATGCAAGCGGACAAGCCGCCCTGAGCAGTTTGTTCCTTTGCAACCTTAAAGCAGGAGATAAAATTCTTTCGCATTTCTCTTTATACGGCGGTACACATGAACTACTACACAAAGTGCTGCACCAAAGCGGTATTGAACCTGTAATTGCCGATCTGCGTGATCTGAATAAGGCAGAAGAAGCAATGAAAAATAATGCTGAACTTCGAATGGTTCATATTGAAACGCCGGCAAACCCAACCATTCAGTGTGTGGATATTGAAGCAGTCGCAAAGCTTGCAAAAAAATATAATCTTATCGTGTCGGTCGACAACACTTTTGCAACGCCTTACCTGCAACAACCTTTTAAATACGACGTAGACTTTGTTATTCATTCGACCACAAAATTTTTAAATGGGCATGGAACCGCAATCGGCGGTGTTTTGCTCGGCCGCGATATTGAATTGATGAATACCAGGATGACCAAGTGGCATCGTTTGCTGGGTGGCAACAGCAACCCTTTTGATGCATTCCTCTTAACAACCGGCATGAAAACATTAGAGCTTAGAATGGAACGCCATTGCAGCAATGCGTTTGCCGTCGCCGACTTTTTATGCGGACATAAGGCCATCGCTCATGTAAACTACAATGGGCTTTCCATGCATCCTGACTTTGCTACTGCACAAAAACAAATGAAACACCCGGGAGCTATGCTCAGTTTTGAACTGAAACAAGGGCTGGAGGCCGGCAAAAAATTCATAGACAGTTTACAGATGTGCACACGCGCAGTTTCGCTGGGCACTGTCGATACCTTAATATCGCACCCTGCATCGATGAGTCATTTTGGTGTATCAAGAGAAGAGCGCTTACAATTCGGTATCACAGATGGATTAATAAGAATGAGCACCGGCATTGAAAACATCGAAGATATTCTTGCCGATCTTGATCAGTCATTGGAAGAGTTATAGCATGCAAAAAACACTTACACTGAAGCCTTACAAAACAACCATAAACATTGTACCATATGCAGCATTTTAAAAGCAGTTCATTAGCATTCTTAAGTTTCTCTTTCCTGTTGCTCGTCGCAGTTGGCGGCTGTGCGGCAAAGCCACCGCATGAACAAGGTAATTTTCGCGAATCTGATTTGGTTGAACTCACCAAACTCGATTCGTCCATTCATCTTGACATACGGTATGCAACAAACAATAATCTCGCCGGCCGCCCTGTTTATACCGAGGCAAGGGCTTTCCTGCAACGCCCGGCTGCCGAGGCTTTGGTAAGGGTTAATCAAAAATTGCACAAGCTTGGATATGGGCTGCTGGTCTTTGATGGCTACCGTCCATGGAGTGTTACAAAATTGTTCTGGGACATTACGCCAGACTCGAGCAAGCAATTTGTTGCCGATCCTAAAAAAGGTTCAAAGCATAACCGCGGTTGTGCGGCCGATTTAACCCTCTACGATCTAAAAACCGGTAAAGAAATTGAAATGACCGGCGTGTACGACGAAATGAGTGAGCGCTCTTATCCTTACTACACCGGCGGCACAGAGCAGCAAAGAAAAATGCGTGATCTTTTGCGCACCAGCATGGAAAGCGAAGACTTTAAAGTGTATGAATACGAATGGTGGCATTTTGATTACAAAGACTGGACATTATACCGCATTGGAAATATTCCGTTTTCAAAAATCAGGTAAAAGAAATTCATCGTTAACAAAAGTGGCGTGCCCGTGATGCGCGCCACTTTTATTTTTATAAGCTGTTCATCGGGCATTAATAAATTATTGGGCGCCGGGCCTTAGTATTTCATGGCATCGTTTGTTGCGTCGCACACTTGTACTTTAAGTTCTTTAGGGAGCACTCAAATCCGAACGAATATTTATCCACCAAAGTTGCTGGTAATAGTCGCATAAAGTTTTGAACGTTGAAGAGTGCGACGCAACGAAAGTTGAATCGTTGCAATGAAGCGGGGTACATAAAAACAAGAAAGCCGGTTTTAGACCCGGCTTTCCTGCTAGTGATGATTATATTAATTTCTCTTCTCCACTTTCGGAACCGGCGGCGCTGTAAAGCCCTTTGTTTTGAGCAGGTTCTTTATCTCGGTAATGGCGCGCTCTAATTGCGGATCGATACCTTTCGCCATCGCTCCGAGATCTTCAGGCACCTCAATATCGGGATCAACACCATGGCCTTCTTTAAACCAGGTGCCATCGGGATTGTAGATGCGGAACGAAGGCGCTGTAATGCCGGCGCCATCGATCAGATCGGGATAACCGCTGATGCCAATTAAGCCGCCCCATGTTCTTGAGCCAATCAACGGGCCAAGATGCTTTTCGCGGAAATACGTGGGGAACGCATCGCCCCCGCTGCCGCTCCAACCGTTGATGAGCATTACTTTCGGGCCAAAATTTGCATAACCCGGGAACTGCCAGGGTTTGCCATCGCGTGTGGCCACATAAGAAAGCGGCGTACGGTTGAGCATTTCGATAAAGCGATCGGGTATTTGCCCGCCATCATTAAACCTTTCGTCGATGATGAGCGCTTTCTTGTTCCATTGCGCGGCAAATTGGCGCAGCAGCTCATTTTGTCCGTCGATGCCTGTACTTGGTACAAAAATGTATCCCACTTCACCATTGGTTGCTTCATCCACATGCTTACGCATTCCTTCAATCCATGCAAGATTTCGCAGGCGGTATTCATCATCCAGTGTTTTTACAATAGCCGTTTTTGCACCGTTGAATGAAGCGGTAGTGTTATAAGTAAGCTCTACTGTTTCGTTTGCCAATCCCTGGAAAGCTGCGAATGGTTCATTGTCTGTGGTGATTGGAATGCCGTTAACTGCAAGAATATAATTGCCCTCTTTTATGTCTACACCGGCAAGGTCCAAAGGCGAATGCACTTCAGCATCCCAGCTTGCGCCATGAATGATCTTTTTCACTTTATAATAATTACCCTCAGCTTCCCAGTCGATACCGATATAGCCTGTTTTCTGTGATCGTGCATTCTCCATGTCGCCTCCGCCATGATACGTATGTGAAGAATTTAATTCACCGATCATTTCGCCGATAATAAAATCGACATCTTCACGGGTTGCAGCGCCTTCCAGTATTTTAGCATATCGCTTGTACATAAGATTCCAGTCGACACCGTGCATATTTGCATCGTAAAAATAATCACGCTCTATGCGCCATGCATCGGTGAAAATTTGTTTCCACTCCTGCACAGGGTCAACCGTCATTTGCATTTCATTGAGGTGAAGAGGTTTATCGAATTTCGCGCCTTCGTCGGGGTTGATGATCGCTGCAGTGCCCGCTTTGAAGACCAATATCTTCTCCCTGTTTGCGCTAACAATATAATTTTCTGCCCCATCAAGAATGGTTTTCTCTTCCCGTTTTTCGATGTCATAAAACTTGAGGGATGGCTGGCCATCTGCGGCACCGGTATTCTGATAACGCTCGTATAATACTTTGCCCTTTACAACATTTAGCGTGCCGATATTGCCATTGGTAACAGGCAATAACTCCATGCGCTGTTCCATTCCGTCAAAATCGATCACAACTGCATTGGAATCGGCTTTCTTTTGATCGCTACCAGGTTTTGCATCCTTCTTGCTTGTATCAGCTTTTTCTTCCTGTTTAATGGCTACTGTGTCGTTTTTAGGGTACAGGATAGACGGCGTTGATTTTTGAAGGCCGATCACCGCAATCCCAGTGCTGTTGGCATAGATAAATGTATTGTCCTGGTCGCTGTAAGAAGGGGAAAATGATTGTGATGTAAGCAGATAAAGGTATTTTGATTCGGCATCGAATACAGGGTTGCTGCAGTTATAAAAACCACTTGTCACCTGCTGCGATTTTTTATTCTTCACATCATAAATAAATATGGCGTTGTGAAAATTATCAAGGTCACGGCTATAAGCAAGCCACCTGCTGTCTGATGACCAGCTGAAAGTAAAGCCTTCCATATTGCCGTGTGAAAAAAACAACCCCTGGTCAACATCCGAGGTTGAACCGGAAGCGATATCATACACCTTTATTTTGCCGGCCTTGTCGATAAAAGCAAGCTTTTTATTATCCGGTGACCATGAAATGGCGTAACGATAGCCGGCCCCATAGTTGGTCAGCCTTTTAGCGCTGCTTTCTTTGCCTGCTTCCATCAACCATAATTCGTATTCGCCCGAACGGTCGCTCCAGAATGCAATGGATTTTCCATCGGGCGACCATGACGGGTAACGCTCTGCAAAACCAGAGGTCGCCGTCAGGTCTTTTACATAGCCATTTTCAGCAGGCACAGAAAAGATTTCGCCCCGGGCTTCTACCAATGCTCTTTTCCCATCGGGACTAATAGCCGCATGTTGCATATAACTGTTTACCGCTACGGTTTTGGGTTTCATAAACAACCCGTCTGTTACGGCAGTTACTTTTATTTCCTTTTGCTGGCCGGTCGCAAAGGAATAGAGGTATAATTTTCCCGCGGCTTCGAAGACAATATCATCGGGCCCCTGTGAAGGAAAATGCACGTCGTAGTCTGTGAACTTTGTAATCTGTTCAAATGATTTTTTATTAAGGTCGTAGCGCCATAAATTCATTCTCACCTCCGGTCCACGGTCGCTTAGGAAGTAAATATAATTTCCATGCCACATGGGAAACTCTTCGCCGGCATCATCTGTCGCGCTGATATTCTCCTCTGTTTGTTTAGCAAAATCATAGATGCGGATATCATCATTCCAGCCGCCGCGGTACCTTTTCCAGTTGCGGCCAACCTGCGACATAATAACTACAGCCATTTGTTTACCATCTGGCGAATAGCTTCCATATTCGGCATACGCAAGTGGTAATTTTGTTTCAACCCCGCCGCTGGCAGGCACGGTATAAAACTGGTTATATCTTTCTTTACCGCTTTCCCGGCCTGAAGCAAAGAGAATGCTTTTGCCATCGTTTGTCCAGTCTACAACCCGGTCGTTGTAGCCATGTTGGGTCAGCCGTTTTGGAATGCCTCCCGCGACAGGAATAACATAAACATCGCGGTTGCCGTCATAATCGGCAGTATAGGCTACCTGCTTGCCATCGGGAGAGAATTTTGGCATCATTTCAACGCCCGGCGGTGAACTTAATTTATAGGCCATGCCACCTTCTTTTGCCACTACCCACACATCGTTTGCATAAGTAAAAATGACCTGGGTCTGTGAAACATCCGGAAAGCGGAAAAGTGACGCATCTGTTTGGGCAAGCAGGGAACTACTACAGGCAAAACCAATTGCGAGCAGGCTACTTATTTTTTTCATGTGTCTTGATTTAAAAGAAAATGTTGAAAGGTACGATTCGTTTAGAGCAGGTTTAAATGTAGGAATTATTTCCCTGTACATAAGGCGGGAACAAAAGTTTTACATAAGCCTTGAATTGTAAGGACAAGCTGAATGATAACCGGGATAACCGGAATCAATTAACAGTAAAAAAAGACCAATTTTAAATAGTTGTAACAGCTGTTTGACATTTGAGCCTATTAAACTGCAAAATAACTTGATATACGGTTGTGATATACACTGCAAATTTACTACCTATGCTAAGCAAAGCACACATTCAATCAAAAGTTCGGCGAATAAGCTGCTGAACGCCGAAGAGTGCGACGCAACAAAAGCCAAATATTTATTCAGAAGTCTGGCCCATAAAAAAAATCTCATGAGAAAAATTATCACATTGCTGTTATGCATTGCATCTGTAACAGGTTTCGCACAGAAAAAGAAAAGCGCCGTCGCCGGCAACCAGTTTGCGGGATTAGACACAGCCTTTGAACGCGTATTGAAAGAATGGCATGCCGCAGGTTTCGCGGTTGCAGTGGTAAAGAAAGATTCTGTGATATATGCAAAGGGTTTTGGATATAAAGACTACGAAAACAAAGTACCGGTAACGGAAAATACGTTGTTTGCAATCGGCAGTTGCACAAAAGCATTTACGGCATCGCTTGTTGGTTTGCTCAATAAAGATGGCAAGGTTGATCTTGACAAACCTGTGCATGATTATATGCCCGACCTGAAATTCTACAATGATGACCTTACACAGCACGTAACGCTGCGTGATATGATGAGCCACCGCACCGGGCTCCCACGTCACGACTATTCATGGTATTATTTCGGGATAGGCTCTGCCGATTCTATGGTAAAGCGCATTGCTTACATGGAACCAACTGCACCGTTGCGCCAAAAATGGCAATACAACAATTTTATGTTTTTTCTGCAGGGGCAGGTTGTTGAAAAGATCAGTGGCAGCAGTTGGGAAGACAATATAAAAGCAAAACTCTTTAAGCCCATTGGCATGAATACTGCTACACTCAACCTGAAAGACTGGATGAAGAGCAGCGACAAAGCTTATGGCTACACTGTAAAGAAAGACAGTATTGTTTCCCGGCTCGATTACTTTGACATTGGCACAATGGCTCCTGCAGGCAGCATCAACAGCAGCGTGCGGGATATGGGGCAATGGCTGATAACGTGGGTTAACGGAGGCAAATACAAAGGCAAAGAAATTATTCCTGCTGCTTATGTTACCGAAGCAATGAGCTCGCAGATGGTGATACAGGGCGGCGTTCCTTCAAAAGAAAAGCCCGATATCTTTTTTGCAAACTATGGCTTTGGCTGGATGCTCGCCTCCTACAAAGGCCATTACCGCGTTGAACATGGTGGTAATATCGATGGCTTTTCCGCAAGCACATGCTTCTTTCCATCGGATAGTATTGGCATTGTCGTGCTGAGCAACCAGGATGGTTCAGCTGTTCCTGCAATCGTGAGAAACCTCGTTGCAGACAGGATGCTCGGCCTTCCCTATTTCGATTGGGAAACCGACCAGCATTTTGCAGTGGATAAAGCAAGGATTGCTGAAAAAGCCGCTGAAAAATCAAAGGTTGATTCTGTTGCAAAACCTGTTACACATCCTTCTCACGAATTGAAAGCCTATGAAGGGCTTTACAGCAATCCCGGCTACGGCACATTGGAAGTGTATGTGAACGGAGATAGTCTCATGGCCAATGTTGGCAAATTCAACTGGTGGTTAAAGCATAACAACTACGATGTGTTTAACCCTATTCAACGCGACAGGGATGGCAGTTTCGATACAACACAAAACAACGACCCGCTCCAGTTTCAACTAAGCACCTCAGGCGATGTGGAAGGCGTATCTATCAGCTTTGAACCTGCGTTAAAACCAATGCTGTTCAGTAAAACGCTGAAGGCAAAAGAAATGACGAAAGAAGAATTACAGCAGTATGTTGGTGAATATGATCTCAGCGGACAGGCGATCATCAAAATTTTCATGAAGGGCGAGAAAACACTTTTCTTATTTATACAGGGACAGCCCGAGTTTGAACTTATGCCTGTTGACAAAGACCAGTTTTCCATTAAAACACTGAAAGGGTTTACAGTACAATTCAATCGCGACGCTGAAGGCAACATCACTGAACTGCTTTCGAAACAACCAAACGGCACATTTAAAGCGACAAGAAAAAAATAACAGGGCTTATATATTTTAAAAACTCCCGTTCTTGTACGACGGGAGTTTTTTTATGGGCCCGGCTTTCATTTTTCATAGCATCGTCCGTTGCGGTATTATACCTGCTTATCCGGCACCGCTCACTTCAACTGAAGAAAGTGATGAGCTTTAGCTGAGGGCAAAGTTTATTATTAGCAGGTGTGTTTATACCGTATTTCGTTCAGCGTGTCAAATCGCTGCGCTTAGTGATGCTGCAGAAGAGTGCGACGCAAGCAATGCTGCTGGTAGCTGGTTACCAAAAAATTATCGTAGTAAGGTAACGGTGCCCTGGCGAACGATGCGTTTGTTTTGGGCACTCACCATCTCAAGCTGGTAAATATACACGCCGGTGGGTTGGTCAAGGCTGTTATACCTGCCGTCCCAGCCAATATGGCTATCGGTTGAACTAAACACCAATTGCCCGAAACGGTTGAAAATATTAAATCGTATGAGTTTGTAATTATCAAGCGGTAACACCTGGAAACGGTCATTCTTTCCATCACCGTTTGGTGTAAATGCACTGGGTATATTAAAGTCGTTGTACACTTTAACAAGCACTTTGTCGACTGAACTGCCGCAGCCAACAGTTGACTTTGCCGACAAAGTATATTCAAGGCTTTCGGGCGGAAACACTTTTGGCTTTATCGAGTTTACATCGCTGATAAAACTATTCGGCGTCCACGAATAGGTTACTGCAGTTCCTTTTACCGATGCAGTTAATGTTGCAGTATCTCCCCCGAGCACAACTTTGTCTGGGCCGGCACTCATCACAAGATTTCGATACACGTCGATGTTGACAAACGCCGAATCTTTACAGCCATACGAGTTGGTAACGACCACTTTGTATTGCGTTGAATCTTTGGGCGTAGCAATCGGGTTGGGTATCGCATCATTCGAAAGCCCTGTTGACGGGTACCATTGAAAACTATTCCCACCGACAGCAGTTACAGAAAGCTGCTGGCTCATACCCTCGCAAACAGGATGTGGTGGCATTGCGGTAATGGTGGTGCTGGGATATATTTTCACAAAAAAAGAATCGAATGACACACACCCGAAATAAAAATTTTGCTTCAATGTGTATAAGCCGGTATCTGCATATGACACCCGCGGAACGACTGCATTGAATTCCGACGAACTGTAATTGGGGCCCTTCCATAACACCTCCAACGCTGTCGGGTCTGCGGCGGGCAGGTAAAGATCCTTGTCAAAGCACCCCAACAGGTTAACCGGTGCTTTGTGTAAGGGCACCGGGTGAATTTCGGTATATATGCTATTTGACACCGTTCGGCAGTTCAACGAATTAATATTTGCCCGTTCAGCAACCGCCATGCGGTAATTGATAACACCGGTCATTCTTCGCGGAATGGCATAGGTAGTGGAAGTTTGGCCGGGAATATCCTGCCATGTTCTCCCGGTGTCTGAACTGCTTTGCCATTGCACCACCGGGTCGTTGTAATAAGTACTGTAAGTGCCCTGCAAAATAAAGGGGTTGGTATAATCGGCGCACACATTGCCGCCATCGGTTGTTCCGTCGAGCGTTACGCTAACCAGCGGTCCGCAGCTCCTGAAACTAATGTCGTCAATTACAAAACCGCTGCCACAACCAAACCGGGGATTGGTGGTAATGCTCACGATCACTTCAGGTGTGTTTGGCGGTGTTGTAAAAGCCAGGCCATATTGTTTCCAGATTCTGTCATCCGCAACAGGAATATCACCTGTGGTGGAACTTGCAAGCACTGTTCCATCAAGTGCCTTTACAGTAAACAATAAGTTGGCAAGTACAGGATTACCACCGCAGGTAAAACCTTGCATCGCGTTTGATATCCATGCAGAAAAAACATAGTTGCTGTTGTCGCAAAGATTTTTTGCAGTATCTGTGTAAACGGTGCCGGGTGTACTTTCTGCATTTACCAGCATATAGTTTCCATTGAGGTCGCGGGTATGGTCGCCGATCATCTTAATCCACGAGTGATCGTTGTTGCTGCCGCAGCCAAACAAAAAGCTGCTGACAATATATTGGCCCTTATTCGGGCAGTCACCGGTTGGTTCAAACGTTGTCATATTCCTCGGCATCTGGAATCCCTGTGCACCAAAGGTCATATTAAGAATGGGGTCGCCGAGACTTCCGCTACACAATTGTGCGGCCGCCTTATTAGTAAAGCAGCAAACAATATAGGTAAGCAGAAATGCGTATTTCATTATTTCCGTGCTGTGAATTTTGTTGGTTAAATATCGTAAACGAAAATAGCGCATTAAAATTGGGAGCCTAGCTTCTGTTTTTATGGCATCATTACTTGCGTCGCACACTTGTACCGAATAACTTTTTTCGGCACAACATAAGACGGTATAGGTAAAATTTGTTACGGCTTCCTTTTCATGTTACAGCCTGTTGCCTGTAATATTCAATTCAGCCATATACGCTGACATGCATTACAAGTTTCATTGCAACGACGGCACCTTAATTCATCCCGATTTTTTTAAGCAGGCAATTCCCAACCATTGCTCCATGAATAAGGCTGGTATCAAGGCTTGCGCGGTAATGAATGCCTCCATACAAGCGGCTGATCGAAGCTTCGGCAGCTGCCTGCCTGAATGATGTAAAGTCTCTCGTCATGCCGATATATGCCGAATCGCAATTGTCGTGGAAAGCAAAATTATCGCCAAACAAAGAGGTGAGTACAGTGGAAGCCGATCCTGAAATAGTTGCATGGCCAGCCGTGTATTCAGGGAATGGCGGCGTTTGCAGGTAAGGCGTCCAGGCATTGTCAAACCAGCTTTCTACCAACGTTACAGGGCGCACATATTCGAAATAAAATTTAGAATCCCAGCAGGAGATAAATCCGTCGAGCAAAGCGATGCCGGTAAGCGCATAAGCCTTTGCTGTTTTTACTTCATCAGCATTTGACTGGCGGCAGGCAATAGCGGTTATGCCCATCCAATGGCCACCGGGTGTTATTTTTTTATTGGCAAACATCAGGTGTCCTGAGTGTTGCGTTACAAAGGGATTATCATCCCAATACGTTGCAATGGTCTTTTCTGAATCTGACAGGTTTTTGTTAACAGTATAAACGTCTTTCACCATTTTATAAAACAAACTGTTGCTGTCTTTGCTGTAAGGGAATGGCGGCATGGGCCTGAATTGAGAACTTGTATCCAGCGAAAATGGTTTTATCATACGCCAGTAAGGCTCAGTGCCATCAAAATAGTCTGGGGGTGTTGGCTGCCATTTGCCATCTGCATCGCTGCCAAGATATTTTGACATACCGCGGGTTTCCTTATACATATCTTTTTTAGCACGGGCTAAAATAGTTTTGCCGATAGTATCGCCGAATGCGATAGAACGGCTATAAACGTCTTCTGCCAACGCCTGTTTAAAAACATTTTCCAGCGAGTCTTCGTAACGATGCAAAACAGTATCGGAGAAAATGCGGATGTTGTAAGCCACCGTGCAAAACGCTTTGGATGCAGCAAGTGTGTAATCATATTGCTTCCCGTTTTCGGGCTGGGGCATTTTGCCAAACCCGTTAAGCTTTTCTGCTATAGATTCATTACCGGGTTTTGCAAAGCGTATGGCCTCGTAAGAAGCCAGTGAAGTGTAGGCATAAATTCTTGAAGCCACAGGCGGCGAAAACACGTCGTAAATGATTATCTGCGTTAACTGATCCTGGTTTTCATGCAGCACATCTGTACTATTTATTGTGGGCTTCTTTGCATCCTGGCAACCAAACAATGCAGCTGAGCATAATAGAACAACCATCGGTAGGTTAAAAGATTTCATGCTGTTTTTTTACAAATTTTATTAATTTATTATAGTTAAAAACTAACCTGTATCATACCGGGAAAACTATCTCCCTGTATTTTTCAGCAACAGGAAAGGCGGCCCTTTTTCAAACTGCACAGGAGATTTGATCATACCCGGGGCGGAGAAATTACCGAGCACCAAATCTATTTTGCCATCGCCATCAACATCACCGGCATCCATCGTAAGCCATCTGCCTTTATTCGCCTCCGGGATATTGTAAGGCCTGAAGTTAAAGCTTCCATTATTTTGTAAATAAACAAAGCCTTCTTCAGGTCTGCTGCTGTAATCCGCAAAAAATGAAATAGAAGCTATATCAAGATCACCATCATTGTCAAAGTCTCTTGCCATCGCTTTAAAGCAGCCATTGATGTGAAAAAAGTATTGTTGCGTATAATTATTCCTGCCATCGTTTGTATAAATATAAACACCATGATATGGCTTCAGCACCCTGGAGAAATCCGCATTATCACCACAACTGTACACAATATCGTCGAACCCATCCTTATTAAAATCAGCCAGTTCAAAATAGGTTGAGCCATAACAGGGCGGAAACCGGAGTAGTCGCTTCTCTTCAAAATTCCCGTTTCCTTTATTGGTATAAAGAAAAATACTTTCATCAGCCTGCGCAAACAACACATAAATATCCGGAAGCCCGTCTTTGTTATAGTCCCGCACATACGCTTTTATCGCACCCGGGACTTCCCGTAAAACATGCCGCTCAAATTTATTATTTCCAAGATTTTCCATCCAGGAAAGTGCCCCTCTCAGGTTGCCATATTCACAAACCAGGCAATCGTTTCTACCGTCCTTATTAAAGTCGGCAGCAGTTATCTGTACCGGTCTCCTCAAACTATCAAACATAGGCTCCTGGCTGTAATTCATTTTTTGGGTGGCGCTCGTGATCAATTTATGACCGCTTCCGTAGCGCCCGTTGTTTGGTATAATCACGCCAATATTCGCCGTAACAGCACTGTCTTTTTTAAAGTCAATATCAACAACCGGGTTAATGATTTTGAAAGAATCAATCGGTTGCAGTTGGTTGTTAAAGCGCACCACAAATTTTTTATTGACATCGCCAATCACTAAAGTACCAGGGTACATTACCGAATCAAAACCTGCAAAGCAGGTATGCGCACTATCATAAGAAACAGGCGGAATAACCGCGCTAAACAACGATAGCCCGGTACCAATAGCCACATCATTTTTATTTGCATCCAGCGTATCAGGCGATAAGGCTGTGTAATAATCGAGAATACTTTGCCATTGCGGCCCGGTTAATACAGGTTGAGATGGATAAAAACCCTCTCCAAGATCATGGTCGTATTTGTAGGAAGGATAAGTTTCATAGCCATAGTTGAAAATGCCAAGCATCGGACCCATCATCGGGAGCACGCCTTTTCCCCAACTTTTTGTATCAAGCAAAGACGGATCGGGTAACAGGTGGCACGATTGGCAATACATTGCTGCAAGCTGTTTACCCATTTCAATACTACCATCACTCACATGCTGATGCGTACTGTTTTTCTGGTATTGTTCACAGGAGGTAAACAATAACCCCATAAAACTCACCAATGCAATAACCGAAGCAACCCTTTTACGATATTTCAAAATACAGTTTATTTAAACATTTAAAATACGCGGCGGCAACGGGTGATTATTTTGGAACCCGGCCAAACAATACTGTTAGGCTTTCGTTGCGTCGCACGCTTCAACACCTGGTACTATACTGAACAACAGTGAAAATGCTACTTTACTATTACTGAATCTTTAAAGACTTCTCCCACAAAAGCGACCTTATGATAAGCCTGGTTGCTTGTATTGGTTCTAACGCTGATCGTCTTTTTCAATTCGCCTAACTGGCCATTCCATTTATAAGATGCCGTTACTACGCCTTCTTTGCCGGGCTGTATCGGTTCTTTGGGGTAATCCGCGACGGTACACCCGCAGGAAGGCGCAACAGTAATAATAAATAGCGGTTTATTGCCTGTATTTTTAAACCGGAATTTTATCCGGGCAGTATCTGTTGTTTTAATGCGGCCAATATTTACAAGCGTGTCTTCCCAAAGTATTGTTGTGTAGTTGGCCGTGTCCATTTGCGCTATCAATGAAGGCTCAATACCAAGGTTATTCTGGTATGGATTTTCATCGCTGCTGCAGGAAATAAAAACAAGTATGCAAATTACACAACCGGTAAACAGTTTCATCACTTCGCCATGCGGGTATTTCATATTCCTTATTAGAACGATTTTATTGCTGCACAACGTGGTCCGGTACAAGTGTGCGACGCAAGTAAAGCAAAATACAGGTGCTGCAGCCGGGCTAAAAAATAAGCACGCAGTTTTACAGGTCTATCTTCCGCTGGTGGCCACTTGCATCGGTTATGGTAACAGATGCGACATTGGCGTCGGCATCAATAAACCTGGCCGACTGTGAAAGAAAGGAATTTCCATAGTAGCATTCCTGCTTTTGGATTTTGCCGTTCTTGTATTGTATAGCCGCACTTACATCATTTGGTTGAAGGGGAATGAAATGCAGGTTACATTTGGCTTTGAAAATTTTTAAAGGTCCCCGGTTTTGCGCAGCGGCAAGCAAACAACTACCCGATTTACTCCTAAGCTTTACAAGCGCTTTGCCATTGCCCGGAATATAAATGCCACTTTGCAAAATGGTCAATGGCATGAAATTTCCCTTGCCATCGCCTTTCATAAAAAGGCCATTTAAAGCATCGTAGCGGCCGGTGGAAACATCGGTGCCGTAATCGTTTCCATTGATGACTACATCGAGGTTACCATCGCCATCGAAATCATCGGCCACCATTCCGCACAACATCGAAAACTGGGCTTGCGTGGGCAATGGCTGCAGGCTGAACTTGCCGTTACCGTCGTTACGGATATAGCATGACTTAAGATTATTGGCACGATAAATAATCGCTCCCTTAAGTTGTTCAGGGGAAAGCACAGAGTCCATTGTTGACATCGCGTATGTTCTGTAGCTCTGGAATTTTGAACGCATTGCGATCATTTGCTTGATAAGATCATCCCTGCCTTGTGCCGGGAACTCCCTCTTCGCCTGGTCTTCCATACTCGTAGGGAGGTACAGAGAGGGAATGGCATCGTAGCTGCCGTTGTTATCAAAATCTTTGGCGTATACAGAAACAGGATATTGATCGCTTGCTTTATAAAAAGAATTTTGCCCAACATTGCCTGCGATGTAATCAATATCACCATCGTTATCAAAATCACCTGGAACGATGCTGTTCCACCACCCGGTTTGTGTGCTTATACCTGATGCAGCCGTAACGTTTTTGAATACACCCTTATCATTTTTCAGGAAGGTTACAGGCATCCACTCACCGGCTAGCACAAGGTCTTGCCAACCGTCATTGTCAAAATCGGTAAACACCGCATCGCAGACCATACCGATATTGGTCAGGTCTTTGGCAACAGTAGACGTAACATCGGTGAATTTGATTTTACCGTCTTTGCTGTCATTTCTGAAAATAAAGCTGGATACAGGTTTAGGATAATTCCAGGGATCTACCCGGCCGGCAACAAAAAGGTCGAGATCGCCATCTTTATCATAATCAATCGCCCTTACACAAAATTTGCTGGTAAGATTTTTAGGTAATGCGGTCGTATCTGGCTTAAAGTTTCCTTTCCCGTCATTTACATAAAACCTGTCCTCGTAACAGGCATTGTTATGATCGTTTATGTAGCCACCGGAAGCAATATAAAGATCGGCGTCGCCGTCATTATCCGCATCAAATAAAAGAATGCCAAGGTCCTGTGACTTCTTTTTATCTGTTCCGGTGTCGGCTGTTAGCGCTTTGGATAAAAAAGTGCCGTTTACCTGTTGCAAAAATACCTGGGCGCTGTAACCTACCGAACCACCGATGATCATATCATCAAGACCGTTATTATCAATATCACCGGCAGCCAGGGCAGGATCAAATTCAGATAATTTATGTGGCAATAATTTTTGGAGGTTGAAATCAACAAAGTCCTTTTCCCGGTGAACAAAATGAATATTTACAGAATCGGAAATCTCCCTGAATAATGTATTTGTCGCAATAACATCATGCGTAAAAGAAAAGTCAGCTTTTGCGTCAGCGATATTCACTACAAGCAGGGTATCTGCGTTTATGTTTTGAATCCGCTGCATTTTGCCATTAGGCCATCTTATCACCACTGAGTCGACCTTCGTTGTTTTGCCAAGACCAAACAATGCCCGGCTATCTACCGAAGAAAGGTATCCCCGGTAGGGAGTGTTTTCCCAGTACTGCATTTTAGTGCTGTCGTAATATACGTTGGCGTAAGCGCCAAGGCCATTGGTGTTTTTGTTATCGCCCACAAAACGGATCTGTAAAAAATGGCTGCTGTCTGCAAGTTTTTGCCTCGTGTTGTTGTTGTAAACGATCGGTTCGCTGTTGATGTTATTAACTACCACATCAAGATCGCCGTCGTTGTCAAGATCGGCATACACTGCGCCGTTGGAAAAAGATGGCATATCCATTCCCCAACTTGTTGTTACGTCTGAGAAGGTGAGGTCCGCGTTGTTTTTAAATGCATAATTGTGAAGCTTTACTTCGGGGATTTGGCTAAGAATGGTCTTCTTGGTAGCAATATTTGTTGCCTGGTTACGGTATGATATAAAGTCGTGATCGGTCAGGTCTTTGGGGTACCCGTTTGTAACAATAATATCCCGGTTACCATCATTATCAAAGTCGGTAACAAGCGGTGTCCAGCTCCAATCCGTTTCAGCGATGCCGGCGAAAAAGCCGATGTCGCTGAATGCCGGAACGCCAACCGAATCATTTTTACCAACCCTTGGCCCCTGGTTTAACTGCAGGGTGTTTCGGACATATTGGTAATTGTAGCCAAAGTGATCGCTATTCTGGTATTTCTGATAACTGATGGAGTTAAGCATCATCTTTTTTCTGAAGTTGTCTTCAGGATCCATGTCAAGCGCTACCACATCGGCAAGCCCGTCGTTATTTACATCCACAATATCATTGCCCATTGCATTGGCCGACGTATGTTTAAAATAAGTGGAAAGCTCTTCGGAAAACGTTCCGTCGTGGTTGTTGATCCAGAGCAGGTCATTCGAGATAAAATCATTGGTTACATAAATATCTTTCCAGCCATCACCGTTGATGTCTGTAATGTTTACAGAATGCCCGTACCCCTCGGTTTGTATACCGGCCTCTTTCGAAACATCGGTATAAAACGGGTGCTTCAGGGAATCACTCCAGTCGTTGCGGTAAAGCCTGCCCGTGCTTGGGTTCTCCCCATTCCGGAGTACCGGGTGAAAATTATCAGGAAAAACTGAAGTGTTAACCGCGTTGGTCACAATATATACATCGAGATCGCCATCATTATCGTAGTCGAAAAATGCAGCCTGTGTTGACTGGCCCGTATCTGCAAGACCATATTCACCGGCCATTTCTTTAAAACGGGGCAATTTGTCTTTATCAACCCCCTGGTTAACATACAACAAATTCTTTCGCTGATCACCTGAATGCTTTAGGGTTGCGCTTACATAAATATCCTGCAGGCCATCGGCATTAATGTCAACGACCGCCACTCCCCTGCACCATTCGCCGTTGCCACCGGTTCCCGCTTTATCAGTTATATCTTCAAATTTAAAATCGCCTTTATTCAAATAGAGTTTGTTACTAACCAGGTTGCCGGCGAAATAAAGATCCTGGAGACCGTCGTTATTAAAATCTCCAACGCCAACGCCACCGCCATTATAAATGTTGGTGATATCAATCGGGTTAATAGAATCATTTTCCACAATGCTGTTGGAAAAATGAATACCCGTTTCGTCAGGGCCAAGCGCCGTAAATAGGGTGTCTTTACTATTGCAGGAGGCAAACAGTAAAAGCAAACCCAAACACCTTAATAAATTAATACATCTCATGCTACACTCACTTAAAAGCATCATTAACGATGCGCGGATAATCAATATTTTTTTGGAGCCATCTTCGGTCCGTTCTTCGGCTTTACTGGCACCACTGTGCCGGCTTATCTGGCATCGTACAATTGTGCAGCATACACGAAGCGGCAGTAAATCATTTTTTGGAGCAGGGCGTTTCGTGAAATTACGGCATAAAACGATGCAGGTACACATGCCCGGTTGATATGCTGCAGATGAAAGGATTGCGACGCAACGAAGCTGAGCGGTGTATCTGCTGCCGGTACTGTAAAAAAACAAGTATTACCAATAGTATCAAAAAAAGAGGCAGAGCTATTAACTCTACCTCTTTTGCTTATCTAAATCAATTTTAATAAGGATTAATAGCCAGGATTCTGAACAAGGCGTGTTGTACCGTCAGAATTCAGGTTATCGATCTCACCCTGTGGAATAGGGAAGTACTCGTTCTTACCTGCAGTCCAGTGTGCATTAGCTTTTAACGGCATAATAGTTCTGTACCTGTCGTAGTAAGCATTCAATACAGTACCTGCTGTCCCGTATCTTACGAGGTCGAAGAAACGATGGCCTTCCATTGCGAGTTCAAGCCTTCTTTCGAACTGAACAGCTTTAACTGCGTAGTCCTTTGAAGGGAATGAAGTGTAACGGGCAATAACATATTTGTCAGCAAGCGTTTCGCCGCCGGCCCAAACTGCATTTGGCGCGTCGTAAGTACCGTCTTTGTAAACCCATGCTTCTTTGTGATCAACCATTCTTCCGCGAACCTGGTTTACATAATCCAGTGCTCCGGAAAGATCATTTGCATCAGCGGCACATTCAGCAGCCCAAAGCAATACATCTGAAAAACGGATGATATTTACGTTGTTGGCAACAAGTTCTGTTGGCCCCCAATAAGCGCTACCTACGTCAGTATAGTTCTTTTGTGAAGCAGCATATACATTCTTGATAGGGCTAAAGTGACCATCAGCTCCCGGGTTCCTGATCCACGCATCACCAGGATGGTTACCCCAATCAAGATAAGGTATACCTTTTCTGCCCATGGTCCAGTCGATCCTTGGATCGAGATTGCCGGTGTATGGAGTTGTTGGATCACTTACGTGATTGCCGGTATACCATGTGTCGAGTAATGGAAGACCATTTGCATCTGTTTTGAAAGCATCAGCAAGGTCTTGTGATGGGTTGTAGAAACCGCAGCAGGCACCAGGACCACCAGTATAAGGGAAGTTCAAAATGTCGCCGTAGTTACCGTTAGGATCGCCACCCCAGTCAACTGAAGACCCGTCCTGTACAGAAGTTTGAGCTGCAAATACAGATTCAGCGCTGTTCTTCTGGGCTGGATTAAAGTTGGAGTAATAGTGAGGCATTAACGCATACTTTTCACCTTTTGAAGTTTTACCACTTGCGATGATTTCTTTCAACAGCGTGTATGCATCAGAATATTTGTGCTCAAACATGTAGCATTTAGCCAACAACGATTTCGCAGCCCATTTATTTACCCGGCCTACCTGGCTCCAGGTTTCTGGTAACCCTGCGATTGCATCATTCAGGTCAGCTTCAATATTTGGCCATACATCCACAGTATTCGTTGTGTTGTCTACTGTAAGATTTTCATCCGCATAAGGAATGTTGCCAAAGATTTTCTTCAGCTCAAAATGATAGAATGCTCTCAGGAATTTGGCCTGTGCGATGATGGTTGTTTGTTCATCGGCAGGAATATCTGTTGCCAAAGGCAAAGTCTTTAACACGTCATTACAACGCTGTGCGCCGGAGTAGCAAAGTTTCCATTTTTGTGGAATAGCTCCGTTCGTAGGTGTAATTGACCAATCTTCCATTGGCGCAGCATCAGCCACGTCGGAAGGGTCAGAGCCTTTGTTGGCATCATCACCTGAAACACCACCAAATATCCAGTTGGAAGCGCCGGAAGCGAAACCGTCACCGGAAGCACCTTCACCGTCAACAAGCGAATAAGCGCCAATCAATATACCTTGAACACCCTGTTCGGTTGCAACAATCTCTGGATTTAATGTTCCCAAAGGTGGCTTGTTCAGAAAATCTTTGTTACAGGCCGCAAGTACCACAATAGCTGATAGGCCTGTTGGAATTAAAAATTTATATTTTATCTTTCTCATATAGTCTGAATAAGTTATGAATTAAAAATTAAGGTTCACACCGAAGAGGTAAGATGGAGTATGAGGATAGTTACCCTGGTCTATACCGAAGTTAGTCGCACTGGCGCTTCTTGGATCAGTTGACTGCAATTCAGGATCAAGACCTTGGTATTTGGTTATCGTGAACAAATTTGCTCCCTGGGCGTAGATGCGTAAATGTTCAATGCCGAATCTTGAAAGGAAGCTGGAAGATACGTTATAACCAATCTGCATTTGCTTGCAACGGAAGTAAGAACCTTTGCTAATGAAATAGCTGTTCGTAGCCTGGTCAGAACTAAAGCTACCGGTATTCATCACAGCAGGAATAGTGGAACTTGATCTTTCAGGTGTCCAGGAATTAACTGCAACTTCTCTCCTGATACCTCCTTTAAAGAAGTCAGGGAAATCAGTGTAGTACAATGTCTGGTTGTAGATATCATTGCCTTTAGATCCAAAGAAGAAAGCAGAAAAATCAACAGCCTTGTAGCTAAGTGAAAGGTTCAGGCCATAAGTGAAATCAGGGTGCGGAGTTCCAAGAAAAGTCCTGTCATTCGCATCGATTTTACCATTGTTGTCTACGTCCTTGTATTTAAACAACCCAGCTTTTGCACCATTTTGCGTTGGAGACTTGGCAACATCATCAGCACTCTGGAACAGGCCTATAACTTCATATCCGAAGAATGCACCCAGTGGATGTCCTTCCTGGTTACGCTGTATAGTTACGTTCCTGATGCCCGGGCCATCAAAGTAGCCGGAACCTGGAATGTCAACGATTTGGTTATTGTAAGAAGTGAAAATACCTGTTACATCCAACTTGAGGTCTTTTGTGATGTTGGCATGGTAAGTTGCACTCAGGTCAAGTCCGGTATTTTGGTTATCAGCGATGTTAACCTGCGGAAGATTTGCATCACCGGTGTACAGGGAAGCCCATTGAGGACCTTGCGCACCGTATAACAATCCGCTAACTTTCTTTTTGTACCACTCAATGGTGAAATCAACCTTGTTCTTAAGAATAGAGGCGTCAATACCGAAGTTGGTAATAACGTCACCTTCCCATGTTGTACTTGGGTTACCCACATTGCTTCTGAAGAAACCTGCATATGGGCTGAAACTTGAACCGGAAATATCATAAGCTGAACGACCCAATCTTGTGCTGTAAAGGTTGTACGGGTTTGTTGCAGGAACGTTACCTGCAGTTCCCAGTTTACCCCAGCTGGCACGCAATTTTAAATCGTTGATGAAACTTACACCTTTCATGAAGTTTTCCTGTGAAATTCTCCATGCACCTGAAACAGATGGGAAGTAACCGTACCTTACATCTTCAGCAAATACGGAAGATCCATCTCTGCGGATACTTGCATTAAGGAGGTACTTGCCGGCATAACCGTATTCAAGTTTGGCAAACTGTGACCACAGCGCACTTTGGTAAGCGCCACCGTCGTTGGACTGGGTGCCTGTTCCTGCGCCAAGTATCCAATAGTCAGGGTTTTCAGAAAAATAACTACTTCTTGTACCGGTAACATTTCTGCCGTAGTAGTTAACAGCCTCTGTACCTACAAGCACTCTTACATTATGCTCGCCAAAAGTATTGTTGTAAGTCAAAGTATTGTTCCAGGTCCACTGAGAGTTATAATTTGATTGCTCAGTGAAAGAATTAGAACCAGTGTTTCCTTCGGCATTTTCATACCCAACAAAGTTGAAATTAAATCCATAGTTGTTGTCAACGATACCGCCGAAACTGGTACGGGCTGTGAAATGTTTCAGGAAATCAACTTCAGCAAACACATTACCTGCGATATCCCATTTGTTTGCTTTGTTATCCTTGCTTCTGTAAATATTTGCGTAAGGGTTTTGAGCGTTACCCAAATCCTGTGATTTGGTACCTGCAAAATTTCCGGCAATATCATAAATTGGGATGATAGCATCCTCTCTGAATGCCACGCTGAAGGGGCTACCTTCACCCTGATTACCATATTGCGGGTTTTGCTGATAAAATACATAAGCATTCTCACCAATCCTGATATTGTTGTTCTTGCCAACATTAAATATCGTATTTGCCCTTACAGAATACCTCTTGTTATACTGGAATTTGGCAATACCCTGTTGGTTCAGGTAACCAAAAGAGAAGAAATACGAACTTTTATCTGAACCAGAGCTTACAGAGATGTTGTGCTGCTGTACCGGTGCATTCCTGGTAATTTCTTTATACCAGTCTGTACCTTCTTTATTAGCGCGGGTAATTTGATTAGAGTTGATATTGTAGGTAGCAGGATCTGTATTAGGATCTCCTTCAAAAGCACCTGTTGGTGTAATATAGTCAGGAATTACAGGAGTAACACCGGTACCATATTGTTTGCTACCCCAACCTTCGTCGCCAGGCTGCAAACCAGAATTGATACGCTGCTGCCAGATAGAATTGGCTTCTTCCTGCGTATTTGCCATATCAAAACCGGGACCACGTGTGGTTACACCATAATAACCATCATAACTAACTTTTGCTTTACCGGCTTTACCTTTTTTAGTGGTAACGATGATAACGCCGTTGGCACCCGCAACACCATAAATAGCGGCAGATGCATCTTTCAATACCTGGATGGATTCAACATCAGAAACGTTGATATTGTGGAGTTCACCTCTCACACCATCAACGATTACCAGTGGCTGGTTATTACCAAACGTAGTAATACCCCTGATCCTGATATCACTAGCAGCACCTGGCTGTCCTGAACTTACTACGTTCAGACCTGAAGCACGGCCTTGAAGAGCCTCTTCACCGGTACCGGCTGGCATTTGTTTTAACTCTTTTACATTAACAACGGAAACCGCACCAGTAATCTCTTTCTTTTTCTGGGCAGTGTAACCGGTTACAACGATCTCATTCAGATCTGAAACTTTTTCTTTAAGAACAACTGAAAACGTCTTGGAAGAACCAATGTTTATTTCAGTCTCTTCAAATCCAACAGAACTAATAACAAGCGTGTTTTTGCCTGCTGGAACTGTAATAGCAAAATCTCCCGTAGCAGAAGAAGTAGTTGCAACATTTGTACCTTTTACGGTAATTGTTGCAAAAGCCACGGGCTGTTTGTCTTTAGCACTCGTTACATTACCAGTGATTTTATTCTGTGCAAACACAGAACCGGCAAGAAACATCAGAAGAAATACCGCGCACAGACGCGCGGCTAAGCAATCGATTTTTAGTCTCATAAGCTGGTGAGTTATGGTTGTTTGAAAATTGGGACGGCTAAAATTAGGGAATTAATTTTTTGATAACAGAAAAAAAAGTGAAAAAAATTTTTAATGTGTTAAGCATACACATTGCTCTATGCGTTTTACTGACACAATGAAACCAAATTTTATCAATTAAATATTGTAAGAGGATAAAAAAACATCACGCATTTCAGGTGCTGCGTTTGAACCAATCCAGAAAATTTCTTTTTCCTTTCTAAACCACGTCATCTGGCGCTTTGCATAAAGACGGGTGTTTCGCTTTATTAGCTCAATCGCAGTTTCCAGGCTAAGCTCCCCGTCAAAATATTTGAATACTTCGCTATACCCCACCGTTTGTAGTGCATTAAGCTGTTTGTAAGGAATCATTGCCTCCACATCTGCCAGCAGCCCATGCCTCACCATAGCATCTACCCGCGCATTAATATTATGCTGTAATGCTTCCTTTGAAATGCCAATCCCAACTTTCATAATGTTGAATGGTCGTTGTTTTTTTGCACTCGTGCGAAATTCGGTTACCGACTTCCCTGTACTCATATAAACCTCAAGCGCCCTTATAAGCCTTTGCGGATTCTGTTGCTCTGCTCTTAGCCAAAACGCGGGATCAATAGATTTAACCTGGTTTTGCAGCCAGCTTATGCCATATTTTAAATAATTATTCTGTATGTTTTCCCTTGTGCCGGGTTCAATCTCGGGAATGGCGTCGAGCCCCTCGCAGAATGCCTTTATATATAAACCGGTGCCGCCAGCCATTACAGCCACATCGTTATGGGCAAAAATGGCATCGGCGGCATGCAAAGCATAAGCCTCAAATGTTTGTGCGGTTACCGTATCGTGAATGGAGTGGGAATTGATAAAATAGTGCTTTACCTCCTGGAGTTCTGCTGCAGTTGGCTTTGCTACGCCAACGCCAAGTTCCTTAAAACATTGCCGGGAGTCGGCCGATATAATGGAGGTATTAAAGTGTTTTGCAAGCGCTATTGCAAACGCGGTCTTGCCGCTTGCGGTGGGCCCGGCTACAACAATTACTGTTTTTGCTTTGTTATCCATATGAATAGTTGTAAAGACTATTTACACAGGTCTGTATTTCATATCTTTTAAATCACTGGTAAAATAGATTAGCACTTATACATTGCCGGGCAATGCTGTTAAAGTACAAGTGTGCGACGCAACGATGCTAAACCCGGCGATGCAGCCAGGGTACAAAAACAGTTGTATTGCATTAGACCTAAAACACATAATTAGTAACGTCGTCGCTGGTAATTGTTTTGCCTGACAAGATAACAAGGCGTTCAACCACGTTCCGGAGTTCACGGATATTACCAGTCCAGTTATAAGCTTTCAGATCCTCAAGCGCCCTGGTATCAATCGACTTTTTTGCCTGGCCGTAATCTTCGGCAATATCCTCCAGGAATTTATTTACAAGCAGCGGAATATCGTCACGGCGCTCATTCAGAGAAGGTACATGAATTAAAATAACGCCGAGGCGATGGTAGAGGTCGAGCCGGAAACTCTTAGCTTCCGTTTCTTTTAAAAGGTCTTTGTTGGTTGCTGCAATTACCCGTACATCAACAGGAATTTCTTTATCGGCACCTACCCTGGTAATCTTTCCCTCCTGCAGGGCACGCAATACTTTTGCCTGTGCATTAAGGCTCATGTCGCCAATCTCATCAAGAAAAAGTGTTCCTCCGTTGGCCTGTTCAAATTTTCCAATACGTTGTTTTATGGCTGAAGTAAACGACCCCTTTTCATGGCCAAACAATTCACTTTCGATAAGCTCGCCGGGAATAGCAGCGCAGTTCACTTCCACCAGCGGACCGGCTGCACGGTTACTTTTTTCATGTATCCATTTTGCTACAAGCTCTTTGCCCACTCCATTTTCCCCGGTAATTAAAACCCTGGCCTCGGTATGTGCAACTTTTTCAATGGTGTCTTTTATGCGTTTGATCGGCTCGCTTTCGCCGATCATTTCCTGCACGCGGTAAACCTTTCGCTTCAGCGTGCGGGTTTCTTTACTCAGGTTATTCTTATCAAGGGCATTGCGAATCGTAATAAGCAGCCTGTTTAAATCAGGCGGCTTTGCAACATAATCAAAAGCACCCTTCTTTACAGCATCAACAGCCGTTTCAATAGTGCCGTGCCCGCTGATCATTATCACAGGCACATCCGGATTTTTATCCGTGGCACGCCCAAGAAATTCCAGCCCGTCAAGCTTGGGCATTTTTATGTCGCATAAAACAACATCATAATTCTTATCGTTAAAAAGTTTCCAGCCTTCCTCCCCGTCTGCAGCCTCATCTACTTTAAAACCTTCATAGCTGAGGATCTCCGACAAAGTCTTGCGAATGGCGCGCTCATCATCAATGATCAAAATATTCGACATAACAATAATCTTTACCCGCTAAGATATAGTTATTTGGCAGTTGAAAAACAGCAGGAGATTTATTTAACAAGCACCGGTGCAGGCATTGAGCTTTTGTTGTGTCACTCACTTATGCGTTCTTACTGCTATTCAGCAACGGGTAATAAAAAATGCGCTTAAAATGTAATTCCGGCGCCGGCATAAAAATTTCTTCCTGGAGCAGGATTGTAAAATCTTGGGGGGTTACCTGCGGCATTGATATCGTTACCAAGACTGTAAACCTCGTTTAGCAGGTTATCGCCACCGGCAAATAATTTAATGTTTACCGCGCCTGAAACAATGTCTTTACCAATACGGCACTGCAGCAGGTGATACGGCTCGGCTTCGTAGCTGTTCGCATCGTTTAACGGAAGTGAAGAGGTACAATTGAAAGTAATATTGAAGAAATAATGTCCTTTTGTTTTAACATCCATACCGGCAACGTCAACAGTGCGCGGCACGCCGGTTAGTTTATTGCCGGAATAACTTACAGCGCCCAAAACATATTCATCAAAACGATAAGGCTGATAAGTAAAACTGTTCCATAAATTCAACGACCTGATAAAACCGCTGCCGCCGTTGATGATGTGGCCGTTAAGCCAAACCTCCACACCTTTTTGTATGGTGCCGCCGGCATTCACAAAATAATCTGCGCCGATTTGATTTACTCTTCTAACGATCGCATCTTTCAGTTCGAAATAATAGAACGATGCATTAAACTCAACCCGGTTGTTTAACACGGCACCTTTAAGGCCTGCCTCATAATTCCATCCATATTCGGGCTTTAGGTTAACGGTGAATTGTCCGGCTGATGGTAATATTTCGGCCAGCGTTGGTGGGGAAAAGCCTTTGGCGATTGTTCCATACAGCGAAACTTCCTTTGCGACTTCGTAAGAAATCCCAAATCGTGGGCTTGTTGTCGGCCCTGATTTTTTTATAACCGGGTAATCGCCCGCAGGATCGGTTGTTCGCTCGTAATGATACCGCAGATTATTATTGCTTATGCCTGCCTGCAACAAAAACTTCTTACCAATATTCAGGTTTACCTGCGCAAACAAAAAATATTGTGTTGCCCTGATATAGTCCTTGTATTGCACCGTGTCCGCAACGCCGCCTTTGTTGCCATACAGATCAACATGCGAAGTGCCGTATTGTAATTCAGCGCCGGCATCGGCCTTTAGCTTAATACCCTTACCTTCTTTAACGTAATTGAAATCTGTTCTCGCGCTATAGTTCCATTCACTGCGCATTTCATAGTTGGTGATAAAAGGATTCTTATAATCGGTATGATCTGCCACAACAGAAGTACTGTTACCAAAACCACTGCCAAAATCGGAACGCAGCGTTGCGGCCGCAAACCCCGCTTTATTATAAATACCTGCATTTTGCTGAACGGCGCCGGGCAACGGGCCTGCAGGTTGTCGCGCCAATGTTGGCAAAGAATCCATCTGCCTCTTGTTAATGCCTCCGGGGGTTTCGTAATGGAGATTACTATAGAAAGCAACAAATGACAATGTTTCCCTGGCGGTCATATTCCATTTGCCATTCCACTGCAGCACATCCCTTCTTAAGGCCGACTGCTGCCTGTAACCATCATGCTGCAAATGCCCTTGCTGAAGATTGCTTACAAATTTTTTATTGCTGTATTTCCAGCCGGTTTCTTCGTTAAACATGCCAAAGGAGCCGCCACTTAAACCTGCACTAAAATTGTTGGCCTTTATTGTTGAGCCGGCATCGTTATGCAATAGCAGTGCGCCACCCGTGTTTGCGCCATAAAAACTGGATGATGGCCCTTTGATAATTTCCGCGCTTTGTAAATGATTGGGATCAAGCAGGTTTAAGTAGGTGTTGCCGGTGGCATCTGTCAGGGGAACATCATCGATGTAAATCTTGATATTCCGTACGCCAAACGGTGAACGAAGTAAGCTACCTCTGATCGACAACCGGTAACTTCCCGGTGAACGTTCTTCCATCCTAACACCAGCTACCGTATTCATTGCCGGCACCAGGGAAGTACCGCCATACCTGAGCAGGTTTTGCTTGGTAAGAATAGCAACAGAAGCCGGCAAATCTTTCCATTTCAGTTGAGATGCAAATGCAGTAACCCTCACAGTTTGCAGCGAACCGGTATCGCTGATGATTGGAAGTGAATCGGTTTGCTGTGCAGTAAGCTTTATGGAAAGACATGTCAATATGAACACAGCAGTGAGCCTGGTGCTGAATAAGCAATGTGAAAGTACAAGTGTACGACGCAACAGAAGCTTCATAGTAGTAACAAAGTTGGGTGCAAAAAAATCAAATCAAAAAAAATCCCGATGCAATATTCACCGGGATTATCAATACATATAAATAATAGCGTTATTTTTTGGCGTACATCACTTCTTTTACAATCTTAACCGTGCGGGTAACATCGGGCAGGTAAGCGGCTGCAAGATTTGGGGCATAATGCATAGGGGCATCTGCACTGGTGATGCGGCGAACCGGGGCATCGAGATAGTCGAAACCTTCTTTTTGTATGCGGTAGGCAATCTCGCTCGACACGCTGCACATGGGCCACTGTTCTTCAATAATAACAAGGCGGTTTGTTTTCTTTACGCTTTCAAGAATAGTTTGCCAGTCAAGCGGCCTGATGCTTCTGAGATCAACTACTTCGGCACTCACGCCCTCTTTCTCGAGTTCAGCTGCGGTTGCCAAAGCTACCTTCATCATTTTGTTGTAGGCAACAAGTGTTACATCGCGGCCGGTCTTTTTCACGTCGGCCTTCCCGAGTGGAATATAATATTCTTCTTCCGGCACTTCGCCTTTATCGCCATACATTACTTCACTTTCCATAAACATCACCGGGTCTTCTTCATAACGGATTGCCTGTTTAAGCAAACCCTTGGCATCGTATGGGGTAGATGGGGAAACAACTTTTAATCCTGGTATGTTGGCATAATAGCTTTCAAACGCCGTTGAGTGTTGGGCACCTAACTGGCCGGCACTGGCGTTACCACCGCGGAACACGATCGGGCAACTGATCTGGCCACCGCTCATAGCCAGCATTTTTGACGCGGTATTCAGTATCTGGTCAAGCGCCAATACGGCAAAGTTCCACGTCATAAATTCTACAATGGGCCGCAGGCCATTCTGTGCCGCGCCAACGCCTATTGCCGTAAAACCCAATTCAGCTATGGGCGTATCGATCACTCTTTTGGGACCAAATTCAGCAAGCATGCCCTGGCTCACTTTATAAGCGCCATTATATTCGGCAACCTCTTCGCCCATTAAGAAAACCCTGTCATCCCTTCTCATTTCTTCATTCATGGCCTCACGTATAGCCTCACGAAAAGCAATTTGTCGCATATTTTATTGGTTTGAATGCTGGAATCCCGGTAAAACCGGGACCGCAAAAATAGCGGATTTGAAAATGCGATAATTTGAAATTTTTAAACCGCGCAGAATAATGATTTCATGGGCCTTGCCTTATTCAATTCATCGCATCCCCTCTTGCGCTAAGTGCCGGCTTATCCGGCATCGCTCACTTGAGGTCCGGTTTGACGGCTCATCAAAAAAACAAAAAAGCCCGCCATTAAGACGGGCTTTTTCAGCAATAGGTTATTCATTAAAATACATTGTAACCAAAGCTTACATAATACAAACCACCGATGTAAGGATTACCAAATGCATTGCGGTAATAGTTGTTAAAGAGGTTGGTAGCACCCAGCTTAATAAGATTTGAAGACTTGCCAATCTTATAGCTCAGGAGCAAATCAACCGTGCCGAAGGAAGGAATGGTACCGGTACCAAAAGTACCTTCCCAATAAACAGCATCCTGCCATTTATAGAGTACATTAAATCCAAGTCCCTTGTAAACATTGGCATTGGCAAAACCCAAATTGTAACGCGTTTTGGGTGTGTTGAAGAAGGTAACAAGTCCGGTCGGAATATCTTTTAGTTTATCACCATACACGTTAGCCAATACCTTATATCCTTTTCTGCCAATCTGGTAATCCAATCCAATGCCCCAGCCATTTGCTTTTACCGGAGTGGGGCTGTTGGTCACAAAAGAGAAGTTGGCCGAACTAAGCGGGTTCAGCACTTCCATAAAAGATGTGGCGGCATTTCCGGATGCACCTCTTGCAACAGCTGTCCTGGCTATAAAATCCTTGTATTTACTGGTATAAATATATGCGTCAACGACTAATTTCTTTGCAATAATGCCTCGGTAGCCAAGTTCAAAAGACTCAACAGATTCCGGCTTGGCTTTTTCAAATTCTGCAACCTTCAACAATGTTGGATTAGGTGTACCATTTATTGCGAAATCGTTCCTGTAAGCTAAAATACTCTCGCTGGTCCAAACAGGATTTGAAGAGAACCTGTAGTAATCATTAAATCCTGGCAAGCACCCGATAAGAATAGATCCCGGTGTTTGAAGATTTATCCACTGATCCTGGTTGGTTGGAAAACGATATGCCTGCTGGTAAGACATGCGGATATGATTATCTTTCGCCACCTTGATTGTAGCAGTTACTCTTGGGGTAAAGCGCCCGTCAAAATTTTCATTTTTATCAAAACGACCGGAAGCAGAAAGCGCCAGGATGTCTTTGAATAATTTCTTCTGCAACTGAACGTAGCCGCCAAATTCTCCAATCTTTATCTTTCCTGTGGTATCAGCGAAAATAGTCCCTTGCGAGTTTAGGCTATACCAGCGATAACTTGCACCCACTAACACGTCTACCACTTTGATATAAGGGGTAAGGTTTGCCTGTCCCTCAAACTGCCAAAGACTTGATTTATCGGCAAACTGTGCCCCACCCTCACTTATTGGGGTCGTTACCGCTTTATCAAAAGCAGCCTTAAATTCTTTGGTATTTGGTGCGTACATGCCAGTTTCCGCGTACCCACGTGCGTATCCATGAGCAGCTGCCTGCGCAGCGGCGGTTCCGTTGCCACTTAAAGCGACGTCAGAATACACATATCCATAATCTGAAAACCAGTTAACATTTGGCTTCCAGGCACTGTTTACAGCCAAAGAGGCTAAAGTTGAAGCGTAAGAATCTCCGGAATTTTCCTGCGTAGTGTACCCACGCAAGAACCAGTTTTTGCTTTTAAATTCGAGCTTATACTGCCCGATGCTGAAATTTTTCAAAGAGTATCTGTCGGCACCTGTGTAAACGCTGGTACCGCTTCCCCAGTTACCAGTTAAAGAAGCTTGAATATTGTTTGTGACGTTCCAATAAAGCCCCCCGGAAAATTTAAGATTTTTTGCTCCATAATCAACCACATCTCTTTCATGGTAACCCGTACGGCTTACAGCCTGTGAACCGTATACATCAGCATAGGCCGCAGGATTTATTTGGGGGCCCACATAGCCAACATAAAAAGGAATTAAGGGAGCCAAGGGTGTATTAGCGAATGCTGCTTTAATATTGGCGTAGGGAACACCTTGAACTAATAGGGCGTTAAGCATACCCGAGGTCGATGGATCCAGCCCTGCCGAAGCAACAGCAGCCTGGGCAAAACTTTTCAATCCTGAACTTGCTTCATCGCCATATATATTTACACCGTCGTAATTAGGATCACTTGCTCGTGTTCCGGGGATCGTTTCGCTGATCACATTATTGCGAAGCAGGTTGGTACTGTCATCCGCCTGCCAGTCATCTGCTTTTACATATTCAGCCCCTACCTTGAAAGCAAATTTGTCCGAAACCTTCACTCCCCAACGCAGGCTCCAATCATAAAATGGGGTTGCACTACTCCTGGTATCTCCCATGTGCATTACCCCTTGTTTTATTTGAAAACTTACACCCTGGTATTTGAAAGGGTCCTTACTGCTGATCAGCAAAGTGCCATTCATGCCCCCGGAGCCATACAAAGCTGATGATGCACCGGAAAGTAATTCCATATTATCAACATCAAGTTCGGTAAGCCCGATAACATTACCCACGGAAAAATTCAAAGCCGGCGTTGTATTGTCCATACCGTCTACCATTTGATTAAACCGAAGATTACCGCTTCCGTTGAAGCCCCGGGTACTAACTGTTTTAAATGTATAGCTGGAGGTAGTAATATCTACACCTTTCAAATGATTTAGTGCATCGTAATAACTGGCACCAGGGGTATTCCTGATGGCATTTCTGCTTACGATATCTATCGACACAGGTGCTTCTAATAATTTTTGGCTGGTTCTCGTGGCCGACACAACTACCTCATCGCCTAATGCATAAGAGACTGCAAGGTCAACAGCAAGGGGTTGCCCGCTGAATTCAACTTCCTGGGTAACAAAGCCGATAGAGCTTACGATGAGGGTAAATGGAGGTTTCTGAACAGTGGCAAATTTGAAATTACCACGATCGTCTGTAAACGACGACACATTAGTGCCTTTGATGGAGATTGTTACAGCCGACACGCCTTCTTTAGTGGTTGCATTTTTAACGTTACCTGACACTGTTGTCTGACCCTGAGCATAGGATAAAGGGCTTATTAATATGGCAGCAATGAAGCATATTAATAAAGTGGTTTTACGCGTCATAAAGCAGTTTTATTAACAAAGTGAAAAACAATAATAGCATTAGTTAACTTCCAAATAAAATATTTATTCTCCACAAGGATGTGCACAATTGTCGCAAAAGCTATTTTATCTTTTAAAGATTAATTCTATACTGGTAATTTTGGCATATGGCAAACGTTATATTTCCGGGGCAGACATCCTTCTATAAAGGTAAAGTAAGAAATGTATTTACCATAAATAATTCTTGGCTGGTAATGCTGGCAAGTAACAGGATATCAGCTTTTGATGTTATACTTCCACGACCGATCCCGTTTAAAGGACAAGTGCTTAACCAGGTCGCGGCTTACATGCTCAATGCAACAAAAGATATTTGCCCGAACTGGCTTGTCGATACACCTGCCCCAAATGTGGCTATAGGTAAAAGATGCGAGCCGTTCAAAATAGAAATGGTGGTACGGGGTAACCTTACCGGCCATGCATGGCGAACTTACAACAGTGGCAGCAGGTTGCTGTGCGGCGTTACGATGCCCGATGGCATGAAGGAAAATGACTTTTTCCCTACACCAATTATTACTCCGTCAACGAAGGCCGCAGAAGGGCATGACGAAGATATTGCTGCAGAAGAAATCATCAGCCATGGCCTTGCTACAAAAGAGGAATGGGACCAACTCTGTAACTATACGTTGCAACTGTTTGAACGCGGAAAAGAAATTGCAAAAAAACGTGGCCTTATTCTCGTCGATACCAAATACGAATTTGGCAAACTCGATAATGAGATCATGCTGATGGATGAAATCCATACCCCCGATTCTTCCCGTTACTTCTACGCTGATGGTTTCGACGAGCGACAGGCGAAAGGCGAAAGACAAAAACAATTAAGCAAGGAATTCGTTCGGGAGTGGCTCATCGCAAACAACTTTATGGGCAAAGAAGGGCAAACAGTTCCCGACATGAGCGACGAATGGGTTAGTACAATCTCTCAACGCTATATCGAACTATACGAGCATGTGATCGGCGAAAAATTTATACCGCAAGACCTTAGTGAAGAAGAAACGAATGACCGCATCGTTAAAAGCCTCGAGAAATTAGGCGCCATCTGATAGTGTCGCTTTCGCAAATAATAATGGGCTGTCTTGACTTGAAAGACAGCCCATTATTATTTGCCCGTTCTGCCGTAAGAGGTATAGCCTTCATGCCAGCTATAGAACCCGTCAATCCAGGTTTATCTTTAAGTGGTACCTGCTTAATAGCTCCTTGATCCCAAACCGTACCATCCTTCGTTCATCCTTCGCTCATCTTTCGTTCGTCCTTCGATCATACTATACCCTGGTAAGGGCTCAAATTGTCCGAAACTGGTTCCTGCAAAAACACGTTGTGAATACCTGTTAAACCGTGCAACTCCCATACCCTGCTTAAAGAGCACTACATCCGCAGATTTGCTGCGTGGCCGCAACAACTTTTAACGCCGGCGCATGTTGTAATGTAATTACCTTACATCAACTATGGAACCACTGATCTTATTTACCAACAAGGGCCTTTATTGCAGCGCAGGAAATTTTTACATCGACCCCTGGAAACCGGTTGCTAACGCCGTTATCACGCATGCACACAGTGATCATGCCAAACCGGGTCATGAAAAATATCTTTGCCACCGTTTTACAAAACCCTTGCTGCAGGCGCGGCTCGGCCCTAATTATTATCAAAGCGTTGAGTGGAACGAAACGGTGTTCATCAACGGCGTGAAAATATCGTTACACCCGGCAGGCCACATCATCGGCTCTTCACAAATACGGCTTGAATACAATGATGAAGTATGGGTAGTGAGCGGCGATTATAAGACAGCAGATGATGGTTTAAGTACTGCTTTCGAGCCGGTACGTTGCCATGTGTTCATTACCGAATCAACATTCGGCTTACCCATTTACAAATGGCAGCCCCAGGAGGAGATTTATAACAACGTGCGTAAATGGATACTGGAAAACAAACAGCAAAATAAAACGTCTGTCCTTATCGCCTACAGTCTTGGCAAAGCACAGCGGTTACTAAAAGCCCTTGAGCCACTCAACGAAACTGTGTATCTGCATGGAGCAATCTGGAACATGCACCAGGCAGTGCTTTCTGCTGGTTTTACCTTACCAGCTGTTGAAAGAATCACACCCGAAACAGGCAAAGAAAAATGGAAAGGCGCCATTGTTATTGCACCACCCGGCGCAGATGGCTCACCATGGATGAAAAGATTTGACCCTTGCGAAACTGGCGTTTGCAGCGGCTGGATGCAGGTTCGCGGCAATGCGAGAAGGCGTAACACCGATGCTGGCTTTGCTTTAAGCGACCACGCCGATTGGGAAGGCCTTTTAACCGCCGTAAAAGCAACAGGTGCTCTTAAAGTTTTTGTTACCCACGGCTTTCAGTCCGCATTCAGCAGGTACTTAAACGAAACAGGCATAGAAAGTGCTGAAGTAAAAACAGAATATGGCAACGATGAAGAAGAACCACCAGGCCTGGCACCGGAGCAATCGGAACAAATCAAAGAGGAGCATGGCCTATGATAAATGAACCGATCCCCAAAAGCGAACTACCTGCAACTGGAGGCGGTTTCCTTTCATTTGCCACATTGGTAAATGTGCTCGCCTCAGCAACGAAGACCAATGAAAAACTGGATGCGCTCACACATTATTTCTCCTATGCCGAAGATCATGACAAGGTGTGGGTGATCGCCTTGTTCAGCGGCAGGCGACCAAAAAGAATAGTGTCATCATCACTGCTTTCTTTATGGTGCTGCGGGTTAGCCAATCTGCCATTGTGGTTATACGAAGAAAGTTATCACACGGTTGGTGACCTCGCCGAAACAATCGCCTTGTTACTTCCCGAAAAAAATGAACAGGCCATACAACCACAATCACTCAGCTATTTTCTTGAGCAGTTTGTGCAATTGGAAAAAGCCGCAGACGAAACAAAAAAATCATTCATCACGCATTGCTGGATGCAAATGAACCGCGACGAGCGTTTTGTTTTTAATAAGTTGCTCACAGGTGGTTTTCGTATTGGCGTTTCTCAGAAAATGATGGTAAATGCATTGGCCAAAACTGTAAAAGCAAATCCCTCCGTGATCGCACACAGGATCAGTGGTAAATGGGATCCTTCAACAACCGCTTTTGAAGAACTTTTAAATGAACACGCATCAGCAGCAGACGCCTCCAAACCATACCCGTTCTACCTTGCTTATGCGCTTGATGAAGAACCTGCATCGCTCGGCGATACAAAAGACTGGCAGGCTGAATGGAAATGGGATGGCATTCGCGGGCAAATCATCAAACGCAATAACGAACTCTTTGTATGGAGCCGCGGTGAAGAACTGATTACAGAAAAATTCCCCGAATACTTTCCATTAAAAGAACTGCTGCCCGACGGCATAGTGATCGACGGCGAAATACTGGCTTACCGCCACACTGCGGCCGCTGCCAACGGCTTTCATGGTGCGGTGCTTCCATTTGCCATTCTGCAAACACGCATCGGCAGGAAGAATATTTCCAGGAAACAGTTATCAGGTGCACCCGTCGCATTCTTTGCTTACGACCTTATCGAATACAACTACGAAGATCAACGCAAAAGGCCACTTTCCGAAAGAAGGCTTTTACTGGAAGATATTGTTGCGGTGGTTAACAACGCAGGCCTGCAACTCTCTCCCGTCATCAGTTTCAACAACTGGAATGAATTAAAGTCTTTGCGTGAAACGTCAAGGGCACTGAATGCTGAAGGAGTAATGCTAAAAAGAAAAGCATCGGCTTACCAGGTGGGCCGGAAGGTTGGCGACTGGTGGAAATGGAAGATTGATCCGCTTACAATCGATGCCGTAATGGTATACGCGCAAAAGGGGCATGGCCGCCGGAGCAACCTCTATACCGATTACACCTTCGCAGTAAAAGACGATGACAAACTGGTTACATTCACCAAAGCATATTCCGGGTTAACGGATAAAGAATTTGCGCAGGTCGACGCATTCGTCAAAAGAAATTCCATAGAAAAATTCGGGCCGGTAAGAACCGTAAAACCCGAATTGGTTTTTGAGATCGCGTTCGAAGGCATTGCCGCGAGTAACCGGCATAAAAGCGGCGTGGCACTCCGCTTTCCACGCATACTCCGGTGGCGGCACGATAAAAAAGCCGATGAAATAAATACCCTCAGCGATCTCAAAAAACTGCTCGAAGTGTATGGTAAATAATTAATGAGCCCGGCTGCACATTTCCATGGCAGCTTCGTTGCGTCGCACCCTTGTACAGTTGGCCCGGAACTCAACGGCCATGATAATGCTTCGCTTTTTATTCTCACACAACTCCGCTATTTTTAACACCGCACATTCAATGAAATTATCATCCACCAAAGGTTATTCTGTTATGCAGGATTGGTTCAAATCAAAGAACCTGGCGCCTTTTGCATTCCAGGAAGAAACGTGGCAACATATTGTGAACGGCAAAAGCGGATTAGTCAATGCACCCACGGGCTGTGGCAAAACATTTTCCGTTTTTATCGGTGCCCTGATACAATTCATTAATCAGCACCCGGAAAAATACAAGACCGAAAAAAACAATGGCCTTCAACTCCTTTGGATCACACCACTTCGTGCATTGGCAAAAGACATCGGCCGCGCCATGGAAGAAGTGATCGCTGAAACAGGCATGCAGTGGCGAGTGGCCATACGCAATGGTGACACCGATATTGCGGAACGGCAAAAACAAAAACGCAATATGCCCGAGGTGTTGATTATTACTCCCGAAAGCCTGCATTTGCTGCTCGCACAAAAAGGCTATCCGGAAATATTCAAATCGTTACAAATTATTGCTGCCGACGAATGGCATGAGTTGCTTGGCAGCAAACGCGGCGTGCAGGTTGAGCTGGCCCTGTCGAGAATTGTAAATGTGGTCAACAGTCAATGGTCAGCAGCCGGTGAGAAAAAAAGTCACAAACTTTCCGTGTGGGGAATTTCAGCAACTATTGGCAATTTGGAAGCGGCAAAAGAAGTGCTGTTATCTCCGGTGAGTGCAGCCAATGATACCATTATTGTAAAAGCAAAACTTTCCAAGATTACCGAAGTACGCTCTGTTATTCCACCGGAGATAGAAAAATATCCTTGGGCAGGGCACCTTGGCATAAGGCTCGCTCAACAGATAGTCGATATAATTGAATCGAGCAACACTACGCTTGTTTTTATCAACACCAGGGGCATGAGCGAAAGATGGTACCAGACCTTACTGGATATTGCCCCACAACTTGCCGGCGCCATTGCGTTGCATCATGGCAGCATTGAACAGGAACTGAGAACCTGGGTCGAAGAAGCATTGCACACGCAAAAACTGAAAGCTGTTGTTTGCACCGCCAGTCTCGATCTTGGTGTTGACTTTCGCCCGGTTGATACGGTTATACAAGTCGGCTCACCAAAAGGTGTGTCGCGCTTTTTACAACGCGCAGGCCGGAGCGGGCACAGGCCCGGAGACATCAGCCGCATATATTTTGTACCAACCCACTCACTCGAACTGGTGGAAGCTGCTGCATTGAAACAGGCAATAAAGCAACAAGTGATCGAGAGCCGTGAACCCATGCACCTCTGCTTTGATGTGCTAATACAATATTTATGCACGCTCGCCATAAGCGAAGGCTTCACCCCCAACCAAATATTCAACGAAGTAAAATCCACTTATTGTTTTGCAAACATGCATGAAGATGAATGGCGTGAAGTACTGTATCACATCACCGCGGGAGGTAAAGCGCTGGAAGCATACGATGAATACAAAAAAGTGGAAAACGATAATGGTATTTACCGTATGAAAAGCAGGCGAATGGCAATGCGCCACCGCATGCATATCGGCACCATCGTTAGTGATGCAATGATCAAGGTAAAATTTATGGCAGGGGGCTATCTCGGCGTTATAGAAGAATATTTCATCAGCCGTTTAGACCCCGGCACCGTGTTCACCTTCGCAGGCCGCAATCTTGAACTGCTCATGGTAAAAGACATGACCGCGTTTGTCAAAAAATCCAATGCAAAAAAATCGATCGTACCGAGCTGGATGGGCGGCCGCATGAGCCTTACGGCCAACCTTGGAGAAATGCTTCGCAAAGCATTCGACAAGATATCAGCAAATAAACCCGATGAACCAGAACTGAAATGCCTGCAACCGCTTTTTGATTTGCAGGGGGCCTTATCGCATATTCCACACAGTAATGAATTGCTCATCGAACATATCGAAGACAAAGACGGCTATCATTTGCTGGTGTATCCTTTCGAGGGGCGGCAGGTGCATGAAGCCATGAGCTCGTTGATGGCTTACCGCATCAGCAGCCTTATGCCCATTACCTTTTCGATTGCTATGAACGATTATGGTTTTGAACTACTGAGCGACAAACCCATTCCTGTTGATGACAGCAACGCACATGAATTGTTCAGTATAGAAAATCTTATTACAGATATTCAGAAAAGCGTGAATGCCGTTGAAATGGCCTCCAGGAAATTCCGCGATATTGCCGTTATCGGCGGGCTTATATTCCAGGGTTTCCCCGGCGAACAGAAAAAAGCGCGTCACCTGCAATCTTCAGCCAGCCTGCTTTTCAAGGTATTCAGTGAATATGACCCGGAAAATATTTTGTTGAGGCAAGCCTACCAGGAAGTATTCGACCAGCAAATGGAAGAAGTTCGTTTGCGTAATGCACTCCGGCGCATCGGCAGCAACCCAATAAAAATAATGTTCCCCGAAAAACTAACGCCACTCTCCTTCCCGATCATCGTCGACGGGCTAAGTCGTTACAATCTTTCCTCGGAGCGAATTGAAGACAGGATAAAAAGAATGCAGCAGCAACTGGAGCGTGACTAGGTCTTTTACCCGGCTCCCGGAAAAGCATGTGGCTTCGGTGCCTGGTAGCACTGGCTTATCCGTCATCGCTCACTGGTACTGCAGAAGCAGGTCGGAGCAACCGGGGTTTAAAAGGGAATTTACTTTCCGTCATTGTTGACCTCCTGACTATTGTACAAGTGTGCGACGTAAGAAAAGCCCGGCAGCATTACTGCTGCCGGGCTCAAAAAAATATATACAAAAAGATTGATTAATAATCTGCCGGAACAGGCTGTGCCAGCGGTTGAATAACCCGCAGTTTCATCAACAGCAAAATGATGGGGTAACAAAAATCTATCTCGCCTTTCTTTGCTGCGAAATTGATGCGTGAAGGATATTTATGGTGATTGTTATGATAGCCCTCGCCCATCATCAGCACGTCTACCTTAAAAAGGTTTTTAGATGTATTGTCGGTCTCAAAATTTACGTTGCCATATTTATGCGCGAACCAGTTGATGATTACGCCGTGCAAAGGGCCCATCACTGCATGAACAGGTATTAACAAAAACCACCAAAGCGATGGCGCGAATAGGGAGTAGATGAGTATGTACACG
The DNA here is from genome assembly GCA_002478885.1 of Chitinophagaceae bacterium UBA7600. Classification (GTDB taxonomy): domain Bacteria; phylum Bacteroidota; class Bacteroidia; order Chitinophagales; family Chitinophagaceae; genus DLKC01. The sequence continues at coordinate 63,033 of DLKC01000073.1, forward strand.
AGTATCCAGAGTATACGTGACAAATTGCTGTCGCACCATTTGTCAAACCAGGTCCACTCCGGAACATTCTTAGTGAATTTATCTTCCACTTCGCTTGTGCCGCTCATGATTGCGGCATATGTTTTTTTCGTACGCCACATCATGGCGAAAAGATTGTCGTCGTAAGAGGGAGAATGTGGATCGAGTTCAGTATCGGTATACGCATGATGCACGCGGTGCAGAATGCCATAAGCCTTGGGACTTAAATACGAAGAACCTTGTGTAATATAAGTGAACACAAAGAAAAAGCGTTCCCATGGTTTGCTCATGGTAAAAGCTTTATGGGCAGCATACCTGTGAAGGAAAAAAGTCTGGGAAAATAACGACAAATACCAATGCAGAATAAAAAACACGATGATAACGTACATAATAAAAATTTACTTGGCCATTTGCAATGGCTTAATATTTACGAAGAAAAAACAACAAGGGATTTCGCACACTTCCTGTTCAATTTACTGACCTTAATTTTACAGGTGGTGCAACATTCGTGATACCAGATTGAGCGGGACCATGTAATTCTAAAAATCAGGACGCGAAGATAAGCCCCGGCAATTAATTAACCTGTTATAATTTGAATTGTTGCAACAGTTACCGGCTATATAAAAAGCCTTTGAATATTTAATTGTATTCAAAGGCTTTTTTATTTGGTAAATAACTTTTTATAAATGCGCAAGCACTTCGGCGCCCATGGCGTGAGTGCCCAAAATTTTGCCCGCATCTGTAGTCGCATTGGCGATATCTCTTGTGCGGTACCCGTCTTTTAACACCTTGTCAACCGCGCTGATTACTGCTTCAGACTCCGCCTTCATGCCAAAAGAAATATCTAACAGCAAGGCCGCTGAAAGGATAGAGGCTAAAGGATTTGCTACACCTTTACCTGTTATGTCGTGTGCAGAACCATGTATAGGCTCGTACACGCCAGTGCCATCGCCAACAGATGCAGAGGCAAGCATGCCCATTGAACCCGCAATCTGCGATGCCTCATCGGTAAGAATATCACCAAAAAGATTAGCCGTAACCACCACATCAAACCTGCGCGGATCTTTGATAAGCAACATGGCAGTAGCATCAACAAACTGGTGCTCCACTTCCACATCCGGGTAATCGAGCGCAACCTTTTGCACCACTTCACGCCAAAGGCGACTCGTTTCAATTACGTTGGCTTTATCCACAGAACATAATTTCTTTCTTCTTGTGCGTGCAGCATCAAATGCTTTACGGGCTATGCGCTCCACTTCGTAACGGCTGTATTCTGCCACATCATAGGCAGTGTCGCCATTATTCTTTCTGCCTTTCTCACCGAAATAAATGTCACCGGTAAGTTCGCGGAAAAACAGGATGTCTGCACCTTTCAATATTTCCGGTTTAATGCTGGAAGCATCAAGCAGTTCATCAAATAATTTTATCGGCCGAAGATTTGCATATAACCCGAGTTCTTTACGCATTTTAAGTAAACCCTGTTCTGGGCGAACCTTTGCAGAAGGGTCGTTATCATATTTCGGATGACCAACAGCGCCAAACAAAACAGCATCTGACTTACGCATTTTTTCCAGTGACTCATCCGGCAAAGGGTTACCGGTAGCTTCAATTGCCACATGTCCAATCAATGCTTCATCATAAGTAAACTCATGACCAAATCGCTCAGCTATTTTGTCCAATACTTTTTTACCAACTGCAGTTACTTCCTGCCCGATTCCGTCTCCCGGAACAATGAGAATGTGTTTTGTTGCCATGTTATGAGTAGTGAATGATGAATGGCCAGTTGTTGTTTGTGAACAGTTTTGCGGTGTTTGATTGAACCACTCACCACTAACTATTCACTCTTGACCTCTTAAATTATATTAAGCATTTTTTGTGTAGCCTTTATTGCCGAAACAGTCTGGTCGCTGTCCAGGCCTCTTGTTTTAAATTCTTTACCATTGTGCATCCAGGTAATAATTGTTTCGCACAAAGCATCTGTTTTGCCGCCGGGCGGAATTCTCACAGCATAATCGGTAAGCAGTGGCAGTACAATATTTTTCTTTACGTATACCATTTTCAATGCGTTCATAAAAGCGTCATATTGTCCATCACCCTGTGCGTGCTCTTCAAATATTTCGCCATTAAAATCGATATGTATGGTTGCAGAAGGACGCAGGTTTTTTGAATGCGTCAATACATAATTTGCAATCTGCACCTTTTCTTCGATGGTATTGCTATCAAGAACATCGCTGATGATATAAGGCAAATCAGCCTGTGTAACTACTTCTTTCCTGTCACCAAGTTCAATGATACGTTGTGTTACTTTTTTAAGGTCTTCGTCGGTAAGATGAATCCCTAACTGCTGCAGGTTATTTTCAATATTTGCTTTGCCGCTTGTTTTACCCAAGGCATATTTACGCTGGCGGCCAAAACGCTCCGGCATAAGATCATTGTAGTAAAGATTATTTTTCTTGTCTCCGTCAGCATGTATGCCCGCAGTTTGAGTGAATACATTTTCGCCTACCACGGGCTTATTCACCGGTATACGAAAACCAGAAAACGTTTCTACCAGTTTGCTAACCTTGTACAGGGACTTTTCATCAACAGATATCCTGACGTTCTTTTCGTAATCATTCAGCACTGCCACAGCGCTGGCAAGCGGGGCATTGCCTGCTCGTTCGCCCATGCCATTCACAGTGAGATGCAACCCATGCACCCCGGCCTTAACTGCTTCGAGTACATTGGCTGTGCCAAGATCATAGTCGTTGTGTGCATGAAAATCAAAATGCGTATGCGGATAACGGTTTACAATTTCATGCAGGTATTCATAAGTCTCAGATGGGATAAGTACGCCAAGCGTGTCTGGCAACAAAATACGTTTAACGGGTTGCTCCGTAAGAAAATCAAGATACGCCATCACGTAATCTTTTGAATGGCGCATACCATTGCTCCAGTCCTCGAGATAAACATTGCATTCTATGCCATGGCTGTTGGCAAGCGATATCATTTCACCAACTTCATTAAAATGTTGAGCCGGTGTTTTCTTCAACTGGTGCGTAAGATGGTTTAGTGAACCTTTGGTAAGCAGGTTCATCACTTTGGCACCCGCTTCAAGCATCCATTTCACAGAGGTATCTCCATCAACAAATGTGAGTACTTCAACACGGTCTATGTATCCATTGGCTGTGGCCCATTCGGTAATTTTTTTCACAGCCTGGAACTCACCTTCAGAAACACGCGCCGAAGCAATCTCAATGCGGTCTACCTTTAGTTCGGTAAGTAAAAGCTGGGCAATCGTTAATTTTTCTAACGCAGAAAATGATACCCCGCTTGTTTGCTCACCGTCACGAAGCGTGGTGTCCATTATTTCTATATACCGTTTCGCTTTTCCCACAGTTTTAATCGTTGATGCTGTCTCTTCCAAAATGGTTTGCATACCGTTATGATTAATTCGAACTTTTTGATTGCATTTTTTGTTGCCAGGTTCTACCGTTGCTCATCGCCTGCTGTAGTATAGTGCCGGCTTATCCGGCATCAACTACTTGTACTTTCTGTCCATTAACCGGATATCGCGAATCGTTAATTAAACCAATACTGGTTCTCGATGGACGATTCGTGTTACACTGTACAAGAGTGCGACGCAAGGAACGATGCTACAAAGAACAAATGCCGGGCTACAACAAATCAATTTCGCTTAATACGCACTTGTAGCTGCGTATGTGCCTATTTCTTCTTTCATCGCCTGCAAATAATCGATATCATCAAAGCCATTGATCATGTTGTGTTTTTTGTAACCGTTAATGGCAAATGACTCGTTCTCGCCGGTTGCAATAATGGTGATCGTTTGCGCCGGCAGATTTACTTCCAGTTGAGCGTTAGGATCGGCTTCAATTGCAGTAAATATCTTATCAAGAAAAGCCTCGCTCACTGTTACCGGCAGTATGCCTATGTTGAGTGAATTGCCTTTAAAAATATCGGCAAAAAAACTTGAAACTACGCACCGGAAACCATAATCGTAGATTGCCCAGGCAGCGTGTTCACGACTGCTGCCGCTTCCAAAATTTCTGCCTGCAACGAGGATTTTACCCGAGTAAATGGGGTTATTTAAAACGAAGTCCTGCTTGGGAGAATCATCGCTATTGTAACGCCAGTCGCGGAAAAGATTGTCGCCAAAACCCTTACGTTCGGTGGCCTTCAAAAAACGCGCAGGAATGATTTGATCTGTATCAACGTTTTCAATTGGCAGTGGTACTGCTGAACTTGTTAATACCGTGAATTTGTCGTAAGCCATATTTTTAGCTTTTAGCCGCAAGCCATCAGCTGCGGGCTTTATTTTTAATACTTGAAATTTGTTTATTGCTTTTTGAGCCCTGACATTCTTATAACAGTTCTCTTGGATCTGTTACCACACCCGTTACAGCGGCTGCTGCTGCCACCAGCGGGCTGGCAAGCATTGTTCTAGCGCCGGGTCCCTGGCGGCCTTCGAAGTTCCTGTTACTGGTGCTTACTGCATATTTGCCCGCAGGAATTTTATCATCGTTCATGGCGAGACACGCAGAGCATCCGGGCTGACGCAACTGGAAACCTGCTTCTGTAAGTATATCTAGAATGCCTTCTTCTTTGATTTGCTGCTCAACGATATGAGAACCCGGAACGATCCAGGCAGTAACGTGATCGGCTTTTTTACGGCCTTTTACAACAGAAGCAAAAGCGCGGAAATCTTCAATGCGGCCATTCGTACAACTACCAATAAAAACATAATCTACCTTCTTACCGATCATTGCATCTTCTTCGTGAAAGCCCATGTAGTTAAGCGATTTGTCATAAGAAGCTTTACCGCCTTTCAGTGATTCAGCTTTAGGGATATGCTGGCTAATGCCGATGCCCATGCCCGGATTTGTACCGTAAGTGATCATCGGCTCAATGTCAGCAGCATCGAACGTGTATTCCATATCGAAAGATGCACCTTCGTCTGTTTTCAGCGTTTTCCAGTAAGCCAATGCTTTTTCCCAGGCCTCAGCTTTTGGAGCTTTTTCACGGCCATTGATATAATTAAACGTTGTTTCGTCAGGGGCGATCATTCCACCACGAGCACCCATTTCAATGCTCATGTTACAGACAGTCATACGGCCTTCCATGCTCATATTGCGGAAAACCTCACCGGCGAATTCCACGAAATACCCGGTTGCGCCAGCAGCGGTAAGCTGTGAAATAATGTAAAGCACTACGTCCTTAGGTAACACGGCCTTATTGAGTTGACCATTTACATTAATGCGCATTTTCTTTGGTTTCGGCTGCATAATGCACTGCGACGATAGCACCATTTCCACTTCTGAAGTTCCAATACCAAAAGCGATTGCTCCAAAAGCGCCATGCGTGGATGTATGTGAGTCGCCGCAAACGATGGTCATACCGGGTAGTGTAATGCCATTCTCGGGACCAACCACATGCACAATGCCATTTTTCGGATTTCCCAAACCCCAATGCGAAATGCCGTATTTGGTGGCATTCGTTTCCAACGCTTTCAACTGGTTTGCCGAGAGTGGATCTGCTACTGGCATATGCTGGTTAATAGTGGGTGTATTATGATCGGCTGTTGCAAACGTGCGGTTGGGGAACATAACCCCTATGCCCCTGCTTTGCAATCCAAGAAAAGCAACCGGGCTGGTAACTTCATGGATAAAATGCCTGTCGATAAATAAAACGTCTGGGCCGTCTTCGATCTTTCTTACTACGTGACTGTCCCACACTTTATCAAACAGGGTGCTGGCGGTATTACTCATTATTTCAGGTATTTAAAAATGATTCGCAGGTATTAAAAAATCAGGACGCAAAATTCGAGAATTTAAGTGAAAGGGACACAATTGTTCCCTTTTTATTTTGAGGCAAAGCCCAAAACGTTGAATAAAATTCAAGTATTTATAAAATTTTTAGATAAATTCTACAAACAAACGTTCGGTTATGTCGGCAATAAGCTGCTGCCAACATATCCAATAACAAATCCGTGTGCCACAAAACAGCTTCTTCTATATTTGCCTTCAAAAAAATTGGCGCCCGTTTATCACGATATTAATGGGGATACTTTCTGGCTATTACCCGAAAGAGCGGTTTACTGGGAGCAGCAAAATTCACTCATCATTGCCGATCTGCACCTGGGCAAAACCGGCCATTTCAGGAAATCGGGTATTGCCGTGCCACAAGCCGTTTACAAAGAAGATCTTCAACGCCTTTTTGCCCTTATTCAATACCACAAACCAGAGCAACTGATCATCGTCGGCGATATGTTTCATAGCCGCGAGAATAAGGAAATGGATTTTTTTACACGCTGGCGGAACGACCTTTTTCAACTAAACATTGAGTTGGTGAAAGGCAATCATGATATACTGCATAACGACTGGTACAGCCAAAACAGCATAAAGCTTAACAGTTCGCGGTTGCGGGTTGGCAGTTTTAGTTTTGTGCACGATCCTGCCGAAGCAGCAATCAGCGAAACCGAAGAAATGTTGTATTGTTTTTCTGGTCACGTGCATCCCGGCATCCGCATCAGCAGCGGAAGCAGGCAGTCGCTTAGTTTTCCCTGTTTTCATTTTTCCGGCGGAGGCGCCGTGTTGCCCGCATTCAGCCAATTCACGGGCTACGTCATCATTAAACCCAAAAAGCAGGATGCCGTTTACGCAATTGTAAATAAAACGCTTATCAAACTTTGACTATAGTTGTTAATGCAATCGAAGAATAATGAGCCTTGCATTCGCCTTTCATAGCATCAGTTGTTGCGTCGCACTCTTGTACGTTCGGTCAACAATCAGCAACCGCCGATGACAATGTTACGTACGCTGAAGTGAGTGACACAACAGGCGACGCCACCTGTACTTCAGCCGGTACCAAAATAAAAAACCTGCCGGCCAAACGGCGCGACAGGCTTTGGGTATATGCACGAATTTTAATCTGCAGTAAAATGATATTTGCCAGAGCCCACCTGCAACACTACATAACCTTCCTCCGTGCCGCTCACTTTAATATCGTTTAGTGAAGATAATGCAATGCCGCTTTCTTTTACTGCGTCGGCAGATTTCGCTGGAACATAAACCGTGGCCGTTGTGTTGGCGGGAATTTCAACATCTAAAGAAAATTTACCATTCTCCAGTTTCCAGCCGCTGCTGAGTTTGCCGTAGTAAGTCTGAAGACTTGCCGATGCATTACTGAGCCCCCCGCCAACATGTGGCTTGATGCGGCTATGTTTATATCCAACCCCATCTTCATAAGTATCGATCCCTACCATTATACGATACATCCAATCGCCGATGGCGCCGTATGCATAGTGATTAAATGAGTTCATACCCGGCGTTTGAAAACTGCTGTCTGGTTTTTGGCCATCCCATCTTTCCCAGATGGTTGTGGCCCCCATTTTCACTGGATATAACCAAGATGGATAATCCTGCTGCAACAGCAATTTGTACGCAAGGTCGGTATAGCCAAAACGTGTGAGCACATGACACAAATAAGGTGTGCCCAGGAAACCCGTTGTGAGGTGGTTATCGTAGCTGGCGACATTTTCTGCGAGCCTTGCAGCAGCCTGCTTACGCAGGTTTTCGGGGAACATATCAAAATTTAAGGCGAGCACATAAGCGGTTTGCGTACCAGAAATTAACCGCCCATTGGGCGTTACATACTCTTTCATGAACGCAGCCTTTATGTTTTGCAGCACTGCAGTAAAAGTGGCGGAGTCGGCTTTATTACCCAACACGTTTGCAGCATTGATCAGCAGCTGAACAGAGTTGGCATAAAAGCACTGCGCAATCATGTATTTATCGGTTACTGCAGATCTTCCATCATTGTCGTCAAACGGCCGGTAAAACAGCCAGTCACCAAAATGAAAGCCGCTGTTCCATAAATAATTGTTGCTATGATCGATCATGTATTTTACCCACGATTTCATACTGGCATATTGATGCTCCAGTACTTCTTTATCGCCGTAAGCGAGATACATGTTCCATGGAATAATGGTTGCACAATCTGCCCACCCCGTTGAACCACTTGCATTCGCTCCAAGTACATTCGGAACTACAAAAGGGACGCTGCCATTTGGCAGTTGGTCTGCCGCAACATCTTTCAGCCATTTGGAGAAGAAACTATTTACGCCAAAATTAAAAGTTGCAGTACGGGAGAATGCCTGTGCATCGCCGGTCCAGCCGAGGCGTTCATCACGCTGAGGGCAGTCAGTTGGCACATCGAGGAAGTTGCCACGTTGTCCCCACTGGATATTATGTTGGAGTTGGTTAATAAGTGGGTTAGAACAGCTAAATTCACCGGTTTGCTTCATATCGGAATGTAAAACAACTGCCGTAAAATTTTCGGGTTTTATTTCACCGGGGTAGTTTTCAATCTTGATAAACCGAAAACCATAAAAAGTGAAGTGTGGTTCAAAAATTTCTTCACCTCCGCCTTTCAGGATATAGGTAGCGGTTGCCTTCGCAGCACGAAGGTTATCGGTATAAAAGTTGCCATTCTTATCCAGTACTTCAGCATGTTTGATCACGATGGAATCGCCTGCTTTGCCAGTTGCTTTCACTACTACCCAGCCAACAAGGTTTTGACCAAAGTCAAGCACTTTTTCGCCGGAAGGTGTTGTAATCACTTTTGTGGCAGTAAACGTTCCCTGCTTTGTTATTGGCTCATTTTCTGCTGCCACCAAATTATCATATGTTGATGGGGGCACCGTAACCCCGCTCCATTTCGAGTCATCATAAGAGGCAGTTGCCCAACCGGCTTTTTCTAATCTTGCATCATATCTTTCGCCATGGTAGATTTCCACATTTGTAATGGGGCCAGTTGAAGACTTCCAGCTATCATCCGAAATAACCGATTCTTTTGACCCATTGCTGTAGGTTATATCAAGCTGTACCAACAGGCCAAGCGTTTTACCGTAAACATCCTTGTTATTTTCCCATGCAAGATAACCGCGATACCATCCGCTGCCTACCATTGCGCCAACTGCATTACCGCCGCTGTTAAGCATGGCAGTAACATCATATTCCTGGTATTGAAGGCGTTTGTTATAGCTTGTCCATCCTGGTGCGAGGTAAGCGTCGCCCACCCTTTTTCCATTCAGTTGAATTTCGTACATACCATGCGCTGTAACATAAAGCGTGGCCGATTTTATTTTTTTGCTGATATCGAATTTCCGGCGAAACATAACAGCCGGCCTGTTCACAGGATCCTCCGTAAAGCCAGGCTCAATCCATTTTGCTTTGCCGTCTGCATCGTAGAATAACGCCGTTTGAAAGATCGCAGCTTCGCTCCATGCACTTGCTGCGCCACTATTGTCCCACACACGTACCTGCCAGCTATACCTCGTGCCGCTTTGCAATGGCGCGCCTTGGTATACAACATCTACTGAGGAATCAGACAACACCTTACCGCTTTTCCATATCGCCGCTTTCGAAGAGGAAGAACTAACAATGATTTCGTACCCAGCCTGGCTTACACTTTTTTTGTCTGAAGAAAGCTGCCAGCCAAACCGAGGCTGGGCAACGCCAATGCCAACAGGATTTACCAAATGCTCTGTAACAAGATTCTGCACTTTAAGCTGTGCAAAAAGAGAGGAACCAAAAATGATTAAAACGAATGTAGAAAGAAACTTTTTCATGGCAGTGGCTGTTAAAAATTAAGGCTTTAAATGTAAAGCATAAGCGCCAACCAACCATCATGCACTGTTATGAAGTAAAAGAATTATTTGTGACCAGGCTGTAGCTATTATGCCAACAACTGTTGCGTCGCACACTTTTGCTCCATCGCCATAGTCAACAAACAACGTGGCCCTTTAACCTTTAAGCAATGCTCCACGAATAGACGTAGGTTCCGGCTGGCGCGCCGCATTTTTTCAATGCAAATGGCTAATCGTAATAGGCAAGTGTACGCTGAGTAATGGCAAAGGGCTTATTGTTTTTGTAGCAATTCCGTTTGCGCCAGTTGCCTGTTTCATCGTGGTCGCTGTAGGTAAAAACATATTCATCAAGTAAGCGGTTGGCTCCATCATACACTGTATAGCCAACTTCAGAGCCGTTGTCGTCGTAAGTGTATTTAATCAGTTTTACAACATTCCTCTTTGAGTCGTACTGCCGGCTCTCCGTTAATTGCCTGGAGTTATCATAGCTGAAGCTGTATTTATCAGCCAAGTTTGAGTCAGGATTGAACTGTTCTATTTCGAGCAGGTTAAAATCTTTATCAAATTTTCGGCTATATCGTTTGTAAGACTTACCGTTTGTATCTATTGCAAAAGATTCACCCATCATGCCGGTATTGCCATTTGCCTGGTCTTTCATTTTTATGCCGAGGCGGCCGTCTCTTTGCAACAAAAGATCTTCATTGAATTTGCCCTGTACATCGAGCAGCGACATATCGGCAGCATTTGTGTCTTTAACATCGGGTGCATGCAAGGCCCAGCCGGTTACCGCACCTTCCATATTGAACGCATAAACTTTTACAAGATAGCCGGGCTTTGGCGTACCTGCCGAGTCATTGCTGAGATACCAGGTAGAATCCATGAGTTTTGCAGCATGGCCGTTCAATTTTTCTTTAAACGCAGATGATCCATAAGGCGACACCATTTCGCACGCAATTACCAGGCAGGACAACAATGAAAACACTGCAAATAATTTTTTGCCACTCATGTTGAATCAGTTTAAAACTAATACAGCGGGTAATAATTTTACGGCAGCAAAAATAAATGAAAGGCGATAAACTTCGTGTAAATAAACTACCGCTAAATTGCGCGGCCTAAACATACCATTACATGAGTTTACAAGCCTCAGGGGAAATATGGCTCAGAGGCGTTGCAACAGCCGAAGTGTGCGACGCAACAGAAGCCCAATGACTGCTCAGTAGCCTGGCCCACAAAAAAGTTATTTCAATTTTATCACCCTCATGTAATCAAGCATTGCCTGGTTAACAACCTCGTTCATATTCTCATTGAACGGTTCAAAGCTAAGCGTAATATTATGTGTTCCTTTTGTTAGCCGGGTTTGTATTGAATTGCTAAAGCCCCAGTTGCTCCACTCATCGCGCCCACGCTGTGGGAAAACAAAAGTTCCGGCATAAACCGCATCGATCTTTATCGTGCGGATGGCACATTTGTTTTCTGTGTTTGTGGGGCCATTGCCATTGGCGTAACGAAAATCAATTGCATATAAACCAGTTTCGCTAACCGTTACCGGAATAATAATGTTTGTATTTATCTGTTTAGCAACTTCAACAAAACCATCGCCGCTAAATCCTTTGTAAGCCGCACCGGATTTTGCTGCAAACATTTCGAGCTGGTATTCCTGCAACATGCCTTTTACAACTGTGGTTACCGGCTCGGAAGCAAAAGACTCCACATTGTTTTTATCAACGGCTATTACGTGGTATTCGGCGTAAGCATCGCCGGCAAGGGTAACATTTGTTTCTTTTGTGGTAAGCATCAACTCGCCATTTTTCAAAACTTTATAGTTAACAGCAGAGGGAATAGCCTGCCATGAATAAAGATTGCCCTGTTTGTTAACAACAGGTGCGGCTGGAGTAAAACTATTATCTACAAGATTCGTCCTGTCTTCGGGCAGCACATTGTTTGCGAGAACGATTTTTACGGTATGTCTCCCGATAAGTGTAGAAGGGATGGATGCGTCTGCAACCGTTTTTCCGTCGAGCCAAAATGATTTTATTTTATTGCCGTACCCTTCCATTGCTATATCAAGTATTGCATTTCGGTAGCTAAAATTATCGAGGCTTCGCTTGCCCTCCAAAACTTTTGGTACAAATGGCTGAAAAGATAAATCGCCTGCATTGAACTTTATTCCGAAAAGCACTTTATGAACAATGCTTATGTTACCGGAAAGGCTCCACAACATATTGCTCGAGTTAATTTGCGTACCAGCAAAATCACCATCCTGCGCTACAAAATTTTCTTTGTTTGTAAGAAACATTGCGGCTGGCCGATAAATCGCAGCAATGCTTTGCATGGCCGAAGTTTCGCTACCAGCTTTTGCTGCTGCCCAAAGCCAGTAAGTTTGCACAAATGGCCAAACTGCATTATTATGATATGGCGGAATGCCCGGTATATTGGGAAAAATGCAAGGAATGCCAAAAGCAGTTACAGGCGTATTTTGCAGTATTTGTTTTTGCCTTTCTTCACCTGCAATGCCAAAAATAACACACAGTGCTTCGCCCAATGCCTCTGAACGTTCTGATAATATTTTATAATTTCTTCCATACAAAAACTGCCCGTAATAACCCTTTGACGGGATCCACAAATATTTATTGATGCCAGCTTTTATTCGTTCAGCATTTTGGCTGTATTTGCCTGCAGTTTTTTCTTGTTTCAATAGAGTTGCCATGTTGGCCAAAACCATATTGGCTTCGTAATGAACTGCGTTGGTGCCAAGGCATTCGCTTTCGAAAATATCTGCGGGCTGCATCCATTTTGGATAGGTTTCTTCGCGCCAGTCGAGAAAAGAAGATTCACCTTTTACTAACCCTGTTTCCCTATCGTATACACTATTAAGATCATCGTCAATGGAGTTTTTGATAATCATATAAGCTTGCTGCAGCCAGTCTTTATCGCCGGTTACTTTATACAATTCCCATGCGGCAACGGCCCAGATCATTCGGTCAGTTGAGCAAGGCCACGCGCCTCCTGTACCTGTATCCTGGATGATTCTGCCATTCTTATTCACTTTTCGCAATAGGCTGTTTTTTGCAACCTTTGGTTGCAGGTGTGCCATAGAAAGGATAATGCTGTAGCTGATATCTCTCGTCCAAACCCCAGCCCATTCTTTACCGGTCCTGAAAGTGCTGTCTTGCTCAACAGCTTTTATCATTTCTTCAATTGACATGTTATACAATGCATCCGAAATAGGATAAGCCGATTTGTATTGCGGAAATCCGGTAATGTCTTTTGTCAGTCTCCAGTTTGCAGCAGTCTGGCTTTTTTCATCATATGCATTCATCACGAGATCGGTCTCATAAATCCCATCACCGTCAACATCTTTTAATTGAAGTTGCGGGTGATTAACAAGGTTATCAAAATCCCAGATCAGCGGTGATGAATTGCCGGCAACATACACACCTTTAAAATCTTCTTTGTATATCTTATCGCCTTTGTAAGTGGTAAAATAACCCTGTTTGTTAAGTGCAGCCAGCACAGCACGCATATCAAGCCTTATTTTCAGTTTTGCATTGGCAGGAAGAAAAATATTGTCGGCCACTTTTGAGCTATCATTGAACTGCTCACCGAATTTTATCACAGGCGTCTCCGTATTGCCAGTGGCGGATAGATAGTTGAAATGATGGTCTTTCCCGGGCGCCATTTCATTGTCCTTCCCATTAATACTAAACTTAAAGGTTATTTGCGGGCTCTTGAATGCGTTTGCCGGGCTTTTATAGTCCGAGTTTATTTCTTTTGAAGATACAGCCATTGCCTTATACTTATTTTGTTGAACAATGCTATCAGCATAAACCGTAAAATTTTCAAATTTCCAGATGGGGTTTTGTGCATTGATAGCTGTCACGGCCAACAGGTTTATGATGAATAAAAAAGCGCTACGCATAACACGATCGTTTCGGCAAAATTACAGCATCGGTTTCTCACAAAAACTATCCTTTGTCATGGTGATTTTTTGGAGCCAGGCATTCGCAACAAACCTCATCGTTCCTTGCGTCGCACACTTGTGCAATCAGTCCGGAAGTCAGCAAAAAGTGAATAGCCGTTGCTTGCAACAAAGAATTCGGCATCTATTAATCATGCTTGAGGAAAAAAGTTCTCAAAAAATCATAAAAAAATTGTTAGTTGTACGCCGATACAACTGCTGGAATGAAAGCGGCAGAATATAGCGTCTTATAATCCGCATACAGGAAAGCAACAGAAGTTACATAATGCACACATGAATATCTTTTATTCACTGGTCTTCTCGAACAGTCCGCTTTACAGGATTACACGCCATGTTTTTTTCTGGCTGCTATGGATTTGCTTTTTCGCATTTATAGAAACCTATCGCATGTATGAAATGTGGCATAAGGATTTCTTTGCATACTTCCCTATTGCTATTGGATCAATGCTGATACAAGTCCCTATCGACATTGCGTTTTGCTACTCTGTTATTTATTTTCTGCTGCCGCATTTTTTTTTGAAGGGCCGGTACGCCGCGTTTGTAATTGGCTGGATCGTACTTGTATTTGCAGCCGGAACTTTACAAACAGTATATTTTTATTCCGTGGTCTCTGCATACAGAACATGGCTGGGCCTAAGTCCGCTTGTGCAAAAGAGCTCGCTTTTTCTTGGCGCTCTTGAATGTGTAGGCTCTCTTAACACAGAAGGAGGTTTCGCCATCGCCATAAAGTTTGGGAAGATGTTTGCGGTAAAGCAAAAAGAAGCCGAATTATTGAGCAGTGAAAAAGCCCGCTTACTTGAAACCGTTGAAGCCAATGCCGGCGATGCCATTAAACCAACATTTTTATTCAATGCACTTAACAGGCTTTATTCCCTTACGCAGGAAAAGAATATCGATACGGCAGAAAGCATTAAAAAAATCAACGACCTTATTCTCTATACAAGCAACGATGCCAAGCAAAATATTCTTCCGCTGCAAAAAGAAATTGATTCTTTAAAAGAATACATCGAACTCGAAAAAATTTCCTACGACTATGCCATACGCACCCACTTCAGTTGTAATGGCAGCACCGTTAACAAGCACGTTACACCATATGTGTTAATACCTATTGCTGAATATGTAATGAGCAGCCTAGGTGGCCGCACCGTGAAAGATCCTTGGTTGAATACAGAGATCAACATCAAAAACAATGAAGTGCAGGTAAAAATATGCAGTAGCAAACCGCCGGAAACCTCTACCCTGCTCGGTGAAAAGAACAATAACCTGCTTTTGACCGAACAACGTTTAAAACTGCTTTATCCTGGTGGTTTCGCCTTAAAAAAACAATTGGAAACGGACAGGCTCGAAATCGAATTGAACATCAACCTGGGTATGCGCCTTGGTGCATAAAAAAAAGCGTGTAGTGGAAACCACTCGCTTTTATGTGTTTCTTGCACATGAGAAAAATTGTGCAATAAAAATACCGGGCCCGCATTACACCACAGTTGATATAATTACCGGGCAATGACTATCAGCCACTGAAGCATGATGAATGTTTTTTACTGCCAAAAGCGCGGTTTCAATGCTTTCGCTCCTTCATATGTACAAACGGTAAAATGAATTGACAAATGCAGCAACTAAAAGCTCTTTCAGGCACTCTTATTGTTGCTGTCATGTGTGTGTTTGTTACTGGGTCATGAAATTTTATGGCTGAACCGTTTCTGAAAAATACCGTAGCGTGATTCAGAAGGGGCTCAGAGGTTTTCAACATTCGTAACAACGGCTTGCTATTCATGCGTACAGTAACACAGCATTTATCTGAACGATTTCACAATACTTAAAATCACCATGGCTGAACTTACCCTTAACAGATCACCGCTTGAAAAAGTAAATCGGTTCTTTCTTTTAATAGTAGTTCCGGTGCTCGGGATAGTTATACCCAACATCACTGGCTTACTTCAAAACATATCGTTCACCTGGCTGCAACAGGCTCTTTCCTACACTTGGTTCATTTTTATTTCCTACGCTATCTGGAAGGGGAACATGCTACTGTTAAATCACCTTAGAAGACCAAACGACCAATACGCAAAAGGTTATTACAACAAATTGCTACTTTACTTCGCAACAGACTTCGTGTACACGGCTATAGTGACCTTCGTATTGCTTACCGGCTGGTATATTGTTTTCAGGCTCACCGTTAACTGGGTCAACATATTGCACTGCACTTATTATGTATTGTTCTGCGTAGCATTGATCAACACCGTTTACGAGATCGTCTTTTTGCGGCAGGAAATGGAAGATAGCATGCTAAAAGTAAAGTTGCTTGAAATGGAAAAAATACAGGCAGAACTCGCAGCATTAAAGTCGCAGATAGATCCGCATTTTATGTTCAATTCGCTGAATACACTATCTTATCTAATATCAAGCAAACCAGATACTGCAAAAACATACAACGATACTCTAGCCAAAGTATATCGCTATATTCTTGTTTACAAAGACCAGGACCTTGTATTCCTGAAAGAAGAACTGGAATTTGTAAGCAACTATTTTTATCTCATCAACATCAGGTACGAGCAGGCTGTTAAACTGCTTATTGAAATACCTGAATTAAAGGCAGAGCATTTTTTAGTAATCCCCGCATCGCTGCAGATACTGATCGAAAATGCGATAAAGCATAACGACTTCTCAAAAAAGGAGCCACTTGTGATCAACATCAACATACAGGGTGGACATGTTACTGTGAAAAATCTTATGCGGCCAAAGCTATTTGCTGAACCAACATCCGGTATTGGGCTGGAGAACCTGAAAGAAAGATCAAGGCTTATTACGGGTAAGAATATTATTATTAACCGGGACAACAGTGAATTCGCTGTAAAAATTCCCATGCTAAAATCGTAGGCCATGACAAATGTGGTAATTATTGAAGACGAGCAACCTGCTATTGAAAATCTTGTGACTGAACTGGAAAGCATAAATGACGATTACAATGTTGTGGCTGTGCTTCGTTCAGTTGAAGACAGTATTCGCTGGTTCTCCAACAGCGAAAATGCGTCGGATCTTATTTTCCTCGACATTCATTTGCCCGATGGCTTGTCGTTCAATATTTTCAGGCAGGTGAAGATCAACACACCTGTTGTATTTACCACTGCGTACGATAAATACCTATTGAACAGCTTTGAGTATAACAGTATAGATTATTTGCTTAAACCAGTAAGCACCGACAAGCTTAAACATGCTATTACCAAACTAAAAAATCTTAAACAACATTTCGCGTTGAACTACCTGCAGTTGCTAAACAACAATACTTCAGATAAAAATGCAGTGTTCAAAGATCGCATTGTGGTGCGCAAAGGAATCGAGTTTCAAAGCATGAAAACAGAAGACGTGGCCTATTTTTACACGGAACACAAACTCGTTTTTCTTGTTGACAAGGACGGTAAAAAATATATGGCCCATGCAGAGAATCTTACTGACCTTTTTACCCAGTTAAATAAAAAAATCTTTTACCGCGCCAACAGGAAGTATATTATCAACATCAACTTTATTAAAAAATATAAACCGCTGGACCGTGTTAAGCTCGAGGTAGAGTTAAGTATACCTGTAAGCGAAAGCATTGTAATTAGCCAGGAAAACACTTCCAGTTTTAAAGCATGGATCGAGAACTTGTAACATCTTTTGTTGCCGGCACCATCGCCGCTGTTTAGCTTTACTTGCGTCGCACAACTGTACGCCATAACGTTACGCATCAACGCACTTAAGCCTTACAAACAGTATTTTTGTCATAAGTTGGGCTGCCCTGCTAATAGCACTACCAACCGTACAAGTGAGTGGCACAACCATAGCTGAAGAGAAATACCACAACCGGGTAAATAAAAAAACAAAAGTGCTTGCCTTGCATCCCATCAATGGTTGACCGTTGGCGTTACCGGTCGTTTGTATAATCGAGTTCGGTTACTCCGCAAGTAAATTGGTGGGTATTCAACAGCTTTAAATTGACTTTTTCTTTGATATCTGTAAACAATGGAATGCCACGCCCAAGAATTACCGGGTTTACAAATAACCAATAACCATCGATGAGGTTTAGTTGAATAAGTGAATGGGTTGCAGTAGGGCTTCCAAAAAGTAAAATGTCGCTGCCCGGTTGTTGTTTTATTTCGTTTATGCTTTCTGAAAGGTTGTTACCAATAATATTCGTGTTGGTTAAACCCTCCCCGCTTATTGTTTTCGATAAAACGATTTTGTGAGCTTTATTATACCACTTCGAGTGTGCAACATCGTGCCTGCTGGCAGATGGCTTTTCTCCTGCGCCGGGCCAGTAACTTTCCATCATCTGGTAAGTGACGCGTCCGTATAATGCTGTGTCGGTCTGGCCTATTCGCTTGCCGACATGATCAAAAATTTCTTCATTTACTTTAATCCAATTCATTTCCCCGTTAGGCCCAGCCACAAACCCATCGAGCGAGATGTGCATAAACGAGATAATTTTTCTCATATAGTTGCAGATTTTATAGTAAGATCATTTGTTATTGTCTGTCTGATGACCGTTAAGTTAGTGTGCGTCAATATATAAATAACGAAGCGTTATTCATATGTATAAAGCCGTTCCTTCTTCTCCCTTACACATTCCAAAATATCGCCCGGCTGGCAATGATTGACATGGCCTAGATTGTTACGCCATTTTCGGACTTATTGTTTATGGCATTCTGCAAGATTTTCCCAAATATTGCTGCTGCGGTAGCAACCGCGACTGCAATAAAAGTAGTAACGATGCAAATAGCAAGAAAACCAGCGGGATCATCGTCTTTATTATGGTATATTTTTATGTATAAACCAGCCACCACGATTAAAATACTTAGCAGAATTGCAGCGTACTTTATACTCTTTAAAGCCTTGACGGCATTTGGTGAGAATAACCTGTTTTGCCCGATATAACCAAGTAATTTGAAAGCTTTATACAGCGCAACAAAAAAAGGAACTGACGCTGCATATCCGTACAGAATGAAAGGATCTGCATAAATACTGAACAAGTCTAAATTCTTGGCTCTTCCCTCTGTCTGGGGAACCCGAATAAGAATGGCAAGTACTACAATGCCGACAAGCACAATGACCACCTGAAGAAATATTGTTGAAATTCTTTTCATAGAAAATATAGCATTAGAACTGAAGTGTAATGATAGCAATATTTAAAATAGGAAGGCGCATATTTCAATCGGATTGCTTTACAAATTTCGAAACTCAATTCGCTGAGAGCCACCTCGTGTGCGATGGTGATAAAAGTTTCAGGCGCACAAGCGTGCGACGCAAGAGAAGATGCCACGGTACCAAAAGCACGGATACAACTAAAGAAAAGCAACTGTTTTAACGAGGTAGTTTGCAGGAAAAACGGAGAGATTGGGCAGGCTTGTGTTTTCAAAAATTCCGTAAAAAGTACTGCCGCTGCCACTCATAGAAGCGTACAGTGCACCCATTTGATAAAGTCCATCCTTTATGGTGCGTAAGGCCGGATAGTGCTGCAGAACCGGTGCTTCAAAGTCGTTGATCAATTGATCTTTCCATTCTTTCAGGGGCTTGTTAATCACATTTTCTATGGAGTTGGGCTCGCTATAAACGTCAAGTTGAGCAAAAGCCCAACCAGTGTTGATATGCACCCGTGGATTTACAATAACCAGTTTATATGTCGACAAATTGATATTCACTTCTTTCATTATTTCACCCCTGCCTGTTGCAATAACAGGTTTGTTTATAATGAAAAAAGGGCAGTCGCTTCCTAACTGTAGTGCATAGTAAACAAGCTGGGAAACCGACAAACCAAGATTATATTTAGCGTTGAGCAGTTTTAAAACAAAGGCACCGTCCGAACTTCCGCCCCCGAGGCCTGCGCCAATGGGAATAGACTTGTGCAAGTGCATTTTTACCGGAAGTAAATGCGGATAATTATTATGAATAAGCTTGTATGCCTTGATACAGATGTTGTCGGTTGCATTTCCATCGACGCTTATTCCGGAAGATGAAAACTGTATGGGACCGTCGGTTAGATTAATATGGCTGTTGTCTGTTACGATCTCCAACGCGTCATGAAGAACTATGGGATAGAATATGGTTTCGAGGTTATGGAAACCATCGTTTCTCTTGCCGGTGATGCGGAGCCCGAGATTTATTTTACAATTAGGAAAACTAAGCAATGAATAGATGAATTTTCAAGACACGATTTTAAAATACCTCGATGCGGCGGTGCTTATTTACGTTTGTTGATCTCATCTCTTATGGCAATTGCCCTGATATAATCCTCCTGGTCAAGCACTTCGTTCAATAGTGTGTTAAGTTCTTCTAAGCTCATTTTCCCAAGCTCTTCATGACTTGCCGAACCTATAGGTTCATCAACAGGAATTTCGGCAGACTTTTTCTTGTTATTGTCTTCCATTAGAATGCCCGCGCTTTCGAGGATGTGCTCATAGGTATAAATGGGACAACCGAAACGCACGGCCAGCGCAAGAGCGTCGCTTGTACGGCTATCTATTTCTACTGTATCGTGCTCACTCACGCAAACAAGTCTTGAATAAAAAATACCTTCCTGCAAATCGTTGATGATGATTTCCATCAATTCAACGTTAAAAGCATTCATGAAATTTTTCATAAGGTCGTGGGTCAAAGGCCTGCTTGGCTGCATGCGCTCCAACGCTACCGCAATAGCCTGTGCCTCAAAGCCTCCAATAACGATAGGCAAACGACGAAGGCCGTTTACCTCACCCAAAACAACAGCATAAGAATGTGTTTGAGTAATACTGTGCGACAATGCTACTATTTCCAGTTCGATCTTCTTCATATCCCTGCTTAAGATATTGCTTATGCCCGCAAAAGTAAAGATTTAAGTTATTAAAATATTATTTGAATATTCCGATCAAAGGGATTATCACAATCATTTTCCCAACAAAAAAACCGCTGCCTTTCAACAGCGGTGAGTACAAAAAAATACCTGGCAGTATGTTAGAGGTCGGTAGTCTTGAGATCTTTGGGGAACTTAACGGTTGCCGTCATTGATTTCCCATCCCTGTTATATCCTAGTGGAACACTGTTGCCTTTTTTAATATTTTTCATTTCAGTTTTTATGTCGTCCACTGATGTAATGTTCTTGCCATTAAAGGTGGTAATAACATCATCTTCCTTCAAACCCGCCTTATCGGCCGCTTCATCATCTTCCACTTCTAAAACCTTAACGCCTTTCCCATCTTCCGTGTCCTGGACCTGCATACCAAGCCGTGGTTTATCGCTAAAAAAATCACCGTTCCAATTCCAGTTACCTGATGGTGGCATTGGCGTTCTAAGTCTCATATTATCCGGAGCACTTCTTTTCCATGAGTATACCTGAACTTGCTTATTTTCCTGGAGTGAGGCCGTCAAAGAACTCGCCTTGCCATCGCGCAGAATGCCAATGGTTATTTTGTCCTCTGGTTTATATTTCCCTATTGCTTTATATAAATCATCCGCATCTTCGATCTTTTCATCATTGACCCTGGTAATAATATCATCTTCTCTTACTCCGGCTCTTTCTGCTGCACTGCCTTCGGTTACATCTGTGACCTGTGCACCTTTGTCGGTCTTTTTGGTCATAACGCCCAGAAAGGCCTTATTACTGTGAATTTCTTTGACAAAATCATCGCCAAGCATTGCCATTGGTGCGCCGGGTGCTGCTAGCGCAAATACGTCTTTCGACATTTTATAGTTCATTTCATCGTCTGAAATGATATCGAGATCATCGCTTTTGTATTCGTCAACCGGTTTACCATTTACCGTTACTTTATCACCATCAATTACAATCGTCATTTTCTCTGAACTATTGCCCTTTTTGTGAATTATAAGATCACCGGATTTTCCCTTTTCTTCCTGCTTGGGTTTTACCTTGTCACTTTGTGCAAAAACAGTTGCGGAGGCGATGATCAATGAAAGCAGAAGAAGCGAAGATTTTATTAAGCTTTTCATGTTTATAATTTTTTACTACGAAAATTTTAGTAGATCAAATGTAGGGAGTTTTATCATATACGAAAACTTTCGGAAATGTTAAAAAGATTGCTGCCAGGTGCAAGCCCGCGCTTCTGATTATTTAAAATTATGCCGGGGCTTGCATTTTAGCGTTTTGTTCATTAAGTTTATTTATGCCGCTGAATGCAAGAATTGCACTGTCAAAATATCCGTTCGTCCGTATACTGGCGGCATTGGCCGGAGGGATTGTTATGGAATGGTACGTACAATTTTCAATCATACTGCTGCTCATTTTGTTTGGGATATTTTCAGTCGCCCTCTCATGTTTCACTTTGCTACCAATAACAAAAAAGTACACTTTCCACTGGCTGCAAGGCTTCCTCATTTTAATAATTATAGCAACATCAGGCTCAACACTAACTTATCTTAAAGATATTAGAAACCAAACTTCATGGTATGGCAATGTTCAGCCAAAAGCAAACGCATACCTGGTTTCATTGAAAGAAACGCCGGAAGAAAAACCTAAATCTTTTAAAGTTACCGGTTCAGTTGACGCAGTATCTATTAATGGTGATTGGAAAAAAACAAGCGGTAAAATATTGCTGTATTTTCAAAAAAACAATTTTCAAAAAAACATCACCTACGGCTCACAAATAATTTTTAGCAAACCCTTGCAGGAAATAAAGAATACTGGCAACCCCGGCGCTTTTGATTATAACAGGTACTGCCTCTTCCAGGATATAACTGCCCAGGTCTACCTGAAAAATACAGACTACAAAATATTGCCTGACCTTAAAAAAGATTGCCTTGAGCAATTGCTTATAAACACCAGGAACGGTACCCTCAACATTTTAAAAAACAACATAAAATCCGAAAAGGAACTCGGCGTTGCTGAAGCTTTATTGATCGGTTACCGCTTCGATCTTGACAAAGACCTGGTACAGGCTTACAGTAACACAGGCGTAATACATATTGTTGCGATAAGCGGCCTTCACCTCGGCATGATCTACGGGATGCTTACTGCCATATTCTCCTATTTCAAAAAATATCGCCTGACGAAGCTTATTCGCCCAATCGCTATTCTCGGCGTGTTATGGATGTTTACGTTGGTCGCAGGTGCTGCGCCTTCTATTATGCGATCGGCGGTTATGTTCAGTTTTATTGTGCTCGGTGAAATACTAAACCGGAAAACGAATATGTACAATACGCTGGCGGCGTCCGCCTTTTGTATGCTTATAGCAAATCCATTTACACTTTGGGATGTGGGCTTCCTGCTCTCTTACGCAGCCGTAGTAAGTATTGTTACCTTTATGAAGCCCGTTTACAAACTCCTAACTTTCCCAAACAAAATATTGGATAAAATTTGGTCGCTTACATCAGTTACTATATCGGCTCAGGTCTTAACAATACCAATTGTAATTTATTATTTTCACCAGTTTCCAAACTTGTTTTTAATCACGAACTTATTTGCTGTTCCACTTTCCGGCTTTATTCTTTATGGAGAGATACTCTTATTGATAATATCACCATTTTCTACAATCGCAGCATGGCTCGGCGGTATGCTACAGGCAATGATCAGCACCATGAATAACTTCATCGAACGTGTCAATTATCTGCCTTTCGCCGTATGGAGCGACCTACAGCTAAGCGTTTTGCAAACATGGCTTTTATACGGCATCATTATCTCGCTTTGCACGTGGTTGGTACAAAAATCAAAGCCCGCATTTGTCACTGCATGCGGCTGCTTCACTTTGTTTACTATGGCACTGTCGCTTGACTTTGTCAGCCGCAACGGGCAACAGCAACTCCTCGTTTACAATGTTCCTAATATGTCGGCCATCGATTTGATTGAAGGCCATTATTATCGCTTCACCGGCGACAGCACTTTATCGGCAGATGGCGCTTTGGTAAATTTTTATTTAAGACCCTCAAGAGTACTTAACCGTTGCATCGCTGCCCGGCAACCGCAATCATTGCCCGTGAATAAGCTACTGACCATCAACAACAAGCGGTTCATTATTATCGACAACAATTTTAAACCGCCGTATAATTATGATGGATCAAAAATATCCGTAGATCTGCTTATCGTCTCCCAAAACCCACCCGTCAACGTAAGCCGCCTTAGCAATGTTTTCAATGTCAGTCAACTTGTACTCGACGGAAGCAACCCGCTGTGGAAAACCGGTCTATGGAAAAAAGGCTGCGACAGCCTACATTTGCGCTTCCATTCAACTACCGGTAACGGTGCCTATGTAATGGAACTGTAGCTATTTTATTTATTAATTTTTTTAGCCCGGCTGCTGTATCACAGATCAGGCTTCGTTGCGTCGCACATTTGTACTGTGAGAAACTTGACTCTTCAGCTCACGATTGAGGATTAGCGATCGGAACCCCGAAGTGAGTGACACAAGAGGCGATGCCACAAGCACAAAAGCCGGCAATCAAAAATGTATTTGCATTATGCAAAAGAAAATTCAGTCTGCACTTATTTCCGTTTTTTACAAAGATGGCCTTGAACCACTCGTTAAAGAATTAAGTCGTTTGGGTATTACAATTTACTCCACCGGCGGCACACAAAAATTTATTGAAGACCTAGGCATTGGCTGTGTGCCAGTAGAAAATTTAACTACCTACCCATCAATCCTTGGGGGGCGCGTAAAAACCTTGCATCCTGCGGTTTTTGGCGGTATTCTTGGCCGCCGAGATGTGGCGCAAGACCTCGTAGAAATGCAGGAATATAAAATTCCAGAGATCGACCTTGTGATCGTTGACCTTTACCCTTTTGAAGAAACACTGCGCAATACAAACGAAGAAAAACTCATAATCGAAAAGATTGACATCGGCGGGCCTTCTATGATTCGCGCTGCCGCGAAAAACTTCCGCGACCTTGTAGTGATCGCAGCAAAAGATGACTATGCCGGGCTGGTTGAATTACTGCAAACGCAAAATGGCGAAACATTCATTGAGCAACGCAAAGCATATGCAGCAAAGGCTTTTGAAGTGGTAATGAATTATGATATCGCTATCAACAACTATTTCAACGGAACAATATTGAAGCCGCTGTCGCACAAGCAACCTATGCGTTATGGTGAAAATCCGCATCAAAAAGCCTCCTTCTATGGCGATCTTACCAATGTATTCGACCAGTTGAATGGAAAAGAGCTTTCGTATAACAATCTTGTTGACGTTGATGCAGCAGTGCAACTGATACACGAATTCAACAATACAACGTTTGCCATTATTAAACACACCAATGTTTGCGGTGTTGCATCAAGAGCAACAGTAAAAGACAGTTGGGATACAGCCCTTGCCGGCGACAACGAAAGCGCTTTTGGCGGCGTACTGGTTTGTAATGGCTCAATTGACAAAGCAACAGCCGAAGCCATCAACGAAATTTTCTTTGAAGTGTTGATCGCGCCGGCTTTTGATGAAGATGCACTCACTATCTTAAAAAGTAAAAAGAACAGGATATTGCTGAAATTGAAAAATCAGGACACGAAAGCAAAGACCCAATTTAAATCTGTACTCAATGGCATACTGGCCCAGGATACTGACCAGGGCAATTATACAGAATGGAAAGAAGTTGGCGGAAGAGAAACAACCGCTTCAGAAAAAGAAGACCTTGCTTTTGCCAATATAATTTGCAAACATTTAAAGAGTAACGCGATCGCCTTAGTGAGAAACAAACAGCTCGTTGGTAAAGGTTGCGGACAAACAAGCCGCATCGATTCGCTGCGTCAGAGTATCGACAAAGCGAAACAATTCAATTTCGATCTGCATGGTGCTGTGCTGGCAAGCGATGCCTTTTTTCCCTTTAACGATTGTGTGCAGATGGCCCATGCAGAAGGCATCGAAGCATTTATTCAGCCAGGCGGTTCTATCCGCGATAAAGACAGCATCGAATATTGCGTTCAGAACAGTCTCGCTTTGGTAATGACAGGATTAAGACATTTTAAACACTAATGCGCCGAGAAGTATCAATTATTGCAACCAGTAAATAAAAATAAAGCCTATCTCGCATTAACCGCTACCAGTCTTATCTGGGGCACCACATGGGTTGCCAGCAGAATAGGAGTGGAAGATGTTCCGGGCTTACAGGTATCGTATTTAAGACAGTTCATTGCGGGCTGTCTTTTGCTTAGCTTTTATTTCATACGCGGTGAGAAATTACCTACATGGCAGCAATTTCGCTGGTTATTTATCCTTTCTATTTTCATGTTTGTGTTGGCAAATGGTTTTAGTACCTGGAGTGTAAAATATATTCCCAGCGGCCTGGCCTCACTCATCAGCGCGCTTGCACCCATTTGTGTTGTGCTGATTGATCTGATTTTTTTCAGGCAACATAAAAACACACCGCTCACTTTTATCGGTTTAATCATCGGTTTTGCAGGTGTTGCATTGGTGTTTTACGAAAATGCTTTTCACGAACAACCCGAAGGATATATCTATGGCATTGTCTACGGGCTCATCGCAATGATCGGCTGGAGCATCGGCACTATTTTCGTGTCACGCAACAAGTACAACATTAATCCTTATTATGCCATGGGTTGGCAAATGTTCCTTAGCTCGTTTATGATTTTTGCCATGGCCCGGTTTACCAACAACGACATTCCACTAAGCGATGTGCCACTCAAAACATGGGGAGCCATTGCCTATCTCATCATCATGGGTTCGGTACTTGCATTCGCGGCATTTATCTACTCAATCAAATATTTGCCCACCGCCATCGCGTCGTTGTATGCATACATAAATCCTATCATCGCGATGATTGTCGGCTCCATCCTGCTTGACGAACCGTTTACGCTTAATTTATTATTTGGCGCTGTAATAACACTGGTAGGCGTTTACATTGTCAATTACAGTGTAAAGAAGGGATAGATTTTGTACCCGGCTGTATTACTTTTAGGACACTTTTCTTGCGTCGCACTCTTCAACGCCTGGCTCGTTAATCAGCAGCCACAATCAAAATTTTTGGCGATAAACGAAGCATACATATTGCGCCACGGCAGCCATTGCTTTTGCTGCGTGATAAAATGATTGTGAAAGATTGTGATCAGCTCGCCATTCACAGATTTGATCACGTCATGATACTTTTGTAATTCTTCCGCAGCCTGCTCCGCAGAATAACGCTGCTCAAAGAAAGAGTTGGCTTCCATATAACAGAACGGGCGAATGATCAACTTTGTTTCCTTATCTGCCCCAAGGTCATACCAATAAAAAGCCGACGCCACAGAAGCCCTGAATCCATTGATGCTCCCATAACCCATGGAATGATCTTCTTTGATTCCATTTTCTAAAAGCAACCGATACGTTTCCGGCAAGTTCATTCGTATATAATGCTGCCGGCTTTTTGTAACCGGTTTCATCATGATGCTTTGCAGCGCAGCTATTTCCTTTTTCAGTTCACCGGAATCATCGCCGCTTTGCCAGGATGGATGAATGCCTGTGTCGTATGTTTTCGAAATTGTCTTCACCAGTTTTTGCATGCCAGCGGAATAGGGGGCGATGCTTTTATCGTATCCTTTTCTTCGCGCCGCAAGTAGAAAAAAATAAAACGGCTGCAATGCATATTTTTTATGAAACGAATCAAGCCAGTCATAAGTATCAAAAGGATCATTGGTTTTACCTGCAGCCACTTTCATGCGCGCTGATAACTCACCCCACCTAAGGCTAAGCAATTCTTTTGCTGCGCCGGCAAGTTGTGTTGTTACAGGTTTGTATTTGTAAGCATATGCAATGTCAACATCATAGGTTGGCAGAAAGTTAAACGATGCATGATCACTATTAAACGTTGCAAATTTTTGCTTTACAATTTTTACCAATTCGGTAAGCCAAATATTTATAAGAGGCAGTTGTAAAAATCTTTCTTTATATGCAAGGCTGTTCTCATGCGCATATCTCCCATACATATCTTTTTCATGGGGAAGGTATTCTTCATAACGACTAATCAAATAAAACGACGCCGCAAATACATCAAAGGGTAGATCACCACCAGTTTGAAAGAACGTCGTAAGATTGTGCCATTGAACGCAACTGGTATTTTGTACTAGAATATTATTTTGAAAAAGCAATCCATGCGGCCTTATACAAATTTCATTTGCGACGATCGGCTGTTCACTATAATTGAACTTTACCGCATCTGCATTAATGTAGGTTGTTCTGTCGCTGGTAATAATAATTGCATCATCACTGATTCGCCGGCTGAAAAAATCAATGATATAGGAGAGCCTGTTACTTGTTTGCTGTGAGTAGAGAATTATATTCATTCAACAGATGATGAATAAAGATAAGGAAGTACAAGTGAGTGACACAATCCCATACATACGGCAATGACCAACAAACAAAAAGCCGCCAACAAAAATTATTTTCCTTCCTGTTCCTTCCACATTTCATTGAACGTCTTCTGGCTGAAATCAAGGTTGCTCCTATGTGTTGTCCATCCTTTAAAAACTTTGTTCACTACCCAGTTCTTTAAGTTGCCGCTGCCCATATTCATCATGCCACGGTTAAGGCTGGCACGCTTCCACACTTTCCATGCAGCTCTTTCGGCAAATGTACTGATGCCTTGCTCCACAGCTTCATGGCGATTTTCGAGTAACAGCTCATGAAGATTTATTTTGACGGCACAAACCTCTGTGCAATTGCCGCATAACGACGATGCATAACTCAGGTGTTTGTAATCGCCCATGTCTTTCAGATGCGGTGTGATCACACTGCCAATCGGACCGCTGTAGGTTGTTTCATAACTGTGACCACCAATGTTTTTATATACCGGGCACGCGTTTAAACACGCTCCGCAACGAATACAGTACAGAGCTTCTCTTTCACGCGGATTGGCAAGCAGGTTTGTTCTGCCGTTGTCGAGCAATATCACATACATTTCATCGGGGCCATCGCTTTCACCCTGTTGACGCGGGCCGCTGATGATAGAATTATAAACCGTTACCTGCTGGCCTGTTCCAAACGTTGCAAGAAGTGGCCAAAACAGTGCAAGATCATTCATGGAAGGAATCACTTTTTCTATGCCGGTAATTGCAATATGTGTCTTCGGCCACGCGCAACTCAGCCGTGCATTGCCTTCATTTTCGGTAACGGCGATGCCACCGATATCGGCGACAATAAAATTGGCACCGGTAATACCTATTTCGGCCTGTACATATTTTTCCCTCAGCTTTTGCCTTGCAACAAGTGTAAGTTGTTCGGGCGTCAACCCGGGCTGCACACCCAGTTTTTCTGCAAATAATTTAGCCACATCTTCTTTGCTTTTGTGCATTGCCGGCGTAACAATATGGTAAGGCGGTTCCCCATCAAGCTGCTGAATATATTCACCAAGGTCGGTCTCTACACTTTCTACACCAATCGTTTCCAGATATTCATTCAAGTGAATCTCCTCGGTAACCATGCTCTTACTTTTCACAATAGTTTTGCACCCCTTCGCTTTACAAATTCTGCCAATCTCTTTCAATGCATCTTCTGCCGTTTCTGCCCAAATAACTTTTGCGCCACGAAGCGAAATTCTCTTTTCAAACTCTTCAAGATATTTGTCCAGGTTTTCCAGGGCACGCCATTTCGCATTTTTTGCCTTTTCCCGGGCCAGTGAAACATCGCTGAACTGCAATTTGCCCTGCGGCACTACAGCATTGTACTTGGATATATTGAAATTGATCTTGCGCCTGTGTTCGAGGTCGGCGGCCTTTATTGTACTCTTAGCTATAAATGACGATGAAGCGTGTGACATATTCCCCTTTTAAAAGATGATGCAAAGAAAACGCATTGTTCAATTGTGTTGCTGTTCCAAAGGCTGTTTTTTGATACCAGCTTCTGAACAGGTGGCATCGTCCCTTGCGTCGCAATCCTTTCATCCGCAGAATAAGATTGAACAATTTCATTTTCCAACACACACAAATTATGCAAAAACATTCGGGCGTGATGCATCCATTCATGATATGCTATCGTGAACAACGATGTTTTTATCATCCCCACCTTATTTAAATGCGGGATGAAACTGTTGCAGCGTAGATCGTAGAAAATCACGGTCGAGGTGCGTGTATATTTCTGTAGTGGTAATGCTTTCATGGCCCAGCATTTCCTGTACTGCCCGAAGGTCTGCGCCACCCTCGACCAGGTGTGTGGCAAAAGAATGTCGCAAAGTGTGCGGAGAGATGTTCTTTGTAATACCAGCTTTTTTCGCCAGATCTTTAATGATGTAAAAGATCATCACGCGGCTAAGGCTTTTTCCACGGTAATTTAAAAACAGTATGTCGCCAAATCCCGGCTGCACCGGTTGATGTACTCGAATGCTATGCTTATAAATATTGATCTGTTTAATTGCCTCCTGGCCAATAGGCACGAGTCTTTCTTTATCGCCTTTACCGATTACCCGAATAAAGCCAACATCAAGATAAAGACAGCTTATTTTAAGGCTTACCGCTTCGCTCACACGCAATCCGCAACTGTACATGGTTTCCATGATCGCTTTATTGCGCCCTCCATCGGGCCGGCTAAGATCGATCGCCGCAATCATACGCTCAATCTCATCAAATGCCAGTACGTCAGGCAGCGCACGTTTTAATTTTGGTGCCTCAAGCAAGGTTGTCGGGTCTGCTGTCACCAACTGCTCTGTAAGGCAATACTTATAAAAGCCGCGAATGCCCGAAATAATTCTTGCCTGCGATGCTGGCGTCATCCCAAGTTCGCCTACCCACTTTATAAAATGTTGCAGCGTTAGCAAATCCAGTTGTTCCGGAGCTTTCAGATTGCCTGAAGCCTGCAGGTATTCGGTAAGTTTGTCAACATCGTGCAGGTAGGCCTCAACAGAATTATCACTTAATGATTTCTCCAATTGCAGGTAAGCCTTAAATCCTTTTTTGTATGCATCCCACATAATGTGAAGTTAATCGCTGAAAGGAAAATGTACTGCAGAAAAATTTTGTTAGCAGCCCCTGACTTTCGCGCTGTACCTGCTATGTTAATCCGCGCAGGCAGATCGCTGTAAGACTGCATTTGTATGATTTTATGTGTCCATATCTTTTTTTAGGCACTATCATTTAAACAGTTATTTTCGCTGAACTCAAAAATTATTCTAATTTATTCATGCCAGTTATGCAGCCGGTTAACCTGAGATCGTTCAAACAAAAAGTGAGACATCACGGAAAGACTTTCAAAAGATATCTCGGAAAAATCGGGCGAAAATTTCCACGCCAGTTAGACCAGCTTGCGGAAGAGGTTAGCCCTCAAGTATGGGAAGAAATTGATTGTCTTTCATGCGCCAATTGCTGCAAAACAATGACGCCGACCTTTACGCCTAAAGACCTCAAACGTATCTCAGCCCATCTTGAAATGAGCGTTTCGGAGTTTAAAGAAAAGTGGTTGTATTATGACAAGAAAGACAAAGATTGGATGAATGTAAAACAACCTTGCCAGTTTCTTGATCTCAGCTCGAACCTATGCAGCATATATGAGGTGCGGCCAACAGACTGCGCCGGTTTTCCTCATTTGGTGAGAAAGAAAATGGTTGACTATATTCATGTTCATCAACAAAACATTTCTTACTGTCCTGCCACTTATAAAATGGTGGAAAAGATGATGGAAAAACTGGCCTAAAAAACTACACCTGCCAATTCCAGCAATAAGAAAGCTGCCACACGCACTTCTGTTGAAGCGTGCGACGCAAGGGACGATGCCAATTGTACCAGCGCCCGGACAAAAAACTTTTTTTGTGGGTAAAATAAAAAACCTGCCGTTACTCATGACAGGTTTTTGTGTAGCAGTTGGTGACGAACTTACTTTTCTTTATACAATTTTATAGTGCGCACATCGGCATCGGTGATGAGCCTTACGATGTACATTGCATTGGCATATTTGCTTACATCGATCTGTAAATTGTTTTCCCCTTCAACTGTTATACCACTTCTCTTTAGTACAGCCTGGCCTTTAATATCTGTGATCACCAGCTCGTATTTTACGTCGGCCTTGGGGCTGTTGAATGAAATATTGCTGATTGACTGTGCCGGATTGGGATAAGCTTTAAGATAAGGCACTGAATCGGTTTCGACTTTTAATGGCTTGTAAGCAAACGCCGCAGCATTAACGGTAACCGGCAACACGCCCGTAGGGGCAACACCACAGGCATTGCTCACCACCACACTAACATTTCCGCTCGTGCTTCCAAACCTTACGCGGATGCGGTTGGTGCCTTGTCCGCTGGTGATGCTTGAACCTACCGGAACTGTCCATGTAAAAGTGATATTTGCTGCAGCCGGTAAACTGTAAGTAACGCCGCTTTGGCCTGCCGTGACCGCAGTTGGTCCTTTTATAGAAGAGGATGGATTGGGAGCAACTGCGTAAAGTGTTCCGTTTCTGCTGGTACCTGATCCACAACTATTATTGGCCCGGACAGATATTTGAGCCGTACTGAATGATGCGGGCACGCCAATTATGGCCGACCTGCCGTTATTCTGAACAACAGAGAAACCTGCCGGAACCGTCCAGGTATATGATGTAGCGGTAGCCACGTCTTTTACAGAATATGTGAAGTTTCCACCACCACAGAGATTGAATGTTGTGCCTGAAATAGTGGCTGGTCTCGCAGGCGCTGTGCCTGTTCCTGCAGCGATATTGCCGGAAGTTACAGCAGTGCAATTGCGGGTGTCTTTCACCGTGAAATTGTAGCTACCTGCCCCAACGGTGAACAAACCTGTACCTGTATATGATCCGGAACCACCTGTTGCCGACACTGTAACTGTTGTTGTACCGCCAACGCAGGTAATGACGCCTGCCAAAGAGCTTGCCTGTAGTGTTGTTTCATCTATCTGCCCGTTGCAGTTATCGTCAATACCATTTCCACAAATTTCAACAGCACCGGGATTAACATTGGAATTGTTATCATTACAATCCGTGCTATTTGATACATAGCCTGTTGGAGCTATGCCGGTATAATTGGTGACAAAATCGGCCACATTGCCATAAGTATCTCCATCCTGGTCGCGATAAAAAGTATATACTGTGCATCCTTCATCTACCTGGCCATTACAGTTATCGTCAATGCCGTTTCCACAGATTTCGATAGCGCCGGGGTTTACATTTGCATTGTTATCGTTGCAGTCGGTGCTGTTTGTAACATAACCAGTTGGTGCAATACCAGTATAATTGGTAACAAAGTCTGCAACATTTCCATAGGTATCCCCATCCTGGTCTCGGAAAAAGGTAAATAAACTACAACCCTCATCTATCTGGCCATCACAGTTATCGTCAATGCCATTTCCACAGATCTCAATTGCCCCGGGATGTACCAAAACCGCATTATCGTTACAATCTGTATTGTCAGTTACATAACCAGAGGGAGCGCCTGCGCAAGTGATAACAGAAACATTTGGGTTGCCATAGCCATCCCCGTCATTATCCTGGTAATAAGTAATGTTAGTATTTACGGCAACTTCAGTTGAAGCGGTGGCGGAGCAGCCGGCACCGGAAGTTACTGTCAACTTATAAGTGGTAGTGATTGCCGGAATAACGTTGATTGGGTTTTGCAATGCAGAAGTAAATCCGGCAGGTGTTGAAGTCCATGCAAATGTATTTGCAGATGGCGTGCCCGTTACCGATATATTATCGACTGCCCAATAATCGCCGAAGTCTGAGTTATAGCGGAACCTAATCTTTACCAGTTGATTTTTGTAGGCATTCAGATTGATAACATCATTTGCGAATGAGGCTTCGGTACCCTGATCGCTATTCCATGTACGGAGTACTGTCCAGGATGCGCCACTATTGTTAGATATTTCCACCCTGGCAATATCTGCCGCACTAAACCACGAAAAATGATGATAATAACTCAGGTTAACATCAGTATAGCCGGTAAGTGCGAAAGAAGGAGACTCAAGAATGGTTTCTGTTGATATGCCAGCTCCCTGCTCATCACTGTTGCTTAAGTAAAACTGACTGTTATCATTGCTATGAAATGTAGTGTTTGTGCCTGCATAACTATACCCGTCTGGTCTTAATGTCCATGCGGCATTTGCAAAATCTGCGCCTACTGAATTATTGATTTTTATCCACGCATTGCTGGCACCGTTAAAATTTTCGCTGAGGATAGTTGCACCGGCTGTATTTCCGTCGCCAAAAAGATTCACAGAATTGCCAGCGCATACTGACGACACGTTCGCCGATGCGTTTACAGAACCCGGCAAAGCGTTTACAACAACTGTTACGCTGGAGGCTGCACTGCAGCCTGATGCGTTGGTCGCAGTTACTGAGTAAATAGTAGTAGATGCCGGAGAAACATTTATTGTTTGATCCGTTGAGGCATTATTCCAGCTCCATGTAACTGCAGTTCCACCATTTTCAGTGAGTGTTGCATTTGAGCCGGCGCATATGTTCACTGCAGAAGCAATGATATCTGCATTTATAACACTAACGTTAACCGGAACTACATTTGAATAGCCAGTTGCAGCTGTTGCTGCGCAGGCAACTTTAAGCCTGTAATAGGTTGTTGTGCTAATTGTTCCGGAGGAAGCTGACGCATAATACAACGATGAAGCCGCCAGCGTATGAACATCCGAAGCAAAATTATCTGACGAATACTCCCATGTGTATGACGAAGAAGCCCCGCTGGAAAAACCAGAAGCAGAAAGATTGGCTGAACCAGAATTACACAGGCTGTTTACCGAAGCGGTTACCACACCGGCATTAGCATTTGTGCAAGCGGTTAGCGAATACTCATCTGCGCCGATATCAGGCGTTGATGCATTACGGGATTCGCCATCGATATCGTTTGATGTACCCGGAATAGCGACCGCATCATTTTCGGAAGAGGCTGCATAGATATCTACATGCAAATCTGTCGAAGACACTGAACCGGCAGGTGTTTTAAGGCCAGGATTGGCATAAACTGACTGGGCGTCCTGTCCGGTAGCCGACTGCCATGCTAGAAGGGATGTTTTATCACTTCCTGCATAAATTCCAAGCACGCCTCCTGTACCATCTGCAAAAAATTTATTATTACCGGAAACAAGGCCTGAGGGATTGGTGCCGGTTCCCGACAACTGTATTGCATAATACTTTCCTGTGCCAGACCTGGAGTTCTGGAAAATATTGTTCTTATAGATCCTGGCCACGCCTGTTGTGAGGCTGCGCAACGCGTAACATTTATTGTTGCCGATAACACCTGTGCCACCAATATAAACTGTATTGAAATAAAAATTGTTCGTTCCGCCGGTTTCGTAAATACCGTTGATGATAAGATTATTCGAAAGTGACGTTCCTGAAACATCATAACCAATAGCCACCATATTATTCTGGAAGGTCATTTTACCCCCTGCTATATAAATACCCCTTAACTCGGCAAAACTGTTGGTTGACGTATTGACTAAAGTATGGATTATATTATTAGCCACGGTGACGGTTGTTGCAGAAGCCGTGCTACCGGTAAGATGCATGGCTGCAACAACTACGCCAGCCAGAGGATCGGATGCACCGATTGCGTAGATAGTGTCGCTGCTGATGTTTCCGGTAAAGGCAGTTACTGAGGAATTTGCAGCTTGCCTTATACCAACGACTGCCGGTGAGTTGCCGCTGCTGTTTTGTGCATCGGAGGAAATGTTTGCAATAGTATTCCCGATGATAGAAAAAACAGAAGATGCATCATTTTGAATGGCAACAATTCTTGCAGACACAGACGAAGAAGAGCTGTTATTAAAGGACGCAGCCGTTGTTTTGCTGCCGATTACATTATTATTTATGGTGACACTTGCTGCAATATTCATATTTGCCCTGATGCCATATAAATTAAATGTCGCATTTGCTGACGTGCCTGCATTGATGGACCCGATTGCATTACCAGAGATGTTGGTCGCAGCCGATGCTGATGTATATATACCGCAGGCATCGGTTGCCAACGCTGCAGACGAATTTATGCTAATGGCATTATTGCCACCTGAGGCGCCGACGGTATTCGCTGTAATATTAACCAGCCCGGCCGCGACCTGAATACCACAAAACGGAGCGGCTGATAGTGTTCCTGACAAGCTTCCCGAAAAACTGATAGCGGTAATATTGTTATTTGAAACAAGCGATGCAGTTGTAGCAGCAGAACTGATATAAATCGGGACAAGCCTTGTGCCGACAGCGCCATTAATGGCTAATATACCTGAAGTGCCAGCATTGCTGTAACCAATGGTGTTACCATCAACAAGGAAATTATTTCCTGTGGCTGTATTGCTGATGCTGATGAATCGATATTCAGTACCGGCCGTTTGCGTGCGCACATCTGTTTGGAATAGCTTATTGCCTGTTATGGCAATATCAGTTGAACCAGCGTTGATGTCGATCATTCGGGATATTGCGGTGGCGCTGAAGCAGTCAAACAAACTACAGTCGGCTATTGTAATACCGCTATTGTTAACAGCTGCAGAAGTGGTTGAACCCTTACTTTCAATGAGCCTTACCGGTAGCCCACCGGCAGCAGCACCAATACTACAATTGGTGATTGTATTATCATCATTCCCGGTTGTTACACCTGTTGCAAACCAAACATTAGCCCCATCATCACCGGAAGCAATGTTTACTGTTGCAGAACCTAAGATGGCGCAATTGCTAATGCTGTTGGAAGTGGCATCGCCGATGAATTTTATTGTTGAAGTTCCGGCTGTATTTGCCGAGCTGGCATTTTGAATCGTGAGTGAGTTGCCTGAAGCATTAATGCCGTCGATGGTAACATTGTCGGCACCATTCAGAAGAATAAGCGCGGTTGCAATATTGCCTCCAATGGTAATATTTCCAGAAGGGGTAATGGCAACTGCCGAATATGATGCACCGCCGTTTCCGCTTTCGTTAAGTACCGCGGTAGTAGTTTCATTTGTATTACCATCTATAAGTATATTGATAAGGCCCGAATGAGTTCCGTTATTGATTGCTGCAAATGCATCGCCCAGTGTTGAATAATCCGCGCTGGCTGTACCACCCGTGGCGGTTAAATGAACCGGCAAAAGGTCGTATGTTTTATTATTGTTAAAGCGTTTTCCTGCAATGGCCGGCTGAAAAGCGGTGGCAATAAATATAAAGAGCACTACTAGTAGAACTGGAAGTGCATCTCCACGGTTTGTTTTTCTTGTAACAGTTTCCATAAACTTAGTTTTCAGGTTGAGGGCTTTTGTTATAAGGGTAATAATATTTTCGTTCTGGCTTTTTATTTCTGATGCAATATGCTACTACAGTACAAGTGAGTGACACAACAGCCGATGCTCAAAGCGATGCAGCAGACAAAAAATCTTATTGGCAGCCGCGATCAATTTTTGATTGGGCGTCGTTATTAGGAATGCAATCTCCAGAAGGCAAAGACGCCGGAGCATATCTTGAAAGATTGGGATCGTACAATGCGTCTTTTACAAACGCCACCAGCTTTGCAATTTCATCGTCGTTAAGATTTAAAGGCACAAATTGTTTAGCCAGTTGCGTGGCCGGGACATTTGCATTTTGAGGCACTGCAGTATTGATGTAACGAATAACCTGTTCAATCGATGTGAAGTTGCCACCGTGGCCGTAAAAGCCCGCATCTTTAAGATTGTATAACTGCGGCACTTTAAATTTATAGAGGTCCGCAGCCTTGCCTGTAAAGCCACCGCGTCCTTTGCTTTCGGTGTTTCCAGGTGCAATATTAACGGCGCCAAAAACCCCTTGTTGCATGTCGGCCATTCCCAGTGCAAAAAACTGCACAGTTCCGAGAGACGGCCCATTGTGGCATTTTGCACATTTGGCTTTGCCAAAGAAAAGATTCATACCTGCAACCTGGTCGGCGGTCATGGCTCTTGGGTCTCCCTGTAAATATTTTTGAAAAGGAGCTTCATTTGGTAAAAGTGTGCGCTGGTAAGCGGCCATTGCAAGCGATACATTTAATGAGGATACGCGCTGCGCTTCGGGCACATCGGGAAATGCTAGATCAAAAAGGTTTTTATATTCGGGAACTGAGGCAAGCCAAACAGTGTCAGGTGTGAGCCTGTGCTTTTTAAGGGCCGCGACGCCACCACCTTCAAGCCCCTGCATACCGAGGAAATTATTATTGGTACCGTCTGAGACTTTCCAGTTGGCCTCTGTACCGAGGTTAACACCGGTGCCTCCCAACGAACCATTCCACAAAATAACTTCTGAATAAGCCGTGTTAAGCACTGTTGGAGTACGTATTGGCTGAACATCCAGATTGGCAGTACTATATAAGGGTGAAGGAATTCTCAATTCCCCGGTAACACCGAAGCCGTTTCCTCCTTCACTGATAGCCTGCGACATACCTGATTGAAATCCAGCTTCCGCATGATGGCAAGTAGCACAGGAGTATGTATGAAGCCCTTGCTGCTGTTTAGGTGTTTGCCCCAATCTTGATTCGTGGAATAGCAATTGCCCAAGCTGCACTTTCTCGGCAGTAATGGGATTCTTGGGATCTTGAGGAATAGAGGGATAATCATCACTCCGAGGCAGCATCAAAGAGCTCATGTCTCTAGGTGACAAAATGCTTGAAACAGCATCGTCGTTTGTTGCAAAATTGGAAGAAACAAGTTCAGTTTTTTGGCAAGAAAGTAAAAACAGAACAGCAATCAGGCTGATAGTTGTTAACTTTTTCATGGGGTACGTTTTTAGTAAACACAGGGTTAGTGTTACAAAAAGGGTTTAATAAGGGATTATATTAACAACGCGAAAGTATGTAAAAAAAACGGCAACAAATTGGGTGACAGGATTTTGAAAAGAATTTAATCTAAACTGCCACCAAAAAGCCGTATACAGCATCGATGGTTAAACAACTTTAAACAAATTTTAATCACATGAGGGTAAAGAAGGCCCGCTATTTCTCCGGCGGCTCAACTATTGGGATATATGCCATGTTTTCCACCAACCAATTGCTTAGCAAGTTTTAAGCATAGGAAACCCTTGGCCTGAATGCTGCAGAAATGAATTTTGCTATAGATAATGCAATTATTTTTGTACTCTTTTTATAAAATATTGCCCACTTGCAAAAAGCAAAACAGAATTACCACATTCAGCAATGGATAACCGTTTTATCGATTGTTCTTTTTATTGCAAAAATAATTGCCTACTACCTTACGCACTCGCTGTCCATCCTTAGCGATGCCCTCGAGAGTATTGTGAATGTTATTGCTGGATTTATTGGCCTATATAGTCTTTATATTGCTGCAAAACCGAGAGATATTGAACATCCTTACGGCCATGGAAAGGCGGAGTTTATTTCCGCTGCAGCTGAGGGCGCATTAATCATCGCTGCAGGTTTTCTTATACTTTACGAGACGGTTCAGAATTTTATTCAACAAAGCGAAATTAAACAACTTGACCAGGGGCTTTACGTGGTGGCAGTCACTGCAGTCATAAATTATGCTGCCGGCTATTTTTGTGTAAGAGTTGGCAAAAAGAACAACTCTCTTGCTCTCCAGGCCAGTGGTAAACATTTGAAAATAGACACGTGGTCAACATTGATAATTATTGGAGCGTTGGTACTAATGTTGTTCACAGGGCTTGTTTGGCTCGATAAAGCGGTGGCTCTGGCCATGAGTGTGGTAATTATTTACAATGGTTACAAGATTATCAGGAAATCATTGGCGGGCATCATGGACGAGGCCGACATGGATTTATTGAAAGATATCGTTGTATTGCTCAACAACAACCGCAAAGAAAACTGGATAGATCTCCACAATCTCCGCGTAATCAAATTCGGCCCCGTACTGCACATCGATTGCCATCTTACCGTGCCCTGGTATATGAATGTTCACCAGGCTCATGACGAGATTGATGCACTTACCGATCTTATAAAAAATGCGTATGGCGACAGCATCGAATTTTTTGTACATACCGACGGATGCCTCGACTTTTCGTGCAGCATTTGCAGCAAAGAAGATTGCCATGTGCGCAAACATCCCTTCGAACAAAAAGTGGAATGGACACTTGATAATATTATCTCCAACCAAAAACACAAGATCTGATTTTTAATTAACTATGGCCCCAACTGCAGCAAGGCTTTCAGCTTTTATTGCGTCGCACCCTTGTACGGCAGAACAACATGGAGCAAAAAAGCCGCTTCATACGCGTTGTAAGTGTCCCTGTTTTATCAACATTTTAAAACAGCACAAATATTCCATCGCAATAACGAAGCGGATATGCCGACAGCCATTTTATTTCAGGGTAAACACAACATTTACCTCAAATTGCAACTTTATTTTTTTAAAATCAACATTCATCACGGGAGTTGCATCGTTGGCCTCTGCCATTGCCATTTTTACTGCATAGTTTGCGTACGGAACAGGTCCGATCGTTGTTTCGCCCGGCTCATTAATTGTTACAGCCTCACCAACATGCTCACCTATTGCTCCAGATAAATAGTTAGCTTTTTCTTTTGCAGCTTTTATAGCCGCGATCTTTAATTCCTTTTTCAGTTCTTCCATTTTACTGTAACCGGTTTTGGCAATAACGAAATTCTGGGTAGCCTCATCATCCATCTTGTCAACAAGTTCGTCGAGTTTCCCGGTGCTGTTAACTTTTACCCAATATGTTATACCGGCTTTCATATCAGGATTTTGCTTCCTGTTTTTCTTTTGCCATAAATAGTTGTCATTGTAGCCGCTATAACTAAGCACCTGCAGATCTTCTTCTTTCAAGCCGATGCTGCCACAGGCCCGGAGAAAATTATTCTTTATCTGGTCAATATCTATTTTATCGCCATTTTTCTTGTTGTATTCACGAAGGTCAACCTGCACATAAATTTCATCAGGTTGTACTTCTTTAGACGCAGATCCTGATACAGAGATCGTTCTGTTCACTGGTTTTAATTCCTGTGCATGCAGTTGCGCGATGAACAATACGCTTGCAAAAACTAAAATTGTCCTTTTCATATCTGTAAATTTTTGAAAGGATGGCAGAAATTTTGCCATTACATAAACACCCCTGCTTTGTGGTGTAGCTTAACAAATAGTTAGCAGAACGCGTCTTGAGCTAGTGCTTTAACCCATACCAGCAACAACACGTTTATCCGCCAACAAATGCCCTGCTATACAAGAGTGCGACGCAACAGGTGACGCCATTAAATACAATTGCCGGTAACACAGGTGCACTTAATTTTCTTTATTTCCAGGCCTGGAAAATATTTAGTATTCCTCAAGCCTTTCTTTGAAAATTATTAAATAAATCGTTTTCAAAAGCTTTCGTTTTAGAAACGATTCAACGATCAATCCCATTTACTAAATAAACACGAATATTACAACCCGTTAACTAACGATCGTAAGTAAATGAAGCTTATATTTGTCGCCTCTAAAAAGCTTACATATGATTTTAGTAAAAACCAATTTTCCTAAGAAGCAATTGCAGCAGTTGGGATTGAATTATGACAATGTTCATTACCAGCTTAGCCCGAATGTGCTGACCGAACAAACCTTGCTGAGGAAGGAAGGAGTGCTCAACAGCAGCGGTGCACTTTGCATAAACACCGGGGAATTCACCGGCCGATGCCCTCAAGACAAATTCACCGTAAGAGACACTATTACCGAAAACAATATCCATTGGAACAATTTCAATCTGCCGATAGACGAGAAATATTTTTTTCAACTCAAAGAAAAAATGCTCGGCTATCTTAACTGCAAGAACGATCTGTGGGTCCGTGACTGCTATGCATGCACGGAGCCGGCCTACCGGTTAAACATTCGGGTGATTAACGAAAACCCATGGAGCAATTTGTTTGCATATAATATGTTCCTGCGACCAAAGGAGGACGATTTGGAAAATTTTGTGCCCGAATGGACCATCCTGCAGGCGCCGGGCTTTAGTGCAGACCCTTCCACAGACGGAACAAGAGCACACAACTTTGCCATCATTTCATTTACCCATAAAACGATATTGATCGGGGGCACCGGTTATACCGGCGAAATGAAGAAGGGTATTTTTACCGTACTCAATTATATTCTGCCGCAAAACAAGCAAGTGTTAAGTATGCATTGCAGTGCCAATGTTGGAAGAAACGGCGATGTAGCCATCTTCTTCGGCCTTAGCGGTACAGGCAAAACAACCCTTAGCGCAGATCCCCATCGCAAATTGATCGGAGATGACGAACATGGTTGGAATAACGATAGTGTTTTTAATTTCGAAGGCGGTTGCTATGCAAAATGCATCGATCTCGACGAAGAAAAAGAGCCTGAAATATTTCACGCGATCAGGCCCGGCGCATTAGTAGAAAATGTGATGTTTTTTGACGGAACAGACGAAATTGATTTTGCAGGAAAAAAGATTACGGAAAACACGAGGGTAAGTTATCCGCTACACTTTATCGGCAACGCAGTAAAAAATGAACCATGTAAAAACCCAAAAAATATTTTCTTCCTAACCTGCGATGCCTACGGCGTATTACCACCGATAAGCAAACTTTCAGCAGGCCAGGCAATGTACCAATTTATCAGCGGCTACACCGCAAAAGTTGCAGGAACCGAAGAAGGTGTGAAAGAACCGAAAGCCACATTCAGCGCATGTTTCGGCGCCCCTTTCCTTCCTTTACATCCCGGCAAATATGCAGAAATGCTGGGTAAAAAAATAAAAGACCAAAATGTAAAAGTTTGGATGATCAATACGGGATGGATCGGTGGCGGCTACGGCGTTGGAACCAGGATAAAACTGCGTTTTACCAGATCAATGATTAATGCCGTATTGAATAACCAACTCGACCACGTTGAATTTGAAGAACACCCGGTATTTGGCGTTATGGTTCCAAAAACATGCCCGGACGTGCCGGCGGTATTGCTTAAACCTCGGGATACGTGGACGCGCAAGTCAGATTACGACCAACAGGCAAATATGCTCGCATCGCTCTTTATAAAGAATTTTGAACAATACGCAGAATGTATAAGCCCCGAAATCTTAGAAGCCGCCCCAAAACCGGGGAGCCTGTAACATTTCAACGTTATCACCCGCTGCAAGGCCTCAACAATTGCGATAAAAAAGACTTTCACCGCTAACAGGGAAGGTCTTTTTACTTCTTTTATCCTTATTTGTTTTACTAGCCAGGCTGCACCGTCAAATGCAGCACCTGTTGCGTCGCACGCTTGTACTCCTGGTCGCTATGCAGCTTTTATTGTACAAAAATAAATGTATAAATACTGGTATAAAAATGGCAATCAGAAGAATTTATTACTTCAGCACTTTAATAGTTTTTTCTTGTTGTCCGCTGTATTGCACAAAGTAAATACCTCGGGATAATGCCCCAGCCGATCTAAATTTAAATTGGTAATAACTGTCTTTAGCTAAGTCCACTTCGATTTTTTCAATCACCCTACCAAGCCCATCAGTAAGCCTGATAGAAACTTTGCCGGATTCAGGAGATTTTAAATAAACAGATAACTGGTTGCTGAAAGGAACCGGATAAACAGTGATCCAGTCTCTGAGATAGATTCCCGTTTTTCTTAAAGTGATGCTTCTCTGGGTAAGTGAGTCTTTATAAAGTACGGTATAGTCTCCTGCCGGATAAAGGTCAAGCGCATTGAATGCAGTGTCATACACTTCCTGCTGTTCTGTTGATAATGTATAAGTGCGAATATAGCTACCATTCTTATCTAACAGGCTTAACTGAGCCATTCCATCAACCTGGCCAATAAGCTTTAGCTGAATTTTATTGCTGAAAGGGTTTGGGCTGGCAAATAACCAGTCGGTGCCATACAATTCGATATTCTGTTTTTTCTTTAATATGAGGTAAGCCGCCTTCATATCAGGAATGCCGTAACCATAAACGTCGTCGGGGTGGGAGTACCCGCCGGCACCTTTATAAACAGCATCCAATATAGTCATGTTATTATATTGGGGAAATGCCTGCCAAAGGCAGGCAATAAGCCCGTTTAGATTAGGGTTGGAGAAAGAAGTGCCACTTCCTGTAACCGGAACATTGGTCGTTCCAAAAACTGTTGTGCCTGATCCAACCGAAACAACATTCGGCTTCAATCTACCTGGGTAGCCATAGCTGCTAAACGGCGCAATTTGTCCTGTTGAATTAACAGCGCCTACAGTGCAAATACTGTCAGCATCTGCCGGGAAAATAATATAGTGCCAGCTATTGTTTCCTTCATTGCCGGCGCTGTTGGTAACGATCATTCCTTTTGCTGCCGCTTTTGCAGCGCCTTGACTGCTCATTGTAGTATTTGCATAAAAATCATCATAGCTATGATTAAAAGATGGATCGTCAAAAACATAATAACCGAGCGAGGATGTTATCATGTCTGCGCCTGCGCTATCGGCAAACTCGGCCGCTACGACCCAGTTGTGTTCCTCAATAGGATATTCACTATTGACATTTTCACTTCTAAGCAACCAGAAATTAGCTTTGGGCGCTGTGCCAACCATAACACCGGGAACGTTAGCCCCAATAATACTAAGACAATACATGCCGTGAGAATTGTCTTCGTCAACACTGTTATCAAAATCAACGAAATCACGTTCACCCAAAACCTGCCCGTTCAGGCGCATGCTGTCAAATGCACTCAGGGTTTTGTAATGGTAAAACCCTGCATCAAGCACGGCAATAGTTATGCCTGATCCGGTGAAATTTTTATTGTGGAGAAATTCGCCATTGTGCATGTTCACCTGGTCATAAGAAGATCCATAATTAAAATTATCTTCCATTGAACTTTGAACATTTGCTGCACCGCTTAATGTCTCCACTTGTTCTTCGAACCTTTCATAAGTAGGTAGTACTGTTCCGGCAGCGATATTGCCGACGGCTTGCGATTTTGT
The DNA here is from genome assembly GCA_002478885.1 of Chitinophagaceae bacterium UBA7600. Classification (GTDB taxonomy): domain Bacteria; phylum Bacteroidota; class Bacteroidia; order Chitinophagales; family Chitinophagaceae; genus DLKC01. Next base: position 107,384 of record DLKC01000073.1, read on the forward strand.
GACGAAAGCTAATTTCCCAATTGCTTCCATTGTTGCAGGATCAGGGCAATAAACCAATAACTGGTTCAACCATTTACTTGTACTCAGCAAACTTACCTTGCCCTGTGCAAGCACTTGCTGAACGTAAGACGGATTTACGGGAAGGTCGCTGCTGTCAAAAGCAATAGAATATCGTGTACGCCGGTCAATGGCTTTTTGAGAAAGATAGGCAGAAGGGTTGCTTAAGCTGTACGGCGAATTATACTTATCAATAAACCGGATAATGTATTTATTGTACTGTCCAAAGCCATACAGCGCAGGGATCATCAATAACATCAAAAAGGCGTAGCGTTTCATAAAAGAAATAATCTCAAATCTAAACGGAATGTTTCGGAATTTATTTTTTAGTTGAAGAACCAAAAAGATGCCATGAAAACTGAACGTACAAGTGAGTGACACAACCGGCGATGCCACAGGTACCGCAGCTGACGACCAAAAAGCTTCCGCGCTTTGGAAATACCCAATCCGTACTTTTCATTCGCGTAGTTTGCCTCATTCATTTACCTTTATTTTTATTTAACTGAATATGGCTGAAAATGAAAACAGCGCGCCGCTGAAAAGATTACAGAACCGATACCGGCTTGTGGTGATGAACGACGACACTTATGAAGAAGTCGTTACGTTCAGGCTGTCGAGGCTGAGCGTTTATGTAGGATTGAGTACAATTTTTGTTTTACTCGTTAGTCTAACCGTTGCATTGCTGGTGTTGACGCCTTTGAAATACTATATTCCAGGTTATGGCAACAATACCAGTCGCACCGAATTGCAATTGCTGAAAATGCGTACCGATTCACTGCAGCAAGCGATTATTTATAAAGACAAATATCTTAATAATATAAAACAGGTGCTTAGCGGCGACACGCCAAAACAGCTCGACACGGCTGCTATCAATTTGCCAAAACCCGATATTTCTGACGATTGATAAAGTGAAAACACTTATGGCAGAAAAAAAGTCAAACAAACAATTACTGTTCGAATATGCAGGGCTTGGATTTCAACTGCTCGTTACAATAAGTATTGCGATCTATGCGGGCAAGTGGCTTGACGACTGGATAAAAACCAGCGTTCCTGTATTTTTGTGGCTGCTGCCGTTAATGGTAATAATAGTAATGATTTTTAAAGCAATAAAGGATACATCAAATAAATAAAATGGACAATAAAGTAGTAAGCAAGGCGGTGTTGCCGCTTTTTATTTTCTTCATGTTGGTGAATGCATTTTGTACAATTTTCAAATCATTTTTAACAGAAAAAGCGATCGACCCTATTGTGGTGGGTTTTGCAAATATTATTTTATTTGTGATCTCTCTTGCAATTTTTCTTATGCAGCGTAAAGCATTGCAAAATAAAAATCCCAATGCTTTTGTAAGAAGTGTAATGGCCGCAACTTTTATTAAGCTAATGGTCATAGGCCTCTCTGTAACCGCCTATCTTTTTATAGCAGGTGAAAACAAAAGCGTTTATGCTATTGTTGCTGCAATGTTTTTATATGTTGTTTATACCGTAATTGAAGTGCGCACCGCATCGAAAATGAACAGGAAGAATGGCGTCAGCTGAAGAGCACCCAATGCAAGCGTTGGCAGCATTTCTGCCATCCAACAGCTTTGAAAAAGTGGCTGATTACCTTCATCACTACAAGGTTCACCTCACGGTTACACGGGAACGAAAGAGCGTTCTCGGCGATTACCGCAATGCAGTGCGTGGAAAAAATCACCGCATATCCGTTAACGGAAACCTCAATAAATTTTCCTTTCTTATAACGTTACTGCACGAGCTGGCTCATTTGCTCACACACGAAAAGTATGGCCACCGTGTGGCATCGCATGGCAAAGAATGGAAAGCTATTTACGGCCAATTGTTATCTGCCTTTTTACAGCATAATATTTTTCCTTTAGACATAGAAACAGAATTGCAGCGATCACTCGTAAACCCGGCGGCAAGCAGTTGTGCAGAGGAGCACCTTATGCGGGTCTTACGCAGGTACGATGTAAAGAAAGATGGTTTTCTCACAGTAGAAGAAATTACAACAGGAGACATTTTCACTACCAAAGACGGGAGACATTTTAAAAAAGGTGAGAGGCTTCGTAAGCGTTATCGTTGTACAGAAATAAAAACGGGGTTGGTGTATTTGTTCAGTGCGTTATACGAAGTAAGAATTGCCGGGTAAAAATTTTTATAACCCCGGCTGCAGTGCTTGCATTAGCGCTTGTTGCGTCGCACTCTTCATCTGAAGTAACACTATTGGTCGCGGGGGGTCGCCACACTTGTTACAGCACAAGAGTGCGACGCAACGAAAGCTACATTTTCGTCCCCGGGGCCGGCCACAAAAAAGCCCCCATAAAAATGAGGGCTTAATGTATAACCAATGGTTCATATTGTTAGGCAACAGCTTGCTTTACCAGTGAGGCTGCTTCGCTCAGTTGTATTGCACTCTGCACTTTTAAACCGCTTTCGTCAATCAGCTTTTTTGCTTCTTCTGCATTTGTTCCCTGCAGGCGAACGATGATGGGAATATTGATATTGCCAAGCTTGTTATATGCTTCGATGACACCGGCAGCAACACGGTCGCAACGAACAATGCCGCCAAAGATGTTGATGAGAATTGCCTTTACATTCGGATCTTTCATAATTATACGAAACCCGGCTTCAACAGTCTGCGCATTCGCGGTTCCACCCACATCGAGAAAGTTAGCGGGCTCCCCACCACTAAGTTTGATCATGTCCATAGTGGCCATTGCCAAGCCTGCGCCGTTTACCATGCAACCAACGTTACCATCGAGTTTAACAAAGTTGAGGTTGTACTGGCCGGCTTCCACTTCTGTTGGATCTTCTTCAGTAATATCGCGCATGGCTGCAAGATCAGGATGGCGCATTAGTGCGTTTTCGTCAAGGTTCATCTTACAGTCAACCGCGATGATTTTATCATCACTTGTTTTGAACAAAGGATTTATTTCGAGCATGCTGCAATCGAGGCCAACATAAGCGTTGTATAGATTTGTAACAAACTTCACACAGTTTTTGAAAGCCTCCCCGCCAAGCCCGAGATTGAAAGCGATCTTTCGTGCCTGGAAACCCTGCAAACCGCCACCGGGATGCACCCATTCTTTAAATATTTTCTCAGGCGTGTCGTGGGCTACATCTTCGATATTCATGCCGCCTTCGGTGCTATACATAATCACGTTCTGGCCTTTAGTGCGATCCAGTAGAATCGAGAGATAATATTCCTTTACAGGGTTAGGACCTGGATAGTAAACATCCTGCGCTATAAGAATCTTATTAACTTTTTTGCCTGCGGCACCGGTTTGAATGGTAACCAATGTATGGCCGAGAATATTTTTTGCAATATTGCTAATATCTTCCAGGCTTTTGCCTACAGCAACACCACGCTGTTCGCTACCTGCAATCTTTCCTTTACCCCGGCCACCGGCGTGTATCTGCGCTTTCACCACAGCAAAATTATTTCCCGTTTGCGTTTTAATCTGGCGGTAAGCCTCCTCTGCTGCCATCACCGATTCAACAGCCATCCCTTCCTGAACGGGAACATTATATTTTTTCAATAATTCCTTTGCCTGGTACTCGTGCAGATTCATAGTAAAAAAGTTTGCTTGCGAAGATAGGGCAATAAAGATTCAATTTCCAAGATACAAAAGCAAGTTGTAAAGATATTTATGGGCCGGGCTTTTGAAACCGCACTGAGCTTTCTTTGCGTCGCACACTTGTACTTCCAGCCCCTGACCCGGCAACGTAAAGCAAGCGGCAATCGCAATAAATGTAGTATTTTGCAGCCGTAAAATTTTATCGTTATGAAAGCATTTTTTTCCATTTTGTTCCTGTTTTTTAGTTTGTCTTTTGTCCGTGCCCAGCCACCATCCGTCCCTGCTGAAAAAGGAACAATCTTTGGAGCTAAGACTACTGCGGATAATGCCATTAATGTAGATCAGCTACCTGCCGTTATGCAAAGCAACAAGGGAGAAAAAACAGCGGTAAAAATAAAAGGTGTTGTTACGGCTGTTTGTGAAGAAATGGGCTGCTGGATAAAAATAAAATCTACAACCGGCGATATGATGGTTAAAATGAAGGGCCACTCATTCTTTGTGCCACTCGCATTAAACGGAAAAGAAGTGGTGATCGATGGCATGGCTGAAGAAAAAGAAACATCGGTGGAACAACTGAAACACTATGCTGAAGACGCCAACAAAACCAAGGAAGAAATTGCTGCCATTAAAGAACCAAAGAAAGAAATTATTGTGGAAGCAAAAGGCGTTTTGGTTTTATAATTATTCAGCGAGATTTTAAACGCCAGGCTTCTAAGGGCTGAAGCATAAATTACAATTTCTTCGCTGTAACGTATTCGGTCCATTTTTTAATTACTTCAGACATATCATCGGGTAAAGGGCTTTCAAAGAAAATTTCTTTGCCGGTAACCGGATGTTTAAAGCCCAGTGTTCTTGCATGTAGTGCGCAGCGTGGGCATAAATCAAAACAGTTGTCTACAAATTGTTTGTATTTGGAATAAATCGTTCCCTTTAAAATTTTATCGCCGCCATATTCCCAATCGTTAAACAGTGTATGGCCAATATGCTTCATGTGAACGCGTATCTGGTGCGTACGACCGGTTTCGAGTACGCATTCAACCAGTGTTACATAGTTAAGCCGCTCAATAACCTTATAATGCGTAATAGCATGCTTGCCATGATCACCTTCCGGATAGGCATCAAACATTTTCCTAAACCGCTGATGACGCCCTACATGGGCCTCAATGCGGCCAGCCTCTTCCTCTATGTTCCCCCAAACCAACGCGATGTACTGCCTTGTTACTGTATGGTTGAAAAATTGCTTTGCGAGGCTGGCAGCCGATTCAGCGGTTTTGGCAACTACGAGCAGACCGGTAGTGTTTTTATCGATCCGGTGAACCAATCCGTAACGAGGTAATTTGTCTTCATCAATACTCGGGTTTTGCTGCAGCAAATGATAAGCAATGCCATTCAGTAAAGTGCCGGTGTAATTACCCACGCCCGGATGAACAACCATATTTGATGGTTTGTTGAGTACCATTACCACATCATCTTCGTACACGATATTGAGCGGGATGTTTTCGGGCTTTACATCTGTGTCTTCCGGCCTGGAGAAGCTTAGCAAAAGAATAGCGTCGCCGGGCTTTATCTTGTAATTATTTTTTACAGGTTTTCCATTCACAGTAAGAAAGCCTGCTTCAATAGCCATTTGCACTTTGCTGCGGGTGGCATTCACAATGCGCTGCTGAACCCACTTGTCTATGCGTGTTGGCTCCTGGCCTTTGTCAACCACGAATGAATGGCGTTCGTATAGTTCTTCGCCGCCTTCTTCTTGTGATATTTCAGGATCGTCCAGCATAATTGCTGCAAAGTAAATGGAATAAATCTTTACTTGGTAATGCTACGGTTTTGCAGCGTCGATAATCTGTACGCGGATAGTTAAGCTGACAGACTGCATGCTGCAAAATGTTACAGAGGCACAAGTGAGTGACACAACAGGCGATGCCAGTTGTATTGAAGCATGGGCAAAAATTATTTCTTTTTGCCGACTCTCTTAATAAGACGGTAGTAAAATTCTTTGTTGAAGAGTTGCGAATCTTTCATAGCCTTGTATGTAAGGAATATGCCTATTGGCATGAGCACAATGGAAGAAAGCCACATACCAGTGAATACGCTGGTTACGCCTTGTTTGGCAAATTTCTCTCCGAAGGTATTGAGCATATTAAACAGCACGAAGAAAGCGATCGCAAAAATAAGTGGTGAACCGAGCCCCCCTTTACGGATAATTGAACCGAGCGGTGCACCGATGATGAACATAACGACACATGCGAAAGACAGTGTGATTTTTCTATGCCATTCTATCCAGTGCTTTCGCACCATGTCGGTTTTTGATGCAAAATCAGCCGATGCCAGTTCCGCCACGCTTTTAGTACTGCTAACAGAGGAGAAAGCACGGTCGAAGACTTGAATTTTTAACGAGTCGGGGATGACTTCGGCAAGATTTTTTATTTTTTTTACTGGCTGTATTTGCGACGCAGGCCAGGCAGAATCACGGTATTTTACAAAGCCCTCAAAATTGGCAAGGTCGTGCACCGATCTTGAATAATACTTATTTCCAAGGTCGCCGAGCGAATCCAACGCCTTATTGATTTGTCTTATACTAAGCATTTTGGGGTCGTACTTAAACAGGCTGTCTTCTGTTTTATTTAGTTTAAAACTACTGAGATCAAATTCCTTTTTGTAATCTTTAAAACCCAGTCGAATATACTCTGTATTGGTGCTGTAACGGTTACCACTCTCCTGGTAATTCCACCCGTTGTGCAATTCGAACTCGAGAAAACGCTGGTCGGGTGTAATGCGCATTACGCCACTCTCGGCCACCATGAAATTATCCTGAAGGGTATAATTTCTTTCATATATAACAACATTATGAATGGTGCTGTCATCTTCATCTTTTTTACCGATCTTAATAACATAACCTTCAATCTTATCGTAAAAAACACCTTCCTTTATATCGAAGGCCGGTTTTTTTACAATGATGTCGTACTTAAGCGCGTTAAGTTTTAAATTGGCAACAGGAATAATGTTGTTGGCAAATAAAAATGCTACGGCGCTCAAGATTACCGTAAGAAAAAGCAGTGGCCGCATGAACCTGATCAATGGAATACCCGCTGATTTTATCGCGACCAGTTCAAATGTTTCACCTAGGTTTCCAAAGGTCATTATGGAAGAAAGCAGCAATGCAAGAGGAAGTGCAAGAGGTACCCAGGTAACAGCAACAAGGCCGGTAAGATATGCCAGGGTGCCAGGGTCTAGACCTTTGCCCACGAGATCGTCGATGTATAACCAAAAAAACTGCATGGTTAGTACAAAAATGGCAATCATAAAAGTCGCGAAAAATGGACCAGCAAAAGACCGCAAAATAAGTATGTCGAGTTTTTTTATCACCGTATGCCGTTAATTTTTCACTATGAACCATGCAAATGTAAAGCTTTCAAATGCTGAATTATCGCTGGCCTGCGATGCAAATATTATTTTAACAAAGAACCGCATCATCGAAAAGGTTTACCTGCTGTTTGGGGAACTATACCATCAATTGCAACAGCAGTCATTCGCTAAAAAACAATTGCCGTCACCAGAAATTTATATACCCGCAGCAAAAATTTACAAAGGCGAAAAGTATAGGGAATTGCCTTATGTTCTGCTAGATTATCCACGATGTTTTCGTAAAGAAGATGTTTTTGCCTTACGGCACTTTTTCTGGTGGGGGAACTTTTTTAGCATTACACTCCATCTCGCGGGTATGTACGCAGAGCAGCACGGCGTAACTGTTTTGGAAAATTTACAACGGCAACAAAATAGTTCATGGTTTATTTGCGTGAATAAAGATCAATGGCAGCATCATTTTGAGCAAGACAATTTCGTGGAGGTACACAGAGTTCCTTATGAAGAACAGGTTCGTCAAGTTAAAAAATACAAGTTTCTTAAAATTGCTCAACATGTACCCATAATACAGTGGAACGATGCTTTTTCCTTTTTTATGAACACAAATATTGAAATACATAAGCTGCTGAAAGAACCAGCTTAATGGTGTTTTATGTTGGTACCGAACAGTTGAAACTCATTTCAACTGTTGTTGCGTCGCACGCTTCATCATTCACAACCGTATTCACTTCCCCCTTGTTAGATATGCGTATTTTTTGCCCCTTAAATAAAGGTTACAAGCCTGTCAAATGCGGAATATATAAGTGATTATAAAAGTGTGCGACGCAAGAAAAGCTGATGGTAGTAATACAGCCCGGTCCAAAAAAATAGTTGCGGTTGCTTTTAAGCGGTCAGTGAAACAGATAAACTCGAGAAACCGCTGGCAAAAACTAGAAATACGGGAATTGTGCTGCAGGCAATTGGCGGAAAAGTGGAAAGCGCGTGATAGTTAGTTACCCAATCGATGAAATAACTCTTTTACCTGGTAATCCCAAAGTTGCGTTTGGTCTTTAATTTCAGATTTTTCAGCAAAATCTTTTATGACGAGAATCGTTTGGTTAGAAATTTCGGTTTTTTCAATTCTGAATTCAAAGTATTCTTCTTTTGGGGCATGCAGCCATCTGTATCGAATAAATTTATCCTGCTCTTTCTCAGTAACCTGTGCTTTTTCAATAGCACCATTCCAGGAAAAAATAAATACATGATCCTTTTCGTCGACCTTATCGGCAAACCATTCCTGCATGCCTGCCGGTGTTGAAAGGAATTCGTATAATATTACCGGAGAGCACCTTACGGGATATTCTAAAGTAAATAGTTGTTTTTTAGCCATCATTCTTCTTTTATACTTCCACAAGTTGGGGGTTGCAATAATATCAAATAATTGGTAGGGTAAAAAAAAAATAAAAAAAAGTTTGTCGTTTAATGAAAAACCGGTCAACCTGGCTTTTGGGAAATAACCCCAAAAAAATATTGTGAGTAATCTTTGCGAATGTTTGATTTTTGTATCTTCATGCTTCAGCATAGACCCCGGGTAAGAGTTTTTTCAAAATTATTTAATGAATTAACCCTTAAACGGAATTATCATGGGCATGCGTCAATTAAAGATCACGAAGTCGATTACCAATCGTGAATCTGCAAGCCTGGACAAGTACCTCCAGGAAATCGCCAAACTACATCTAATTACTCCGGAAGAAGAAGAAGCCCTTGTAAAAGGCTTTAAATCAGGCGACGAAAAGTCAATGAGTCGTTTGATCGTTGCCAACCTTCGATTTGTCGTCTCTGTAGCGAAACAGTATCAGAACCAAGGCTTGTCTTTATCTGATCTGATCAATGAAGGAAACCTTGGCCTGATAAAGGCAGGTATTCATTTTGATGAGACTAAAGGTTTTAAATTCATTTCGTACGCAGTTTGGTGGATCCGGCAGGGGATTTTGCAAGCGCTGGCCGACCAGAGTCGAACTGTGAGAGTGCCACAAAACAAAATTGGTCTGAAGGGTAAGATCAAAAAGGTCTCGGAGGCTTTTGAGCAGGAATTTGAAAGAGAACCATCCTGCGAAGAGCTTGCCGATATACTTGGAACAAGATTAGAAGACATAGAGCTGCTGATGCGTTTTAATGACCAGCAGTTGACCCTTGATTCCCCGCTTTCCGAAACAGATGACTATACACTTATTGACACTTTGGAGAATGAAAATGCAGATGAAGCGGACAAAAAGCTTGACTTCCACGAATCATTACAAAAGGAGATACGCTTAGCATTTGAAGTTTTGTCACAGCGGCAAAAAGAAATATTATGCTATTTCTATGGAATAGGCTTTGATGATCCAATGAGCATCGAAGACATTGCAAGGAAATATAATTTAACCCGGGAGCGGGTAAGACAAATTAGGGACCAAGCTATAGGCAAGCTACGGTCAGCAAGCAGAACAGAGCTTTTAAGAGTTTTTCTAGGATAATATTGTAATCTTTTCATAATTAAAAGAAATACCCATAGAATTCATGGGTATTTCTTTTTTACAGGCTATTTTTATACACTAAAAATCTTAATGAAAAGGCTGGTTTTTATAATTAATGCATTCCTTAGTCTGGCTTCAATCTCGAATGCGCAGAAACCGGTTATTGTAGGAGATATCACCGTCAATTACGGCGTTGTTGAGCTGGATAATTCATCCAGCAAGAGCTTAAAAGAAACAAGCAAGACATTATACATTAAAGGAAAAATGGCCCGGGCTGACTTTGTTAGCAAAGATTACAGACAAACCATCATATACGATAATAAAACTGGCAGTGCCGTAGTGCTTAAAGAAATAGGTACTGCTAAATATCTTACCCGACTCAGTAATGAGCAATGGAAGACAGAAAATGAAAAATTTGAGGGCATGTCCGTTTTGCTTTCAGATGAAAAACAAACGATAATTGGTTATGAATGTAAAAAGGCAACGATTAAATTGAAGGATGGGTCGATATATTACGCTTATTATACAAGTTCTATTATTCCATTAACGACCGAAAATCCTTATCAATTCAAAGATATTCCGGGACTTGTGCTGGAATTTGAGACGTCCGGCGACACAAAGTCTAAAAAAATAGTATTTACAGCCTTGTCAGTGAATTTGAGCCCCGTTCCAGCTTCTAGATTTGAGCTGCCAACAAACGGATTTAGAGTGATACAGCCATAAATACAATCGCGCTTACCTCGATTTGCACAAATAAAATATTGAATTTGAATGGGAATTATCGGATAATTGGGGCTTCTGGAGTTTTAAACTTAGGCACTTTGACTGTATACTTATAGGGATAAATATAAGTTGTGTTACCCTTTTCGAGGCGAATCATAGACTGTACTTTTATCTGGTTGCCTGTATTTTGTTGATTAAGATCAACTGACCCTTTGTACCGAAAGGTGCCGGTTCTTAAAGGATTTAAGGTGTAGTTAGTATTTGTGGTATTAAGATTCTTAAGACTGTATTTGTTATTATCCCGGAGGTTATTACCAGTAAAAGCACCATACACTAAATCTACGGTTAGAATTAGAACCGTCAGAATTAGGAACGTACTATATTTTATAGGTAACCGCATACAATGTCAAAATTAGTATTTACTTAACCGTTAACAAAATATTTTATTTTCTATAACGAAAGGTTTTAAAAATTGTTACAAAAAAAATTGCTTTTTTAAACAATTTGATTACTTTACAGAAACCTAAGACTTTATGCAGGAACATCTATCCCATGAAGAACAAGAAGAACTTAACGAACTGCTCCAACAATACGAGAACCTCCGCAACGGCAAAAGCCATTCATTCATTGAAGAAGATGCTTTCGAACGCATAATAGATTATTTTGATGATAAAGATGATCTTACCAAGGCATTAAATGCTTCTGAGACTGCCTTGGAATATTTCCCGTTTTCCTCGCAACTTCTCATTAAGAAAGCTGACCTTCTTATTGCATCGCGAAGGTATAAAGATGCGCTTGACATACTCGAACATGCCTCACTTTTTGACAGTAATGATATCAATATCTACATTCTTAAAACAGAAGCATACCTCGCTCTTGATGAGCAAGCCAAAGCTGTTTCACTTTTGGAGGATGCGCTTTACCTTTTTGAGGGTGAAGAAAAGATAGAAATGCTTTTCGAACTTGCAGACGTATATGATGACTATGAAGAATTTGATAAAGTATTTGATTGTCTTCGCTTAATTCTTGAGATAGAGCCCACCAATGAAGAAGCTCTTTATAAGATTTGTTTTTGGACCGATTTCACTGGTCGCAACGAAGAGAGTATCAGGCTCCACCATAAAATAATCGAGGAATATCCATATTGCGAATTGGCCTGGTTTAATATGGGTGCAGCCTACCAGGGAGTAAAGTTGTACGAAAAATCAATTGATGCCTATAAATACGCAGTAGCGATAGATGAGAAATTCGACTATGCTTACCGTAATATGGGTGATGCTTATATCAGGCTTAGAAAGTACAAAGAGGCTATCGACACGCTTGAAACCGTTTTGGCACTTACAAGACCCGAAGAGGTAATCTACGAAGCTATTGGCCATTGCTACCATCGGCTTGGAAAATATGCGCAAGCCAGGTTCAACTACCGAAAAGCGTCTCACATGAATCCGGACGATAGCAAACTGTTTTACAAAATCGCATTAACGTATATTAATGAAGGCCAATGGGCCAGTGCCTTAAAACCATTAGAACAATCGATGCGCACCCACCGCTATATTCCCGAATACAACCTTGCGATGGGAGAATGTTATATGCAGTTGGAACGCTTTAGGGAGGCTATTCAATATTTCGGACTGGTGGTTCGTTCTAAACCCAAAAATACACGAGGTTGGGAATCACTTATCCGTTGCCTTTTTAAAGCAGGTTACTACGAAGAAGCGGCTACACAGTGTAAAATAGCTCTTGATTCAACCATGCAAAAACCGGTTTTGTATTTTCTGTATGCCGCCGTTTTGATGGCTTCGGGAAATAATAAAGAGGGCTTACAATATCTTCAGGCCGGTCTTAACGCGGCTCCTCGCCTTGTAAAAAAATTTATAGAGCTTAATCCTTCAATTTTGCAGAATAATACCGTGGTCGACATGCTGGCACAGTACAAAAAGAAAAAAAAGATTTAGGTGGTATCGCATTTTTCTTTTCCAACTATTCAATTGATTTTAATAATAAAAGTTGTTTGGAGCCGGCCAGAATACATTAATTAGGCCCTTGTTGCGTCGCACTCTTCAGCTGCTGTAGCCAAATGAGCAAGCAAAATTCAAATTTAACATAACTGCATCGACTCGATTTGTCATTAAAAACAACGTTGGTGATTAAACTTATTTTATTTTTACCCTTCAAACAAAAAATATAAATCATGAAAAAAATAGTTTTTATTCTGCTATGCCTCTTTTCTCTCGTCACCATGGTAAATGCCCAAAGCACAACAACTGACAAAACAAAAAAAACAAAGCAGGACAAGATTGATAACCGGGAATCCAAGATGGACAGTACAAGAAAAGCCAACCTGAAAGAGAAAGGAGTCACAGAGGAAAATCTTAAGCAACTGGATCTTAGCAATGAACAGCAGAAGCAGCTTGAACAAATGCATCACGATATGCGCAATGAAAAAGAGAAAATAAAAAATGACGCTTCGCTTACCGAAGAACAAAAAAATGAGAAATTAAGATCAATTGATAAAGATTACAAAGGTAAAATGGACAAAATGTTGACTAAAGAGCAGAAGCAGAAAATCCAGAAAGAAAAACAAAAGAAAAAAGACAATCCCAAAAAATAATATCAACCCATTAAAAAAGCTATCGAATCGATAGCTTTTTTTAAATTACCTGGAAGTAGATAGATTAAAAGGAAAACCTTTGCAAGATGTACGCTTTGTATTTTTGACATTATGGACCGTATCGAAAAAATTCTTGTATTACTGGGAAAAAATCCGGGCGACAACTTTCTTAGGCACGCCCTGGCGCTTGAATATATTAAAATGGGGAATGATGGCGATGCAAAAGAATTGTTTATTGCAATTCTAACAAATTCGCCAGACTATATTGGATCTTACTACCATTTAGCAAAGTTATTGGAACGTAACCGTCAGATTGATGCAGCAACGGAATGGTACGAAAAAGGTATGGCTGCAGCTCGTAAAGTCAGCGATAACCATGCCTACAACGAATTGAATTCGGCATACCACGAGTTGGTTGACTAGATATATCTTTCGTATATTAGCGCAATGCGGAAATAGCTCATCTGGTAGAGCGACAGCTTCCCAAGCTGTAGGTGGCGGGTTCGAGTCCCGTTTTCCGCTCTTTTTGCCGAAAAAAGTTCCAGACCTTGAAGTGAGTGACACAACGAGCTGCTATTTCTACAAATGCCGGCAACAAAAAATTAAAATGCCCCTTTTCGAGGGGCATTTTAATTAGGCTGTCATTCTGAAGAAATTCTTTTTGGCAAGCATTCGTATGCAAAAGATAAAACCCCAGAATGACAATTATTTCAACTGTTATAAGCTTAGTTGCTTTTCAAGCATCAATTTACGTAAGTTGATTAACCCATAACGCATTCTGCCAAGTGCAGTGTTAATACTACAATTTGTTACGGCGGCAATTTCTTTAAAACTCATCTCGCCGAAATGACGAAGTACGATAACCTCACGTTGTTCGTCGGGAAGGGCCGAGAGCATGCGATGCATTCTGTCGTAACCCTGCTGTCTTATCATTTTCTGTTCAGCATTATCATTCACCAGGACCAACGCATCAAATACATTTTGATTATCGCTGGTAACAATTGCGGGTGTGCGCTTTACTTTTCTAAAATGATCAACACAAAGATTATGTGCGATGCGCATGGCCCATGGAAGAAACTTACCCTCTTCATTATACCTTCTGCTACGCAATGTATCGATTATTCTCACAAATGTTTCCTGGAAAAGATCTTCTGCAAGATATTTGTCTTTAACAATAAATAAGATCGAACTGAACAGCTTATCCTTATAGCGGTTAATAAGTGTTTCGAGTGCGATTGAATTTCCTTCCTGGAAAGACAATATTAATTCTGTATCGGAATGATCAATAAACTTTCTCATAAATGCTTTTTTTGGATGAAAGCATGCCACCTTTTTAATTGCTGTTAAGTGGATTTCGAGTAAAGTTTATCTTATAGGCGTGTTATTTGTGAAAAGTTTGATGAAAGTAGAACTATTCTAATTCCTTCGCAACTGCAAATTGTAAAAAAATTGTGAATTAATCAAATTTGAGCTTGCTTTGTTCTACTTAAAAACAGATTGAGATTGATGGAAAAAAACATTAAAAAGGTTGTCAAAAAAGAGAGTGCAAAAGAAAGTACGGTAAAAAACAAAGATATAGTCGTAACAGGTGCACGTATCCACAACCTCAAAAATATAAACGTAGTTTTTCCACGCAATAGGTTTATTGTGGTAACAGGCGTTTCGGGAAGCGGCAAATCTTCATTAACTATTGACACCTTGTTTGCTGAGGGCCAAAGGCGTTATACAGAAAGCTTAAGTGCATATGCAAGGCAATTTATGTCTCGAATGGTAAAACCTGATGTTGATTCGATCAAAGGATTATGCCCTGCGATAGCCATAGAGCAAAAAGTAATCACCCGTACGCCCCGTAGCACGGTCGGTAGTATGACAGAGATATATGATTACCTGCGGTTGTTGTTTGCCAGGATTGGAAAAACCATCTCACCTGTAAGTGGTAGACTGGTAAAAAAAGATGATGTAGGAGATGTAATAGAATACCTGAAAAAAATTGACAAAGGAAGTAAAGCGATTATTCTTGTTCCGCTAAAGCAACATGCAAAACGGGAGTTGAAAGAAGAATTAAATATTCTTACACAAAAAGGCTTTTCACGAATTTTTATCCAGTCAACGGGTAATTCAGTTCAAAGCGAATTGATACGAATCGAAGAATTACTGGAGCTTAGCGACACCGCACTTTCCGAAAAAATTAAAGGCGATGGCAATATTAAAAAGTCGTTTGTGCTGGTAGACAGAATAGTGACTAAAAATTTTAATGAGGAAGATATCCACCGGATATCAGATTCTGTTGGCACCGCTTTTTATGAAGGTGAAGGCGAAGTCTTTGTTGAAGTCAACAATACTGACACCATTCATTTCAGCAACAAGTTTGAACTTGATGGAATAAAGTTTGAAGAGCCTGTGCCTAATCTCTTTTCTTTTAACAATCCTTACGGCGCATGTCCTACCTGTGAAGGATTTAGCCAGGTGCTTGGTATTGATGAAGACCTCGTTATTCCCGATAAAAGATTGAGCGTTTATGATGGCGCGGTTGCGCCATGGAAGGGAGAAAAATTAGGTTGGTGGAGAGAGCAATTTTTAAAGGCGGCATCATCTGTTAGCTTTCCTGTTCATAAGCCGGTTTGTGATCTTACTCCAACACAATACAAAACTTTGTGGGAGGGAAATGGGAAAATCCTCGGAATCAGGGACTTTTTCAAGGAAGTAGAACAAAATCTCTATAAAGTCCAGTATCGGGTACTGCTTAGCCGTTACCGTGGCAGAACTACCTGCCCCGACTGCAATGGGTATCGCCTTAGGAAAGAGGCTTTATATGTAAAGTTGTCTGGCAAACATATTGCGGAATTATGCCTTTTACAAACGAAAGACCTAAAGCAGTGGTTCAATGAATTGTTGCTCGATGACAATGATCAGCAAATTGCAAAGAGAATTCTTATTGAAATCAATCAAAGGTTACAAACATTAATCGATGTAGGTCTTGGATACCTGACGCTAAACCGCCTTGCTAATACACTGAGCGGTGGCGAAAGCCAACGCATACAACTCACGAGAAGTCTCGGAAGTACACTCACCGATTCTTTATACATCCTCGATGAACCTTCAATTGGCCTGCATTCACGAGATACAGAAAAGCTGATAAAGGTATTAAAGCAATTACGTGATGCAGGCAACACCGTTGTTGTTGTAGAGCATGACGAAATGATGATGCGGGATGCCGACCATATTATCGATATGGGACCTCTCGCATCACATTTGGGCGGCGAAGTTATTGCAAGCGGCAACTACAATGATATTGTCAAAAACCCGCAAAGCCTCACCGGCAAATACCTTAATGGCTCACTTAAGGTAACCACTCCAAAGAAGTTTAGACATTTTAACCGCTTTATAAAAATCGAAGGTGCACGGCAAAACAATCTAAAAGACGTGACCGTAAGTATTCCGCTTAATACACTTTGTATAGTCAGTGGCGTAAGCGGCAGCGGCAAAACCACCCTTGTCAAACAAGTACTCTATCCTGCGCTGCAAAAAATAAAAGGAGAGTTTAGCGATAAAGTTGGCTTTCATAAAGCCATTAGTGGTGACACCGATTATCTAACGCAAGTGGAATTAATCGACCAGAACCCGATCGGAAAATCATCCCGGAGCAACCCCGTAACGTACATTAAAGCCTACGACGAAATAAGACAGTTATTTGCAGATCAATCGCTGTCAAAAATTCGCGGCTTTCAACCCAAGCATTTTTCTTTCAACGTCGACGGTGGTCGATGCGACACCTGCAAAGGTGAAGGCGAGACTGTTGTTGAAATGCAATTCCTTGCCGATGTACATCTTACCTGTGAAGCTTGTGGCGGTAAAAAATTTAAAGAAGAAGTGCTGGAAGTACAATACAATGGCAAGAACATTTTTGATATCCTCGAATTAAGTGTTGATGAATCCATTGAATTTTTCAAAAACGAGAAAACACTTGCCAGGGCACTTCAACCATTGCAGGATGTAGGTCTTGGTTATATTAAACTCGGACAAAGCAGCGACACGCTTAGCGGTGGCGAAGCCCAAAGAGTAAAACTTGCCTCCTACCTTGGTAAAGGAAAAGCAAATGGCCATATCCTTTTTATTTTTGATGAACCAACTACCGGCCTTCACTTCCACGATATTAATAAACTACTGGCTTCATTCAACGCTCTTATTGATCAGGGCCATTCAATTCTTGTCATCGAGCATAATATTGACGTAATAAAAAATGCAGACTGGGTTATCGACCTTGGCCCAGAGGCCGGCGATGCGGGTGGCAATATCCTTTTCGAGGGCACACCCGCGCAATTAAAGAATGTAAAAGAAAGTTATACAGCAAAGTTTTTATAACAGCATTTTGCCCCGGCACCAACAACACATTCAGCTTTCGTTGCGTCGCACACTTCAGCGTTTATATCCCTTATCAACAAAAGGCAAAAAGAAAAGGGTTGATCACTCAACCCTTTTCAAATATAAAATCATTAAAGACTAAGGCGCCACTAACCTAAAGCCATTGCCGTGAATATTTACAATCTCTATCTGCTCATCGTCTTTTAGGTATTTGCGCAACTTGGCAATATAAACATCCATGCTGCGGCCGTTAAAATAAGTATCGCTGCCCCATATTTTTTTCAAAGCACGTTCACGGGGAAGCAGGTCGTTTTTATGTTCGGCAAGCATTTTCAACAATTCATTCTCTTTTGGTGAAAGCGTTTGTGTTTTGCCATCGTGTATCAATTCACGCAACTTGGGGTTGAAATGATAACGCCCAAGATCAAACTGCATATTTTCACTTTCGCGGTTCATTTCTTCATTTCGCTTGGTTATTGCTTTTATTTTCAGCAAAAGCACCTCACTGTCAAATGGCTTTGTAATATAATCATCGGCGCCAAGTTTATAACCCTGTATAATGTCTTCCTTCATAGTTTTGGCGCTAAGGAAAAACAAAGGCACATCAGGATCAATATCGCGAATCTCCTCAGCCAATGTAAAGCCATCCATATTCGGCATCATTACATCGAGCAGGCATATGTCAAATTTCTCACGTTGAAACGCGGCGAGGCCAAGCCTTCCATCTCTTTCAAGGGTAACATCGTAGTCGTTTAGTTCGAGATAATTCTTCAGTACCATTCCCAGGTTCTGATCATCTTCGCAAAGCAAAATCTTGTATTTATTTCCTTCCATAAAGGGTAATTTTTATCATTAAATATAAATCATTTAAAGAGCAGAACAAACATCGGGCTTTTTTTTGTTAAAGCATTTGCAATTGTTAACCAATGACAATAACAATGCTGCGAACGGGTAAAAGACAGATATTAGCAGTTACATAACTAGGACGAAAAGCAAAAATTATACGTGTGCTGTTGTGCATTAATCCGTTGCCATTTTTTGTTCTTTTCCTTATTTCTTCCCTGCTATTTTTGCAGAAAAATTTATCTCCCATGCGATTAACTCCCGATAGCAAATTAAAAAAACTGATCATCATCGGAGACAGGGTATTGATACGGCTATCAAAGCCTAACGAACAAACTGCGAGCGGGCTTTATCTTCCGCCTGGCGTACAGGAAAAAGAAAAAGTGCAGCAGGGGTATATTATCAAAGCTGGCCCGGGTTATGCTATTCCAATGGCAGTAGAAAATGAACCATGGAAAAGTGAAGATGAACAGGTGAAATATATTCCGTTGCAGGCTAAAGAAGGTGACCTCGCCATCTTTCCGTTAAGCGGCGCTACCGAAGTAATTTATGAGAACGAAAAATATTACATAGTTCCGCAAAGCGCGATACTCATGCTCGAAAGAGAAGAGGACTTATAACTGTACTGTTGCGCAAAGAACCTGCAGTACAAGTGAGTGACACAACAGGTGGTGCCATATATTCAAAAGCCGGCAACAAAAAATACTTGTAAAAAACGAAAAGCCACAACACTAACTGCTGTGGCTTTTGTTATAGACGTATTCGGTTACTGAACCAGTTTGGCAATTTGCTGCAGCGGAATGCTGTTTGCAAGATTAAGAATATCGTTCTCTGTTGTGCCATTTATAGTAAATGTTACCAATGCCGTATTCAACGGAACGTTAAGAATGTAGGTAGGCTTTTGATCTGTTCCTCGGTCTTGCTTTTCGAGTCTTGCCTTATAGCCCTGCACTTTCACTGTTTTATTATTTTCATCGCGCATCATGCCGCCGAGCATAGGTGTATTGAGGATCATATTCAGCGAGGCAATCATCGGAGAATTATTGATCACTTCTATCTGCGCGCCGTTGGGATTATTACCATAGCTGCGATGAATGGTTGCGCCAACAAAACTTACATTGGCATTTACATGATCATCTTTCGTGTTTACATTCATCGTGTCCAGTTTCGCGGGCAAAAGTTTCAACACTTCCTTTCCTATAACAATATCGAGTTCCTGCATGGCTTGTTCCAATGCAAAATGTGCATCTTCAAGTTTGCCGCCGGTGTAAGAAGTTTTTGCCGTCGCGATGTATGATTTAAAGTCGTTCTGCGCAAATAACATTGCGCTGAAAATTAAAAATGAAGAGAGTATAATAAGCTTTTTCATAAAATTAATTTCGCTTTCTGTTAGTTTATGTTTACGGGTTCAGGCGCCGCTATTGTTCGCCGAGCATTTTTTTAATTCCATCGATATCGAAACTGTTGGCTGCGTTCATTACTTCGTTTTCGTCGGCGAAGTTTATGCATTCCCAAACGATCATACTTGTTTGACCAATAGGCGTAATTAAGGTATATCCTTTACTGTCTTCGTATTGAATAATTGATTTATTGCCTTTTACTCTAACCTGTTTAAAATTCTGCTGATTTGCATCGGCCTGCAGCATGGTGTTGTTGAAATACAGGTTCATATATGGTGCATAAAATGAGTTGTTTCCAATAGTAACCGTCAATTGTTTATCCTTACCGTCAGTGTAAACCCTTTGCATGCTAAGGTTACTCCACCCCCATTGAGTACTCATTACCTTATCCTGCAATGTATCTTTCGGAAGACTATTGATCGTTGCTGGCAACGACTTTAATATTTCACGGGCGAGTTGAATTTCAACACCCATTAGTGCCTGTTGCACAGAATACCTCGCATCACTGAAATTATTAGCATTGTGTGCATCTTCCGCATCTTTTATTTGCTGCAACACATCGGGCGGAGGAGTATTTTTCAACCCGGCCCCACCTTTATTACTTGGTTTGCCGTTGGAGGATGCGCCCGCCTCGCCCTCTTCTCCAACAACGCCTCCGGTATTGGCATTTACTGTTGAATCAACTTTTTTACCAACTACTTTATCCGCGGCCTGGTTTACTTTGTCTTTAAGTTTTTTAAGCAATTGCGCTTGTACATTCGATCCTGTAAATACACATAAAAACAAGAGAATGGCGCCCATGGTAATTTTCTTCATAAGAGGTTTTTTCGGAAGAATTATAACGCGTTTGTACACTGTAAATTTAATCAATTAATGCCTGTAATTTTCAACTGTTTATATCAAAGCAAGATAACAGCAATTTGTGACAGCGGAAAGGCATTTTTTATAATAATCATGTGCCCGGCCATAGTGCATGTGGCAGCAACTATTGCGTCGCACTCTTGTACGCAATCACATCGATCAACTACGCGTGCATATGTGAGATGAGCACGGGGCAGGCATGCTAAAAAACGGCATTCGAAATTTTAGTATCAGACCTTTTTAAAGCTTCCCGCAATTTCTCCTGAACGGCAAGGCCGTCATTTTTTTTATTTTCTAATAAAAGCACTGTCTGCAAACCCGTCAACGACCACGGATTATTGGGGTTTATCTTCAGATCGTCTCTGAAAACCGTTTCGGCTTCACGAAATCTGCCGGCTTTTGTCAATGCGTCACCCAAATATTGCCTCGCCGGATGCACCCAGTCTCTCGGCTCATTATATAACAGGTTATCTTCCTGCCTTACCGCATCTTTATATGCATTTATTGCTGTAACGATATCATTCTTCTCTTCGGCAATAAGTCCTTCCAAAATACTTTCGGCAACGGCTGCTACTTTTACCGGTGCGTTAAAAGCGGGTGGGCTTTCCTGTAATTGAATATCATTCATATCCTGCAGCATGGAATCGAGTTCGCTCTTTGCAGCATCGGGCAATTCTTTTCGGGCGAATGCAACTCCCCTTGCATAGTGCCACAAAAGGTTGGCATAAACATGAGACTTGGGTTGAGCTGGCCCGTTCAATATATCATTCCAGTGACCAAACCTGATCATGGTAAGATAGGGCGTCATAAAAATATATTGGGCATACGCGCCGAAATATCCACCTGCATCAAGATAACTGCTGTCAAAGCTATTATGACATTCGTTTGAAATCTGAACGGCGTCGGCATAACGGGCATCCATATTTGCGCAAGTCGCCTCCATATGAAGGTTATGCACGATGTATAGGTAATCAGCATTCTTTACAGCAGGAAACTGGCTGAGATAATTGTTATAGCTCGCAACAGCCTCTTTGTTTACTTCTATTCCTTTATCGTAATATCCTGACCTTATGTAAATATGTGAAGGCATGTGAACGAGGTGCGCAACGCCTGGCATAAATTTTCCAAGCCGATCGGCAACCACGATGCCGTCCTGTGGATGATCTGACCCTTCAATAGTATGAATATAATAATGATTGGCGCCGGGATGATTGGGGAATTCTTTCACTAGACCTTCCAGCACATTAACAATGGCCGGAGTCCAAGGCTTCGGTTTGCCACGATTATCGTAAAGATCCCACGGATGCTGGACCATTAAAGCATCGGCATACAGGGACGCAGCGTCAGCGCTTTCGGGGTACTGCTCATGTACCGATTTCATCGCGTTTGCATATAATTGGTTCAGCTTTCCCCGCGATTGCATGGTGTCTGCCGAATACCTTACCGCTATAGCATTTACAAGCGCTTTCTCCACGCCAGAGCAGTTATAGTACAACGACTTTGCCTTCTCCACTGCAACCAATGCATCTGGTGACGCGCTATATCCAAGGTCGTTGATATTGGGTCCATACGCAAGTGCTTTACCCCAATATCCCATGGCGAAACCTGTATCGAACTTTATGGCCTTTTGAAACGACGCGATGGCTTCAATAATATGAAATCCATAATACATGTTAATGCCTTGTTCAAAGTAAATACGCGAACTGTCGTTGCTTACTGTAACGGGCATACGGTAGTTGCCCCATCCACCCAGGAGTGGAATATCGTTTTCTTCATCATTGAAATCAATAGCTCCAATATTTACTGCGCAGCCGATACTGAATAATTGCTTCTTTTTTGCAATATCGCCAATGGCATAAGCATTGCCTTTTGTGTTATTGATTTTGTTAGCGGGGAAAAGGAATGCTGAAAGTATTAGAACCACAACGGGAAGTGGAATTGCAATCGTTTTCATTTGGCTTCTTTTGCCAGTTAAGTTAACAAAAATCAGCCGAAGTGCAGGTACGTAAAAACCTTAAACGGGTGAAGAATCCGGCAACTCTTATACCGCAACGATAAAATATTGGACAGAAAACTGAAATGTGCGACGCAAGGAACGATGCCATGCGTTTCAAAAGCTGGATACAAAAAATGTATTGATTAAAGTATAAGCTCGCTGTTTTGCGCAGCAACTTCTTCATCACGATTCTCGTTCCACTCGACAATAAAATTATTGCGCCCTTCACCGGTGAGGATGGTCATGAAGCGCTGTTGGGAAAGTTCAAGCATAGAGAGAAAAAGGAAGATCGCGTGAATCCTGTCCTGGCATTCTTCAAATATTTTTTCAAAAGAGACAGTTTTTTCTTTTTGTACAAGGGCCATCATGGTTTCCCTGCTGCCCTCCATGCTGTAGTTGTAGCGGATAACCGTGTGAACAGGCTTGTTGTTACGTTCGTTCATTCGCTGCATTACCTTTTCAAATGCTTTCATAAGCTTGAAAAGTGTAACGGTTTGTATTTCGGTTCCCTCAGACGCCTCTTCGCCGATTAAAGCAAGTTCCTTCTGCAGGTTACCGCGCTTGACCATGAGCATGCGATTAGCTTCCATTTCAGCCATTTTTATTGAAGCTTCTTTGAATCGTTTGTATTCAAGGATTTTATCGACAAGTTCTTGCCTTGGGTCAATTTCATTGCCATGTACATCCATTTCTTTTCGGGGTAACAACATTTTTGCCTTGATGCGCATTAAGGTTGATACCAGCAAAATAAACTCGCTGCTCAGCTCGATATTGAGCTTTTCCTGCTCATGAATGTATTGAAGAAAGTCTTTGATGATTTTGGTAATTGGTATATTGTAAATGTCCAGTTCGTCTCTTTCAATAAAGAAAAGAAGCAGATCAAAAGGGCCTTCGAACTGGGGTAATTTTATCTGGTAGGTGGGTGAACTCACTATATTGGTTTTGCAGATTAAAAGAAAAATCCCGGTCTGCGATGCTCGCCGGGATTTCAAAGGTATATGGATGACGGAACTAAAAAGATTAATTCAGTCACAAGTATTCCACATTATTTTTTAAGAGAATCTCTTATTTCCATGAGTAATTTGTCGGTAGAAGAAGGTTCAGGCGGTGCTGCAGGGGCAACTTCCTGTTTCTTTTTCATTGCATTGATTGCTTTAATTACCAGGAATACCGCAAAAGCTACTACAATAAAGTCAATTAGGGCAGTAAGAAATGCTCCATATTTTACAGAGACTTCTGCAACTGCTTTTGTAACGACGGCGCCGGTGGCGTCTTTGACCTCAGGAACAGCATCTTTTAAAATAAATCTCTTGTCGGTAAAATCTACACCGCCGGTGAGCATGCCAATAAGCGGCATTACCATTCCATCGACGAAGGCGGAAACAATCTTTCCAAAAGAAGCACCCATTACAAAGGCAACAGCTGTATCTACCAGATTGCCCCTCATGGCGAATTCTTTAAATTCTTTTACGAAGCCCATAAAGTTGGTTTTATTGGTGAGTAATTCCCGTTAAATTAACAAAAATCGAAGCAAGACGATTTTAATTTTTTTACACAATTGCCATTTACAATATTCTTACCTGCCACCTCAGGTGATAATGCTTATTCCATGATTCACAGGATTTTTCGTTTGCCAATTGATTAAAAGATAATCTTTGCAAAAAACTTGAATAAGACGCTTACAGGATGGCTATTGTTTATACTGCTTTCTTTAATCTGGGGCAGTTCTTTTATTCTTATGAAACTGGGTCTTGCGGCTTTGCCGGCTTACCAGGTTGCATCCATAAGAATGGTTAGCGCCGGTTTGGTGCTGTTACCGTTTGTATTTCGTGCATTCAAAACAATTGAGAAGAAAAAGCGCTTTATCGTATTAATATCTGGCTTGCTTGGCAGTTTTTTTCCGGCGTATTTATACTGTTTTGCCGAGACAAGAATTGATAGTGCGATTGCAGCAATATTCAATTCGCTTACACCTCTGTTTACCCTTATCATTTCGGCTGTATTTTTCAAACTGCCGGGAGCTGTAAAGAAATTACCAGCGATTTTATTAGGCCTTACCGGCTTGGTGTTGATGCCGTTTGCCGCAGAAAAAGGAACAGATTTTACAGACCTGTCTTATTCACTGCTGGTCTTATGCGCTACCATTTGTTATGCTTGTAACGTAAATATCGTAAGCCGAAATCTTGGCGGAACCGGTGCGCTGAACATTGCCTCCATGGCTTTTTGCTTCTTATTGCCGCCTGCCATGGCCATTTTGATATTTACGGGATTTTTTAATTTGCCTCTGACTACGGAGCCATACGCCCAATCGGTATTGGCATCAAGCGTACTCGGAGTTGTTGGAACGGCAATCGCCACAATTATCTTTTATATGCTGGTGAAAAATGCCGGTGCGTTATTTGCTTCCCTGGTTACTTATGCAATACCCGTTGTAGCAGTTATTTGGGGCTTGCTTTATGGCGAGCAAATTACCATTGCTGAAGTTGGCTGTCTTTTTTTAATACTCGCAGGAGTGTATCTGGTAAACAGGAGATAATAACTACTTAATTTTTCTGTAGATACTTGTTGTACCGTCTGCAATACAACTGTTTTGCCCGATCACCAATTCTCCGCTGGTGATATTAATATCTTCTACATCTGCCTGGGGTGGCAGGCTTAGAAAACTTATATAAACGGTTTCCCCAACACCATTACAGGCTGAATCGGTAAACACAGTGAATGTTCCGCTGTTTTCATACGAAATTCCATCCGCAATATTCACCCTGCTGTAATTGTCGCCGGAAAATGTAATGGTGTTTCCGTTCCCTTCCGTAAAATTTTGTGTTCCTATCCAACCGCCATAACGCGTTTTGAGTTCCCACTTTCCTTCCATTTCCTGTTTAAGCGAAAATGCAGGGTTATCTTTCTTACAATTGAGCAATGTAAAAGAAAGCAGTAAGAAAAAAATAACACATTTCATAGCAGTATTTTGAATCATGACAATTGTTTGGCCCGGTTCGTTGCATTATGGACGGCAGTTGTTGCCATAATTTCTGAACGCTAAACTGTGCGACGCAAGCGGCGATGCCATAATAGATTACAGCCGGGACCATAAAAAAGATCCGCAGCTATGGCTGCGGATCTTTTTACAGAGCTGAAATATCTTACCAGCCAAGCAGGTACGCGAATATTAGCGGAGCTACGATAGTTGCGTCGCTTTCTACGATAAACTTCGGCGTATTTATGTCCAGTTTACCCCAGGTAATTTTTTCA
>DLKC01000062.1 GCA_002478885.1 Chitinophagaceae bacterium UBA7600
CACTGCCCGTTCCGTAACCATATCTTCATTGGCTGCAAACCAAAGCTACCAGTGGCATATCCGGGCTAAATGTGGTAAAACATGTACAGCGTATTCAAATACGGTGAGCTTTAAAACATTGACAAAAACAAGGACAACTGTTAATACCAGCAGTATCGTCACTAAAGCCGAACCAATCGACAAGGGCATAAGATTGTACCCGAATCCGAGCAGGGGACAGTTTGTAGTTGAATTGCAGGTTGCTGAAAAAATAAATACCACTGCCAAAATTCAACTGATGAATCTCGAAGGCCAGGTTGTACAGGCAGAAACAGCATTGATGAATAACGGTGCTGTCAAACAATCAGTTAATGTATCACCTGCTCTGTCAAACGGGATTTATATGGTAAGAATAAGCGTAAATAATAAAACGTATATAACCCGTTTGGTTTACCAGAAATAAGCTGAAGTAAAATAGCAAAGAATGCACAATTGAATAGGTCAAAACCCGGGTGCATAAAGCAACCGGGTTTTTTATTGATATGTTGCAAGCGCATTGTGTAAGATTGTGTTACCGGCTTTGGTAAGCTATCGGGCTTTACTTGCGCCGCACACTTGTACGTTTAGTCAGCAAGTCAGCAAAGGCCGAAAGTCAGAAAGAAATTATACAAAAAGAAAAACCACGGACTCCGGACTTTCCGACTTATTTGCACGCTGCAAGCCTCAGGCAATCAATCAAATGGCAGCGTGTAGCGTGGAGCACAACTGTACAGGAGTGCGACGCAGGAAAAGATGCCATATGCATTGCAGCTGGGCACAAAAAAAACTACACCCTTTTCAGTTACAGCTGTTTTTAACAGCCACTGCGAGGGAGCAAAATTTCCATTGGCAGGAATAGCAAGAGATAGATAGAATCTTCTTTTTGCGGGACAGTAGTGTGCCGGCTTTTAAGTGCTGTTAAGCCTCGTTGTACGCTTTATAAAACATGCATCATAAGAATGTTCCTGGTACGTCATATTTTTTCAAGACACAGAAAAATACTTACAAAAATTATTGCAAAACGGGTACATTTTGGCTGTGACTGATTGCCGTATATCATAACTTTAGCGTAAAGGAAAAAACAACCTTAGCGAACCTACCCATAAAAACAAAAAGTACATGTGTTCTAAAAAGAATCAGCTTTGTTTTATTTTTGGATTCGTCTTTTTTTTCATCGCTGGTGCCGGAAACAGTCAATTTATTAATCTATCCCGTTCCAAACCATACCAGCAGGTTTTCATACAAACAGATGCATTTGATTCATCTTACCTTACACAGATGGAAGAGGCATTAACGCATTCAATGCCCGATACTTTAAGACTCGCTATCGGCAATGACCTTGCCTACTACTGGCATACACGTAATCTTGATAAAGCGCTCGCACTGGCCAATAAATACTTCGGGCTTGCCCTCTCGCTGAACGATGTTATTGGGCAGGGCCGCTTGCAGGTAACGCTTGCTGCTATACTGTTACGCAAGGAAAAATTGGACACAGCATTTTCTGTACTGGAATCCGCCAAAGCCAGGTTGCCAAAAAAAGAGTGGTCACTTTTATTAACATCAGAAGGATATGTGATGGAAAGACAGGGCAGGCTTGATAAAGCCGCTGATTATGCAATGGAAGGCCTTGCCCTTGGCGATTCGCTCAATGACCTTAGAACAATTGCCATGGCATACAGCGACTTGAGCAATCTTTTCTGGAAACAATCCAGGTTTGATAAGGGCATAGAATACGGCCTTAGATCTGAAGAAGCCTACAAACAAAGGAATATAAAAGACATGGATTATAGTTTCACGCTTTATGTAATCGGCAATAATTACATGGCGCTGAATGATTACCCCAAAGCCGTTGCATACTACAACCGTGCTTCTGCAATGAGTGAAGAGTATGGGTTTTATAATAACCTTGCCGACATATATATTGCCCTGGCAGATCTTTACACGGTTACACGTGATTATACCAAAGCGCAGGTGGCAATAAATAATGCAATCAGGTATTCAGATTTGCTGGATAATAATTTCCTGCTGATGCGTTCATGGCTTAGTAAAGGCAAGCTGGAGAATCTTACCAGGCAATCGCAGGCGGCTGTTCAAAGCCTGCAAACATGCCTGCAGATTGCCACAGATTCTTTTCACGATAAATTTTTTCTACAGCAGGTTTACGTGGAATTAGCCAATGCCTATGCAGCTACCAATGATTTTAAAAATGCCTTCGCCGCCTTCCGCAAACATGATCAACTGGAAGACAGCGTATTTACCGCCGAATCAGATGAACGTGTAGCGACCTTGCAAACCGAGCTTGAAGTTGCGCAAAAAGAAAATACCATAGAGGCTCAGAACCAGGCTATCAGCCAGCAAAAAAACCTGCAGTTGATAACACTTGTCGCGGCAGCATTTCTTGTGCTCTTTTTGATACTGCTCTACCGAAACTATAGCCATAAAAAAAGAGCCAATACAAAATTGGAGGCATTAAATGAAATACTTGAACAGAAAAACAGCCAGCTTGATAAACGCAATGCCGAAAACGAATTACTTTTAAAAGAGATACATCACCGCGTAAAGAACAACCTGGAAATCGTGTCGGGGTTATTGGCATTACAGGCTGCTCAAACAGACCACCCTTCCGCACAGGCCGTTATGCAGGCCAGCCAGAACAGGGTGCTTTCCATGGGTATTATTCACCAGAAATTATACCAGAAAGGAAACCTTGCCGCCATCGAAATGAAGGATTATTTCCAAAACCTTGGGGAAAGCATTCTCGACACCTTTAATGCCACAAACCGGGTTTGCCTACAATGTGAAATGCAGCCAATTGAACTTGATGTAGATACCGCAGTGCCACTTGGATTGATCGCAAACGAATTGCTCACCAACGCACTCAAATATGCTTTCCCCGGTGAGGAAAATGGTAAAATAACGATTAGCCTGGCATATTCGGCAGGCAAAAACGAATTAGTCTTCCTGTTATCAGATAACGGTATTGGCAAATCCGAAAACCTGCCCGCAAAAGGCACCGGGTTTGGAACTGATCTTGTAAATTTATTAGTGCAGCAACTGGAAGGCCGGCTAACAACAAACAACGGTAACGGCACAAGCATTACTATTCATTTTAAAAAAACAGCCCACGTAAATGGACACACTGATTAAAATCCTGGTTGTAGAAGATGAGATGATAATCGCGGCAAAAATTTCCATGCAGCTAACCAATCTTGGTTATGAGGTGACGGGTATACTAACCCGGGGTGAGGAAGCCATTATCCATGTGCAGGAAAACAAGCCTGATATTGTACTAATGGACATACACCTGAAAGGCTATTTAGACGGCATCGAAACCGTTGCATTGATTCATCAGCATGCAGATATACCCGTTATTTATCTCACCGCCAATTCTGATGAAGCCACCTTCAACAAAGCGAAGTCTACAAAGCCTTATGCCTTTATTGCAAAGCCGTTTAAACAGTTAGACCTGCAACGAGCTATTGAACTCGCTATCCTCCGCATGGCAGAAAATGATCATAAAATAACTATTGAAAGAAAGACCGGGGATGAAGAACAACCATTTATTCTGAGCGATCGCATTTTTGTGCGCCATAAAGACAAAATGATAAAAATTATGCTGGCCGATATCTTCTACCTCGAAGCCGACCGCAATTACAGCCGCATTTTTACACGGGGAAAAGAATACCTGTTGTCCATAACACTAAAAGCAATTGAAGAAAAATTACCTTCAAAATTTTTTCTTCGTATTCACCGCTCTTATATCATCAATCTCATGCATGTTGAAGAAGTAACGGAAGGCCGGGTAACAATTGCCCAAAACCCTGTGCCTGTTGCAGCCGGGCTAAAAGAGCGGTTGCTCCAACACATTCAAACTATATAACCAATAATCCTTACCTGTAATTGTAATACATTTTTGAGCCCGGCACCGCAATTTCATGGCAGCCTGGTTGCGTCGCACACTTGTACATAGCTGCAACTATCAGCTGTATGCCTCATGCAGCAAACGGATCCCAATCATTTAATTGCGGGCAACCTCAAGTCTGCGATTTAAAGCTTCAACAGTACAAGAATGCGGGCGCAGGAAAAGCTAAATAGTGGTTTTGCAGGCGGGCCACAAAAAATCTCCCGGTAAATATTTCCACCCATTCGGACAGTTTTAGCCGCTCTTCGTCCCTGGCCCTCGCACTTCATTTGCAAAAGCTGTTAAGTTTATGTCACAATCAACAAAGCCGTCATTTAACCATTGCAAGTCAATGCGCAGCAGTATCCGGACCATATTTTAAAACCCAAATAAAACATGCTTTGTGAAAACAACGAAACCAACACTATTTAAGGAACAACTATTCAACTATTTACAGTGATTGGATTATTGATCCGCTTCCGCCGGAATTTCCCCGCAAAAACAAATGATCATTTTATTAAACGCTTTTAAAATGCTTTTATGAAGAAACTAATGCTACTTCTTGCATCATTGCTTGTACTGTATGTTTTAAACGCCCAGTCGGGCAATCAGGCTCCGCAAAATGAGTATGTAGCCAACCGGGTTATTATAAAATTCAGGGCTGGAATTCCTGCTGCCACACTGGCCGATGTAAAGGCCCGGATAAAGAATGAAATTCAAACAACTAAAACGAGGAATTTAAAACTTATTGACGCAGAGGTATGGGAGTTTTCAAAAGGCAAAGTCTCCGATATTATTTCAAAATGGAAGAACGACCCCCGTATAAAATACATTGAACCGGACTATATCGTGCATGGCTCAAATGACCCGAACGATCCGCTATACCCAAGTCTTTGGGGTATGGCTAAAATAAAGGCTTCGCAAGCCTGGGATATTACAACCGGCAGTAATGTGGTAGTCGGCGTAATAGATGCAGGTGTGGATTACAACCATCCCGACCTTGCAGCAAACATTTGGACCAATCCCGGTGAAATTGCCAATAACGGCATTGACGACGATAATAATGGCTTTGTTGATGATGTGCATGGCTATGACTTTGTAAATAACGATGGTGACCCAATGGATGACAATCGTCACGGCACCCACGTAGCAGGCACAATAGCTGCTAGAGGCAATAACAATACAGGTGTGGTTGGTGTAAACTGGACTGCTAAAATAATGGCGCTTAAATTTTTAGGGTCCAATGGTAGCGGAACTAATTCCGATGCCATCAGGGCCATACAATATGCCACCCAAATGGGTGCGCGGCTCACGAACAACAGTTGGGGAGGTGGAAGTTACAGTCAGGCAATGTATGATGCCATTAAGGCCGCAGGTGCAGCCAACATTATGTTCGTTGCCGCCGCCGGTAATACTGCAAGCAACAACGATGCACAGCCTTACTTGGCTTACCCTTCGACTTATGACCTGGATAATATTATATCAGTTGCTGCAACTGATATAAATGACCTGAAAGCAAGCTTTTCAAACTATGGCGCAACAACAGTTGACCTCGGTGCGCCGGGCGTGGATATTTTAAGTACATATCCTTTATGGCATCCCAGTGGCCCCTATGCTACGATCAGCGGTACGTCTATGGCGGCTCCGCATGTGGCGGGAGTTGCCGCACTTATCTGGTCCCAGCATCCAACTTTCTCAGCCGAAGATGTAAAGACCATAATAATGAATTCGGTGGATCCAATCGCTTCCATGCAGGGAATAACCGCTAGCGGAGGCCGGTTAAATGCCTTTAAGGCCCTTACGCTTGCCCAGAGCTGGACGCAATTGACTGACCCTTCAATCAGCCTGTCTCAGGCTTCATTTACTGCAACACTTGATCCCGATGCAGGCGCAAGTCAAATGCTCTCCATTAGTAACCCGGCCGGTGCCAGGAAACTTGTTTGGAATATAAGCGCACCATCGTGTAGCTGGCTCTCGCTTAGTCAAATGTCTGGAACTACCGCTGCTGGTACTACCACCCAGTTGCAGCTTAACATCAGTGCTTTTGACCTTGCTGCGGGGAATTACCAATGCTCATTTAATATCAACAGTAATGACCCTGGCAATCCCACGATTGCCGTGCAGGTAAGTTTAACTGTTAACTATCTGCCACCTCCGGTTGCAGCAGTTGCTCCGTCTTCCGTCTCTTTTAACCTGAAAAATGGTCAGAATTCGGGTAGCATTGTAAGTGTAATAAACAATGCCGCGGCCGGAAGCCGTAACCTCCACTGGAGTGCTTCTTTACAGGGCTCCAATATCAGCTGGTTAAGCGCTGCTCCACTTTCCGGGGTAATAGCTGCACAAAATAACCAGTCGATGCAGATTATTGCAGATGCAACCGGCTTATCTGCTGGAACATACCAGGCTGTAATCAATATTTCCACAAACGACGCCGCTAATCCGGGCTTTCAGGTACCGGTTACACTTTCTGTAGCTGATCCTGGGATCGATGGTCAAAAATTGTATTCGATCGTTTATTCCGGTACAATGAAACGCTCTGAGCTTGACGGCAGCGATGTAGCCACTGTACATACAGGGCTTGACGGGATGATAAGCGTCACCGTGGATGAGGTCAATCATAAGGTTTACTGGGCAGACCTGTTGAATGGAATTATTTACCGGAGCAATTTAAATGGAAGTAACACAGAAAGCGTTTTATCAGGTTTGGATGAACCCTATTCAATCGCCGTAGATCCGGCCAACAGTTATATTTATTGGATAGAAGTTTTCCCTCTAAGACAAATCCGGAGAGCAAAACTCGATGGCAGCGGCGCAGTAACCCTGTTAAGTATTAAAGGACAAAATGCCAATGGTCTTTCACTTGATGTTGCAGGAGGGAAAATGTATTGGTGTGAAGGCTTTGGGTATAACACCAATGGTATATGGCGCGCAAACCTGGATGGCACTGCTGCGCAAAAAATCATAGACCCACCTTCAAGCGGATTCGGGCAAGGCGATCCTTTTGGATTGGCACTTGACCTGGTTCACGGAAAACTATTCTGGGGCGAGGGCTACCCGAACACTGCAATTCATAAAGTAAATCTCGATGGCTCAGGTGACCAGGTTATAGTGACTGAATCTACTTCTTACGTCAATGGTCTCGCTGTTGACCCTGCAGGTGGAAAAATTTACTGGACAAGCGGGTATGAGAATATGATCTATCGTGCAAATACCGATGGAACTGCCCTGGAGTCATTAAATATTTCGGGCAGTGGGTTGGCGCTTGATTTAAGTCCTGCGGCTTTGCCGGAATTATCAATTGATAACGTATCTCATGCTGAAGGCAATAGCGGAACAACTGTATTCCACTTTACTGTAAGCCTTTCAAAGCCGGCAGGTGCCAATGGCGTAACTTTCGATATTAACACGCAGGACAATACGGCAACTACGGCTGACAATGACTATGTACAGAAATCGTTCACTAGCCAGTCAATCCCTGCAGGCAGCTCTACCTATTCCTTTGATGTTACTGTTAACGGCGATATCAATTACGAGCAGGATGAAACATTTTACGTAAAAGTTATCAATGCAACGGGAGCAAACATTACAGGCGGTTTGGGAATTGGCAAAGTGACAAATGATGACCCGGCCGGGCCAACAGCATCTGTATTAAGCGTCAGCGGTTCTTCCACGATATGCAAAGGCAACTTCGCCTACTTAAAGGTTGACATTACCGGTGGCACAGCTCCCTACACAGTTGTCTATACAGATGGCGTTGATGAATTTACGGTCCCCGGCTATACAAGCGGATCAGATATACCAGTATCTCCATCTGCTACAACTACGTATTCGCTGGTTTCAGTTACAGATGCCGGTTCACATGCCGGCAGCGGTAACAGTGGTACCCCAACCATGACAGTTACCGATCCGGTAGTCTGGTACCTCGACGCAGATGCTGATGGTCATTACGTAAGTACTGTCAGTTCTTGTGAAAGTCCTGGTCCCGGTTATAACAATACCGGTGGCATCGAAGGCGATTGCAATGATGGAGACAACAGCGTTTGGCAATCAGCGTTGCTCTTCATTGATGCAGATGCCGATGGTTATAGTGCCGGGCAGGCAACGGTTTGCTATGGCGCTAATGTTCCTGCAGGTTATTCACTTACCAGCAATGGTATCGATTGCAATGACAATGACGCTTCAACTCATACTGTCCAAACATGGTACCTTGATGCAGATGGGGATACACATTATGTAAGCAGCGTCTCCTCCTGCGGAAGCCCGGGTGCAGGTTACAACACAACAGGCGGTACATTGGGTGATTGCAACGATAACGACAACAGCAAATGGCAATCAGCTTTGCTCTACATCGATGTGGATGGTGACGGCTACGATGCCGGCCAGGCAACGGTTTGCTATGGAGCGACAATTCCGGCAGGATATAAATTAACCACGCTTGGCGGCGATTGCAATGACAATGATGCTTCAACTCATGCTACACAAACATGGTATCTCGATGCCGACGGTGATTCGCATTATGTAAGCAGCGTCTCCTCCTGTGGTAGCCCTGGTGCAGGTTACAATACAACAGGCGGTACATTGGGTGATTGCAACGATAACGACAACAGCAAATGGCAATCAGCTTTGCTTTACATCGATGTGGATGGTGACGGTTATGATGCCGGTCAGGCAACGGTTTGCTATGGAGCGACGATTCCGGCAGGATATAAATCAACCACGCTTGGCAGCGATTGCAATGACAATAATGCCGCAATCAAACCAACAACCATTTGGTACAAAGACGCAGACAATGACAATTACAGTGATGGTACTACACAAACACAGTGCTTAAGGCCTTCAGGTTACAAATTGGCCGCAGAATTAACTGCTATAACCGGGGACTGCAACGATGCCAATGCAGCTGTTAATCCGGGTGCTGCTGAAATCTGTGGCAATGGCATTGATGACAATTGCAATGGCCAGGTTGATGAAAACTGTACAGCCGCTTGCCAGAATGCCACTAACTTAACAACCTCAGGTATTACTTCAAACAGTGCCACCTTTAACTGGACCGCTTCCGCTAATCCAACGCAATGGCAGGTACAATACAAGAGCACTAACCAGGGTTCGAAATGGATAGATGTTACAGTTTCAGGCACTGCCCGTTCCGTAACCATATCTTCATTAGCTGCAAACCAAAGCTACCAGTGGCATATCCGGGCTAAATGTGGTAAAACATGTACAGCGTATTCAAATACGGTGAGCTTTAAAACATTGACAAAAACAAGGACAACTGTTAATACCAGCAGTATCGTCACGAAAGCCGAACCAATCGACAAGGGCATAAGATTGTACCCGAATCCGAGCAGGGGACAGTTTGTAGTTGAATTGCAGGTTGCTGAAAAAATAAATGCCACTGCCAAAATTCAACTGATGAATCTCGAAGGCCAGGTTGTACAGGCAGAAACAGCATTGATGAATAACGGTGCAGTCAAACAATCTGTTAATGTATCACCTGCTCTGTCAAACGGGATTTATATGGTAAGGATAAGCGTAAATAATAAAACGTATATAACCCGTTTGGTTTACCAGAAATAAGCTGAACTAAAAAGCTTGCAATGCACAATTGCATAAAACCCCAAAATCAAAACCCGGTTGTATAATACAGCCGGGTTTTTTTATGCAGCTATTTAAAAGTGATGCATAAGGCTTTGCTTACGGCTTCTGGCATGTTTTCCTTTGACGCAGGTAGCCTATGGTAAAGAAGCCAGCCCCGGCTGATCAAATAAGCAGGGCAACTGAAGTTGAGTTTTCATTCGGGTCTCATTCACGATTAACTGTCCGTTAATTTCGAACAAAACCGATAAGTGAGTGACACAACAAAAGCCCGATGGCCGCAGAGACGCTGGTGGCAAAAAATTATAGCTGCCTGTTCACGCAGGTTGTTGCAATAACTTTTTTTCAAAAAAGAATACCACCCCTCTAACATCTGCACCTGCACAGCCGTATGCTATTACTGTAAACACAATTACCAATTGAAAAAACGCAATCAAATGAAAAAATGCTTGTTATTGTTAATGACAGTATCTGCCATATTGCTGGCATGCAACAAGGAAAACTTAAGCACCCCTGCAGCCCAGGCGGCAGCATCGGCGGGCAGCCAGCTTACAGACAGCACCACAGACACCTTATCGCAGCACGATACCGCAAACATCAGGGTTACCGCCGCAAGTAATGTAAGTGTGTCAAAGCAACGCTTCGTTTTCGGAGAAACGGTAACGGTCGTAATGCCGATCGACAGCATGCATTACAACCCATACAAAAAGATCAATTGGGCTATGCAGCGGGTCGACTCACTGACGGTGGATACCGCCGGTAGTTACAAATTAATAGTGCCTTCAGGCAACAGCAGGTTCGCTTACCTGCAGATATTTAAAAAGGGGAAGTACAGGCTAACTGTTCGCAGCTCGTTTAAAGACAGCGGCAACGTAGTGACTCAAAAGGGATTTGCCACTTTTGTCGGCAATTAATTCGGGTCTTTTATAAAGTTTTACTGCTGCAAAACGTTAAACAATATGTTTGGGTGTGATTTTCCGGGATGTTAACCATACATCCCGGAAAATTTACTTTTCCGCTAACAACAATAACTGACACATCGATTGTCCGAAGTAGAACTGATAAAAGCTTGCTTAAGTAACGACCGTAAAGCACAGTTTGTGTTTTACAGGAATTATTTTGCCTTTATTTCGGGCATATGCATGCGTTACCTTCGTAACGAACAGGCTGCACGGGAAACCAGCAATGATATTTTCCTGAAAATATTTACCCGTATTGCGCAATTTGATGCTTCGAAAGGAAGCCTGATGGCATGGATGAAAAAGATAGCCATCAACACCTGCATCGACAAACTAAAACCAAAGCAAACAGATTGGCAACCATTGCCCGTGCAGGAACTGGCTGCAGATACCGGCCTCATTGATCTGGATCACCCTGGCACCGAAGACCTGCAAAAGATGATCAGGCAATTGCCGGAAAGGCAGTCTGCAGTGTTGAATTTATTCGTGGTAGAAGGATACAGTCACGACGAAATAGGGGCCATGCTGGGCATTTCAGCCGGCAATTCACGCTGGTACCTGAGTGATGCAAAGCAACGTTTCAAAAAATTATTAACCTCAACCGGGTACCTGGCATAATGGAAGACAACAAACCATACGATCATATCAGGCAGTCTCTTGAGCACGAGGGTTTGCAACCCGGTGACAAGGATTGGAGCGACATGGAGGCGTTGCTGGACCAACATTTGCCCGTATCAGCACCGGCCGGGCAGGGAGTGCAAAAGGCTACTGCTCTTGTAAAACCGGTAACATTGTTTGTCTTGACCGCGGTTTGCGTGCTCACGGCCGTTTTATATAAGTACCTGCACAATAATTCAGCAACGGGATCGGGCGGCGTCATTGCTCATACTTCTGATAATTCCGCTGCTCGGGGTGAAGCATTACAGGATACTACGCTAAGCCTGCAAAGCGTTCAGGGGGCCGGAAGTGTACCCGGAACAGGGATCAGCAATGACCAGCCTGGTCTGGATAGCGTAACTGCTGCCACCGGTAGCGGGAATACAGATCAACAACAGGGAGATCTGCTGCAGCAAAAACAGGTAAATGCCAGCGTAACACGGGGCGGGGGCCTGGCAAATAACCTGCAGCGAACAGGGCATGCAAAGGACAAAGGCCTCGGCGGCCCCGGTGAACAGGTACAGGTAAACAAGGCTGCCACAGGCAAAGGCAGTTTTTACCCTTCAAAACAAAGAACAAACAACGTCAAACAAAAGAAATTACCTGTTAATCCTGGAAGGTATGATCAGCCATTATCGCAAACTGCCATTACGACGAAAAACGATCTGCCGGGTAAACAAAATGCCAAGCCCGGCGGAGGCAAACCTGGGTTGAAGCCAATATGGTCGGAGGGCGAAGCAGTAACCAATAACAACAACGCATACATGTTTCAGCCTGGATCTCACGCTGGGAATGGCGCAAATCCGTTTGCCGACAGCATTGGCAGTATAACGAGTGCAGGCAGACAAAATGCGATGTTGTTGGTTAAGCCATCCCGTGATATCGCAACAGGTAGCTTACCCGCCAGTACAAGCCAATCCTACACGCTTTCCCGCGAAACGGCCTGGAAGGCAACACAGAAAACAGGGAAAAACGCAGGCTCAGAAAAAAGCAACAACAACAAAAGCGCACTGAAAAAAAGTGACTTAAAGGGCAGTGCACAAAATGGCTTTAGCTGGGGCCTGCAGTTGGCTCCTTTGCAGTTTAACCTTGCCAATGGCAGCAGCAACCAGGCTGCTACTTTCAATATTGTTCCGGGTATGTTTGGTAAGATTAATTTGTCGTCAAAAATAAATGTGGGTGCAGAACTGGTACCCCTTGTAAAAAACGGGCTGAGCAACGCCCTCTATTACTCAACGGCCAGCACTACGGGGGGTGACTCGTCGGGTACGGATTATACGAGGACGCATACATCCTATGCGGCTGGTGCAGTGACAACTTTCAAAGGGGGAATTCATTTGAACTATCAATTGTCTGATAATCTTTCGGCAGAGCTTGGCCTTGGCGTGCTGCTGCCTTTAAAACTAAAGGTCACAAAAACCGACAGCAGCTACAGCATAAGCGGCACAGATAGCAGCTTTACAGGGTCTACGAGTGTGAGTACGAATATAAAAAAATCAGACCCTTCCTTTGCCAATATCAATCATTCCATACCGTATGCTGATTTTACGCTGTGGTACACGCAAAACAAATTCAGCCTTGGTGTGGGCTACCAGCAAAACTTAAAAGGCTGGTTTCAAAACACAACCCCCAACCCGGCCGGCAAACAGTTTCACATTACGCTTCGTTATCGGTTCCGTTAGCATTGCATATTTATTCTGCAAGCTGCGCAGCGGGCAGGAAGCACAAGAGTGCGACGCAACCCCGGCTCAAAAAGTTGATAAGCCCGGCTCATGCATTCCCTGGCTCTGCCGGAACACACCTGCAAGCTGGGAAAAGGGTAGAACGGAAAAATAGCAAAAGGCACTGGGCTGAGAGCAACGGAAGAAGTGTTACAGTATATCCCCGCAATTTTTGATCAGTACATGGCAATCTGGTTGGCAGAATTATGCTAATATTGTAGACCCACCAGTTGATAACTCCCGGATGAAACAAATAATTTCTTTTCTTTTGGTTTGGCAGCTCATCGCAGTCTGCTCCTGTTCAAAGACAGCGGCTCCCGACCCGCCACCGTCCGGGGATACAACAGTTCATGTAAACGGCATAACAATTGAACCTGCAGAATTTGTACTGTTGCCGGGATTAAGCCAGCAATTGACAGTGCATGTAACGCCTGCAAACGCAGGCAATAAAAACGTAACATGGAGCTGTAGCGACAATTCTGTTGCTACAGTCAGTTCGGATGGACTCGTCACCGCTGTAAAAGAAGGGAGTACTGATGTCACTGCTACAAGTACAGACAATAGTTCGGTGAAATATTCAGCAAAACTTCATGTGCTCAGGAATTATGAATTGTATATAGCAGGTAATGGCGCTACAGACTATTTTGCCAATTGTGCATTGTTTTGGAAGAACGGAACTCCTTCCACGCTCACCGGTGGCGGTTTTTTGGTAGGCTGGAGCGCATATGCTATAACGCTCGTGGGAGATGATGTTTATATCGCAGGAAGCATAGTCAATACGCGGCTTTGGGATATCCCAACCTATTGGAAGAACAATGTGCCCCACGTGCTGGCGGATACCAATGCCAGTACCGACACGTACACAAGGTCAATAGCAGTGGTCAACAATAAAGTTTATGTGGCCGGTTATACATTCTATGACTCGGAATGCCCCGTTTACTGCAATGGAAGAAACAGGGCATTTTATTGGGTCGATGATGGCACTGCAGTATCAGCAACAGCATTGTTCGACGAAAGCGCCTCTACCAATGCATACGGTATTGCTTGCAACGGCAGTGATATTGTCGTGGCGGGGGCTACGGCTCATGATCAATATTTCCGTTGGGCAAACCTGTGGACCAACACGTTTACAAATACAGCCTCCCTATCACCTTTGAATGGTTTTTATGAAGCACGGGCAGTGCAGTTGCATGGCGCTGACACCTGGTTTACCGGCTATGGCGGTTGCCCGGATTACGGCTGCAACGCAACTGCTTTTGTTTGGAAAAACGACATGGGTAATGCAACGGCATTAACTGACGGTACCAGGGACGCCCAGGCTTATTGTATGGCCTTTTCAGGTGATGTGCTTTATGTGGGTGGATACGAAAGAAACGATGCCGGAAAATATGTGGCTAAGTACTGGAAAATAAGCGGGGGATCGGTTAGTTCCTGCACGCTGTCAGACGGCACATACAATGAAGTGGTTAACGGAATTGCAGTTTCAGGTGATGATGTTTTCCTGGTAGGGACAGCCACAAATCCCGACACCCGAGCCAGGAAAGCCAAATGCTGGCGTTCTTACCAGGGTTTTTCGACAGCCCAATCTCTCGATATATCTGCTTATGCGGTACCCGGTGGCCATGACGCCTATGGGATTTTTATAAAGTAGCAGCAGGCGCGGGTGGCCCATGCAAACAATAAATGTAAAGTGGGGAATAGACACCTGGGGCACACCCGGTAGATACTTAGCAGATACCCGGTAGATAAGCGGTATTAACTGCGTGCTTTATTAAAAAACAATTAAGACGAAACGGCAAAGGAAAGCGGCATGATCATAAGTGTCTCTCCGGAAATTTTGCATACAACGTCGGGCGTAGCGAAAGCCAGCCAGCTTTGGGCAGGCAACCCCGGGGAGTGACTAATGCAAGGCTGCATGCTTTGCATTAAAAGCCGGCTGCTATTGTTCGCCAAACAAAATGCCGTCGTATTTGGCCAGGTTGGCTGTAAAAGCTTGTTTTTGCTGGTCGTTCAAAAGGCCGATAAACTGGTCTTTCATCTCTTGTTTGGCTTGCTGTATCTGAGACCGGTCTCCACCTGCAGCTTTTATGGCTTTTCTTTTCTCCCTGAAAGCTTGCACCGCATTCTTAACGCCCGCTATCTGCGTTGCATCCAAATGAAGATCACTGGTAAGCATTTCCAGCAATTCACCCATTTTCCCTGCTGCGCCCTGGTTGCCGCCCCCAAAAAGTTTTTGAAAGATACCCATAGTTGTGTTTTTATCAGGTGTAATATAATTTGATGTTGCTAATGTAGCGAATACTTTCGAAAGTGCTGTTACCTCGAGTCTTTTGAAACCGGTTTATATTCAATGATAACCTTGGCATTCTTCTTCTCATCCGATGAAATAAAAAGCTCGTAACGTTTGCCATCTGTAGTAACAATCATCAGCGCGGTATTGGGCGGGATTGCGCCGAGGTTGTCGGCCACCATTACCAGTTCATGCTGCGCATTTACGATATCGGCTTTTACATTCAGTGTTATTGGCTTGCCGGTGAGTCTTTTACTTTTGGCGATGATTTCGTTGTTGTCGTAAACGGTGATGGTATCGCCGTCGATTTCGCCGTTGTCGTATATCTGGATAAGAATATCGGGTGAGCCGGTAATGATCTTTTTAATAAGTGGGTTCTCCCGCTCCTTTATCACGTCTGGAACGGCTACTGATTTTTTCACCAGCTGGTCTGGCGCCGGGTTAACCACAGCAGGCGGGGCGACCGGTTTTGATTTCGCAATAGTGTCCGTGGAAGGGTTCTTTGCAACAGGCTCACCCTGCGGCTTTGTATTTTTGGCCGTGTTGTTGCCATTCGTCTTCTTGCTGGCAGCCGGTGGGGCCGTGTTGCTGTTATTTTTTGTTGCCGGTGGTTTTGCCTGTGCTGTTGTTTTATTGGAAGGCGCGGGTGGCGGCGCGGTCGTTGTTTTTTTCTGCTGTTGATTATTGGCCGGTGGGGTCGTTTTTGCTACCGGTGGTGGTGTTTTTACAGGTGGTTTTTTAAGCAAAAAGTCCTCTTTGTAAAAATCAGATTCTTCCACGCGTTCGAGATAAACATACCCGGAGCCACAATCGGCCTTTGTTTTTTCTACCACACTGGTAAAAGTTCCTTCCAGTATTTCGGTGGAACCTTCCTTGCGATAGTCGAGGTAGCAGGTCATTAAACATGGCTGGCTGTTGTCAGAGATTTTCAGTTCAACAAGTTTTGTTTCGCGAAGGGTGATACTTTTACCGCCGGCATCGTAAATTCCCTGCAAGGTTGCCTTTCCATAAAATACCGTTGAGTGATAAGAATAGGTAACGCCCTGCACGCCTTTCTGGTCGGCCCTGTTATCAAGCTGGTTAATCTGTACCTCGTATTTGTAGTGTTGCTTAAACGAGCCGTATCCTGAATTAAAATAACCCCGCCATATCCCTGTAAGGCTTTGGGCATTTGCATTTACAAGCGCAAGCAGCAATAAAAATAATAACAACCTCGGCTTCATTGCACAAATCTACTTTTCCCAAAGCATCTATGATATAAAAAACCGTTAAGGTTTATGAGCGTACAGCAAAGGGCTATGCCCTTGTACGCGATGCTGTTATCGGTTAATAAACCGGCTGCTGAAATTGAATCTCGTCAATGTATAGAGTGTCGCAATCATTTGCTACTTTTGCCACCCGAAAATGGTTTGCATAAAAGTGCCAATGCCATCCGCAAAGTTGTTTTTTTCTGCTGCTGACGCCCATTGATATATCGTTGAAGTGCTTGCGACGCAAGGGACGATGCCAGGAACAACCGGTGCAGGTATGATAAAAAAAGGATTTAAAAAATATGATCAATATTACATTGCCCGATGCTTCAGTAAGACAGTTTGAGGCGGGCGTTTCATCAATGGATGTGGCGAAGTCTATCAGTGAAGGGCTTGCGCGGAAAGTGCTTGCTGCAAAAGTGAACGGGCAGGTGTGGGATGCTTCAAGGCCCATTAACACCGATGCAAGCCTGCAGTTGCTCACATGGGATGATACAGATGGAAAATCTACGTTCTGGCATTCTTCGGCACACCTGATGGCGGAAGCCGTTGAAAGCATGTTTCCCGGCGTGAAGTTTTGGGTAGGTCCGCCATTGGATAACGGTTTTTATTACGATATGGACCTTGGCGACCGTAAGATAACAGAAGAAGACCTGGCTGCCTTGGAAAAGAAAATGCATGAGCTGGCAAGACAGAATAACGTTTATATAAGAAAAGAAGTTTCAAAGGCTGATGCTGTGCAATACTTCACAGAAAAAGGGGATGAATACAAACTCGATCTTTTGCAAAACCTGGAAGACGGCAACATTACTTTTTATACACAGGGACAGTTTACCGATCTCTGCCGCGGGCCGCACATTCCGGCAACAGGATCGATCAAAGCAATAAAGCTTACCAATATTGCCGGTGCTTATTGGAAAGGTGATGAGAAAAACAAACAGCTTACCAGGCTGTATGGCGTAACCTTCCCGGCCCAGAAAGAACTGGACGCCTATTTGCTGATGCTGGAAGAGGCCAAGAAAAGAGACCACCGCAAACTGGGTAAGGAACTGGGTATTTTTACCATGGATGAAGATGTGGGCCCGGGCTTGATCATGTGGATGCCAAACGGTACGGTGATCATCGAAGAGCTGGAAAAACTTGCAAAAGAGACAGAAGAAGAAGGTGGCTACAAGAGGGTAGTAACTCCACATATCGCAAAAGAAAGCATGTACCTGACCAGCGGGCACCTGCCATATTATGCCGACAGCATGTATCCTCCGATGGAACTGGATGGCGAGAAATATTATCTCAAGGCAATGAACTGTCCGCACCACCACAAAATATTTGCGGCCGAACCACGCAGCTACCGGGATCTTCCTTTACGTATAGCTGAATATGGAACGGTATACCGTTACGAGCAAAGCGGGGAATTATTCGGGCTTATGCGCGTAAGGTGCCTGCATATGAACGATGCCCATATTTACTGCAGCAAAGAACAGTTTAAACAGGAATTCATGGCGGTGAACGACATGTACCTGAAATATTTTAAAATATTTGGTGTCGACAAATACGTGATGCGGCTCTCGCTGCATTCTCCTGAAAAGCTTGGCGTTAAGTACGTGAACCAGCCCGAACTGTGGAAAGAGACGGAGGAAATGGTACGTAACGTTTTGATAGAATCAAAGATACCATACGTGGAAGTACAGGATGAAGCTGCATTCTACGGGCCTAAGATCGACGTGCAGATTTACAGCGTCATCGGCAGGGAATTTACACTCGCGACCAACCAGGTAGATTTCTCACAGGGTCGTAGCTTTAAACTGCATTATACCACCCAGGAGAATACATCAGAAACGCCAATCATTATTCACCGCGCACCACTGGGAACGCATGAGCGTTTTATAGGCTTCCTGCTGGAACACTACGCCGGTAAACTGCCGGTTTGGTTAGCGCCTTTGCAGGTGAAAATATTACCGATCAGCGATAAATTTATCGACTATGCCACAACAGTAAAAGCAACGTTGCGAAAGCTCGGTGTGAGAACAGAAGTGGATGACCGCAGCGAAAAGATCGGCAAGAAAATAAGAGAGGCTGAACTGAGTCGCGTGCCCTATATGCTTGTAGTGGGCGAGAAGGAAATGAATGAAGGAAAAGTGTCTGTACGCAGGCAGGGTAAAGGCGATATGGGAATGATCTCTATAGATGTTTTTGCAGGCGATATTAAAAATGAAATAGCCAATCGTATTGCCGGATAGAAATAAAACATTCATTATCTTTAATCAAACAATTTTTAACTAAAAGACAATTAATGGCTTTACCGAACAGAGAAGGCGGTCGTTTCAACCCGCGGTTTAACAGGCAACCAGAGCCCGAACATCGTATCAACGACAGAATCAGAGTACCACAGGTGCGATTGGTGGGCGACAATGTTACAGTGGGTGTTTACCCGATTGATGAGGCAAAGAGGATAG
The DNA here is from genome assembly GCA_002478885.1 of Chitinophagaceae bacterium UBA7600. GTDB lineage: Bacteria > Bacteroidota > Bacteroidia > Chitinophagales > Chitinophagaceae > DLKC01. Next base: position 18,845 of record DLKC01000062.1, read on the forward strand.
CCCGTGACCAGGAGCTTGACCTTGTGGAAATTTCACCAAATGCAGATCCCCCGGTTTGTAAAGTAATCGATTATAAAAAGTTTCTTTACGAGAAAAAACGTAAGGAAAAAGAAATGAAAGCACATGCCAAGCAAAGCGAGGTAAAAGAAATCCGCTTTACGCCCGGCACCGATGACCACGACTTTGATTTCAAAGCAAAACATGCCGAAAAATTCCTGAAAGATGGCAACAAGGTGAAAGCCTATGTACAGTTCAAAGGAAGGGCGATCATGTTCAAGGAAAGAGGTGAACTGGTATTGCTGAAGTTCGCGGAAAGGCTTGCCGAAGTTGGCCAGCCCGAAGCACTGCCAAAGCTCGAAGGCAAACGGATGCTGCTGATGCTTACGCCAAAGACCGGTAAGAAAAAGAAAGAAGCAACCGCTGAATAATTGTTTGATATTTCCTGCTGCACAGGAGGGAACCGGGCTAATACCCGGTTCTTTTGTTTTGGGCCCGGCAACAGCAAATGCCCCGGCTGTGGTTGCGTCGCACACTTGTACGGCAGAATAAACAGCAGCAATCAAAAAGCTTGCTGCGGCTTTTCTGCCGCGCGAAGATCAACAGCACAGGTGAGTGACACAAGGGACGATGAACAGCGTATCAAAAGCCGGCGGCAAAAAAATATAAGGTCACCCATATTGTATGATTACTTCACTAAGCGGTTATTGCAGTAAATCAGCCGGTGTTTTTTGATCATAAAATTTTATCTTGCCGTTTTCTAATGAAGAACACATAAAAACAATAACAATCAATAAATGCAAAACTTACTCCATCTCTCGGTAGCAGCAGCTGTAGAAGCAGGCAAACAAATTCTTGAAGTGTACAGGCAGGACTTTTCGGTAGAAATAAAAAGCGATAACTCACCACTGACCATCGCAGATAAAAAATCACACGAAGTGATCAAAGCTGCACTGGCACCAACAGGCCTTCCGTTGTTAAGCGAAGAAGGCAAACAACTGGCTTACGATGAGCGCAATAAATGGGAGACTTTCTGGCTGGTAGACCCGCTTGATGGAACAAAGGAATTCATTAAAAAGAATGGCGAGTTTACTGTAAATATTGCATTGATCAAAAATGGCGCTCCTGTGCTTGGTGTGGTGTATGTGCCGGTAACGGGTGTGCTGTACTATGGCGCGGAAGGTATCGGAAGCTTTTCGGTGTTGGTGAACAACGAACTGCCGCTTGGCGATGTTGAAGCTGCACTCGCATCTGCCGTTGCACTCCCGGCAAACGGGCAGCCTGCTGTTTACACCATCGTAGCAAGCCGTTCACATAACACGCCGGAGACAGACGTTTTTATTGAAGAAAAAAGAAAAGAACACGGAACGGTTGAACTGGTAAGTTCAGGAAGCTCGATCAAACTCTGCCTTGTGGCAGAAGGTAAAGCGCAGGTATATCCGCGCCTGGCGCCAACCATGGAATGGGATACCGCCGCCGGTCATGCCGTTGCTAAGTTTTCCGGCTGCGCTGTATACAATTACGAGAGCAAACAGGAAATGGTTTATAACAAAGAAAACCTGTTGAACCCTTGGTTTGTGGTAGAACGCCTGAACTAAAAGACCCGATAATAATATCCTATATCAACACTGTTCCATGACAAAACCGGTTTACCCAAATACATTTATCATCGGTGTTCAGAAGGCAGGGACAACAACCCTGGATGACTGGTTAAGCCAGCACCCGCAGATCTACTGCTATGATGCGTTGAAAGACGTGCATCTGTTCGGCCTGCTCGATACAGCCGATATAGAGAAAAAACTGTTGATGGAACCAACCCCATACAAAGGGCAGCCGGTTGTTTTGCAGTCAGCAGTGAACTATATCTTTTATCCTTCTCTGTTAAAGGCAATCAGCGAGACTCAGCCAAAAGCAAAACTGATCGCTATCTTGCGCAACCCGGTCGACAGGGCCGTTTCCGCGTATAACTATTTCCAGAAAATGCTGCGGGAAAAAAGGCCAGCCACCGAAGCGCTGCTGTATGAACCTGCCGGCGCAGTTGGTTTCTCCAAAGACAACAACGACTTCACCTATATCGAACACGGGTTGTATTACCGGCAGATTAAGTCTGTACTCGACTATTTTCCGAAAGAACAACTGCTGGTGCTCAGTTATGATGAATTGCGCAGGTCGCCGGAGGCAATGAATAAAAAAATATTCGCCTTTCTCGGGGTGGAGGAGGGATTCATGCCAGACCTCACACCGAAAAATATCACGGGTGAAGTAAAGAACCAGTGGTTGCAGCAGAACCTGGTTAAACAGGGGAAAATAAAGAAGTTCATCGTTAAATATCTTATCAACCCATGGATGCCCAGGTCGAAGCGAAAACTGCTTAAACAAAAGATGTTTGAGATGAATACCAGCAAACCTGCAGGTGCCATAAAGCCAAAGGAAGAGGCCTCTGCTGAAATAACTTCCGTAGTGGCACAATTGCCTGCATACTTTAAAGAAGATACCCGGCAACTGGACGCTTTGCTGGGAACAGGTTATTACGGGAAATGGTTCGCTGAATGATCATCACAATGCCTGAATAAAGACAGTGGATAAACAAATAAAAATAGTACAGATGTTGCCGGCGCTCGGGTGGGGCGGTGCACAGGTTTTTTGCATACAGCTTTGTAACGAGCTGGTAAAATACCCGGGATACGAAGTTACGCTTGTGTCAATGTATCACCATAAGCCCGACAAACATTTGCCCTTGAGCATGCTCGATAAACGGGTACAGTTTGTAACACTCGGCAAGCGCCCCGGTCCCGATCCACGCATGTTTGGCAGGATATACAAATTGCTCAAATCTTTAAAGCCTGATGTGGTGCATACGCACCTGCACAGCGGCTATTACTGTTTTCTGGCCTATACAAAAATCACTGATCACAGCTTTAAAAAGGTGCATACTTTTCACAACCTTGTAAAGCGTGATGCGCCTTGGTACGGAAGGCTCGCCTACAAATATTTCTTTAGCAAAGGCATTATGCAACCCGTGAGTATTTCAGACGAGGTGCATAAGAGCGCCCTGGCTGAATATGCAAATTGCCCAATCGTACAGATCAACAATGGTTCCGATCCCGTTAAGCCCTCGCCATTGTTTGAACAGGCAAAAGCAGAAGTAGAGCAGCTTAAAAGGAACAAAGACACAAAAGTTATTATAAACATTGCGCGGGTAAGCAAACAAAAAAACCAGCAGTTGCTTTTTGCGTGCATGAAACAACTGGAGAAAGAGGGGGAAAATATAATCGCTATTATACTGGGTGGCCATGTTCCGGAAGACCAGAAACTATACGACAGTTTGCTGGAGCAGCAGCCCGGCAATGTTTTCTTCCTGGGCCGCAAGGAAAATGCAAGAGATTATCTCTTATGCAGCGATGCTTTTGTGTTGTCTTCCATCTTTGAAGGCCTGCCCATCAGTTTGCTGGAGGCCATGTCGGTGGGTGTAGTGCCCGTTTGCACACCCGTTGGCGGACTTATCAATATTGTAACGGACAACATTGGGTATCTTTCAGCAGATACCGGGTACGAAGCTTATCTTGCTTCACTCAGGGCATGGCTGCATGCGCCGGCCCCGCATTTGCGGGAACTTGCTGCAAATGGCATAAAAGCTTACAACGAAGCGTTCAGTATGGAGAGCTGCGCATCAAAATATAACCAGTTATATTTTGATGCTTCTTGACTAGCAGTACAAACGCGTGATGCCTGGTATGCAGGCATCTGACACAAGGGATAGTGGCAATAATAAATAACACAATGACAAACTTTATCATATTCACCACGCAACGGAGCGGCTCAACCGTGATAACGCGGACGCTCGACGCGCATCCACAAATATTTTGTGCCGGTGAGTTGCTGCAAACATCCAACGATATCCATCACCCGGAATGGCATTTTCCTTCCCGCGGCTTTGATTCAACAAGTCACGCAGTGCAACGTTTGAATAAATTGATCAACTACCCCAACCTTAAGTTTCGCGTTATTCCGCATATCAAAAAGTTTTATAGTACAAATGCAAAAGGAGAAAGTGCACGTGGTTTTAAACTGATGTTCACACACATAAAAACTGCACCGCATCTGTGGCAATACCTGAAGCAGTCAAATACCAAAGCCATTGTGCTGATACGCAGAAATGTTTTTAAAACAACTTTATCGCGTTACCGTAAGGCAGAGAACCGCGTGGCACATACAGCTACCAACGTAAATGCACCTTCAATAAGATTTACGGTGCCCGGCGAGTTACTCATAAAGCAAATGCGCGATCTCGAAAGAGTGAACAAAAATCTGTTGCAATTCTCTGAAGGCATGGACAGGCTGGTGATTTACTACGAAGATTTTGGCAACTGGGACAGCATGATGGAGAACATACAACGTTTTTTAAAGGTTGATGTGTTACCTGTAAAAGCTGTGTTGCAAAAAGTGGGCGCGGGCAAATGGCAGGATGAAGTGGAGAATTTCTCCGAGATTGAAAGCCTGTTGAAACAAAATAATTTTACGCAATACCTCGATTAAATTATGCAACGTATTATTCCAAACTTCCTGGTCGGTGGCCCGCCAAAATGCGCTTCCACCTCCCTCAACTTTTACCTGAAACAACATCCGGAGATTTATATGTCGCCGGTAAAGCAGACAAAATTTTTCAGCCTTGACTATGACCAGGGTACCGACTTCTACCTGCAGCAGTATTTCGCCAATGTTGCTGCTGAAAAGATGGCAGGCGAAGCAACCCCAACCTATTTCCTGTTGCCTTTTGTGATTGAAAGAATCAAAAAGTTCAACCCGGATATGAAACTGATTTTTTGCCTGCGCAACCCGGTTGAGCGCGCTTATTCAGGCTGGAGCATGCGTATCAACAACGGAACGGAAGACCTGCCATTTAAAGAGGCGCTGGAAGCCAATGCCAGGCAACGCGCCGATCACCCTTTTACGGGTGAGCAAGGAGCGAAGGAATGGTTTGCAGATCAGAAAAGAAATGACCGGAAAGACGATGCCGGTTTCCGCACTTATATCGAGGGCAGTATGTACGCCTATAACCTGAAGAATTATTACCAGCATTTTGACAAGTCACAGATCAAAATAATTTTTCTCGACCAACTGCAGAAAGACCTGCATGGAACATTGAGAACCTTGTTTGAATTTCTGGGTGTGCAACCTGATTTCCAGGTGCCCAACACCGAGCAAAAGAACACTTACAAAAAATCGAAGATCAAGTTCCTCGATCCCATACTTGGTAAGAATAAAAAGCTTTCAAAGCTGCTTTCGCGCATTATGCCTAAAAGCTTCAAGAAGACCATCCTTGATAAAATGTATGTAGAAGGCAGCAAGAAAAAGTTGATGCCCGAAGAACGTATTTTTGCGTGGCAGTATTTTAAAGATGAAGTAAACGAACTGGAACAGCTGCTGAATATTGATTTGAGTCATTGGAAAGTGAATTAGGCGATTCAGCATTATGTAATAAATATTATCAAATGAAAATTGTTGTTGTAGGTACGGGTTATGTTGGGTTGGTTACCGGCGCCTGCCTTGCTGAAGTGGGCACCGATGTTACCTGCATTGATGTGGATGAGCAAAAGATCTCCAACCTTAAGAATGGGGTTCTCCCCATTTATGAGCCCGGGCTCGACGTGATCACTAACCGCAATTATAAAAAAGGCCGCCTGAAATTCAGCACCAACCTTGAAGATTCTATTCCGGATGCGGTCATCGCTTTTATTGCTGTCGGTACGCCTCCCGGCGAAGACGGCAGCGCAGACCTTAAGTATGTTTTACAGGTCGCTGAGAGCATCGGGAAATACATGACCGGGTATATTGTTGTTGTTACCAAGAGTACTGTTCCGGTGGGCACAGCGTCAAAAGTGAAAGAAACGATTGCCAACGCTTTAGAGCAACGTGGCGTCTCCTTCGATTTTGATGTTGCTTCCAACCCGGAATTCTTAAAAGAGGGTGCGGCAGTGGAAGATTTTCTCAAGCCCGACCGAATAGTTATCGGCGCTGAATCTGATAAAGCAAAGAAGACACTGCACAAGCTTTACGAGCCATTTGTTCTGAATGGCCATCCTGTGTTGTTCATGGATGTACCTTCTGCAGAAATGACCAAGTATGCAGCCAATGCCATGCTTGCAACAAAAATCTCTTTCATGAACGATATCGCCAATCTCTGCGAGCTGCTTGGCGCCAATGTAAACGAGGTCAGAAAAGGTATCGGCTCCGATCCACGCATCGGCACAAAATTTATTTATCCCGGCATTGGGTATGGCGGTTCCTGTTTCCCGAAAGATGTAAAAGCACTTGTACGCACTGGCGAGCAGCACCAATATTTCCTTCGCATTTTATCGGCCGTTGATTCTGTGAACGATGATCAGAAAAAGGTACTGGTACAAAAAATTCTCAGGCACTTTAAAGACGATATAAAAGGCAAAACGTTCGGCGTATGGGGCCTTGCATTCAAACCCAATACCGATGATATGCGTGAAGCGCCGTCGCTGGTGATCATTGATGCGCTGCTGAAGTGCGGCGCCCATGTGCAGGCTTACGACCCGGTTGCAATGGACGAGGCAAAGCATTTGCTTCCTCCGCAGGTTGTGCTAACAGAAGATTCCGCAGCTGCCGCTAACGGTGCCGATGCGGTAGTGCTCGTTACAGAATGGGCCGAATTCAGGTTGCCCGACTGGGACGCGCTGGCTACAAAAATGAACGACCGCGTGGTATTTGACGGGCGTAATATTTACAATGCGGCAGACATGCGTGCAAAGGGATTTGCCTATTATGGCATTGGCATAAAGTAATCAGGGGCCAGGCTTCCTGTCTCTTAATGAAACATCGTTGCGTCGCACTCTTGTACAGCAGTGCACAATGCAACAAGAGGAAAGCTGAACAAGCAACCAAAACAACCTGTTCATGGAGAAAATAAAAGTTTTACAAATAACGCAATCGGTCGGCGGTGTAGAAACCTACCTGCGGCAGATGCTGCAGAATATAGACAGGAACAGGTTTGAAGTCATTATCGTTTCTTGTGAACCTTCCTTAAAACAATACTGCGAAGAGGCCAATGTAAAATACTATGAAGTAAAAATGTCGAGGGGCTTTAATCCATTCCGCGATTTTACTTCGGTGCTTGGCATACGCAGGATCATTAAAAAAGAGAGGCCGGCACTCGTGCACCTGCATAGTTCAAAAGCCGGTTTTGTGGGAAGAATAGCGGCAAAGACCGCCTCCTGTAAATCGCTATTCACGCCACACGGCGGTTCTTATCTCCAGTTCACAGGGCTTAAACGAATGATCTTCTTTTTTCTTGAACTTATCGGCAAAAGGTTTACCTACAAACTGCTTTGCATTTCATGGACGGAGGCAGAAAGGTTCAGCCATGAAGTTGGTATAAAGCGGGAGCGCATTTATGTAATACCAAATTCGATTTTCATCCCGGCCGAAAGGGTAGAAGTGCCAGATAAGTTAGGTAAACTTGAGGGAGAAATAAAGATCGGGACGATCGGGAGAATCACCTACCAGAAAAACCCGTTGCTGCTCGCAGATATTGCCTATGATGTGATTAGTAAAGACCCTCGGGTGCATTTCCATTTTCTAGGCGCAGGCTTTCATGATCATCTGAGAAAAGAGCTGGAAGAAAAGATAGCGGAGTATAAGATCGGCAGTAATTTTCACCTGATAGAGAAAGGAGATGCTGCAATGGCGCTGAACTTACTGCGGCAGATTGATATGTTTATTCTTCCTTCACGTTATGAGGGTTTATCTTATGCTTTGCTGGAAGCCATGTACGAAGAAGTACCCTGCATCGTTAGCAAGGTAGATGGCAACAACGATGTGATCAGCAACCGGGAAAACGGTTTCAGTTGTTTGATAAGGGAACAATATGCAGGTGTAATTGAAACGCTTATCAATGATAAGGCGCTGGCAAAAGATATTGGCGCAAAGGGTAAGCAATATGTAATTGAAAAGCATAAAATAGACAAGAACATCAAAATGCTTGAGGAGATTTATACAAGCCTTTAAATCACACGATCATAATAAAAAACCGCAGCGGCCAACTGCGGTTTTTTTATTTGTACTGTTGCTGAACTTTTTACTTCAGTTGAAGTGTGCGACGCAACAGCAGCCCAACCTGTGCGTTGCTGCCGGCCCCATAAGATTCATTTTTAAATTCGTTGTAAGCAAGGTTAAAACCTTCTTTTGCAAGCTTGGTTTTTAGTTTTGTGTTGATCTCGCTGATAAGGTCGTTCTTCTTCTTTTCTGTTTCACTCAGTTTTTGCTGCAGTCGCTGTACATTTTGAAGTTCAAGATTGCTTGGCGCCGATTCTTTATAGCAAAGGCCCACATAGGTCTCGGAAATTTCTTCCCGCAGCCTGCGTTCATCTGCGAAAATAGAAGTTGTTTTGGTTGGGATAAGTGTAAACCTCAGGTCTTCTAATTTCTTATCGTAATCAGCGGCCAGCTTCTTTGTCTTTGCGTCTTTTGACTTTTCCGCAACCTCTTTTAAAACTTTTTGTGTGGCCATTATGGTATCAACGATATGGGCAAGTTGTTCGTGTGCAGCAAACAATTTCATGGCATTGTCGTACAGGTCTTTTTGTGCCTGCACCGTAAGGTCTTTGTTGCTGTCGTCGTGAATAAGATTGAATGATTGTGTGTACTCTTTACCTGAAATATTCAGTTTAATGCTGTAAGTTCCGGGGAGTGCCAGCGGTGCAACAAAGCCGCTCTGGTCGGGTTTAGTAGAGCCAGTAGCGGTTTTGGGCCCGTTGCCGCGCATGTCCCAGTAAACCTTGTTGAGCCCTTTTCGTTTGCCACCGGGAAGCGATTTGATAAGCTTACCGTCTTTGTCAAGAATATCCACTTTTACGTCGCCCGATACCACGCGGTCTTTCAGGTAATACTGGATGGGCGCGAGGTCGGGTGCATTGCCGCCAACCCATCCGCCCTGTGGAGGAAAAGAGGCACCGCCGAGAATACCGTTGCGTACCGGCATATCGGGTTGTGGCAAAATAACAACATCCTGCCTGGCTACTTCAGGTGTTAGCTGGCGCATAGGTTTTATGTTATCAACGATCAAAATACCACGGCCATGGGTAGCAAGCAACAGGTCATTTGAACCTGGTTCAATCTGTATGTCCCTTACCAATGCATACCATGGAATATTGTTCTTCATCCTGAACCATGTTGCGCCGGCATCTACGCTTGCAAATAAACCCATTTCCGTTCCCAGGAAAAGGAGGTTCTTATTTACGATGTCTTCTTTTATTTTATGCGCAAACCCTGTGAAGTCGCTGCTGGTAAAACGTGTCCATGTTTTGCCCATGTCGTGGCTAACCGCGGCGTAGGTATTCATGTCGCCATACATATGATTTTCTACAGTAACATAAACAGTGCTTTTATCAAAACGGCTTGGTTCAATACTGCTCACCCACGACTGTGCGGCAATACCGGTTGAGGCCAGGTTGGCTGATACATTGGCCCAGGTTTTTCCGGCGTCCGTTGTGTATTGGATGTTGCCATCGTCGGTGCCGACCCATATTGTATTTTCATCAACGGGTGACTCTGCAACGGTGAAGATGGTGCAGTGATTTTCTGCGGAAGTATTGTCGGCACTAAGACCGCCGCTCTCTTCCTGCTTTTGTTTATTCTTGTCGTTTGTAGTAAGATCTGGAGAGATGCGCGACCAGTTTCTTCCCTGGTCGGTGCTTTTGTATAAGTACTGGGCAGCCATGTAAAGGTTGTGAGGGTTACTTGCCCCGAGCACTATAGGTGTATTCCAGTTCCAGCGTAGTTTTTCTTCCCCTTCCGACTGCTTTGGTTGAATATCGGTGGTCTTAAATGTACTCAGTTGAACTCTTCCGGCATTACCACCCTGCGCCTCGGCATAGGCAATATCAGGATCGGTAAGGTCGGGGACCGTCCAGAAACCATCGCCGCCATAGATCGATTTCCACTCCGCGTTTGTAACACCCCCGGGATAAGAAGATGGTGCAACCCAGCTGCCGTTATCCTGCAATCCTCCGTAAACCCTGTAATATGGCTTCTGGTTATCGGCCCGCACATGATAAAATTGCCCAACCGGAAGGCCTTGTAAAAACATCCATGTCGCCCCTTTGTCAAGGCTCATATAAACGCCACCATCAGTGCCAACATACATCTGGTTTGTATTGGATGGATTGATCCAAAGTGCATGCATGTCACTGTGTATCCACCCACCTTCACTGCTGGCTGTGGCGAATGAATATCCCCCATCATCAGAATAGGAAAATTCATAGGCGGGCCTGTACACCCTTTTTGGATCCTTTGGATCCATGGCAATCACACTAAAATAAAATGGCCGTGCAATAACATTTAGAATGGCACTTTGAGATTTCCAGGTTTCGCCTCCATCGCTGCTGATATATAAACCGGTGCTTTTGCTTTCCACGATCGCCAGCAGGTTTTGTGGTGACGAAGGAGCAAGATTAAATGCAATCCGTCCAAATGGTTTGGCCGGCAAGCCGTTGGTTAACTCTTTCCATGTTTTGCCGCCATCAATACTTTTGTACATGCCACTGCCTTGTCCGCCGCTGTTGAATGCATAAGGCAAACGGCGGCATTCCCAGGTTGAAGCATAGATGGTATTTGGATTTGACGGATCAATCACCACTTCTGCACAACCGGCTTTTTCATCTACATACAAAATCTTTTCCCAGGTTTTGCCTGCATCGGTTGATTTGTACAGGCCACGATTTTTGCTATCGCTCCATAATGGGCCGGGAACAGCAACATAAATGGTATTGCTGTTGATGGGGTCTATTGCGATGCGTGCAATATGTTCCGAACTGTCGAGACCGATCTTCGTCCAGTTATCGCCTGCATCAGTGCTTTTATACAGGCCATCACCTACAGAAACAGAATTCCTCATGTTACTTTCGCCGGTGCCTGCGTAAATGATCTTTGGGTTTTTTTGGTCAATCGCAATTGCTCCAATGCTTTGGCAGTATTTATCAAAGATTGGTTTGAATGATGCCCCTGCGTTGGTACTTTTCCAAATGCCGCCGCCAGCCGTTCCAACATAAATAATGCGGGGTTCGCTGTTAACGCCTTGTATGGCTGATATCCGGCCACTCATGGTGCCAGGTCCCATGTTGCGGGCCTCCATCATGCCAAATGTGTAAGAATTTATCTGGGCGTTTGAGGTTAAATAAAAACCGAGTGCAAGCAGGAAACATAGCTTCTTCATGAAAATAAATTTTGATTCAGTACTGGGCCCGTTGTGTCTGTGATAGAACACAGCAGGCAATAATTTAAAAAGGAAGGGGTTTGTACGGAAGTACAAACCCCTGAAAACACTTATTAAATACTATGGTTTAAATTTAGCGGCATCAATATCTTTATTTACTTCAATATTGGTTATATCCACCTGCCCCTGCAAATTATTTGTGATGGAAAATGCCATCATCACTCCCGGGCCTACAGGTTTGTAATTAGAAAGGAATGTTGATGACTCCATTTCCTGTCCATTAGCGGTTATCTTTTCCGATGTTTTGATAAGCATATTATCTGCCGTGCTGATGAAAAGTGTTTTTTCTTTCGCTGATTTCAAAGTCAGTTTCAATTTGTAACACTCAGTACCCTCCACATCGTCTTTGCCAAGCATTTCAACCGTTGAACCTTTAGCGGCATAATCGAGCAGGTCGTCCTGTAATTCCAACTGGTCCTGGCTGCTTTTAATATCGTCAGAAGTCATACGCTCAGGCTTGCTTTGACCGGCAAACGGGTTAAAATTCCAACCAGATGTATCTGTAATAATCTGGTAGCCGGTTAAGCCGTTAAAAGTAAACTCAACCCTGAAAGCCTTATTCTGCACGGCATACATCGTTACGGGGATTTTCATACCGCCCTGGTTTATGTCACCGGTCATAATCGTAGAGGTCAGTGTTCTTATTTTATCGGCACCACCTTTTGCCTGGATGTATTTGGCAACTACTTCATCGGCGGTTTGAGCAAAGCTGTATGAAATTGCAGCAACTGAAAGCGCTGCAGATAGGAATAACAATTTTAGTTTCATGGCATTTTATTTATGGTACAAATGTATATGGCGTTAATCTTATAATAACGACCGTTCAAATATATCTGTAGCCTGTAAAGGAATAATATTACGCTGTGCTTTTTACTTTTTATTAAAGATATTTGTTTGCCGGCTTTGGTAGTTATGGCATCGGCTGTTGCCACGCTCGGTTCATCGTTCCGTTACGATGTCGGCAGATTGCATCACAATCGCCGGTTTGCTGACAGCACCGCCATTGCTGAAGTGTGCGACGCAACGAAAGCCTAATGTTTGCTCTGCATCGGGCTAACAATTAATTACCTGCTACAGCATGCTGTGCAAACAATATTTCTTTAAGCGGTGCAAATTCAAAATCGGAAAAAAGCTTTTTTATCTTTTGTTCTGTCTTATGGAGGTTATGATAATGCGTGTGTACCGCACGGGCCTGAACGCCTTTCATGTAAGGCTGCTTGTGATCGAACTCCCACGGGTGGAAGTAAAAAACACCGGGCCGTTGCTTTAAAAGATTTGAGAGCCGATACTTGAAATATTTATAAGGCAAGGTTCGGAAATATGCACCACCAACACCGAAATCGAACTTCGCGATTCTGAAATTGCTGATCGGGAATTCGAGCATGCCGTTTGGCAACGTATGAATGTTTTTATCGAAGCCAATAATTCCGGATCTGAATGTATTGCCGGGGAAAATACTCGAATCATAAATGAAGCCTTCCTCTTTTAAAATGTCAAGCGCCCAAAGGCATGACTGGTTAATGGAGAAATATGGCGCACGAAAACCTTCATAACCGTTCTGGAAGGGTTTAATCAACTCCATACATCTCCTTATCTCGCCGCGAAATTGCTCGGGCGATGTTTCAATCACGAAAGGGTGGGAGTAGGTATGGCAGGCGAGTTCGTGTCCTTCTTCCTTTATTTCCTGGACGAGTTCAGGGAATTCTTCCATTGACTCGCCAAGTAAAAAGAAGGTGGCCTTTATCTTGTGTTTGGATAAAAGTTCGAGCAGTTTGTAATGGCCGATTTTTATACGGCGTTCCAGCTTTTTGGTTTCTTCAATGGGTAGGCGAAGGCCATGATACCAATCTTCCCAATCGACTGTAAAACAAAATTTCATGGCAGTTTTTTTCTATTGATTATGATTTTTTGGCAGTTATGCGGTTACTGCAAATTTACTTACGTTTCACCTCCCAGCGCATGAGTATTTTGGCAAAGATGAGATAGCCGCCGATAACAAGTATGGGCAATGCTATCTTTAACCACAAGTCGAGTGAATTTAATTCGCAAGCGATACCAACGATAACGGCAGTAATCATGGCGGATAAAATATCGATTTGCCAACGGGTGAACTCTCCCGCCTGTAGTCGTAACGAAAAATGATCTGGGCTGCCTTTCCACCATGGCATGCCTCTTTTAAGTCGTATGGTAGTGATAAATATTAATTCAAATACCGGCAAACTCGCCAGAAGAACGAGCCATACGGCAGCGTCGAAGAAATAGAAATCATGCGATTTCATTATACCTGTGGATGCTAATAAAAATCCAAGCATGTGCGAACCTGCATCGCCCATGAAGATGGATGCCCTGGGCGAATTGAAGAACAGGAACCCAAACGTACTTGCCGATATGAGGAAACAGAATATTCTTAAATCTGGCAACAGTATGCCCACCATAAAAAATGTTACGCAGCAAATACTTCCCACAAGGCCGTCGCAGACGTCGGTAAAGTTGAGGGCGTTTACAATGAATAATATCCAGAAAGAGGAAAAAAGAAAATCGATAAAGGCATTGCCGAACATATCTGTTCTGATGCCAAGTAGTACAGCCACGATTGAAATAACCACCTGCCCCATAAACTTTGGAAAAGCTTCCAACGCCATCAGGTCATCGACAACACCCCATACAAGGTAGGCTGTTCCGCCCACTCCCAAGGCAAGCAAAGGCGGCAATGATTTTTTAAATTCAAGAAAAAAATCGGGCATGAAAAAGTAAGTAACAGCTAGTCCTGATACTATACCCAGAAAAATACCGATACCTCCCAGATATGCTACAGGCTTTACGTGCTGCGGGATAATCGGATTAGGCTTATTAACGATACCCAATTTTTTTGCGATTGCACGGATGGTAAAAGTCGAGACTGCGCCACAAATGATAACAATTGCGTAGAACAGAAGTTGCTGAATCATGCTAAGGATTTTTTATTTACTTTTTTTGCCCATTCAAAACCTGCTTTAATATTCTGGAACATGGAAGAATATTCCCAGTTGCCATAGCGACCAGATGATGTAATACCATAAGGAGCTAAAAACTCAAAGCAGTTGTTAATGATTCTTTGTGTCTCGTGCGTAAAAATAACATAAGCGGGATCGATTACCCAAATATGTGTTCCTACGATAGAACTGTTGTCATCGAGCAATCCTACTGCCCTTACAGCTTCCACCACTTTATCCGTCAGTTCTTTTTCAGAAGGAATTGGCTCTTTACCAGGCCAGGTTACTTCAGCCAGCAGTGCCCAACCATCTTCAGGTGATGCCTGTGGATCAAATTCATTCATGAAAATGAGCCTGGTGAATGGAATATTTGGATCGGTGTAATATCTCCAGTGGCCTGGGTTCTTTGGTCTTTCCCCTTTAACAGAAATAGCCACCGAAATAACTTTCGTGTGCTGCAGGGTATCAACTTCTTTTAAAAGACTTGCAGGTGCGTTGCTGCAAAGCCTGATCAAAGCGGGTAATGGTAATGTCGACAAGCAGGCAGTTTCATAGGTATAGCTGCTATTTATACCATCTTTCGACGCATAAATGGTCTTTTTTGTGGGATCGACTGATTCAACTTTTGTATTCAGTTCAAGATTGCGGACGCGTTTCGCGAGTGCTTCAGACAGTAATTCCATTCCCCTTAAAGGCGCATCAACTTGTTTCGGGCAAGGATAAAACGCGTTGGTGTTATAGGTCGGTCTCGGGATATTTGGCTGAAAACCACCTTTCAGTATTTCTTCAAAGGATGGTCTATGTAAATTCCATGTGAGATCATCTACCGCTATTCCTTCTAGTGGGTATTTATACATTTTTTCATTATAGGGAAAATAGAACAGGTCGCACATTGCATCTCCAAAAGTAGCTTTCAGGTATCCTTTGTAATTCTTTTCCGTCGCCTCGCCATTTTTATGGTAATAAGCTTTTGCGTAATCAACGATGCATTTATTCCTTGCTTCTTCGGACAACCCACCAATATTCAGCTGGAAGGGATACAATGCAGACCCTTCTAATGTTTGAATCCATGCGACAGGCGGGCATGGGCTCATAACCTCTCCAAGATAGGAGCCAATCCTTGCTTGTATTTCCGGGTCTTTAAAATGTAATAAATGTAAAACATAATCGTACCAATATCCACCATCAAAGCATTTGGAGCGAACAAGTCCTCCGGGAGAGCTGTCTTTTTCAAGAACAATCGCTGATTCTTTCAACTCCACCCCGGCAGCGAGGCCTGTAACACCTGCTCCTAAAACGAGGTATTCAGAAACCATTTGAATTCAGTTTTGGTTTTATGCGGTTAAAAAGAGTAGATATATTTTAGTTGGCATATTAAAAAAAAGCCACTTCTAAGGGTTTGAATACTTCAAACGAATAAAAGTGGCAAGTAATTTATTAGGAAAGCATTGTGCCGCAGCTAATTTTAATTTACTGCATGAACAGTTTTTGATTGCACAATGTTCATCACAATTGTTCTCAGAGAAGGCCATTCGATGTTGCCAAAATAGGTTTCACCATAACTTGTATCGGGAACCCTATAAACCACATCCTTGTGATTAGGGAAAAATTCTTCGTAGAAACAATATTTGATAGGTGACTCGGACTGGGTTTCTTCAAGGACTATAAAAGCTAGGTCATTTATAGAGCTGCCGTTTTTCGATCCGATATTGATAATGTTTTTGCCGGAAGTCCACGCTTCTTCGCAAGGCAATAACCTGAAAATGCATTCAACAAAAGTATTGATCTCGCTAAATGAACGAACCTGAAAACCGTCATCAAATACAGTCAAAGGTTTTCCATTGATTGCATTGTTAACAAATGTAGGAACAACCATTCCATAAGTACCCACCTGCCGTTGACCAACAACATTGAACGGGCGTAGAATCAGTACTTTACGGCCTGATTCAGACTCCTTAATCCCGATCTGTTCCATGGCCCATTTGCCACAGGCATAACCAGGATCATTTGCATCATATTTGAGCAGTTGATCATAAGACACCTGCTGGCTCTCACTTACAGCATGTTTATTGTCTGTTCCATATACAGCAGACGAAGAGAAAAGTACTGCGGGAACGCCTTTAAATGTATCGAGAATATTTGAAGTCCCGACTGTGCAGGTATCGTAAACTAGTTTGTGATATTTTGTTGCAAGCCTCATACCTACAATGCTTGCAAGGTGAAACAACATGTCGAACTCAATCTCCTTGAGAGATTCAACAAACTGCTTGTTCATAATCGAACCATGGTGAAAATACAGATTAGGGTGTTTAGGCAGATTTTCAAGAGAGCCGGTAGAAAGGTCATCAAGAACATGAACTATGTCGCCGGAATTCAATAGTCGTTTTACTATTGTACTTCCAATGAATCCTGCGCCACCTGTGACGAGTACGGTTTTTACTTTTTCCATAGTTTGGTTTTGATTTTTCATTTTTATGTATTTGATGTTTAATTGGGTGTTATTTCATAGCATCTAATGTCTGCGATTATTTCAATTTGTTACATTTATCTGAAGTCTCCAACAAAAAACTTGTCCTAAATCCGCATCGAAAAAACTATAATACATCAAGAATATTAATGATATTGGATAGTGAACCTATAGTAACAATCAAATCTCTGACTGAATAAAACTAGTCTTGCATATTAAAACCAAATTGAAAATGTCATCAGGAGTAGAGTTCCAATTGTGCATGAGTTGTTAGCATTTCCATTCAATAGTGTCCTCCTAATTATTGGGTATTCAAAGCAAGAAGCTGCATTTTTTTCGCCAACTAAACCCCAAAGTGATATTATTAATTTTGCCGGGCTTAAATAAAATCAGAATTCCCTTAATTTAACTTCGGCTGGTAATTAATAATTCAAAGAGCTTAAGGCTATTTCCTGTATTCTTCATTCAGTTTGTTGCAAATTAACTATATTTTTTCTTTATTATCAAAATATTAAGGGCAAAATAACCTATAAATAATTCCACTATGCTTTAATTTTCAAACAAGTGGCAAAAAGTGGCGCCAATTACACAACAGCCTACATATATTAAAAAGTTTGCCATTATCAGCCGCTCAAAATTTACGTCCAAATCTCTTTTACATAGCGTTTGCCACTTCTCGCCGACAGTAAAATTTCCCACGCTGCATCGCTCAAGCTATTCTGATCTTCAAAGTGCCATCTGCACAACCAATAATTATCAGATTAGCCATATTTAAGAATAAACCTGTTTCTACAACCCCTGTAACAGCTTTTATTTTCTTTTGAAGAGCTGGAGGATTGGCAATTATGCCAAAAGAGCAGTCAGCAATATAGTTTCCGTTGTCTGTAACAAATATCTCATGAGCATCTTTTCTCAAACTAACGTCACCGCCTAACATTTTAATCTTAGGAAGCGTCGATTGATAGCCAAATGGTATTATTTCGACGGGTAAAGGCAGGTTGCCTAACTGCCGTACTAATTTTTTCTCATCTGCTATGATGATGTAACATCGTGTTGAGGCGGCCACAATTTTTTCCCTCAATAGCGCTCCACCACCTCCCTTGATCAATTGTAAATTTTCATCTACTTCGTCGGCCCCGTCAATAGTGATATCTAATTGCTCTACTTCTGAAAAATTTGTTAGCCGAATACCCAAGTCCTCAGCTAGGCTTTCTGATTGGAGGGAAGTAGCGATGGCTTTTATGTCGAGTCCGTCCTTAACCATCAGTCCTAGGCTTTCTATCGCATACCGTGCGGTACTGCCAGTGCCCAGGCCAATGGTCATTCCACTTTTAACATAAGTGACGGCCTTTTCTGCTGCAATTCTTTTTGTATCAATCATCAGTATAAAATTAGGCCATTTCAAACTGCGGGAATACGTATTCCAACGCTAAAATACACGTATCAACCCTTGTTCATTTTATGCCGTGTCAAAAGCGTAAAGCTTGTAACTTGCAACCCTTACCGAAAATGATGATAGAAATAATAGCTTTTAGCCCCGAACACGCCACGGCTTTTAGAAATCTTAATTTGGAATGGCTTAATAAATTCAATCTCACAGAATCTCACGACCTCATGGTGCTCGGCGATCCTGAAAGCACAATCATCGACCGAGGCGGATTTATTTTTCTGGCAAGGTCTGGCGAAGAGATTGTAGGTTCTGCCGGATTAATGAAAGAACACGATGGCGTTTTTGAACTCGCAAAGATGGCCGTTGCGCCAGCATTTCGTGGTATGGGCATTAGTAAACTGCTGATTGAAAAATGTATTGATAAAGCAAAAGAATTGCACGCTAAAAAATTATTATTGTTCTCTAACAGTCAATTAAGAACTGCTATTTCTCTCTATGAAAAATACGGATTCAGGCATGTGCCGGTTGTGGACACCCCTTTCCTGACAGCCGATATTAAAATGGAATTATCTTTATAGCTTAATAGTCTATTGATGGAAAAAGTAATTATCTCGGTTAAAAATCTAGTGAAAAGGTATGGCGATTTTACGGCCGTCAACGGAATTAGTTTTGATGTTAATGAAGGCGAAATATTTGGGTTACTCGGTCCCAACGGCGCAGGAAAATCAACAACACTCGAAATAATAGAAACACTTCGCGACAAAACAAGCGGCGAAGTAATCGTCGATGGTATTAATCTTGATCAACACCCCAACGCAATTAAAAAAATCATTGGTGTACAATTACAAACATCTGGTTATTATCCCGGCCTTAAACTAATAGAGCTCCTCAATCTTTTTTCTGGCTTATATAACCAGCCGGTTGATGCAATGAAGCTGCTCGATACAGTCAATCTGCGCGATAAGGCAAACGCAAAATATAAAGAGCTGAGCGGTGGACAAAAACAACGTTTTTCCATTGCCACAACCCTTATTAATCAGCCGAAAATCATTTTTCTCGACGAGCCAACAACGGGTCTCGATCCGCAGGCACGGCGAAATCTTTGGGATCTTATCATCGATATCCGTAAAAAAGGAACAACCGTTATCATCACCACACATTATATGGATGAAGCCGAAATTTTATGCGATCGTGTTGCTATCATAGATTCAGGGAAAATTATTTCGCTTGCTTCCCCCGACCGTCTTATCGACGACCTGGTTGCCACAGGTTTTGAACGGCCTAAAGAAGTAAAAAAAGCCAACCTCGAAGATGTGTTCATTTATCTTACAGGTAAGGAATGGCGCGACGAATAGTTTTCTTTTGAGCCTTGCAGCAGGAGCGCTGCTCATCGTTCCTTGCGTCGCACACTTGTGCTGCAGGAACTTAAATGACCAATACTGAAGAACCACAGCAGGAAAGCAATCTAAATTGTTGATTGTAGTTCGGAACGCACAAGTGAGTGGCACAACAGGCGATGCCATTGTGGCGAAAAGTTGGTAAAAACAAATACCTATATGTCAGAAGATTTACGCTACCCGATCGGTAGTTATGTTCCGCAACCCTTTTCGCACAGACAAAAAGAAGAGTGGTTGCTCGATCTTAAATTTCTGCCGGAGGAGCTTGAACTCGCCGTGCAGAATCTCGATGCTGCGCAACTGGAAGAGCCTTACCGCCCGGGCGGATGGAATTTAAAACAGGTAGTGCATCATGTAGCCGATAGCCATATGAATGCATACATGCGTTTTAAACTTGGCTTAACCGAAACACACCCTACGATAAAACCTTATGAAGAACAATTTTGGGCTACATTGAACGATGTAGACACCGTGCCCATTAATGTTTCGTTGACGCTATTACATGCTTTGCATCAAAGGCTTGTTGCAACGATAAAAGATATTTCTGAAGAGCAGTGGGAGCGTACGGTGTTTCACCCGGCAAGTAAAAAAGAAATGAGCCTTTGGTTTTTATTGGGTATGTATGCATGGCATGGCAAACATCACGTTCGCCATATTACAGCATTAAGAGAAAAAATGGGCTGGTAATAGCAGCGCCGCATGATTGAAAATGATAAAACTTTACATTGCATCATGAAATGGACAACGCTTTCTTCTGAGTATTTATACAGAGAAAATTGGTTTACGGTTAGAAAGGAAAAATGTGAAAAGCCCGACGGTAAAATTGTAGATCCGTATTATGTATTTGAATTTCCCGAATGGGCAACAGCGTTACCATTAACGGAAGATGGCAAAGTTGTTATGGTTCGCCAGTACAGGCATGCGTTGGGTGAAATATGTCTAGAATTGCCTGGAGGTTGCATTGACGATACAGATGATTCACCCGAGGCTGGTATAAGAAGAGAATTACTTGAAGAAACTGGTTTTGATTTTGCGCAGGTTCATAACCTGGGAGTTATTTCGGCCAACCCTTCCACCAACAATAATCTCATGCATATGTTTATTGCAACCGGTGGAAGAAAAATTGCAGAACAGGTTTTAGACCATAACGAGGAGATTGAGGTTTTTGAAGTAACGATAGAAGAATTGCAGCAACTGGTTGAGGAAAGAAAAATTCTGCAATCGATGCACCTGAGCACTATTTTTTATGCGCTGCGTTACCTTGACAAACTCCAATATTTTAAAGGAAAAATTTAAGTAGATACTTCTCCTACAAGAAACACGCTTCCAAGTATAACAATAAGATCATTTTTATCTGCATGAGTTAAAGCATGCGACAGAGCAATATTAACTTCCGGAAATGCATTTCCCTGCAAACCAAGTAACGCAGCCTTTTCAACCAGCTCCGCCTCAGTCATTGCGCGTGGTATTTGTGCTTTGGTGAAATAATAGTTGGCGTATTTTGGCAATATTGAAAGCGCTTTATCTACATCCTTATCTTTCACCATACCAATAATCAAATGAAGATTGTTGTAAGTAGAAAGTTCGATTTGCTCAACAATTTGTTTAATGCCATCCACATTGTGCGCAACATCCAAAATAACCGTCGGATTTTCTTTAACCTGTTCCCATCGTCCATGTAGGCCAGTGCTTTTTTTAGTGACCGCCAATCCTTTGTGAATTGTTTCATCGCTCAGTGCCCAGCCCTTTTGCTTTAACTGGTGTAGTGTTTCCAGAACAGTAAGTAGGTTTTTGGTTTGGTAAATGCCAGTCAGGTCGAGTTGATAATTCCTGTGCTCGCCGTTGTGTTTTTCAGAAACATTAATGTTTAGTATGTGATGTTCATATTGCCAGCCCGTGACATACCTTTCTTCCGAAGCAAAAAATATGTTGGCGTGCTTTTCTCTTGCGGCATTTTCAAAAACAGGCTTTGTTTCAGGCATGGTTTCCCCAACGATAACAGGAACATCGTCTTTGATGATTCCAGCTTTTTCAAAGGCAATCTTTTCTAGCGTATCGCCGAGAATATTCATATGGTCCCAGCCGATGTTAGTGATAACTGACAGCTCCGGGGTAATAATATTTGTGCTATCCAGCCGGCCACCAAGACCAGTTTCGATGATAGCTATGTCAACTTTTTGCGTGGCGAAGTAGCAATATGCCATTGCAACTGTTATTTCAAAAAAAGAAGGTTGAATGCTTTCGATCATTGGGATTACTTCACTAACAAAATCAACAACAAAATGCTCTTCACAGAGGGTTCCATTTATTTTTATTCTTTCCCTAAAGTCTTTTAGATGGGGTGATGTATACAAGCCCGTTTTATACCCAGCGGCCTGTAAAACCGATGCAAGCATATGGCTTACTGAACCTTTTCCGTTGGTGCCAGCTACATGAATGCTTTTAAATTTTGTTTGTGGATTATCCAATGCTTCGCAAAGCTGAATGGTGTTACGCAGGTCTTTTTTATAGGCTGCTGCACCTATGCGGCTGAACATAGGCAAAGCGTTGTAAAGGTAGTCAATCGTTTCCTGGTAGGTCATGATGGAAAGGTAAAAGAATCAATTCCGAAAATCTACATTCCAAAATTCAAATTTAAACCTGAAAACATGACCTGCAAATTTTCAATGTCAATTATCCTTTCGGGTTTTCGAATTTAATTTGGATCGTACCGCTTTGAGCTTCGGTGCCTTTGGAGAATTTTATTTGTTTTGCCCTGGTAAGAGCAATCCGGTTAATATCGGGGAACGGGCTTCCCTGTTTCAAACTTGTTGAAGTAACATTACCATTTTCATCAACCGTAACATTCACTAAAACAGTACCGCCATATTTATAGGTGTCTTCAAACCTAGTGTTGCCAACCGGCCTTCTTCCCGAAAGGCCATTGGTTATTTTCACTCCGCTTGTTCCTGTTCCTCCATTGCCTGTATAGCTGTCGCTGTTTGGATTTCCATTAGGTTTGCCCTGGTCGCCTTTACCACCGGCCACACCTTGGTCACGCACGTTGTTATAACTATCTGCATTGTTGCCTCCGCTGGTACTTTTACCACCAGGATATACGGCCTTTGGTTTAGCCGGCTTGGGAACAGTATTAACTACAGGTTTGTCATTCCTGGTCTTTGTTTCATTATTGTCTGTTGAAACAGTTTTTTTCTTAGTTGAGGGTTTTTGAGAGGTATGCACAATTGGTGCGTCTGACTCATTGTTCTCGGCAACCTCAGGTTGGGTTTCTGCGGCGGCCTGGGTTGTTTGCGGAGCGCTGATATTTGTTTCCGTTGAAGCAGAAAGCTCACCCGGAATTTGCGGTGCAATATTTCCAAAACCTGTTTCGCTGTTTCCGAGATTTACTTCAATACCTTCATCGGCCGCAGGTTTTACGGGTACCGGCACTGTCCAGCTTACCAGGAAAAATAAAAGAAACAAAGCGCCAGTAATAAAAGCCGTAAGCCCCAGCGCCTTCATGTTCTTTTGTTTTTCGAACTGCTCGTGAATATGTTTAAGGTTATCCATGATCAATTTTATTTATGGTCGTTTACAAATGTAGCAGCCCATTTTCATTTCAACTGTTACAAAGATGCTAACACATGTGTATTACCTAAACACACTTAAAAAACGTTTCATCTTTAACAAAATTGTTCATGCAATGAGCCGCACGACACAGATTTTGTATGCAACTAATTATTCGAATATTGTTTCGCAAGCTATTGTGCGCATGGCATCGCCGGTTGTGTCACTCACTTGTACAATTGGTTCTTAACTCAACAACGCGCAAGGCTCAAAAGCAATTTTGCAGCGATAGACACTTCTTTTTTTGCAATTTGTATTCTACAGTACAAGGGTGCGACGCAAAAGCAGCTAAATGCTTAGGTAGAAAGCCGGCATCAAAAATAATGCAGTAGTCAAGCGGAAGAATAGTACGTCAGTGCGCGAAATCCATATCGTATGCACCTTTTATTCTTTCGATAGGTGGATTATAGTATCCAAATTTCACGTTGGGAAATTCTTCGTGAATAAGGTCCATAAATTGTTTTACACCCATTAAGTCCCCAGTTTCTGTTATGCCGATTTTGCCGAGGTACCAATCGGGATCAATGTTGAAATTGCGCCATTGAATCATGCTTAAATTGGTATCGATGATGAGCTTGCGGAGTGCTTCGTATTCTTCTTCATTATCCGTCATACCCGGAAATACAAAGTAATTGATGCTGGCCCATCCACCGAAGCCGCGAACTACTTTTATGCTTTCGATAATGTCTTCGAATTCGTAGTTGTTAGGGCGGTAATAAGTGGTATAAATATTTTTACGGGCTGAGTTTGTGCTTACGCGAATACTGTTCAAACCGGCTTCGCACAAAGCTTTTACTGCATCAGGTTTAGAACCGTTGGTGTTAATGTTAATACTGCCGCGATCGGTGTGTTTACGTATGGTAATAATTGCTTCTCTTATGGTTTCCCACATTAACAGCGGCTCGCCTTCGCAACCCTGGCCAAAGCTTACAATGGGGTATGGGGCGCTGATAAGATGAGGCACGGTGAATTCGACGATTTCTTCTGCAGAAGGTTTAAAGGCAAGCCTGTCTTGCGTGGAGACGATTGATTCTTCTTCGGGTTGAAAAGAAATGCAACCGATACAGTTGGCATTGCAGGCCGGCGAAGAAGGAATGGGGCATTCCCAGCGGTGAAGTGAAAAGTTTCTCGCAGCGGGGCAATGGTAGGTGAGGCAACAGTTTTCCATCAGGTGTTTCACCAAACGGTTATGCGGGTAGTTCTTTAGCAGATCTGCCGCGCCATGTTGAATTCGGGTATCGTCATAACCGGCGCATTCCTGCCTTATATCGTTTTCGATGCGAACTGCGGGAACGTAAAATTGATCATCATACCAACCGGCTGCCGTATAGCAAAATAGCGGAAGTGTTGGCGCGGTCGGTTCAGTTTCATAAGCTGCCAGGTAGAGGCCAGTATGCGCAGGCGGAATAAATGCCGCTACGGCCCAACCTTTTTCACACAAACGCATTTCGCCGGTTTTTACGTCGATACCTATTCCTTTGCGGCCGGGTAACTCGTATAGATTTCCGCCATCGGGCAATAATATCCACTCTTCGGCGGCAATAGGAAATGCATCCCAGCCTTCGCGACCTGCGGCGTAAAGTGTTTTATCTTCAAATATGTTGCCTTTCCCATCGGAATAGAGCAGGTATGGAGATTGAGTCATTGTGTTAATTGGCTGATGATACCCGTAAATATTGGGCGTTCAATTGCAAACGGCAAAATTCGTTAAATTCTGCTTCTAAAAATGGAGAAATGTCCAGGTCTATTTCTTTCTGAAATATCCTGTTATTTTTAAGATCAATAGTAAGAAAACCTTCTTTAAGCAAAGCGTTTTGTATTTCGCTCCAGCGGTAATGCTTCTTGGGAAGGCTGTTTATGGTAATGCCGTTGCTGTCGAAGCCAAGCTGTTGCTGAAATTTAACCTGTCTCTCAAAAATGGCAGCCACTACGTAGAGTATTGCAATAATAAAATGCATTGAGCCATCTGTCGGTAACAGGAGAAACGAAACCGCAATAACGAAGAAGGAGTTCTCGAAACCCGCGGTCTCTTCTTCTTTTATAAGTCTTCTGTTTACAAAAAGCTGGTAAAGAAGAAGGATAATTATTATAAAGTAAGAAAGGCTGTTGAGGTTCTCATAAAATGCAAAAAAGGAAAGCCCGGCGATAGCAATAAGGATAAGTATAGTGCTTACGAGGTCGTATTTACGGTAGTCGGGTCTTTGCAGGTAAACCACGTAATCGAAAGGCTGGTTCTTCTTCATCAGGAGTTGCTTTTCATCATCAGGTTACAGAGTTTCCAGAGAAGTCTTGAACCTACATTGCTGTCTGAGCCATTTTCGCCAACACCAACTTCAACGAGATCGAAACCGATTAGTTTACGACCGCTTTCAATCACTTTTTTGAATAGGTAGAGCACCTCTTCTGTTTGAAGTCCCCCTTGTACCGGTGTTCCCGTGTGGCGGCACAGTTTCGGGTCGAGCCCGTCTATATCAAGGCTGAAGTACACCTGCTGAGGCAAATGGTTGATAATGCTTTCGGTTATCTGGTGCCATTGCTGACCTTCAAATTGCTTTTCCTTTATTTCTTCATCGAAATAGGTAACAACACGAAAGTTACTATTGCATACATAGTTCCATTCTTCCTCACAAAGATCCCTAACTGAAACCTGCACCAGTTTTTCGATGCCGGGAATGTCCTCCAGCGCATTGTACATGATGGAAGCGTGCGAATATTTGAATCCTTCGTAAGATTTTCGCAGATCGCAATGTGCATCGATCTGTAAAATGCCAAAACGACCATATTTTTCCGAGAGCGCTTTGTAAAAACCTAGAGGAGTGCTGTGGTCGCCACCTATGAGGCACACGAGTTTATCGCGGTCGAGGAATTTCTTGGATTGCTCATAAACCCAGTTGTTCAGCATTGCGCCGCCTTCGTTGATTTCTTTAAGGCTTTTCTGCATGAATTTATTCTCATCAACAATGCCACCCTTGGAAATATAATCTATGTACAACTCGGCTTCTTTGCGCAGGTAGTCGCTTTTCATCAGGATTTTTTTGTCTACATCGGGCATGAAAAAGCCTTTACGCCAGCCTTCGGGAAAGTAGCTATCAAAAAGATCAATCTGTAAACTTGCCTTAAATATCTGTTCGGCGCTTCGGGCAGTGCCAGCAATATTGCTTACGGTAACTTCCCAGGGAACAGGTAAGATAATCAGCCGTGCCTCTTCTTCGTTAAAAGGAAGCCCGAATATGTTATTGTTCGGATTTGCGACTGCATTTGGATCGAATTTCGACAGGTCTGCCATTAATGGATCATTATTAAAACGGGCTGCAAGGTACTTTGTTATTTTTATTCCTTAAAGATATTGTTGGCTTTTGTCGCCCAAACGGCACCAAAAAGCCACACAGGGAACCGGAACTTTTGCCTGCCAAGTCGTTTCGTATTGTTGCATGGAAAACCTGATTCGCTATATCTTTACCACTTTGCAGAAAATTGACAAGGATGAAAAAAATGATGCTTTGCGGATTACTTACTTTGGCTGCTGCATGCGGCAACTCATCTGGTAACACCGATCCAAGGGAGCAGCTTAAGGTTGCTTTTGTAGAAAGTCTTTATAAAGCGATAAATTACGATTCCTCGAAAGTAAGGTACCGCGTCGACGAGGTTATTTATTACGAAGACACAAAATATTACGATTGCCAGTTCAAACTCACCATGTTTAGAAAAGGTTTTACCGACACGACTGGCAGCGTGTGGGCTTACGTTTCCAAAGACTTTAAAGAAGTGAAAAGGACGTTCTAAAACTGGCCGGATTGATATCTCGTAACACCGGCAATTTATGCCTCGTCATGCGCTGAAGTTGAAGTGTGCGACGCAACGAAGTCGCCAGAAGCAATGCAGTTTGGCTTATAAAATACTTCCTAATAAAAAGCCCTGAAAGTGATCAGGGCTTTTAAAATTTTATCGCTTAGCCTTTTAGCTTATATAACAATCATAGCGTCTCCGTAGCTGAAGAAGCGGTATTTGTCTTTAATAGCTTTTTTGTACGCATCCATAGCCAGGTCGTATCCGGCGAATGCACAAACCATAATGAGCAGACTCGTTTTAGGTAAATGAAAATTGGTTACCAGGCTGTCCGCAACGTTAAAATAATAGGGAGGATGAATAAAAATATTGGTCCAGCCTTCGCTTGGCTTCAAGAGTTTTTGTGCTGTAAAACTTGATTCCATGGCTCGCATGGTTGTTGTGCCGATAGAACAGATACGATGACCGGTTTCTTTGGCTTTGTTAACAATGCGGCAGGCCTCATCATCGATTTTATAGTATTCAGCATCCATTTTATGTTTGCTAAGATCTTCCACTTCTATTGGGCGAAAAGTTCCCAAGCCTGTATGTAAGGTTACTTCTGCAAAACGAATACCCTTTATTTCGCAGCGTTTTATCAGTTCGTTGCTAAAGTGAAGTCCGGCAGTAGGGGCTGCAACGGCTCCTTCGTGTTTTGCATACACGGTTTGGTAGCGTTCACGGTCTTCTTCGTCGGGTTTGCGTTTGATATACTTTGGCAGCGGTGTTTCGCCAAGAAATTCGAGCATTTTCTTAAAACTTTCATCGTCATCATCCCAAAGGAAACGTATGGTGCGGCCACGGCTGGTAGTATTATCAATTACTTCAGCAACCAGTTCGTCGTTCTCACCAAAATATAGTTTGTTACCAACCCTAATTTTTCTTGCGGGATCAACGATCACATCCCAAAGACGGTTGGGTTTATTCAACTCACGTAAAAGAAAAACTTCAATCCTGGCCCCGGTTTTTTCTTTGCGGCCGTACATACGTGCAGGAAAAACCTTTGTGTTGTTAACCACAAAAACATCTTTATCATCAAAATAGTCCAGAATGTCTTTAAAATGTTTGTTTTCAATTTGGCCGGTTTTGCGGTGTACCACCATCATGCGGCTGTCTTCACGTCGTTTGGTAGGATTTTGTGCGATAAGGTTCAAAGGAAGGTCAAATCTGAACTGCGATAATTTCATGTGTCTGTTTGTTTTTATAAAACTGCACACTCAACTCGCCACCGCCTTACGGGGCGGCTCGTGTCATGTCCGTTTAAATTCAAAGTCGGCAAAAGTATGATGAAAAACCTTAATGCCGGCAATTTTTTCCCGCATGTTCACAAAACAGGTAGTTGTATATTTTTAACAGTAACCCATCTGTGGTTTTTCATGGTATCGGCTCTTGCGTCGCACTCTTGTACTGCATAACCCAAGCGGCTGCAGGCCGAAAGTTCAGATGTGTTTAATGATCGAAGAAGTTATTCCTGGTGTTCTTTGTCTTTGCTGACTTAAGAACCAGTTGCACAAGTGTGCGACGCAACATGTGATGCTACTGCTACGCTAAGCCCGGTACATAAGAATTTTTACTGCTTCCGCATAATGCCTTAGAAAAACTTTGTGTTGTTACCGCGATTATTTTCTTTTGCTGTTTGCAGCCATCAAACCTTTATGTTATGACTCCTGAACGAAAAGATAAACTAAGCAAGGTCTTATTAAAACGCCAGGGCAATCTTGCCGTTGTGATGGAAAATGTGAACGATCCGCACAATATTTCTGCGGTAATGCGCACCTGCGATGCAGTAGGTATTCAAAATATTTATGTGCTGAATACAAGAATCGCAAGGCATAAAAGATGGGGCAGTAAAAGCAGCAGCAGTGCGGCAAAATGGTTGAGCATTCACGAATACAACGATGCCGCTCTTTGCATTAGCGACCTGCGTAAACAATATAATTTTATTTACACAACACATCTTGCTTCAGATGCAGCAAGCCTTTATGAAATCGATTTCGGCAAATCGGTTGCGCTTGTTTTTGGCAATGAGCACGACGGTGTGAGTGATGAAATAAGGGCTATGGCTGATGGTAATTTTATTATTCCTCAAATAGGTATTATTCAGAGCCTGAATATTTCCGTGGCATGCGCAGTAAGCATATATGAAGCGTTCAGGCAAAAGCAACTCGCCGGCCATTATGATGTGCCGGGCCTTGAAAGAAAGCAGATGAATGATCTTATGATGGAGTGGGGCAGGGAACGTTTCGATGAGGCTGAATAATGACGTTATTCAAACTTGTTCAATTCTTTTGCGCGTTGTTCTTCTTCTTTGATCAGCGCAACCTGCGACCTTGTTTTTAAGTGGCTAATGCTCACATTCAGTTCATAGCCTACGAGCAATATAAGCGAGTTGATAAAGATCAATGTCATAATTACCAACACCGAACCGATAGAGCCATAGAATTTATCGTAGTTGGAAAAATTTTGCGCCCATAACGCAAAGAGCCATGTTGCCAATACCATGATAACGGTTGCAAAGATGGCACCGGGCGAAAGGAGCTTCCATCTTTCGTGCACAGAAGGGGCAAATTTGTAAATGAATGCGATGGCGTAGAGAAATAACAACACAACAACAATCCACCGAAGATTTTGAATGAGAGATTTTACAAAACCATCGTTGATGTTAAGCCAGTTCATAATGTTGTTGAAGAGCACGCCCTGCCCGGCAGAAATGAGTGCGGAAGCAATCAGTAAAACTACCATGATAACCGTTAGCTTAATCGCCCGTATTCTTTTACTGATAAAGTTTGTTTCGGCCTTTACCACTAAGGATCGGTCGAAACTACGGATGATTCCCATCATTGCATTAGACGAATAAAAAAGAGCGAGGATAAAACCGATTGATAGCAATCCTGTTTTTGGCTTCATAAAAAAGTCGTCGAGGAAGCCTGTTACCATTGTCCTGGCAGACTGATCAGGTGTTATGTCGAGGATAACATTCAATAATTCGTTGTGAATATTCTTTGCTGCGGGAATGTAAGGTACAAGCGTAAACAGGAAAAGAAAAGCAGCAGGAATGGCCATAATGATGTTAAATGCAATGGCCGCGGCTCTTACATTTAGCCCCTCCCGTCTAATTTGCCGTAAAAAGAAAATAAATACTTCATACAGGTGGAGTCCCTGGAAGCCCGGAACAAATATTTTTTTGCTTTTTTCTCTTACCTGTGTTACGGGCGTCGACTCTAATATGATTCGCTCAATTTTTTTCACCGGCAGTATTTTTTTTGGATCCCATGTCGTTCAACGCCTTTTGATAATCCCTAGCGTACCGGTCATGTTCTGCAAATGTAGAACTGAAATGACTATACCCGCTGAAATCGCTTGTTGCAACAAAAAAAAGGTAGTCTGTCTTTGGCGCGTCTAACACTGCATCCAACGTGTTTTTTGAGGGCGTGCATATAGGACCTGGCGGCAGACCTTTATTCCGGTAAGTATTGTAAGAAGATGCCACCGAAAGGTGACCAAACAAAATACGTTTCAAAGAGAAATCCCTTAGCGCATATTTTATGGTTGGGTCAGCAGCCAGCGGCATTCCTTTATCTAAGCGATTGATGTAGACACTTGCAATTTTTCCTTTATCACTTTCCTTGTTGGTTTCTTCTTCGACAATCGATGCGATCGTGTACGCCTGCAAAGGAGTGAGCCCGTGTTGTTTTGCTTTTTCGATGCGGTTGTTTTGCTGCCAGTATTTATCGCTTTCCGTTTTAAGACGGTTCATGATATCGTTTAAAGAAAGATTCCATTTCAGTTGGTAAGTGTCAGGGATAAGGAGAGACATGACCGTATTTGTATCCGCTGCGAACTGCTTTAGCGAGTCATTGTTGGTGAGCGATTGCATAACCGCAGCCGAGTCGATATCGAAGTTTTTGGAAATAAGCCTGGCTAAATTTTCCTTCGTCCGCAATTTGGTAATGACCAGTTTTACGGGCGACTGCGCATTGTTGCGGAACATTCTTGCCATGTCCAATATTGTCTCATCTTTTTTTATTTCAAAGCGGCCTGGTTTTAGTTTTTCCCAAATGCCTGTTTGCGAAGCTGCAAGGTTAAACAACCATGGAAATTTTATAATATTCCCTGTATCGAATTGTGCTTTTACCTGGGCTTCTGCCGATTGTCCGTTTCTGATAAAAACATACGCACTTTTGCCGGTGAAAGAGGTAGCTGAACCAAATAACAGCCACGCAGATATGATCAATAGTCCGACAAGAACAATCCCTGCCCAAATAAGTATTTTTTTCATTTAAATCCAAAGTAATAAAAAATGTCGCAGCATACGGGTAGAGGAGAAACTTTATCTAATTTTTTCACCATTCGGTTATCATCATGATAAAAAAAGATCCCCCGCAAAGCGGGGGATCTTTTTTTATGGTTACCTGTTTTGGCTTACTTATTTGTATCGTTCAGGTTAATCGTATTTGGTTGCTGCACCGGAGCTGTGTTGGCCGGCGCTGTTTGTTGAGTACCGTTTGTGTTCAGATTTTTCAGCACATCAGAACCGGGAGTGCTGGCCGTGCCTGTAAAGAACAAGGAGGAAACAATGCAAAGCACCCCAACAATACCCGCGAAAAGCCATGTTCCTTTTTCCAGTACGTCTGTTGTTTGTTTTACGCCCATTATCTGGTTGCCAAAACCACCAAACGTGCCGGAAAGGCCACCGCCTTTTGGATTTTGAATCAACACGATCAACCCCAACAGCACAGAAGCAATAATGATTAGTATTAAGAATAGGATAGTCATTTTAATTTCCTTTTATTTTATCGATTTTGCCGGCAAAGTAAGCGGATTTATCGGGATTCAAAAAACTTAATTTTTTATATAGTTGAACTGCTTTAGTTGTCTTGCCCTGTTTAATGAGCACCTCAGCCATTGCTTCGGTAATAATATCCTTTGTTTCGTTGGAGTTTTGTGCAATTGCTTCGATCACATGTTCTGTTTCCTCGTCAGTTCCAAGATCGGTTGGCTGCGGGTTTACCGTTTTCATTTGTTTAAGCCAGTCGGTGAATTTCTTCACCTTACTGTCCAGTTGCTGTTGGTTTCTGCCGGCTTTTATGGATTCAATGTGTATGCCTTGAGAGGCAAAATAATCAATAGTATAAAGCGGGCTCGATTTTATAGGCAAAGTCTCGCCGGGTTCAATTGGCTTTCTAAACTCCGCTGCCTGTAGCTCCAATATTCCAGAAAGGCGTAGTTCGTCGGGGTCTTTGGATACTTCTGTATGCAGGTCTTCTTCGGGCAAAGGGTATTCTTCAGGTTCATCTTCAGCCCTGTTTGCCAAAAAAGGTTTTATTGTTGGTGGCAGTATTGTTTCCGGGATAGTAGCGGTTTCATGAACTTCCTCTGTTTTCTGATTAGCCTTTAAACCTGCAGTTGCTGCCATTTCATGGCTCAATAAAAAATGCAGCCAGTATGGGTTGGAAAAATATAATGCGGTCTTTTCAAGCGTAGCAATTGTACCTGATGGGTATTCGGAATGC
This sequence comes from Chitinophagaceae bacterium UBA7600, assembly GCA_002478885.1. Lineage (GTDB taxonomy): Bacteria > Bacteroidota > Bacteroidia > Chitinophagales > Chitinophagaceae > DLKC01. The sequence goes on from DLKC01000062.1 coordinate 51,308, forward strand.
TGCTTTTTAGCCGCCAACAATTGTGCCGGTCCAAACCATGGATACTCCGCAGCGATGGCCTGCAACGATTCCAACCTCACCTCATCCAAAGAGGCAGAACCGGTTAGTTGTTGTAAAATTCTTGTTACAGCAGTATTCATGCGGTGAATGTACAAATCAGCTACCAGTTGGAGAAAAGGCGATTAAAAATTTCGTCAGACATGTTCTTAATAATTTCTGGCAGCAATTGCGCTTCTGCCTGTTGCAGGCTTAGTCCGGCCGAAAAATCGAAATCACGGTTTACATCATATTCAGTTGTTTTTCCATCGAGCGAATTAAGCAAACTTATGTGCACGCCCACCGTTAACCGGTTGGTTGCCGCCTGCTGGGCACTTATTCCTGATGTGCTAATGGAGTAAGTTGAAATATATCCGCTCACCTGATAATGGGCATCATCACTGTTGGTCCTGGTAAGTCTGGTTTGATTAGAGATTTTTTGCTGCAGGCCATCAGTGAGGCCGGGGCTAAGTTGCGGGTTTTTATAGCTTGCCCTGTTTTCAATAAAATTGATTTTAATCGTTTTTATTTCGGGCGGTATCGACACGTCTTTAAAAGTGTAAATGCCACAGGAACCGAGGCCCATACACAATATGGTTGCGATCATTACTCCGGCAAATTTCAATTTTCTTCGCATTTTAATTTTTTTTTGTTGACCAGCTTTAGTACGGCTGGCATCGCCTGTTGTGTCACTCACTTCTGGGTTCTGCACTTCGTCGGCTGTTTGCTGCCGCCATCCTTGACCGAATGTACAAGTGTGCGACGCAACCATGCAAAATATTCATTCCAAAGCCGGGCTCCATATTTCTATGCGTCAATATCGTACTCTTTCAATTTACGGTACAACGTTCGTTCGCTTATGCCAAGATCGGATGAGGCATCCTTTCGCTTGCCCTTATGCTTTTTAAGTGCTTTTATAATAAGCTCTTTTTCTTTATCCATAATGTTCAGCGACTCCTCCACCTCCACATGCTGATGAATATCTTCTTCGTGCGGCAATAAAACCGGCTGTGCGCCTGCCTGCACCGGTTGAATAAATGCAGGCTGCATGCTTGCCGGAGCATTTACCTGTTTCGGCAGTTCGTTGGACATTACAGGATAGTCGTTCATCAGGCTTTCTGATGTATAGTTGGCTGCCTGCGCTGCCAAAGCCGGATTCTGTAAAATTTCAAGGAACATTTTCTTCAGTTCTGTTACATCTTTTTTCATGTCGAAAAACAGCTTGTAAAGAATTTCCCTTTCATTGGCAAATTCGCCTGTATGCTGCGGTGTTGCAGATGCAAGTACAGGCAATCTCGACACATTATTCCTGTCGGGCAGGAAAGCCCGCAGTTCATGGGCCGAAACAAGATTGGAACTGCTAAGCACCGATATCTGTTCTGCAATATTCTTCAATTCACGCACATTGCCGGGCCAGGGATGGTTTATTAACAGGTTTTTTGCTTCGTCGTCGAGTTGAACGGGCATTGTTTTATAGCGTTCGGAAAAGTCAACTACAAATTTCCTGAAAAGCATAGGAATGTCTTCCTTCCTGTCACGAAGCGAAGGCACACGGATGGGAACGGTGCTAAGCCTGTAGTAAAGGTCTTGTCTGAATTTGCCTGTTTGAGTGGATTCGAGCAGCTCGCGGTTGGTTGCAGCGATCACTCGCACATCAGTCTTTTGCACTTTTGAAGAACCTACGCGGATAAATTCCCCGGTCTCCAGCACTCGTAGAAGCCTGGCCTGTGTGCCTATTGGCATTTCGCCGATTTCGTCGAGAAATATTGTTCCGCCGTTTACTGTTTCAAAATAACCTTTGCGGCTGTCGACTGCGCCGGTAAATGAACCTTTTTCGTGACCAAACAATTCTGAATCGATCGTTCCTTCGGGAATGGCACCGCAGTTAACCGCAATGAACGGGTTGTGTTTTCTCGCTGACAGTGCATGTATGATTTGCGAAAAGACTTCTTTTCCGACACCACTTTCTCCCACGATCAACACGCTTAAGTCTGTTGCCGCAACCTGCACTGCCACATTAAGCGCATGGTTTAGTGCCGGCGAATTTCCTATAATGCCAAACCTGTTCTTTATGCTTTGTATATCTGTCATTCTTTATATGTGTTTTTGCAGAAGTCTTTAGTCTTCCATTATTTTCCCCAACAATGTAGCGGGTGTGCAATCTGTAACCTTTACCATCACATAGTCCCCGGATTTTAATGGGCGATTGTTTTTGGGGAACACGATCACCTTGTTCTGGCTGCTTCTTCCCATCCAGTCGCTATCGCTTCGTTTGCTGTTACCTTCTATTAGTACTCTAAATGTTTTTCCAATGTCGGCTTTGTTGCTTTCAAAAGCCAGCCTACCCTGGAGATCAACGATCTCCTGGAGCCTTCTTTTCTTTATGGGCTCAGGAACGTCGTCTTCGTACCTTTTAGCTGCAAGTGTTCCCGGGCGCTCGCTGTAAAAAAACATATAACTCATGTCGTACCTGCTGAATTCCATTATGCTCAAAGTATCGTTGTGATCTTCTTCGGTTTCTGTACAAAAGCCTGCTATAATATCAGCGCTTATGCCGCAATCGGGTATAATCTCCCTTATCTGTTTTACTTTACTCATATACCATTCGCGGGTATAAGTACGGTTCATTAGCTGAAGTATTCTCGTGCTGCCGCTTTGCACAGGCAAATGAATATAATTGCAAATGTTGTCATGTGCTGCGATTGTGTGAAGTACCTCTTCTGTAATGTCTTTGGGATGCGATGTGCTAAAGCGAACCCTGAGTAACGGATTTACAGCTGCAACCTTTTCAAGCAGCCTGGCAAAGGTTACGGTTTCGTTTCGTGCATCATCAACCCAGTAGTAGCTATCTACATTCTGACCTAGCAACGTTACATCCCTGAAGCCTCGCTCAAAAAGATTTTGCGCCTCCTGCACTATTGAAAAAGCGTCGCGGCTTCTTTCCCGGCCACGGGTAAAAGGCACCACGCAAAAACTGCACATATTATTGCAGCCACGCATGATGGAAATAAAAGCAGTTACGCCATTTGAGTCGAGCCGAACGGGTGAAATATCGGCATAAGTCTCGTCACGGCTGAGCAGCACGTTCACTGCTTTTTGGCCTGTTTCTGCTTCTTCGATCAACGCAGGTAAGCTCCGGTACGCATCAGGGCCAACAACCAGGTCGACGAGCTTTTCTTCTTCCAGCAGTTTTGCTTTCAGCCTTTCCGCCATGCAACCCAAAACACCCACAAGCATTCCAGGTTTTGCCTGTTTCATCTTTTTAAATTCGGTGAGTCTTTTCCGAACGGTTTGCTCGGCCTTTTCCCGTATAGAACAGGTATTGATGAGTACCAGGTCTGCCTGCTCGTAATCCCTGGTAGCCCCAAACCCTTCCTCATTAAGAATGGAGGCAACAATCTCGCTGTCGCTGAAATTCATAGCGCAGCCATAACTTTCTATATAAAATAGTTTCCGATAAACATTCGGGTCATTTGCAAAGCCTGCATAAGACTCGCCCTGTCGTTTTTCATCATGTGTTTTTGTGTCCACTTTCATCATTTCCATCCAACTAAATTTATTTTGCAGTAAGATTTTTTTTAAATACCAACCGCCGTATTTGTCGCTATTATTCTAAAAACTGCTTACAGGTTCAATATTTTCTTATGATATCTGTTTTGTAATTGCCCGGCTAAAATGCTTACCGGGGAAGCAAAAGTAATTAAAAAGACAATTGCTGACTGTTTGACAGTTTGTTAACAGTATTTGCAAAATCGCCAATTAAATTTGTTCGATTCCAGTGAATTTAAACAGCATTTATCGATGCATAATTCAGAGAACCGGCATGTTTTGCAAAAGCGACAATCTTTTATATTGTAGCATGGTACCAGTTTTTTGAATCGGCATTAATTAAAACTCCCTGTAGCGCATGATAAAAAAAATCCTGCTGCTGATGATCCTCGGCAGCATCAATATTCTTTTAAAAGCACAAGACAATATCCCGGTTAAGGCCATTCCTACAGAAATTTTCCGCACGGTTAAAAAGGATCCGAACGATACGCTCAACTGGCATTGGAAACGTGGCGGCATTGTAAACGTAAATTTTTCGCAGGGAACGCTCAGCAACTGGGCGGCAGGGGGCGATAATTTTACCCTGGCGATAAACTCTTATACCAACTATTTTTTACTCAACAAGGGCAAGCATCACACCTGGGACAACAGTATGGATTTTAATTTTGGGTTCATACAAACCACCAGCCTCGGCACGCGTAAAAATGATGATCGCTTTGAAGTGCTGTCGAAATATGGTTTCATGCTCGATACTGCCAGGAAGTTTTATGCCACTGGTCTTTTCAATTTCAGAACACAGTTTTTTGACGGCAATACATATAACGGCGATAGCGCATTTTTATCTTCCACTTTTCTTTCGCCGGCTTACCTGTTTTTCGCCGCAGGGTTCGACTATAAACCTTTTAAAACAACATCTATTTTCTTTTCGCCACTTACAGATCGTATGACCATTGTTGCCAGCAAGCGCCTATACGAGAAAGGTTCGTATGGCGTTCCGCCTTATCAGCATTCCATCAACCAGCTTGGCGCATTTGCGTCGATCAATGTTTACCAGAAATTATTCAAAAACGTTACTTACAAGGGAAAGATGGATTTGTTTTCTGATTATGTGAACAATCCGCAAAACGTAGATATGTATTTTACCAATTACTTTTTCTTTAAGATCAATAAATTTTTATCTGCCAGTTATAACCTCGACATGATCTATGATGACGATGTGAAAATATTTGGAAAGAACAACTCAAGCCCTGCACTCCAGCTGAAAAGCCTGATCGGCATTGGATTTTCTATGCCTATTAACCCTGTGGTGAATTAATTTTTTATACCAGCTTTTGTTTTTCATGGCGTCGCCTGTTGCGTCGCAAGCACTTCAGCGATTGATTTTCATGGCGGCAAAAATTCATTTACATAGTAAAAGAATTTGTTCCCTCAAAATAGTTGCATCTTGCTCATTTAACTCCAAGGAAATTTTAAATAACCGATTGGAAGACGAAAGAACTAAGTTGTAGACATATCGGGTGGAAAACTTTAAGGGAGGATTTGTTATTCCGCCGGGCCTCAGCCTGTTTGTTTCACTGACTGATGAAGTAATAATAATCTTCAAAGATTTGCTTTCGAAACTTACAGTATTCACAACAATCCCAAGGAAAAAAAATTTGGCAGTAATTACATCTTTGTTGCTTATTTGATAGGAAAAAAAAATGAGCGAAGCAACAAACTGTTGAACAGGAGGAAAATCAGAGCGGATATTGTGGTAAATACGGTGTGATCGATTGATGTGTTGTTTTTAACGTACAGCCAGCAAATAATAAGGAAACAGGTTGCCAAAAAAAATTTGAGAATGCCTATTGCCGTAACACTCTTTCTAAATGTTGTTTTTTCTTGGACAGATTTAATTTTTAGCATTCTTGTCGATAATTATTTGATGCAGTACAAGAGTGCGACGCAACAGCAGCTCAATTCATGTTAAATAGCCGGGCTCCAAAAATGCATTTATACTGTTTGCTTCTTTGTGATTCTTCCTGCAAGTTTGCTTGCTTTAACAGGGATCAACCATTGGTCGAGCAATTCCTGTTTTGTTTGCACGAGGTTGTTGAAATAGATGCTTTCTTCGTCGATGAAATTGTTTTCGACCGCATAATTGAATTGAGATAAAGGCAACAATTGTATTTTATCTTTTATTAGAAAAGCGAGCATTTGCCTGTCGAACATATTTACGCCAAACCGTTGTTCAATTTGCCTGATCACCCTCACAGAACTGTCGGTGCTGCAACCACTAACGCCCGTAGCTGTTTCGTCGGCCATGAGCACAACAAACTGCCCGAAAAAAAGATTTGCATAACCCTTTACGGGTACACCGTGGCTGTTCCATGATTGTATAAAATTTGCCAGTATGCTTTCTATTTCAAATACTTCGGATAGAGTAAACAGGCGGTTGGCCTGGTAAATCCAAACCCTCGAAGACGGGTGAAATGACTGTGGTATATTGTCGTTGAGGTTAAAATTCATGTTGTAAAATTACGGGCAAATGATTAAAATATTGCAGCTTAAGAGAGTATAAACAAGCTAACAATGATTTTTATCAGCCGTTACTGCAAATGAAAAAAATATCTTTGCCGGGAATCAGCAATCTCAAGATGAACATAATCAGCAGACGCACCAGGCTCTACTATTTATCTTTTCTTAAATACGATTTTAAAGCAAGTATAACTGTTTTCTTTGTCGCACTTCCGCTGTGTTTGGGTATATCGCTTGCCTCGGGAACACCGGTTTATTCAGGTTTGCTGGCAGGTATTATCGGAGGTGTTGTGGTTTCGCTATTAAGTAAATCGGAGCTAAGTGTAAGCGGCCCGGCCGCTGGGTTAACAGCGATATGTGCAGCTGCCATTGTACAACTCGGCTCCCTTGAAGTGTTTTTTCTTTCTGTGATGCTCGCTGGCTTTTTACAGTTATTACTTGGCGCTTTCAGGTTGGGTGGATTCACACACTTTATTCCTTCTGCTGTTATCAAAGGAATGCTTGCGGCAATAGGCATTATTCTTATTTCGAAACAGGTTCCGCTGCTGATTGGTTTTAACAAACCCGACTTTTGGACAAATGAATTGTTTAACATTATCACCTTCAACAATGGCTTCCGGCATATTGATGACCTGTATGCCAACACGTCTGCCGGGGCTATTATTATCGCGGCTGGTGCTTTTTGTGTTTATTGGTCCTGGAATAAATTCATGGTAAAAAAAGTTCCGTTTCTTCCTGTGTCTTTTATTGTTGTTGTTTTTGGAGTGTTAAGTGCGTTGCTTTTTCAAAACTGCTTTACTTCGCTGCAGTTAAATCCTACTCAATATGTAACACTACCGCCTGATATTTTTGGACAGGTAAAGTTGCCTGAAGCCGGGTTAATGTTCAGCGACATCAATGTTTGGCGGAATGCCGTTGTTATTTGTTTTGTTGCAACACTTGAAACGCTGCTAAGTATTGAGGCTATCGACAAACTGGATCCTTACAACCGTATTACCCCGCAAAACAGGGAATTGATGGCTCAAGGTGCCGGCAACATGCTCAGTGGCTTTTTGGGCGGACTTCCCATCACTGCAGTTATTGTAAGAAGCTCGGCTAATGCGGCGGCCGGTGCTAAAACAAAAACATCTTCTTTTACTCATGGAGTATGGCTGCTGCTGGCTATTCTATTTGCCATTCCGCTTATTAATCTTGTACCGTATTGTGTGCTCGCTGTTATTTTGTTCCGCACAGGTTATAACCTCGCCAAGCCAAAAATGATCTATACAGTTTATAAACAGGGAAGAGAGCAATTCATGCCTTTTATTATCACTGTTGTTTCCATATTGCTCACCGATTTGTTAATCGGGGTGTTAATCGGTTTCGTGTACTCCATTTATTTCCTGATCAAGCATACTTACCAGGCTGGTTTCGTTGTGAAGGAAAGTATGGAAAAAGGAAAAAAATATTTTCTGATAGAGCTTGATCTAAACGTGAGTTTCCTGAATAAAAGAAGATTTATGGAACTGCTCGATAAAATACCGGAACATTCAGTTGTGGAAATAAATGGAATCGATACTATTTATATAGATCGGGATATACTCGAAATATTCCAGGATTTTAGGCCAAAAGCTATCCGGAAAAACATTCATCTCGTGATGTTCAATATTCCATCGGTGGAAACTATTGTTTCCCACTAATCTGTCAGGAGCATAGGAATCACCATGCATCCGCTATGAGTTCGGCAATATCTTTCACCTGCACCTCGTTTTCCTTTTCGCGATTTTTAACACCATCAGTCAGCATAGTGTTACAAAAGGGGCAGGCCGACGCTATAATTTGAGGCTTTTCTTCAAGCGCTTCATCGGTGCGCTCTATATTTATCCGTTTGTTGCCAGGCTCATCCTCCTTAAACATTTGCGCTCCGCCGGCGCCGCAGCATAAACCATTTGTTCGGCAACGTTTCATTTCCACCAATTCGGCATCGAGTAGTTCGAGTACTTTTCTGGGCGCTTCATAAATATTGTTGGCCCGGCCAAGATAACAGCTATCGTGATAGGCGATGCGCTTTCCTTTAAATGATCCGCCGCCGCTCAGTTTTATCTTGCCTTCATCAATCAGTTGCTGTAGCAATTGAGTGTGATGTATTACTTCATAATTGCCGCCAAGTTCAGGATATTCATTTTTTAACGTATTGAAGCAGTGGGGGCAGGCTGTTACAATTTTTTTAATGCCATAACCGTTCAGCAATTGAATATTGTTATACGCCATCATCTGGAATAAGAATTCGTTGCCGGCCCTTCTTGCCGGATCGCCTGTACAGGCTTCTTCTTTGCCAAGAATGGCGTATTTAATCCCGGTATTATCAAGGATGCTTGCGAACGCTTTTGTTATCTTTTGCGCACGCTGATCAAAGCTGCCGGCGCAGCCTACCCAGAATAAAATTTCGGGTGTTTCTCCATTCATCATCATTTCTGCCATCGTAGGAACCTTCATAAACGATCATTTGTTCAAATGTAGGGTAAATGAAAAATCCGGGAAAGTTTCGTTTTCAATTAAGGCTGTTACAAAAACTGGCTCAAATGATGTTCCGGGCTTTTTATCTTTCTTCATCGTCCCTTGCGTCGCACTCTTGTACTTAAAGTAATGCTGCTGAGCAAATTACGAAGCGCAGTATTGTAGCCTAACAGGCAAACTGCATAGGTATCGATCAATTTCAGAAGGCGTTTTTATGCGTTCAAAATATTCTCTTTCTTTATTCGTCTACCTCTTTGTAAACTATTTTTTTTAATTAAAACAAAGATCATGCACTACAATCAGTCATGCGCCGCAAAAGGCGATTACGGAAGCAGGTACCGGCAACAGCTTTACCGTTCAATGCAAAGAGCCGCAGTAAACATTTTTAAAACCGAAAACAGTTATGAAATGTTGGTATTTGCGCCCGGGCGCATTAAAGAACACTTTCATATCGATGTAAAAGGTATGGAGCTTACGGTTTCTTACACGCCACCGGAAGGTTTTGCAAGGCCGGATTGGATACACCGCGAATATAGCCGTGGTGCTTTCCAGAGAACATTTACGCTCGATGATACTGTCGAAGCAGCAAAGATCAGCGCGAAGTATGAAGCTGGGGTTTTACATATTGTTCTCCCGGTAATACCCGGTAAAGAAACACTGCAAAGAGAAATTGTCGTCAGCTAAATGCGGGGTTTATGTTGATGGCGGCACCGTAGGTGCCGCCTTTTTTACGTTTTATGCACTTATTCCAATAAAAAAACCTCACATTTCTGTGAGGTTTGTGTGACCGCGTCAGGATTCAAACCTGAAACCTTCTGATCCGT
>DLKC01000042.1 GCA_002478885.1 Chitinophagaceae bacterium UBA7600
CAGGCAAAGCGTTTGGCCGATTTTGTTGTGTTTATGTATTATGGTGAAATCGTTGAGTATGGCCCGGCGTCAGAAATTTTCGATAACCCCAAAACAGATATATTGAAAGAATATTTAAAAGTGGGGCACTAAAAATAATTCAACTCTTTAAGTTTGAGTTTTAGTTCTACTAAAAGCGGGCTGCCTTTTTAGGCGGCCCTTGTTTTTTGTTTGCCAGGCTGCAGCAACCATGGCATCTTTGCTCCGTTCAAATTCCTGTTAATAATTGATCATAAGCATTACTGCAGTTAAACGGAGCGTCGCAACGAAGCCGGTTATTGCGATGAAGTTCGTCAACACATTGCCAATTCGTAAACCGCGGTAATTTTCCCAATGAAACTATTTTTGCTTTTGGTGATGCGTTTGGCCATAATAAAAAATGAACCTGTCTTTTAAAGTGAATTTTGTATTTTGCATTGCATCAAGGCGGAAAGAGCAACCGAACATGCACTGCCCATGGGTTCAACGGGGAAAATGTCTAACGAAAGAAAACGCACAATGCAATTTTGAGATTCGATATCCGGGCAAAGAAAAACCAAAGGATCGGTTGCAGGCATAAACCATATCTGAAGCAGGTGGTACTACAAATAAGACCTTGTAATAAAGCCATCAGAAAATCAAACATTAATCCATTATAAACCTGATCTGCAGTTTATTGTTAGAGAGATTGGAATGTGCATATTGTTCGGAAACACAACTGCTATTAAAATCCCAATGAGTAAGAAGTCCAGCATCCTCCTTATTTTTAGCCTGCTATTGTTCAGTAGCATTGCAAGTGCTACCCCCGAGCAGCAAAATACGATAGACAGCCTTTTGTCGCTGTTGAAAAAAAGCACGCAAAATGATTCTACCAGGGTTGAGCGCCTAAGGCTTGTTTCCTCTATTTACCAGGCAACCAATTTAAAGACGGCGGAATTCTATGCCAGGCAAGCGGTAGCCATGGCCGATAGTATCAATGCCAGTCAGCCCTTGTGCCGGGCACTTTCCCAGTTAGGCAGCGTGTATGCATGGGAGCGAAGAACCACCGAGTCGTTAAATACTTATTTTAAAGAGCTGGAAAAGGCCCAAAGCATTAGCTGGGCTTACGGAATACAGGATGCCTATATGGGTATCGGGTATGTATATGAGCTGGAGAGTGATTGGGGCAAGGCGCTTGATTATACTTTAAAGGGGTTGCCCTATATTGAAAAAACTACAGAGAGTTTCGACCTGGCCTTTGCATATAATCATGCAGGTTCTCAATATCTTGGTTTAGGCAATAGTTCGATGGCACTTGAATTTCTGCAAAAAGCTGCCGGAATATTCGAACACCTAGGTTTTGACGATCAGCTGGGCGATTGCAACATTAACCTTGCAAAGGCATATTCAGCAAAGAAACTCTACGACTCCGCTGAATATCATTTTCATAATGCCGTTAATATTTTTACCCGGCTGGAAGAACCTTACCAGATTGCCGATACCTACCAAAACGAGGGTGACATGTTTGTGCAACGGGGATTGTTCAACAAGGCGCGTGATTCCTATCAAAAAACAATCGTTAATTATAACAAAGATGATGTTGCTGAAGCCGACTACGCGCTTGCTGTATTAGGGCTTGGTGTTGTTGCATTGTCGGAACGGAAATATCAGGAAGCCTCCCGCATATTCCACCAGGAGTTCGCTAAGATAAACGCTGCAAATATTATGGAACCGCAGCTCAAGTACCTGAACTATATGGCTAAAGTTGACTCTGCGCTGGGGAATTTTAAAGAAGCGTTTCTTCATATGCAAGCTTATTCCAGGTTGTACGACAATTATTATGACCAGGCAAAAGACAAGGCAACACAACGCATGATGGTTGAGATGGAGCTGCAATCAAAGGAAAAAGAAAATGAGCAGTTGAAAAAGCAATACGATTTGCAGCAAAGGCAAATAACTATTTTCGCGGTTGCCGGCATGGCACTGTTTATTGCCGGTGTGTTGCTCGCCTTGCTTTACAATCAAAAAAATTCTGCCCTCAACGCGATCAAGGAAATGCAGAAAGAAACAGAGGCAAAAAATAATGAGCTTGCTGTTATTAATGCGGTTAAAGATAAACTCATCTCCATGATCGCCCACGATGTACGGTCTCCACTCACTTCCCTGCAAAATATTTTATACGCAACAAGAGAAAAGATCATCAATGAGTCGGAATTTACCAAATTAAGCCAGGTGCTCGACAACGATATCAGGCACCTTATAAGCATGCTCGACAATACCTTGCTTTGGGCCAGGGAACAAATACATGCATTAAAAGTTAACAAGGTTAATTTTAACCTGCATACGCTCGCTGAAGACGTTACCTCACTATATCACCAGTCATTGCTCGATAAGGAGATCGAAATACAGAACAACATACCAACCGATGCAGAAGTATACTCAGATAAAGAGATCATCCACACGGTATTGCGCAACATGGTTTCCAACGCAATAAAATTTACACAGCGCGGTAAATGCATTGTGCTTAGCAGCAAAAAACAAAATGGTGAGTTGCTTGTGTCTGTAAAAGATGAAGGCGCGGGTATTTCGCCTGTTATACTGGAAAAAATCAGGAAGAAAGAATTTGTTTCCACCCGCGGAACCAATAAAGAAAAAGGTACCGGCCTTGGCCTCCTGTTCAGTGAAGACCTCCTGAGTAAACTCAACGAAAAATTGTTGATCGATACCGTACCGGGAGAAGGAACAGTAATAACCTTTTCCATACAACTGAGCGAATCCCTTGCCTCTTAGCAGGTATTAAATGGCTTTTGCAATTTTTGTTACCGGCATTGGAGCAAAGCCCGGCTTCTGTTGTGTCACTCACTTGTGCGCCAACAAGCAAGGGCAGCATTTCTTCAGAAATAGCATCCATACCCACAGTAATCTATTATAATCAAGTTTAGTTTTAGCCTTCTATATTTGTGCTGCTAATAACATTTTTGCGGAACGGTTACACGCAACAATAAACGATTGCTATATTCATTACAGAGAAAAGAACTTTTATGCAAAATGATGAACTACGCAGGGAGCAGGCTTTAGAATATCATGCATCTGGAAGGCCGGGAAAAATAGAAGTTATTCCAACCAAAGAAGCCAAAACACAAAGAGACCTGTCACTTGCTTACAGCCCAGGCGTTGCGGTACCATGTCTCGAAATTGCGAAGAACCCGGAAGATGTTTACAAATACACCGCGAAAGGAAACCTCGTTGGTGTCATTTCCAATGGCACGGCCGTACTTGGATTGGGTGATATTGGTCCAGAAGCGGGCAAGCCCGTAATGGAAGGTAAAGGAGTACTGTTCAAAATATTCGCCGATATTGATGTGTTCGATATCGAGATCAATGAAAAGGATCCGGAGAAGTTTGTGCAGATCGTTAAGTCACTCGAGCCAACATTCGGCGGCATTAATCTTGAAGACATTAAGGCCCCGGAGTGTTTTTATATAGAAACCCGGCTAAAGGAGCAATTGAATATTCCTGTAATGCACGACGATCAGCACGGCACTGCCATTATAAGCGCAGCGGCACTGCTGAATGCACTGGAAATCCAGGAGAAAAAGATTGAAGAGGCCAGGTTTGTTGTGAATGGTGCAGGTGCGGCCGCACTTGCCTGTGTGCAACTCTACAAAGCACTTGGCGCAAAACACGAGAACTTTCTTGTGTTCGACAGAAAAGGGTTAATCCATACAGGTCGCACAGATCTTGACGAGAATAAACAGCAATTTGCCATAACCGCAGGTAAAGTCTATACGCTAGCCGAAGCATTGACCGGTGCCGATGTTTTTATTGGGTTAAGTTCCGGTAATATTCTCAATGGCGATATGGTGAAAGCAATGGCCGCCAGGCCAATTGTTTTTGCAATGGCAAACCCCGACCCGGAAATAACTTATGAAGAAGCTACCACGGCTCGACAGGATATCATTATGGCCACAGGCCGCAGTGATTACCCTAACCAGGTGAACAATGTACTTGGCTTTCCCTATATATTCCGTGGCGCACTTGATGTGCGTGCAAAAAGAATAAACGAAGCAATGAAACTTGCAGCGGTTAAGGCGCTTGCCGATCTTGCCAAAACGCCGGTCCCTGATATTGTAAATCTTGCCTACAATCAAAAGAACATGGCTTTTGGTGCAGAATATATTATTCCAAAACCACTTGACCCAAGGCTCTTGTCAATCGTAGCGCCGGCGGTTGCAAAGGCTGCGATGGAAAGCGGCGTTGCGCAAAGAACAATTGACAATTGGGAACAGTATACAGATGAACTGAACAAACGCCTCGGCCTCGACAACCAACTGATGCGCATTCTTGGTAATAAAGCAAAACGTGCTCCCAAGCGCATCGTTTTCTCTGAAGCCGACAACGTAAAAATATTAAAGGCCGCAAGCATCATTTATGATGAAGGAATAGGCTTCCCGATTTTGCTTGGTGAAGAAGCGAGGATAAGGAAGATCGCAGAGACGAATAATATAGACCTTGGCGACATCCGCATCATTAACCCGAGAAATGATGAGATGGAAGAAAAGCGCACAACCTACGGGGAACTGTTCTTTAAAAAGCGCCAACGCAAAGGCGTTAATTTTTACGAGAGTAAAAAAATGATGCGCGACCGTAATCATTTTGGCTGTATGATGGTAGAAACAGGTGACGCCGATGCCATGATATCGGGGCTTACCAAGAATTATCCCGATACCATAAGGCCCGCAATACAGATTATAGGAACTGAAGACGGCGTAAACAAAATCGCCGGCATGTATTTGCTGCTTACCAAAAAGGGCCCACTTTTTCTTGCCGATACAACCGTCAATTTTAATCCCACGGCGCAGGAACTTGCCGACATTGCGATAATGGTTGCAAAGGAAGTCAGGAACTTTAATATCGTTCCGCGCATAGCCATGCTCAGCTATAGCAATTTTGGCAGCAGCGATTCGCCCGAAGCCAAAGTGGTGGCCGAAGCAACAAAGCTGGTGAAGCAAAGAAATCCATCGCTGATTGTAGACGGTGAAATGCAGGCGTGGGTGCCCTTCAACAAAGACATATTAAAAGATAACTATCCGTTCAGCAGCCTTGTTGACCAGGATGTGAATGTGCTTATATTCCCCAACCTTGCGGCTGGTAACGTTGCCTATAACCTGTTGAAAGAGGTTGGCGGTGCAGATGCCATCGGGCCGATCCTGCTCGGGCTTAAAAAGCCCGTGCATGTGTTACAATTGGGCAGCACTGTTCGCAGCATCGTAAATATGGCCTATATTGCTGTGGTGGATGCGCAAATAAAAACAGGATAGTTTCTTATAGCGGGCACCGGGAACACCGGTCGCCTTCCGTTGTGTCACTCACTGCACCGTTCTAAACGTTATTCAGCTGGTTGTTATCGTGGGCGATGCAACCTGCGAAATGCGAGAAATACTTATTGCAACAGGCGAATAGCGATTCAACTGTACAAGAGTGCGACGCAACGGCAGCTACATAGTAACGTGAAAGTTGGAAACATAAAAAATAAAAACATTGCTATCGTTATTTCTTAATCATCTCGGAAGGTTTTTGCTCATGCTTAAAAGCATGTTCACCAAGCCTGAAAACCTGAAAATGTATTGGAAAGAATTTATGCACCAGTGCAGTGAAATTGGTGTAGGATCTTTACCAATCGTAATTATTATTTCGCTGTTTCTTGGGGCGGTAACAACGGTGCAAACGGCATACCAGCTGGTAAGCCCGCTGGTGCCGCAGGCTACCATTGCACAGATCGTACGCGACAGTGTTATACTGGAGTTGTCGCCGACAGTAGTAAGCATTGTGCTTGCGGGTGTGGTTGGCAGTAAAATAGCCAGTGAGCTGGGTAATATGCGCACTACAGAACAAATTGATGCATTGGAAATAATGGGCATTAATACGCGGAGTTATCTTATTATGCCGAAGATTGTAGGCGCACTTGTTGTTGTTCCCTGCCTGGTGGTTATTTCAGCCGTGCTGGCTATTTGGGGAGGTCGTGTTGCAGGTGCGATGTCGGGTATTCTCGCCAACGATATTTATGACGACGGCCTAAGGCAAAACCTGAACACTTACAATATTACGTTCGCTATGTACAAGGCATATACTTTTGCCTTTATCATTAGCAGTATTCCTGCCTATTACGGCTATCATGTTAAGGGTGGAGCTTTGGAGATAGGTCGCGCAAGCACTACCTCTGTGGTGATCAGTTGCATTATGATACTCTTTGCAGATTATATTCTTGCAGCCATATTTCTTTAGAAGGTTACCGTTATTTTTTAATTGTTAGCCTGCTGGTCAGTTACAACAGTTTCGTCGCTGTCGAGCCTGCAGAAGCGGCTGTATAATTTTTCGTAAGCTGGAACGATGTTGTGTATATCGAAGCGCAGCGCCTGCTGGTAAGCATTCTCTTTCATTTTCGCAAGCAGGTTTTCATCGCTGAGCAGGCTAATGGCATATTTGCTCATATTTGCCACATCTCCAACCGCCGCGAGATAGCCTGTTTCTCCATGGATGTTTATTTCCGGTAAGCCACCAGCATCGGTGCTTAAAACAGGAACGCTCGCTGCCATGGCCTCGAGTGCCGCAAGGCCAAAACTTTCATATTCGGAAGTAAGTAAGAACAAATCTGAAACGAGCAAAATCTCTTCTATCTGTTCCTGCTTGCCAACAAACCTTACATCATCATGAAGGCCAAGCTCTTTCACGAGTTCTTCGATTGCAGGGCGGTCGGGGCCGTCGCCGATCATCAGTAGTTTTGCCGGCAGGGCTTTCTTTGTTTCGGCAAAAATTCTTATTACATCCTTCACCCTTTTTATGGTTCTGAAGTTAGAAGCGTGAACGAGTATTTTTTCTCCATTCGGGGCAATCACTTTCCTGAAGGCATCTATGGGTTTTTTGCTGAAGCGTTTTACATCCACAAAATTGTAGATCACCTCGATCTCTTTAGTGATATGAAAGGACTTATACGTTTCTTCGCGCAGGTTGTTTGAAACTGCTGTAATGGCATCGCTTTCGTTGATGGAAAAAGTAACCACCGGCTCATAGGTTTTGTCCCGCCCCACCAGGGTAATGTCTGTTCCATGCAAGGTGGTAATGAAAGGTATTTTTCTGCCGCTTTTCTCCACGATCTTGCTGGCCATATAAGCAGCTGATGCATGTGGAATCGCATAATGCACATGCAGAAGATCGAGGTCGTGGTTGTTGATCACGTCGACCATTGTACTGGCAAGTGCGATCTCGTAAGGCGGATAGTCAAACAATGGATAGGTAGGCACACGCACTTCATGATAATAAATATTAGCGTTGAAAACGTTGAGCCTTACCGGTTGCTGGTATGTTATAAAATGCACACTATGACCTTTGTCGGCAAGCGCTTTGCCCAATTCTGTAGCAAGCACTCCACTACCGCCGAAGGTTGGATAGCAAACAATCCCTATTCGCATATTTTCCTGTTTGAGGCAGCAAAGTAACAATCATTTTCTGAACGTTTATACCTTTTATCCAATAACGAAAAGAAGCAACATTTGCTTAACTTGGCAACTTTTACCGGCCGGTGATCATAAGCGTTGTGCCTGTTTTGGAAACCAGCTTTTGTATATTTGGTATTCCCGTGCGTACGGGATTATGTCAGCTACTTAAGGGTAAGTAATACCGGCCGTTTGCAGACTGCTCACCGCCGCGCAGGTGTACAAGCGTGCGACGCAACGGCAGCTGATTCGTAGTTGTGCAGCCCGTTCAATAAAAATAAAACACATGAAAAAATTATTACTTCTTGCTTTGGTTATTCCTTTCGCAGCAACTGCACAAACTGATGAAAAAGCTGATTCCGCTTTTATAAAATCCATCTCTGATAATATTTTTATCAGCAGGTCTTCTTATTACAACCTCTACGATCTTACGAAGCATGTTGGCGGTCGTTTGGCTGGTTCGCCACAGATGGTAAAGGCTGAGCAATGGGGCTATAATGCCATGAAGGCTGCCGGCGCCGATAACGTGGTATTGCAGGAGTGTATGGTGCCGCATTGGGTTAGGGGAGGAAAAGACCTGGCATCTGTAAGTTATGCGTCCAACGGACAGACTGTTACCGTTCCGGTGAATGTTTTTGCAATTGGTAATTCTGTAGGTACCGGCGCTAAAGGTGTTGAAGCCCAAGTAATGCGGGTGAATAATTTTGATGAGCTGGAGAAGAGAAAAAATGAGGTAAAAGGTAAGATTGTTTTTTACAATGTGCCTTTTGAAGATGAATTTATACAAACCTTCAGGGCTTATGGGAAGAATGTTGTTTATCGTGGCATTGGTGCAAGCCGCGCCGCAAAATATGGGGCTGTTGCAGTAATGGTGCGTAGCATGACCAATGCAATGGACAACAACCCGCACACCGGTGCCCTGCGTTATCTGGATAGTTTGCCTAAAATTCCCGCAGTGGCAGTTGGGGTAAGGGATGTAGAGAAACTGGATACCTTGTTTGATAATGGGGTTAACCTGAAAGCGCAATTGTTTACGTGGGGGCAGTTTTTACCCGATACAACCGGACATAATGTGATCGGTGAACTTAAAGGCTCTACCTACCCTGACCAGATTATTACGGTTGGCGGTCATCTCGATAGCTGGGACGTAAATGAGGGCGCGCACGATGATGGAACCGGCTGTGTGCAGACAATTGAAATACTAAGGGCTTTTAAGGCATTGGGTTACCAGCCAAAGCATACCATAAGATTTGTGCTGTTTGCAAATGAAGAGAACGGCGGAAGGGGCGGAGAAAAATATGCAGAAGAAGCCAAGGCAAAAAATGAGCAACACATTTTTGCATTGGAGAGTGATGCCGGAGGTTTTACTCCCCGTGGTTTTGGATTTACCGTGAAGCCTGAAAGCTGGGCCAAATTAAATGCGTGGAAGCATTTATTTGAGCCGTATGGTGGCAGCACATTTACCGATGGCGGCGATGGTGCCGACATAGACCCTTTGAGGGCGCAATTTAAAACCCCTGTTGCAGGACTTAACCCCGACAACCAGCGTTATTTCGATGTGCATCATGCAGTAACCGATGTATTTGAGGCAGTTAGCATAAGGGAGATGAAGCTTGGTGCGATTAACATGGCCGCTTTATTGTATCTTGTAGACAAATACGGACTGTAATATGAATTGGAAAAAAATTTCCCGGACTGTTCTGGTTGTTTTTATCATTTCCCTTGGATTGTTTATTTATTACCGGTTTTTCTGGGTTTTTGCCGACGGCACAAAGGCGGGTGTATTAAACACCATCCAGGAGAAAGGTTATCTCTTCAAAACCTATGAGGGGGAACTAATCCAAAGCGGTTTTAAGACTAATGTACAGAGCAATGAATTCCTGTTCAGCGTAACGGACCCCAAAATATCGGAGGTATTACAACAAAACAGTGGGCGAGAGGTAAACCTTCATTACCGGAAATACCTGGGAGCTTTGCCCTGGCGCGGAATGCAGCAATATATTGTTGACAGTATTTATGAAATAAGAGGGGTGGAGAAGAAGTCGGGACTTTCACCGACGATTGAAAAATAGCTATCGGGCATATAACAAAAATATGGCAGGCCTCTTATGTAAATCAGGGGCCTGTTGCTTTTTCCAGTCGGCAACCCTCTTTGTTTTGATGTATTCTTCAGGCGATGTTATGTCGACAGCAATGCACAATTTTGTTTCGTTAGCACAAGCGTTCAAAATATCGGCAAGCAGTTGGTTATTGCGATAGGGCGTTTCAATAAAAACCTGGGTGCAATTTCTTTTGGAAGAATCTGTTTCCATTTCTTTTATACTTCTTTTTCTTGCTGCATTATCTATTGGCAGGTAGCCAAGGAACTGGAAACACTGGCCATTCATGCCGCTGGCCATTAAGGCCATCAGAATTGAACTGGGGCCAACCAACGGAATAACCGTGGCACCTATTTGCTGGGCTGCCTCGATGAGTATTTGACCCGGGTCGGCAATGCCGGGGCAACCAGCCTCGCTGATGATACCTACATTTTTACCTTCCTGCAGTTTTTGGATGAATATGGATTTTACCGCATCTTCCGCTTTATGGATCGCATGCCATTCGTAGTTGTCGATAATGATATCTTCGCCCGGAAGGCTATGACGCCAAATTTTTTTGAAAAATCTTCTTGCTGTTTTCTCCTGCTCTGCAAAAAATACCTGGCAGTCTTTTATAGCATCGGTAATATATGGCGGGATCGCCTGCAGTGCTTTATCGCTGTCGTGTAAGACTGTAGGCAGCAGGTAAACCTTGCCTGAGGTTGCGATGTGTTTATGAAGGCCGTTGTTCATAATGATGAAGATTGATAAAGGCGATGAAGAGTGCGACGCAACAGGAGCCCGATGGTTGTACTTTAGCCCGGTTCATTGTTATAAGTCTGTGCCAGTTGCGGCAACGGCCGGCTCATTTGCTTTTATTTCATGCAGGCTTAACGTAGCGGCGATGACCGCGTAAGCTGGCGCAAGCACCCAGCCGAGCACTGGCAACAGGTGTATGAGATAAAAAATTAACCCGTTGCCGATTGCCAGCCCCCGGTGGTTACCGATATAATAAATACTTTCCTGTGCATTCATATTTCTACGTTCGCAGCTGTAATCGAGCATACTGAAACCATAGTAGTAACATTCGACCAGAAGGGCAATAACCGGTGTTGCCACACCAGCTATTGGAATGAGAGACAGCAGCAGTATGGCAACCATATAAACTGTTTGCCAGAGAGCGTTCCGCACCGCGATGCTGATGCCCCTGAGCATATCTTTGAGCAGTTGCTTAAAATTAAAGGGGTATTCCCTGCCGTGCAGAATGGCGTCGGTTTTTTCGCTGAGGTAGGCAAATACTGGAGAGCCAATAATAAGCCATACATATTTAAAAAGCGAGAAATAGAGCATTAACTGGATCAGTAATAAAACCAATGCGGCCAGGGTAAAAAAGAAACCAAGGAGTCCGCTGTGTGTTTTGTCGAGCCAGGTTTTCAATCCTGTTTTTAATGTAAGCCACTCATTAAAATTGTTGGCTGTGTGCAGGAAGAAATACATGGAAATGATAAAGAGAATGGTATAAATGATGCCGGGAATAATAATCCACTTCCACAGTTTGTGCTGCCTGATAAACAAATGCGCTTTATAATAGCTTTGAACCGATATAATGATCTCTTTGAGCAATTAAATTATTTTGCGATAAATATAAATGAATTGAAACTTAATGAGCCGAACAAAATAGACAAAGCGTTTTTATTAACCGGAGCAAAAAGACTGGGTGTTTCGTTTTACGAACGTGCCAGTGTACCGGATATTGCAAGGGATCTCCTGGGCAAAATACTGGTGACCAATTTTGATGAAAGGCTTACGGCTGCGCGTATTGTTGAAACAGAAGCCTACAATGGTATAGTTGACAAGGCTTCACATGCCTATAATAACCGGCGCACCAGGCGGACTGAAGTTATGTATGGTGAGGCGGGCACAGCGTATGTTTATTTGTGTTACGGCATACACCAATTGTTTAATGTGGTAACCAATGCCAGGGATATTCCGCATGCTGTTTTGATAAGAGGAGCAGAACCTGTGGCAGGTTTTGACATAATGCTTGAACGCACGGGTAAGACAAAGGTTGATGAAACACTTACAAGAGGGCCGGGTAATGTGTCGAAAGCTTTAGGTATTGTGACCCGGCATACGGGGATGAGCCTGCTTGGAAATGAGTTATTTATTGCGGAGGACGGATACCAGTACAAGAAAGCCAGCTATGCGAGTTCCGGAAGAATCGGGGTGGCTTACGCCGCAGAAGATGCGTTGCTTCCTTACCGGTTTTTTATAAAGGGCAATCCCTATGTAAGCGGCAAACCAGGATAAGTATGTACCCTGCGCAACTACCCCATGCCACTATTGCCACTGGTTATTCTTAAAGTACCGGCGGGTTAACGGGCGGGTAACTACCAACTCCCTACCAACCATCTACCAAGTATGTACCAAGTATCTACCAAGTAAGGGCGGAGTGTGGGAGGTGCATTGTGCTGAAAAACGCTGCAGGTTGAAGAGGTGTGTTTTCTTTGACTAGGGCGGGCAATAGCAGGCAAAGGCCATTATGTATTGCATGAGTGCGTAATTTTGTACGTTTACGACGCTCCGGCGGGGCAGATTTCCGTTCTTTTTTGAAAATTATTTTAAAAATTCTTGTCAGTAATGCTTCAGCCCCCTACCTTTGCGCTCCCAATCTGAAAATTGGGTTACGCTATGTCTCAGAGAATCAGAATAAAATTACAATCGTACGATCACAGCCTGGTAGACAAATCTGCCGAGAAAATCGTGAAGACAGTTCGCAGCACTGGTGCGGTAGTTACGGGGCCAATTCCTTTGCCCACGCGCAAAAGAATTTTTACTGTACTGCGTTCGCCACACGTAAATAAAAAGAGTAGGGAACAGTTCCAGCTTTGCACGCACAAGCGCTTACTGGACATTTACACTTCTTCATCCAGAACGGTTGATGCTTTAAGTAAGCTCGATCTGCCATCTGGTGTTGAAGTAGAAATCAAGGCGTAAAACGGGCCTGGTTGAACAGGCTATAAGTTCTTATAAAATACATCATCTCTCAATCCGGGTGGAACCCAGGCAAAAAGAGCTCTGAATTAAAGTCATAAATCTTCTTCGAAACTCCTGTGAGTTTAGGGAAGGCTACATATAAACAAGCCCTTCGAGGTTTGTTTACTACCGGTACTTCTGAAGTCCTTATAAAGAGGAAAGCAAAAGAAAAGGTCGGTGGCAAACAGGGATTGAATTCCGCAAGCCGGCGGAATGTCCTTACAACCTGCGGGGCACAAACCGCGACACGATGAAAGGAATTATTGGAAAAAAAATTGGGATGACCAGCATATTCACTCCCGATGGCAAGCAAACAGCTTGTACCATTATTGAAGCTGGTCCATGTGTTGTAACCCAGGTTAAAACCAAAGACGCTGATGGTTACAGTGCGTTACAGTTAGGCTTCGGCGATAAGAAAGAAAAACACTCCACAAAAGCTGAGATCAATCACTTCTCTAAATCTCAGTCAGCTCCAAAAAGCTTCGTAAAAGAATTCCGCGATTATTTTGAGGATAAAAATTTAGGTGAAACAATCACCGTTGACATTTTTGCTGAAGGCGAAAAAGTTGATGTTGTTGGCACTACCAAAGGAAAGGGGTTCCAGGGTGTTGTAAAACGTCATGGTTTCCACGGTGTTGGTGAGCAGTCACATGGTCAGCACGACCGCCAGAGAGCCCCGGGTTCAATTGGTGGTTCTTCTTATCCTTCCAGGGTATTCAAAGGTATGAGAATGGCTGGCCGTATGGGCAATGACAGGGTTAAACTGAAAGGCCTGAAAGTGGTAAAAATATTCTCTGACAAAAATTACATACTGGTTAGCGGTTCTGTACCAGGTCATAACGGTTCCATTGTCTTAATCCAGAAGTAAACTTTAACTGAAGTAACATGCAAGCACAAGTTTTAAATACAAAAGGTGAGCGTACCGGTAGAACAGTTGAGTTGCCGGATGATATTTTTGGCATTGAACCAAATGATCATGTTATCTACCTCGCTGTAAAGCAATACCAGGCCGCACAACGCCAGGGCACACACAAAGTAAAGACACGCGCTGAAGTAAAGGGTGCAAGCCACAAACTTCACCGTCAGAAAGGTACCGGTGGTTCACGTAAAGGTAATATCCGTAACCCTTTGTATAAAGGTGGTGGTACTATTTTCGGACCTAAGCCTCACAGTTACGATTTCAAATTGAACAGGAAAGTAAAGGAGCTTGCAAAGCTTAGCGCCCTTTCACATAAAGCAAAAGAAAACGCGATTTTTGTTCTTGAAGATGTTCAGCTCAGCGCACCAAAGACCAAAGAGGTAATGACCGCAATGAAAGCGCTGAATGTTGCTGACAAGAAAACGTTGCTTGTTCTTCCTGAGTACAACGACAATCTTTATCTCAGTACCCGTAACGTTCCGAATATTGCCAGCACTTTGCTTACAGATATCAATACCTACGATATAATCAATGCAGATGTTCTTGTTATAACTGAGAATGCTGTAAAGATATTGAGCGAAGAAGTTGTTGAAGCAGAAGCATAAGTCGTAAAACTTACCAAAGAAAGTGGTAAGTATGGGTAAAAGTTAAATCTTAATACTAATAAGCTTCATAAAGGAGCCGGAGGATATAAAAATGAAACTGACAGAAGTTCTGGTAAAACCAATAATCACTGAGAAAGCAAATAGTCAGCAGGATAAACTGCGCAGGTATGCTTTTAAAGTGAATTATAAGGCAAACAAACTGGAAGTAAAAAAAGCAGTTGAGGAATTTTATGGTGTTTCTGTAATAGATGTTAACACTGTAGTTGTTCCCGGAAAAAACAAAACGAAATTCACAAAGGCCGGGTTTGTAAAAGGCGTTAAGCCTTCTTATAAAAAGGCATATGTGACTGTTGCAGAAGGTGAAGCAATTGACCTGTACGCAAACATCTAAAAGAGTTAAAGATTTAGTGATTGCGTGATTCCGGAATAAAAATCTATAAATCACAGGATCCCTCAATCAGCAATTAAAAGAATGGTCCGCAAGACCGCAAATTTTGCAAGAATATGGCACTTAAGAAGTATAAACCAATGACAGCAGGCACCCGATGGAGAATCGGTAATGCCTACGCAGAGATCACCACCAACACGCCCGAAAAAAGCCTGCTTGAGCCAAAGCACAGCACCGGCGGACGTAATGCACAGGGCCGTCGTGCCATGCGTTATATCGGTGGCGGACACAAAAAGCACTATCGTATCGTCGATTTCAAACGCAACAAAAAAGATATCGAAGCTAAGGTTGTATCTGTTGAGTACGATCCAAACCGCACAGCATTTATCGCCCTGGTGCAATATACCGACGGCGAAAAAAGATACATCCTTGCGCCACAGGGTATACAGGTTGGCCAAACAGTAATTTCCGGCGACAGCGTAGCTCCCGAGGTAGGTAATGCACTTATGTTGAAGAACATGCCTTTGGGTACTATGATCCACAATATTGAAATGCAGCCGGCCCAGGGTGGAAAGCTTGTAAGAAGCGCAGGCGCATCGGCCCAGCTTTCAAACAAGGAAGAACATTATGCCGTGTTGAAGATGCCAAGTGGTGAATTGAGAAAAGTACTGATCAACTGCTACGCAACGGTAGGTGTTGTATCGAACAGCGATCATAATCTTGAACAGGCCGGCAAGGCAGGTGTAAACCGTTGGAAAGGCATTCGCCCCCGCAACAGAGGTGTAGCAATGAACCCTGTTGATCACCCGATGGGTGGTGG
>DLKC01000035.1:0-131 GCA_002478885.1 Chitinophagaceae bacterium UBA7600
GTTTGGGCCCACCACATGTTCGTGACTGGTCTTAATCCTTTCCTCGGATCAATATTTGTATTGCTCACGCTTTTGATAGCTGTCCCTTCCGCTATAAAGGTATTCAATTGGCTTACTACTTTATGGCGGGG
>DLKC01000035.1:264-51525 GCA_002478885.1 Chitinophagaceae bacterium UBA7600
ATTCCGCTTTACCCCAGCTATGCTTTTCGCAATTGGATTTGTGAGCCTGTTCATATCCGGTGGGTTGACTGGAATTTGGCTAGGTAACTCTGCACTTGATATACACTTGCATGATACTTACTTTGTTATTGCCCACTTTCATATAGTAATGGGTGTAGCTAGCATGTTCGGGATGTTTGCTGGTATTTATCATTGGTTCCCTAAAATGTATGGAAGATATTTAAATAACAATCTTGGTTATATACATTTTTGGATGACGATGATAGGTGCCTACCTCATTTTCTGGCCAATGCATTACGAAGGATTGGCAGGTATGCCAAGAAGGTATTATGACTATAGTGTATGGGAAAGTTTTAAGCAATTTGCTGAATTAAATAGGTTTATAAGCACTGTTGCAATGATTGTTTTTGCTGTTCAGCTAATGTTCCTGGCAAACTTTTTCTATTCGATTTTCAAAGGTAGAAAGGTAACAAGCACTAACCCGTGGGGTTCAAACACGTTGGAGTGGACAACACCTATTCGGCCAGGACATGGTAACTGGGCTGGTGAAATTCCTGAAGTACACCGTTGGGCTTATGACTATGGTAAAGACGGTAAGGATTTCATACCACAAACCACGCCAGTCGGAGATGATGAGAGCGTTCATTAGCGACCGGTTAATAAATAAAACGGCTGAGACTTTTAGGTAATTATCAAACTTTATAACGCCCTGAATTTTCAGGGCTTTTTTAAATACAAAAAGCGCAGGTTGTTTTGGAAGTTCATTGAAACGCGACCTGGATTAGTGATGGGGAAAGCAATAAATAAGTCTGCATCTTTTACTTTGGCATCTAAAGTGAAAGACTATTTTCAACTGATCAAATTCACCCTCAGTTTTACAGTAGTTTTTTCATGTGTTATATGTTATTTACTCGCGCCTGATATTGTTAGTTACGATCTTAAAATGATTATCGTGCTTTTTGTCGCGGGACTGTTGATTACGGGCAGTGCAAATGCAATCAATCAGGCAAGTGAAAAGGATACCGACGCGGTAATGAAACGGACCTCTAAAAGGCCGGTCGCAGATGGAAGAATGCCTGTAAAAGAGGCGTACACTTTTGCACTTATAGCCGGCGTTATCGGCGTGTGGATGATGTATTATTTCTTTAATTTGTCATCTGCACTTTTATCTGCTTTCAGCCTTTTTTTATACGCGTATATATATACGCCTTTAAAAAAGGTAAGTTCTGTGTCAGTGTTGATTGGTGGATTGCCCGGGGCGTTACCCTGTCTTATAGGATGGGTTGCTGCCACAAATGTTTTCAGCCCTTTTGCGGTTGTGGAGGGAACGAACATATCGAATGGAGCAGGATGGTCTTTATTTGGTCTGCAGTTTTTATGGCAGTTTCCACATTTTTGGGCAATTGCCTGGGTAGCGCATAACGACTACTCGAAAGCTGGATTCAAACTACTGCCGGGCGGAGGAGCGCCAACGCGAATGACCGCGCTTCAGGCAATTGCATATGCTGTGATGATGATTCCTGTGGGTGTGTTGCCCTATTATTTTGGCTTGACGGGAATAGTAAGTTTTTGGGTTGTAATCGCTGCAAACCTGTTCATACTAATTCAATGTGTGCGGCTCTATATAAGCATGGATGTTGGCGCTGCAAGAAGGGTAATGTTTAGCAGCTACATTTACTTGCCGGTTGTGTTACTGGCATTGCTGGCGGATAAATTGAGTTATGCTTTACTCAACTAACAGAGAAGTCGAATGGTATTGCTGATTATTGATGTGCGGTAAAAGGGAGTGACACAACGTAGACGAGCACTGGTTTTAAAGCTGGTCAAAAAAGATTCTAATAAATCAACGTGATGATGACAACGGTGAGCAGTAATCAAAGAAACAGAATTCACCCGCATAAGTTTACATTGTGGGTGGCGATGGGCAGCATCATAATGATGTTCGCGGGATTAACAAGTGCCTATATCGTGCGCAGTAACCAGGCCAACTGGCTCCAGTTTTCCATGCCTGTTGTATTTTGGTATTCTACGGTTGTTATCATGCTTAGCAGTCTTACAATGCATCTTTCTCTGAAAGCATACAAGGCTAGGGAAATGCAGCGTTACCGCAAACTCATTTCCATTACAGCGTTTCTTGGTGTGTTGTTTGCAATTTTGCAAGGTTACGGGTTTATTTCTTTAAGTGGTCACGGCGTGTTGTTATTGGGGCAAGGCAGTAATCCATCTGCCTCGTTTCTGGCCATTATTACCGGCTTGCACATATTACATGTATTGGCTGGTGTAGTGGTGCTTGTTGTTATTTTTTTAAAGGCATTCAGTACAAAATCCAAAGTATACAGCGCGGTTCCCATCGAGATCGCAACCACTTACTGGCATTTCGTTGATATTTTATGGGTGTATCTGTTTATTTTCTTTATGTGGATATAGCAACATGAGGTGCCCGGCTTTTAAATAATGCTCAGCAGTTGTTGCGTCGCACACTTAAGCTGTAACAAGCAAATGGACAAAAAGGGATTGTTGGAACATATCAACGCTTTTTAAAATAAATATAAGCGACAGTAAGGCTGTTAAAAAATCTTTGCTGATCGCGGAAAAAAGTTATCATTTTATATGCCCAATTAATGGGTAGCCAATAAATTTGCAAACGAAACCTTTATCATTAACATGTCAACAACAACTGCACCCACAGCAACCAAACACTGGAGTGGCGGCAAGAGCCCTTTCAATGTAGAGTACGGTAAACTAATGATGTGGTATTTTTTGATGAGTGACGCCTTCACATTTGGCGCATTTCTTATTTCTTATGGTACCACAAGGTTTGCAACAAATGGCTGGCCCAACCCCAATGAAGTCTTTAATTCATTTCCGCTTGCGCCGGAAGGTGTGCATGCTCCGCTTGTATTCGTGAGCATTATGACCTTTATACTCATTATAAGTTCGGTTACTATGGTGCTTGCGGTACACGCAGGTCATAACATGGACAAAAAGGGCGTGGTTAAGTACCTTATCTGGACTATTATTGGAGGTCTTGCTTTCTTAGGCTGCCAGGCATGGGAATGGACTCATCTTTTTCATGAAGGCGCATGGTGGGGTCGCAATCCTTTTCCTAATGCAGATGGTACCATCTCGACAACAAATTTCACGAACTTCTTTTTTACCATAACAGGCTTTCATGGGTTTCACGTATTTTCCGGAGTGGTTATAAATGTAATTATGCTGATAATGACGCTTCAGAATAAGTTTGAAAACCGTGGTCATTATTTAATGATAGAAAAGGCTGGCTTATACTGGCACTTTGTAGACCTTGTTTGGGTATTTGTATTCACTTGTTTTTATCTTCTCTAAATTCAAATCGAAAAAAAGTTTCAGCATGGAACATACATCAGCTGTTTTGCATCAGGACCATAATGTTGGAGGTGGTAAGAAAGAGATTGTAAGAGTGACCGTTATTCTGTCTGTTCTTACAATTGTAGAATTGATATTGGGTTTTATTATGATGGGGATGGATGAAGGCTTTCTTAAGCATTTTATTAAAGGAGCAATCGTTATTTTGATGTTGGCAAAGGCCTTTTACATAGTTGGATATTTTATGCATCTTAAACATGAGCTTCGTAACCTGATCATGACTATCGTTGTTCCTTTGTTTTTGTTTGTATGGTTTATTATTGCTTTTCTTTCAGATGGTAATTCATATAAAAATCTCAGAAACACTTACGACAGGTTTCATTACGATCATTCGCAAATGAAAATGGAAAAAAAAGAACCTGAGTCAAAAGGCAAAGAAGAGAAACATGGTGAAATGAATTAGCCTGAGCGATCAATGTAAAATATTTTCCTAATGCTAAACCATCGCCCCGCTGCGGTGGTTTTTTATTAATTAGTCACATGAATAAAAAAGCGTTGGTAGCAATTTGTATAGCGGTGTTCATCCCACTTGGGAGTTATTTGCTGGTCAAGTTCGCCAGCGATGACGCTGTGGTTTTACCGCGTCACTATTTGCCCGATTCTATTGTTAACACGGTGAGAGACGGTAAAGTAACATCTGATACGGTTTGGCATAAAGTAGGAAATATCCGGCTTCAGAATCAGTTGGGGGATACTGTCAATTTATACGACATTAACGGAAAGATAATCGTTGCAGACTTTTTCTTTACCAGTTGCGCTTATGTATGTCCGAAGCTTACTGCAAACATGGCGAAGTTGCAGCAGTCTTTTTTAAAAGGTGGCGATCCGATGGATAAACCCGACACGTCGATTGTTCAATTTGTGTCTTTTACAATAGATCCCGAAAGAGATTCAGTAAGGGCACTAAAAGCATACGCAGATAAATACAAAGTTAACCACGACAATTGGTGGATGTTGACCGGCCCCAAGGATACTATTTACAATTTTATTTTCCAGGAGTTAAAAGTGGACAAGTATGATTCTACTGCAGTGATAGATCCTAATTTTGCTCATACGCAGCGATTTGTATTACTTGACAAGAACTTTAATGTGCGGGGCTTTTACAATGGGCTAGACACGATTTCGCTTGCACAGATGTCGAAAGATATTGGTTTGCTGATGCTTGAAAAGGAAACCAACCCGGAGCCACTGCCTTTTGATCCGTTGCAAATGGGAGTGTTTTTTGTCATTACGCTGATTATTGTAATAATCGCGATAAGCATTTTATTTAGAAAAAGGGACAAACACTAAACGAGACGATTAATGTTGGCAGCATCATTTAGTAAGAATGACAAAAAAGCAAAAAGACTGATCTGGATTTTTTCAGTGATTGTTTTTTCAGCAGTTGCATTACTTGGAAATTTTAAACTGGATATCCATTTGGGCTTCGACGTCCACAATTTTGCCATGGCAAATGCTTTTATCAATACAGCTATAGCCATATTGTTGCTGGCCGCATTAATTTCCGTAAGGATGCAGAAATATGCGGTGCACAAAAAATTGATGCTCTCAGCTCTGGTTCTTTCAATATTGTTTTTGGTTTCTTATATAATGCATCATTTGCTTGCTGGTGAAGCAAAGTTTGGAGATGCAAATCATGATGGCACACTTTCCGGTGCCGAAGCAACTGCAGTTGGCTATATGAGGACCCTTTACCTTATTATTCTTTCAACGCATATTGTTCTTGCTGCCGTAATTCTTCCATTTATACTCTTTACTGCCTATCGGGCGTTAATTGCGGAATATCCGGTTCATAAGAGGCTGGCTCGATATACTTGGCCACTCTGGTTTTATGTTGCCGTTACAGGACCCGTTATATATTTTATGATTAAACCCTATTATAGTTAGGCTGCAGTAGGAATATTTCCGGTTCGCTGTTATCATAGCACATCAGGGACAATACGCTTATAAACTTTTTGGATGGGCTTTAAAAAAATAGGCCTGCCCTAAACAGAGCTGGCCGTTGCTAACCTATGAAAAACACCTAGTTAAATATCTTTGACTAATTCTTTATTTTTCTTGTGGGAGATTGCCGTATGCCCGGGTATTTTTTTCTCCTTTGTCGGTCCTGTAACTCTTTCTTCAAAATGTCCCTTAAATTTTTTTCCGAGACAAACACCTTGTTCACTCTTGTATCGTTACTCAAAATGCCCTTGAAGTTACCCTTATATTTTTTCCTTATTTCTACAACCTTCTCTTCAAATGCTACTTCATCATTCGGATGATCTTTCTTTGCTTGCTTAACTTCAGCAAAGTATTGATTGTAAACTGGCCAGAATTTTTTGGACTCATCGGGAGTTAAATTCAACTCCTTAGACATATACTCTACCTTAACAGACTCCACCTGATTCGTTGCATTATCCCGTGTCTGTCCGTCACAAATATAGAATTGTGAAAACAATATAGAAACAACAAAAAACATTTTTTTCATCTTTAACCACATTTAAATACCCTTAACATTTTTTTCATTGCTGCCGTTACTTTCATCAAGATAACGCTCAATTTCTTCATCACTGGCATCCATAAGTAAATTCTGTAACTGGGTATCCTGCGAGTTTGATGCGGGGCTAATATCATCGCCCTGATGGTCATATTTCAGGTAATTAATAATATCATCATCGTTCAGGGTTGCCAGGCGTTGCTCAATACTAAGCGGCTTATTTAGATTCTTTGTATGTTGGTGTACATATAGAAAAGAGGTGCTTGCAATCACAAACAATACCGAAGCGGCAACAGCATAGTGAAGTGCTCGCTTGAATTCAGCTGTCAAAGAAACCACATTTGCTTTCCCCTTAAACAAATCAATATCTTTCGCTAAATTTTCGAAATAATTTTCCGGAAGGCTGTAAATGTTCTTCTTTTGAATCTTATTGAGCGCTGGCGCAACTTCCTCGAGTTCGGCTTCTACATCATTTTGCTTTTTTTCCTGTGACTTGATCTTCTGCAAAATGTTGTTAGCAAAATTTTCAAAATACCCGGAAGGCAAGGAATATACGCTACTGCTATCAGTAAGCGTCGTCAACTTAACGGTACCAAGAATAATTTCTGGCAATGAATTGAAATACCCCGCCGGATCCTTGTATGGGCATTGCTTGGCAAGGCTGCTTAACAACGGCGAAATCTCTTTTAATTCTTGTTTTATGTATTCTTGTTCTTGCATTTTAACAAAACTATAGACCTTACACGCTATAAAAAGTTTAATTATTCTTTATGTATTCCTCAATTTTCCTTGCTGCATGATGGTAGCTTGCTTTGAGAGCTCCTTCGCTTGTATCTAATACCCGGCTCATTTCCTCGTATGGCATCTCATCAAAATACCGGAGATTAAAAACAATTCTTTGCTTTTCGGGTAGCTGCTGAATAGCCAATTGCAGTTTCCATTCCAGCTTATTTGCATCAAAGTTGCTGTCTGCAACGACTTTATTGGCCAAATTATGTTCAACATCAGACATACTTATCGCCGATCTTTTTTTTGACTGCTCCAGGATACTGAGCGACTCATTGGTGGCAATTCTGTAAAGCCAGGTATATAACTGGCTATCTTCTCTAAAATTTTCAAGCCCGTTCCACACCTTAATAAACATATTTTGCATTACATCATTGGCATCGTCATGGTCGACTACCATCCTTCGTATATGCCAATACAAACGCTCCTGGTATTTCTTAATAAGCGCTGTAAACGCCTTCTCTTTGGTACCTGGTTGCCTGAATAATTGCAACAGTTCCTTATCTTCAAGCTGCATGCAGAGTCAACTTTTGTAGGCTAAAATGGAAAAAACTCACCCTTATAAAGATGAGTTTTTATTAATAAAGTTTAAAAAGGAAATTCTTTTATCATTTCTTTCTGGAAATGGCTTTTTCCGCTGCAGATACAATGTCAACAGCCTCAAGGCCATATTTCTTTAATAATTCTTCCGGCTTGCCACTCTCACCAAAAGTGTCTTTTGTGCCAACCAATTCCACCGGTGCCGGGCAATTTGATGATAACACTCTTGAAACACTCTCTCCCAGACCACCTAGTATGTTATGCTCCTCGCACGTAACGGCACAACCTGTCTTTTTAACTGAAGCAATTATCGCCGCCTCGTCAAGCGGCTTTATTGTATGTATATTAATCAATTCAACACTTAATCCCTTTTCCTCGAGTATACGGCCAGCCTCAATTGCTTTCCATACCATGTGCCCGCAAGCGAAAATACTGATATCAGTTCCCTCACTAAGCTGTTGCGCTTTACCGATCACAAAATCACTCCCGTCTTCTTTTGTAAAGTTCGGCCATTTTGGTCTGCCAAACCTTAAATATACAGGTCCATTGTAGTCAGCTATCGCTATTGTCGCAGCTTTGGTTTGATTAAAATCACAAGGTACAATCACGGTCATGCCCGGCAACATTTTCATAAGGCCAATATCTTCCAGTATCTGGTGAGTGGCGCCGTCTTCGCCTAGTGTAAGACCGGCGTGGCTGGCACAAATCTTTACGTTTTTGCCGCTGTATGCGACACTTTGCCTGATCTGGTCGTAAACCCTGCCAGTACTAAAGTTGGCAAAAGTAGTAGTATACGGAATTTTGCCTCCAATTGTTAAGCCGGCAGCAATACCAATCATATTTGCTTCTGCAATTCCACACTGAACAAAACGGTTGGGAAAGTCTTTTATAAAAGGCCCCAACTTTAAGGAGCCTGCAAGGTCGGCTGTTAACACTACCACATTTTCATTCGCTTTGCCCGCTGCATAAATACCTTCACCAAAACCGCCCCGCGTTTCCTTTTCGTTTAATACCTGTATGTCTTTTAGCATAAAAACCGTTTAGTTAGTGTTTGATATGTTTGATTTTAAAATCCTTTTTTTAAACCAGCTTCAGTTCCCTTGTTAGGCATCGTTGCGTCGCAATCCTTTCAAGGCCTGTGCAGGCGTCTGCTGCAAAACCTGCTGCCATAAGAACAGAGCCCTGAACTGAGCGTAGCAACAGGCGATGGCATGAAATGATTAGCCCGCTAACAAATTTTTAATTTAAGACCGCGTTTTGCGCCTTTAGCAGCTCTTCGTCGTGCTTTACCTTTTGTTCCCAGTTCCATGCGGTGCGTATCATTTCAGTAAGATCATACTTGATTTGCCAGTTGAGTACTTGTACCGCTTTGTTATTGTTGGCATATATGGCCTTTACATCGCCAGGCCGGCGTGGCCCGATTTTATAATTCAGCTTTTGGCCGCTCACCACTTCAAACGTTTTAATGGCTTCGAGCACCGTAACGCCATTACCGGTACCGAGGTTAAATACTTCGCAGTTTTGCTGGTTTTTATTGTTAATAAGATATTCTAACGCCAGCGTATGGGCATGAGCAATATCAGACACATGTATGAAATCGCGAAGACAGCTGCCGTCTCTTGTATCGTAATCGTCTCCATAAACGATCATCTGTGGCAACTTGCCGATGGCGGTTTGTGTGATTGCCGGCACCAGGTTTTGAGGGCGACCTAAAGGTAACTCGCCAATAAAATTGGAGGGGTGAGCGCCAACGGGATTGAAATATCGCAACAAAATGCATTTGCTGTTACAGGCTCTCGCAAACTCCTGTATAATATCTTCACCCATTTGCTTGGTAGCACCATAAGGTGATTCGGCCTTTTTAACGGGAGTTTCTTCAGTGACGGGTATGGAATCGGGATTACCATAAACAGTACAGGAAGAAGAGAAAACAAAATTTGGAATTGAAAAATCCTTTACGCACTTAAGCAGGTTAATGAGAGAAAATAAGTTATTCTCAAAATAATCCAGTGGCTTTTCTACGGATTCACCTACGGCTTTGTAAGCTGCAAAATGAATAACACCAGTAATGTCTTCGTTTTCCTGGAATACGGCGCGGGTTTCGTCAAAATTTTTAAGGTCTACTTTATAGTTCTTTATTTTTTTGCCGGTAATCCTCTCTATTCCGTCTAAAAGGAAGGTCGAAGAGCGCGAGTTATCATCTATCGAAACAACATCAAAGCCATTTTCTATTAGGTCAACTACCGTGTGAGACCCGATAAACCCGCAGCCACCTGTAACAAGAATCTTTTGCATGCTTTTATTTATGGAGCTGCAAAGTAAATAAATCTTGAGGATAATATTCGCTTATAAAAAAAGCTTGATTACGTAGTAAATGCCTGCTGCAAGGAGCCCGCTTACTGGTATTGTTAGAATCCATGCCCAGATAAGGTTAAACGTTACCCCCCAGCGAACTGCGCTTAAGCGTTTGGTAGCGCCTACGCCAATAATAGAACCGGTAATGGTGTGTGTTGTGCTGACGGGCGCTCCAAGGTTAGCTGCCGTAAAAAGCGTAATGGCTCCTGCGGTTTCAGCACATACTCCTTCCAGCGGAGTTACTTTTGTTATTTTGGTGCCCATGGTTTTCACAATTTTCCAGCCGCCACTCATTGTTCCAAGCCCTATGGCAGTATAACAAACAAATGGAACCCATGTTGGTATTTGACTTAGATCGGGTATAACTTTTTCGGCAACCATCGCTGCACCGATAATTCCCATCGCTTTTTGTGCATCGCTGCCACCGTGACCGATGCTAAAACTGGCTGACGATACCAACTGTAATTTTTTATACATATTGGCTGTTCGGTAAGCGTTTTCCCCTTTAAGGTAATTGTAGAAATAAGAAAGTATGAAAATAACGCCAAGAGCAAGCAAAGCCCAAAATTCAAACGGCTTTTTAAAATTTATAAAGATTAAACAAGATGCAATGACTGCAGTAATGATTGAAATTTTTAACCAGAAATTTTTCTGTATTGTAACAATGGTTATAAATATAGAAATTACCATGCCTACAACCGGGGCGAGTAAAATAAATAAGATTGTCAGGCTTATGCCACCGTTTAGCGACCAGTTTATGCTATCAAAACCCGAGTGGGCTACGGCTGCACCTGCAAAGCCACCTATGAGTGTGTGCGAGGAAGAAGAAGGGATACCGTACCACCATGTTAAAAGATTCCATCCAATTGCCGCCAATACGCCGGCAAGCACAACGTATAAATCATAACTTCCCTCATGAACAGTTTTGGCAACAGTATTGGCAACACCATGGTCGCTGAAAATAAAGTAGGCAACAAAATTGAAGAAAGCTGCCCATACAACAGCCTGGAAAGGAGTGAGTACTTTAGTTGAAACAATGGTGGCAATTGAGTTTGCGGCGTCGTGAAAACCATTTATAAAATCAAAAATGATAGCAAGTACTATGATACCAATTAATAATATCGACATAGAATTATTTAATAATGTGAAAAGGACCTTTTTCCTTCTGCTGCCTTAGTTATCAGGCATATTTTACAATGATGGATTCTATTACATTACCTGCATCTTCACATTTATCTGTCGCATTTTCCATGGCCTGGTATATTTCTCTCTTTTTAATTACTTCCTTAGCATCAGGTTCGGTGTTAAAAAGACGATCTATGCTCATGTCATAAATATCATCTGCCTGGTTTTCTATGCTATTTACCTTAACAAGCGCGTCGGTTATCTGGCGCATGTTGCGCATATTTCGAAGTTCCATCACAGCATTTTTAATCTGTTCTGAACTTTGTTCAATTAACTCTGCCATTTTTTGAATGCCGGTATCGTTTGGATTAACCCGGTAAAATATCATTTTTTTAGCGGCTGCATAAATGTAATCCGCTATATCATCAAGTGCACTTGCGAGATAGTGAATGTCCTCACGGT
Organism: Chitinophagaceae bacterium UBA7600; assembly: GCA_002478885.1. Taxonomy (GTDB): domain Bacteria; phylum Bacteroidota; class Bacteroidia; order Chitinophagales; family Chitinophagaceae; genus DLKC01. The sequence continues at coordinate 11,417 of DLKC01000035.1, forward strand.
CAAACGGCGTAATAAAATTCCTGCCTAATTCAGTAAATACTTTATGGGTAAGTTCATCGTTAATGTGCTCCATTGTCTCGAGCTGAGAAACAATCGCTGCCCGTTTGTCAAAGTCTGGTTCGTTTACCGCTTGTTTAAGTGTTACGCCCATTTTAGCTACCGTGGCGGCAATCTCTTCAAACAAAGAATAAAAAACCCTGTCTTTCGGCATGAAAATTTTAAGCAAGTTCATAAAATCAAATTTGCTGCAAAAGTAGTGCTCTTGTATAAGGACAAATCGACAATTTGTTTGGTAACAATTTCTTAATACTGGCCAAACACGGCGATTATAACTTTGCGCAATATTACTTTTCTATGAATTTATTGTTAACAAGGAAATGTTTCGCACTTTGTATTTTCCTTTCTTTTTCAACTCAACTTATTAATGCTCAGTTTCTTATGGATATGATCGACACTACCAAGGAAACTGGTAAAGGTCTACTTAACATTTACAAGAAATATGATCATGTTAAGTTTAGTGGTTATATACAACCCCAGTTCCAAATGGCTGAATCAAAAGGAATAAAAAGTTACAGCGGAGGCGATTTTTCGCCTAATTCTGATAACAGGTTTATGATAAGGAGAGGACGTTTTCGGTTGGATTACATGCATTTTAGCGATAACACAAAACCTTCTGTGCAATTCGTTTTTCAAATTGATGCATCTGAGCGCGGCGTGTTCATGCGGGATCTTTGGGGCCGGGTTTTTGAGAACAACGCAAAGCTCTTTTCTTTCACTACCGGCATGTTTGCCCGGCCATTTGGCTATGAGGTCAATCTCTCTTCAGCAGATCGGGAATCGCCGGAAAGAGGCAGGATGTCACAGATATTGATGAAAACGGAAAGAGACCTTGGCGCAATGGTTTCTTTTGAACCAAGGGAAAGGCAAAACTGGTTGAAATATGTAAAGTGGGATGTCGGCGTTTTTAATGGTCAAGGGCTTACAAGTCCAACTGATTATGATTCGTACAAGGACGTTATTACACGAATTGGTATGAAACCTTATCCCCTGAAAAAGAACCTGCTACTTTCAACCGGGGTATCTCTGTTTGAGGGCGGATTATTCCAGAATGATAAATATTTGTACACAATGGATACCAAAGGCGGTAATAACCCTGCCTTTGTTTTGGATTCTTCTTCAGAAAATATTGGACAAAAATTGCCAAGACAGTATTACGGGGCCGATGCCCAACTGAAATGGATACATAAAAAATCGAGCGCTACTGATTTTAGGGCGGAATATTGGCAGGGTACTCAAACTGCAAGTGATGTTAGTTCCGAAACACCAACAACGCTTTCGACACTATTGACTGATAAATTTTATGTAAGAAACTTCAATGGTTATTTTATTTATTTGCTGCACTCGTTTGACAAGCATAGCCAGGTGGGGCTGAAATTTGATTCTTATGACCCAAATACCAAGGTGAAAGGAATGGAGATTGGCGGAAACAACGGAACCCACAGCGCGGATATTAAATACAATACTTTGGGGATAGGATATATTTACTATGTTGACGAAAACTTAAAGATTGTTACATGGTACGATATTGTAAAGAATGAAACCACTTCGTTACAAGGCTATACATCTGACCTAAAAGACAATGTTCTTACAATAAGGTTTCAATTTCGCTTTTAATACGGTTTTATTTTCCCTCGCAAATCTTGTCTTAAACAGGAATAAAAAAGCGAACATTGTTGGTGTTCGCATAGGGCAAGCATTTAAAGTCAGCTTCTTAAAACTTATCTTCATCGGCATGAATTTCTCCCACGATATGGTCTTTGAAAACCATAAAAAAGATAATACCGAGAGAGAAGCCGATGCAAAGCGTGATAAAAAGTGTTGTGATTGAGTCAGGCATTTGGGTACATTTATGGGATTTAAGGGAGTCTAAATTAGACAAATTATTTGGTGCAGCAACTGTTTTATAGGAGTTTAAACCTCTGAAAGCATTTTTTAATACACTTGCTTCATGGCACTTCAATTACAATCGAACCCTTAAAGCAAAAAATATTGCCGGGTAAAGATGCTGCTGTACAAGAGTGCGACGCAACAATGTATGGCAGCGGACATGTAGCCGGGTTCACAAAAAGACTTAAAAATCGTGGTAATAGTTAAATAGCCTGGTTTTTACACCCAAAGAGAAAAAGAAGTCTGATGTTCCTGTTGCGGGGCTTGAGTGTTTTCTGTACACAATATTTGTTTCAATTCCGAGCCGGTTACGAGGATTTAGAAGGTATCCTGCGGTAAGTTGATTATAGAAATATTTGTTTTTATTTCCCTGCATGGTCTTGCTGCCGTAAACAGGAACACCTGTTTCGCCACCCCAAAGATTTTCTCCATTGTTATATGGAAGGCCGGGATTTTCTCCCCGAATAGCAAAAAGATTTTCTAGAAGCCCATACCACCTTTCTTTGTGATATTGAAATATAGAAATTACCTCGTTGTAATTTGCGTTGAAGGGATCGGTGAGCACCTGGTTATTGTGGGTATAATTTAGACCGGTTTTGCCAAATCCATGACCGTACATATATGGCCTTACACCATTCCATTCTAAGCGGTAGGAGAGGTTTTGAACCTGGAACAAATCTTTGTTCCATATACCAAGCTGTAATCCATACTTGTTGCCAAAGTGTTGCGCATTGTTGTCAAGCGAAGATTTAAGATTAAGATCGTCTAAAGCAAGTTGACCGTACACGAACCCATTTTTATAAAATTTGTACTTAAAAGTAATGCCTACAAAGGCATTGTCAGGGGAGCCGACAGCAAATTCAAGCGGGCGGATAAAGATCAACGGGTTTAAATAAAGAACATCAAACCCGCGGTGACCAAATGAATCTTTGGTCATAAAGGTTACGTTGTCGTACAATGCCATTTGAAAGCGGCTGGAAAAGTTGATTCCCAGGTAATGCATTACGCTCACTTTTTTTCCCGGGTGGCCATCCTCCGGTATTCTAGGATTTTCGTATTTGTTGTAAAGAACATTGTAGGTGAGTTTCCATAACCTTGCCTGGACTCTGATGTAAGGATTGTTTGAAGGATTGTCAGAAAGTATAAGGCTTCGATAACCATCACCGATAAAATTTTTTCCGTAGCCTGCGCTAGCTAAAAAATGTTTACCACCGTTATAAGTGATGTTACCGGTAAATTGGGTTGAAGTGTAGGCATTTCCATTTTTTGTCAACGAACCTTTACCTAATCCTGGCTGGTAATGCTGATTTGAATCAATATAGTCGTTAATATAGTTGGGGTATTCCCGGTATCCCGTAACAACAGCTGCAGAATAAGAAAATTTGTCGTTGAGTATGCCCTGGATTCTTACTCCACCGGAAACATCGATAATGGAATTGCTGTTATTTCCGGCTCCGCCCATAAGGCCGACAATGGGGTCGATGGTGAAAATATGTTTGTTCCCCGCACCCATTATCCAGTTATCGGTCATTAGTTTTTTAAAAGCATAACTTTTTCCTGGATTAGAAATCCCAAATATGCTGTCGGTTATATCACTTCCTTTGTTTTTAAGATATGGTTTTAATTCAAGCCAGTTTATTGATCGAAAGCTCGTGAATATGCTTGTGTCTGCCGAAACAGTTAGTTCATTCAGCCTGTTTTGAGTAAAAACGTCCAGCGGAACGTCTTGTGCCGATGCAGCGATAATGGGCAAGAGAAATATAAGTAAAAAGAAATGTTTTTTCATAATCAGTTTGTACTTGGTAAAGATGATTTTCTTGTTAGAAATCGTAGATAATTCTGCGGAACGACATGCGCACACCTATATAAAATATCCTGTCTTCGAAAGAAACCTTAGCATTTTTTTCATTCCTGAAAGTGAAACCACTTTCGATGCGCAAATTGCTGGCAGGGTTTAAAACATAGGAAATTCGTGCATCAGCAAAATAAATGGTTGTGGGCAGCCCCTGCCCGAGGCTGTTATTGTCGGCCACAGACCGTGTATCCAGCTTTTTAAAAATGTTGTGGCCGTAATTGGCACTGCTGGCTGAGTCGGCTCCATACTTTGTTACAAACCCCTCTGCCCTGAAACGCCAGGCCTTATAGGCATACTCAACCAGGAGAAGGCCCTCTTTAAAATTTGCGCCCTGGGGATGAGCCATCGATTGGTTGTTATGTGCATAGTTGGTGTTAAGGGAATTCGTCGCATACATATAAGGCTGCGCCATATTAAACTCAGCAAGGCCACTTAAATTTTTAACACCTAAAACAGCTCCCGATCTAATGCCGGCTTGTGCCGCAAACCTGTTGCCGGGCGCATTGTTGTTGCCTTTACTGTTAACAGCAAATTGACCATAGAGATGGGTTTGTTTAAGCACACGGTATTTTACATTCAAGCCGGTAATAACGTTGTTCGGTACGCCGGCTGGTGATTCCTTGCTGTGTACAAATATGATGGGGCTTGCGATCCAGGGGCTCATGTCCTTATTGCGAAGAGAATCCTGGTCAGGCCACATGACTGTTTCAAACACACTTAACGACAAGCGTTTGGTAGGCTTCCAGTCGATCATATATGTGTTCGACCATTTTCTAAAATACCCGGCCTTATTATTGTATTGGGAACTGCGCTCACTGATGTATTGAGACCACATCATGTTGTATTGAAACTTGCCAAAGGTTAAGGCCGTGTGCAGGTACGGATAATTAAACGACCAGTCAGAAAGCAGCAGCGACCGGTAACCGTCTCCAATAAAATTCTTTCCGTAACCCAGGTCAAACATTACATGTTTGCCTGCAAGATAAACCAGTCTTGAACTGGAATAGCTAAAATCAAAACCCTTACCATCGCCAATATTCTTAAAACCATTTTGACCAGGTATAACACCCCTGGTTCTTATAAAACTATCAACATACCCCCCGAATCTTCCCTGGTTTTCATAAAAGGACGTTTCGAAATAAAACTTGTCACTAATGTTCCCGGTAACTTCGTAACCTCGCGTATTCAACATGGGCGTTTCTACAAAACGCGAACTCTTTCCAATATATTCGTCGAAAATAAGATCTCCGTTTAGATTAAATCCCGGCTTGTTTACCTGTAATAAATGTTCGTGAAAAAATTTGCGGTTAAACCATTTACCTGTTCCTGCGGCAACAGTAGAATCTTTATACAATATAGGTTTCCAGGCAGTATGTAAAAAGCTGTCGTTGTTGTACACAACAGATTGCTCGTTGAATATATTGGTAACATTCAACGATGGCGTTGTTTGTGCTTTTGATTCAATAAACAGGCAAAGCGAGAAACACAGGCAGCAGGTGGTTGTTATTATCGTGTTTTTCGCGGCAGGTGGTTTATGCAGGCGGCCTGCGTGTGGTTCGAAGATTTTTTTTTTCATACATTTTTGTCGCACGGTCGATTCAGGTAAAAATACTGAGTTCAAAATAAAGCATATAATTTCAGAAAATGCGAAATACCTTTCCACCTGCCAGCATTGAAATGAGCTGCTAAGCGGCTTTTAAAAGCCGGGCTTATAGATGAACGTTGAAGTGAGTGACACAACGAAGATGAGGTGGATCGGTGCTGTTGATCACAAAGAAATTATGCTCATTTAAATTTATATTTATTATGGTGAACCGGCTTTTGTTCCCTGGTTTAGCATCGTTGCGTCGCATTACTTTCATCTGCAGTGCAGGCATTGGGCTATGAAAAACAAAATGTTTTTAATCTGTTAAGATGACCCGAGTAACGGGCAGAAGTATTTATTTTGAAGAATAATAAAATTGAACCAAGATGCGCAAATTGCTTTTACTGCTGCTGTTGAATTTTCCGCTTTGTTTATTGGCCCAGGGATTAACCACGCAAACAGTTAAAGAAAATATTGAAAACTATGCCAGCGAATACCAGCAGGAAAAAATGTACCTGCAGTTTGATAAGCCGGTGTATTCGCCCGGTGAAACAGTTTGGTTTAAAGCCTATTTTATGGCCGGCACAGAATCAGTTTCTTTCAGCGCCTCTGCATATTTCGATTTTGCTGATCCTTCAGGTAAGATTTTAAAACATGTGGTAGAGCCCGTTGTTCAGGCCTCTGCTTATGGAAGTTTTGATATTCCGGTAAACTATACCGGCACAAGTGTGCAAATAAAAGCTTACACCAAATGGATGCTGAACTTCGACAGCGCTTTTTTATACAGTAAAACATTAAGGGTAATTCAAACAAAGCCATCACCGGCAAAAACACCCGCGAAAGAAAGTAAAGTTTCTCTGCAATTCTTTCCGGAAGGGGGTGACTGTATCGCTGGCATCAATTGCAAAATTGCATTCAAGGCGGCTTATGCCGATGGAAGGCCTTTTAATGTAAAAGGCTCCATTGTAAATTCAAAAGGGGCTGCTGTAGCCGACGTTAAAACAATTCATGACGGCATGGGCTTTTTTACGCTTGAAACAAAAGCTGGCGAAACCTACGTGGCTAACTGGAAAGACGATCAGGGTAGAACGGTGCAGACAGCTTTACCGGCTGTAAAAAAAGACGGGTTGTCAATCGAAGTAAAACTAGCAGGCAACCGCCGTAATTTTGTAATAAAGCGATCTGATAATGCACCCCCCGCCATGAACAAGGTAAATATTGTTGGCACTATGAGTGGCCAGCTTGTTTACATGGCATCGGTAAGGCTTGAAAATACCCAGGTTATCGGCGGATCAATACCGGTTGATCAGTTCCCGTCGGGCATACTTCAACTAACGCTTTTCGATTCTAACTGGATAGCTGTTGCCGAGCGTATAACGTTTGTCAACAATAATGACTATACTTTTGAACCTGAAGTGGGCTTCGCTACACTTGGCACAGGTAAAAGAGGTAAAAATGTTCTGGTGGTGAATATTCCCGATACAGTGAATGCCAATTTAAGCGTATCGGTTACAGATGCCGGGATTGGTATTGACAGTAGCGGCAATATTGTTTCCAACCTTTTACTTACCTCCGATATAAGAGGACTTGTTTATAAACCGGATTATTATTTTAAAGACGACAGTGATAGCCTTCAACAGCAGCTTGATCTTGTAATGCTAACCAATGGATGGCGCCGTATTAAATGGGATGAAGCGGTAAATGGCAAGACGCCAAAAATTACTTATCAGCCAGATTCTGCATACCTCTCGTTGAGCGGAAAGATCTTTGGCGCAAGCTCCCTTGATTTAAAGCAATCTGCACTTTTGTTCCTTATCATTGATCATCCCATCGATTCAACAAGACAGGCACTACAAACCTCGATCAGGCCCGACGGCACCTTCTCCGAACCTAACGTTATCTTGTACGACACCACAAAAGTTTACTATCAGTTCATTGGTAATAAAGACCTGGTTAATTCCAGCGAAGTAAGCTTCTCTGGTAGCGTTATTAACGACCCTCCTAAAGTTCACGAAGCTACAGGTTGGCTTTATCCCGATTCAGCAGCCGAAGCGCGAAATATCTATTTTGCCCAGCAGCAGGCAATGCTGCAAAAATTGCTGGCAGGAACGACGCTTGAAGGCGTAACAGTGAAGGCGAAAACAAAATCTCATGAACAGGTACTTGATGAAAAATATGCTTCCGGACTTTTTAGTGGTGGCAACTCAAAGCAATTTGATGTGGAGGCCGATCCTGCTTCGCAGGCGGCCATAAGTGTACTCAGCTACCTGCAGGGAAAAGTTGCGGGACTTCAGATTTTTACAGGACCTAACGGTAGCACACAAAATTCGGCATCGTGGCGAGGCGGAACGCCCAATTTCTATTTAGACGAAATGCAGGTAGATATTAATCAAATATCCAGTATCCCCATGCCTACAGTGGCTTATGTGAAAGTGTTCGAACCGCCTTTTTTTGGGCCGGGGAGTGGTGGTGGTAGCGGTGCTATTGCGGTATATACAAAGCGTGGAGGATCAGACCCTGCACCAAAAAAGGGAAAAGGTATGCCGGTCAAGATTCTTGTTGGCTATACCGCCGAAAAGCAATTTTATTCACCCAACTATGGAACTTTCGATCAGCGAAACAGCTGGGAAGATCAACGATCCACTTTATATTGGAACCCTAATGTTTATACGACTCCTAAAAATCATATCATACGGCTTCCTTTTTATAACAACGATGTCACAAATAGTTTTAGGGTAATCCTGGAGGGAGTGAATAAAGATGGTAAGCTTACACATATTGAGAAATTGATAGAATAACTGTTTAATCCTGTTTTTGCAAATGGTTGCATCACCATGCAGGTAGGTTTGTTATGTTTATGTTTTGTACTGGTAGCGCAACAGTAGTCGCACAATGGGTATAAAAAAGAGAAGCGGTTAGAAAACCGCTTCGAAAGTCAGCTTAACCCCTAAGCTAAAGTCATCATAGTGATGGAGCTTTATACTGCAAAAGTCTTCTTCCCCTGCAAATAGGAAAAGGTGAATTATCACTTGGTAACCAGCGATTTTCCACCATCAGTGACTGCTGCTGTGGCCGGTAAAAAGGAATTTGTACCTGTCATCCATACAATATTTTTCGCCATCCATGGTTTTGTAATTTAGCGTCCCGGCAAAAGCGTTTGTAAATACCGGCCCTGATCATTTCCTCTTTGTCGCTAAAGATTGAAGCCAGTTTTTGCTAACACGCATCTATGCTGATATAGGGGAAGCGGGAATACCGTAAGCTACCGGAGTAAGAGGCATGGTATCTTCTCGAGTAACGTGCGTATGGCAGGTGGTAAACTATGTATGCTGGGAATTGTCAAAACCTAAATAAAAATCAAAAATGAAATCTCATACAATACTTGGGGCCGGCGGAACGATTTCGAATGAATTATATCCAATACTTGTTGCAAGGGGTGAAAAAGTAAGGCTCGTTTCCCGGAAAGCAAAGCCCGTTAAAGCTGCTGAATCAATAGCTGCCGATGTAACAAACTATGAAGATGTTTTAAGTGCCGTGCAGCATTCGGAAGTAGTATACTTACTGGTTGGGCTCGAGTATAATATAAAAGTATGGAGGCAAAGCTGGCCAATAATTATGACCAATGTAATTAATGCATGTAAGGCAACCGGTAGCAAGCTTATTTTCTTCGATAATGTTTACATGTATGGAAAAGTCAACGGCATAATGACGGAAGAAACCGCATTTAACCCGTGCAGCAAAAAAGGAGAAGTGAGGGCGGCTATCGCTACACAATTATTAAATGAAATGAAAGCAGGAAACATACAAGCACTGATAGCAAGGGCTGCCGATTTTTATGGCCCTGCGGGTTTTGCAACCAGTGTAGCCAATATGCTTGTTTTTAAAAACATGAAAGTTGGTAAAACAGCTCAGTGGCTTGCCAATGCTAAATTGCCGCATTCCTTTACTTATGTACCCGATGCTGCAAAGGCGCTCGTAATGCTTGCTAAAGATGCAACTGCGTTTGGGCAGACCTGGCATTTACCCACTGCAGCAAATCCATTGACAGGGGAGCAGTTTATTGAATTGGCGGCAGGTTATATGAATGCAAAAATGGAAGTGTCTGTTGTTTCGAAATTTATGCTGCAGGTACTGGGATTGTTTATGCGCCCAATGAAAGAATCTGTTGAAATGATTTATCAAAATAATGCTGCTTATATATTCGGTTCATCAAAATTTAATAAAGCGTATCAATTTGAACCTACATCTTATGAAGAGGGAATAAGAAAGACGGCATTATGGACACTTGATCAATCATAAATAACATTTCATTGCAGTTAGCGGTATTTTTTTTGTGCTGTTAAACCAACCTTTACAGACGATAGTCTTAAAACAGCTTTTATCACTTTTCAAATAACACAGTTTATGACAACGGAATATAAACGACTAAAAGAAATTCTGAATAAGAAGTTTCACCTTAGATCTTCAGAAATAAGTCAGCAGAAAGATTTGGTGAACGATTTTGGTTTTTGCGATTGGGAAATGCAATATCTTTTTTCAAAAGTGGAAAATGAGTTTAATATTAATTTGCTTTATTCTACCATACCCGAAAGCATAACTGTTCATCACTTGCTGAAAGATATTAAGAATTGCGCCTGATATTTTGCGGGTGATCATTTTAAGATTGATCACCGATTTTTTTTATTGCTGCGTAATGAGCAAGGCGCACAAGAGTGCGACGCAACAAAAGCTTAATGCTTTGAACAAAGCCCGGCACATAAAATTGCTAAGCTTTATAATCGAGTTGAGGATGGCGTTCAAACAGATTTTTATTCGTATCGAATATGTATCGGTAAGTGATTAGCCTGCGGCTCTGATGGCCACCAAGGCTTTTATAAATATTAAGCATTTTCGGGTTCCAGTCTCCTGCCCAGCCCATTTCATAGGTCTCGTACCAGCCCTTATTCTGCACCAGTAATGCGCATTCCTTTATCATAAAACTATCGATGCCGAGCGCCTGGTATTTTGGCACCACGCCGAAAGCAAGACCCGTGAGTTTTTTGCATACGCCTTTCTTTTTCATCCACAAAAGGCGAAGTTTTTCTATAAAACCAAAACGACCGTTGAAATATTTGAAGTATTGATTGAGGTCGGGAATGTTAATGAACATGGCTATCGGTTCTTCTTTGTAATAAGCAAACCAAACCATGCGTTCATCCATTATTGGTTTCATCTTTTTAAAAAGTTTTAACACCTGCTCTTTGGTTATTTCCTTTGCCTCGCCGTGTTGCGCCCACGCTGCATTATAAACGGTGGCAAATTCTTCTGCATGCTTTTCCAGGTACTTTATACTAATGTGCCTCGCTTCATAACCGGGTTTACTTTTGAATTTGGCGTGACGTTCGGTAAACCTTTCCGAAAGGGGATCATCCACATTCATGTAATAATAATACTGGTTATAATAATTCTGAAATCCATAGCCTTCGAAGAGACTATAATAATAAGGTGGATTAAATGGCATTCCATACAAAGGATTTCTGTCGAACCCTTCTACCAAAAGTCCCCACCACTTGTCACGGTCTCCGAAGTTGATTGGTCCGTCCATCGCTTCCATGCCTTTGCTTTCGAGCCACTCCCTCGAGGTGTTAAAAAGCAGGTTGGCTGCATCCTGGTCGTTAATGCAGTCAAAGAATCCGATACCACCTGTTTTAAAATCAGTACCCTTGTTAATGTATTTGTCGTGGGTAAAAGCAGCAATACGGCCAACGGGTTTATACTGATCATCTTTAAGTATCCACCGCTTTATTTCTCCGTGTTTAAAATGCTTGTTTTTTGTAGGGTCAAAGACATCGCTTATCTCGTTATCAAGCGGGCGGATATAAGCCGGGTTTGATTGGTTCATTAATACGTTTACGCTTATAAAATCTTTTGCTAATGATGTATTGGTTACTTCAATCACTTGCATTGCTAACTGTTTTGTGCGAATGTAAGCATAGTGTCACATATTTAATGTTGTATACAAACCATTAAATAAGCTACGTATAGCTGCGTTTTTACGGAAAAAAAAGAAAAAGGAATTGTTTAAGAAAAGGTGACAGGTATAGAAGGACAAGAAATGTTGAATTGCCTGTCAACGCGAAAAAAGTAAATTAAAAATTTAATTGCAGGCCTTGTCGGCGCAGCAACTGCTGGCAAAAGCTTCGGGTTTAGCCTTAAACGCAAAGCCCATTCCCAAAATATAGCCCATGGCTTCTCTTAAGGCATCGTTGCTTTTAAACTGCGGATTGGTGTTGATGTCGGCATGCACTTCCATGTCTACATCATACTGAATAAAAAGATTGCACAATTCGTAGGCAATTTCTATGCTCTTCGCAACTTCAACAAGCATGCGTTCTTTAATGTTGTAGCGGTGCCTTGTCTTTTCATTATGAATGTACATGAAGCCCCCGCTGTGTTCACGCAAAAACACAATAACCGTGGCAAACTCAGTTTCGTCGCCTTTAACCTGGCTGTCTGTTCCAATGCAAACTTTAAGATGTACGCCTTTGTCAGATTCTTTTTTAATGGCTTCTTCTACCGCGTCTTTAATAGGTAAGTGAAGGGATTCTCCGTTAAATTTTCTCCAGCGCATATGTATGAAGGTTTTCTGAAGTTACGTAGCAATTTCATCTCAGAAAAACTTTATTTATAACGTTATCGTTAACAAAAGCAAGAGGGCAGAAGTTTTGTTTACGGCTGCAGTGCTGGTGGCGTCGCCTGTTGCGTCGCACGCTTCAACTGCAAAGTTTGCGTGAGCTAATGACAAAAAATGTATAGGCCGTTAAGTTGTGTTCTTAAAACAAATGACCGCGTTGTTTATTTAGGGCAATGTGCTGTCTGCAACCACACGTACCCCCGATCCATTAAACAGTGTCCACGTTTTAAAACTTTGATCGGCTTCCATACCGTTGTCTCCAACAAATTGCTGGTCGTCTGGTTGCTTTATTAGCACGTGTTTATCGGTGTAAAATTTCTCCTGGTTGCGGTCCCACCAAAGTTCGTCCGTTAACAGCGTATCACCTTTAATATTGAAAACGACAACGCTGTCTTTTAATAATACCTTGCCTTGTCGTTCCAAGTAGCGCCCATATTTTGCAAAAAGAAAACTTTCAGGCTTCGTGCTATCATTATAAAAAGTAACCCTTAGTGTCTTGGGAAATTCCACTATCGGCGTGTCAGTTTCTGATCTCGTCATTAATGGAGAGGTTAGTTTTGCCTTTACCACCGCGGCCTGGCTCATATAGCTTTCCACATTGGTTGCCACATCCTTGGCTGTTTTTCTCTTGCCCAGGTCTCTCACCTCCTGCATACTATTTTCGCAACTGCATACAAAAAAGCAGCCCGATAAAATGGCTGCCTTAAAAATTGTGTTATGCAGGTTAAGCTTATTCATACTTGCGTCTTGTAAACCATAGATCTGCGAGAGAAAAACCAACAGATAGCTTAAAGAAATTTTCGGTAATATTATTTGCGTTGCTACCTCTTTTCCCAAATTCAATGGCCGTATTTACAAAGGTAGACTGGTTATCATAACTGGTCCATTTCTTAATATTAAAACCAAAGCCAAGCGTAAATGCGTGTACCTTATATTTATTACCATCTGCGTTTATATAATCTACGCCGGTATAATAACCTAAACGGTAAGTAGCCCTGTTCCATAGCCTGGTACTCGTAACTGTTGGAATCATTTCGCCACCTACACGAAACATCCAGCTATCAATAAGGCGGTCGTCAGCCTTTCCATAAAAACGATAGTCGCTCCACTTACCGGCAGAATATTCCGCATTAACAGACCATTTGGAGGCGACGGCTTCCTTGCCTACAATATATTTTTTGGTTAGCTGTATTCCCACGTTGTAAGTGATCGGGATATTTATTTTGCCTTCGATCTTGTTTACATAATAGATCGTATCAATTGGTCTTGTGCCCGTATTTGCATCATTAGCATAAGTTTCTCTCAAGCTGTCTGATGTTGCCTTTAAACTGTGGCTAAAAGTTCCTGAACCTGCTAACCGCAGGAAAATAGCTTCACTGTAACTGTAATTCTTTCTTGTAATCTCGCTCAATTTTAAATTGTAAGCAACACCCGGCATCAGGTACAAACCCCAATAGTCTGTTTTTTCTGCCGAATTGGAGCTGTAGTAGCCCACGGTATCATTTAAAAAATTAATCTTGGTGCCAATTTGCTTTCTGCCCCACTCATAACCTCCGTTAACCCCAATGCTTAAGTTGCCCAGTTTTTTACCAAGGCCCGCAAATACCTGGTTCATCCCGCCTTTGCCTTCATAAAGCGTTCTCATACTGTCTATCGAAGTGCGTTCTATTTTTTGAACGCTGTAATTGATACGCGTGGCTGGCTTTAAACCAAAAACCAACCCCACGTTTCTTTTGCGTTCATCAGCTTTTGAACTCAGGGGAATACCAAGATGTATGTAAGAAGGAATAAAATTGGTAGAGTGATAGCTATTGGCCGGTTCATTACTGAGCAAAGTTCTCGCATCAATTGAAATACCGATGTCGTAAGAGATCAGCGCTCCTTTAGACCCACCATAAAGCTTCACATATCTCATTGAACTGTAAGAAGCCGGGTTAACGGAATTAATTGCCTGGTCGTGAAAATACGTTACGGCAGCGCCACCCATACCCCTGGTGACAATATTTTGTGAAGGGTAAACATCTCCTAAACCATACCGGGAAAAAGGTGCATTTTCCTGCGCATTTAATCGTAAAAATGGAAAGACTGCAAAAGCCAAAAGAGCACTAAACCTGGTTATTTTTATTAATTGCATACAAACCTTTATAGATTAAATGAGGGTCTGCAAATATCTTGTTTTTGAGATGAGGCACAAAAAAGCCCATATCACCCCCGGTTAAAAACGAGTTAAAGTTCCTGTATCTCAAGGCGTATTCATCTATTATCCCATCTATCTCTTTGCTCATTCCCATTATTACACCGCTTAACAAATTCGTCCTGGTATCATATCCTGTTAAAGGAAAATTCCAATCTGGTTTTACTATGGGTAGCTTGGCGGTAAACTGGTTCATGGCCTTAAACCGCATTTCAAGGCCGGGCGAAATACTACCTCCGAGGAATTCGTTGAACTTGTTAATGAAATTAAAAGTGATGCAGCTTCCAAGACCTATTACCAGGTTATGTTTGCCGGGACTTATCATTGCAGCGGCAGCGACAAGAGCCAGCCTGTCTGCTCCAACTGTTTCGGGTTTTGCAACCGGTATGCTGAAAGGCAGCTTGCTTTGGTGACTAAGCTTGTGAAATTTCGTTTCCCTGGCCAGCAGTATTTCTAGTTCCTGCGAATGATCAACCACCGAAGCTAATATGCTTGACGAGGCATGATATTGTTTTACTAACCTCAATACATTTTCGGGCGCTGCATTTTCAAGCACAACGGTGTCCTTATATTCGTCGCCTTCGAAAATGGCGCATTTAAGCCGCGTATTACCGAAATCAAAACATAAGGTTGTTCCCATTTGAAATAACTGTTAGTTGCTGTATACCTTCATTATGTGCTGCAAATAAAAGGCAAATTATTTTTGTTGCGGGCTTTTGTTCGCTGCCTGACTTTAGTTGCGTCGCACACTTGTACTTTTGCAACCGGTAGCAGCATTGAATGCAAAAATTATTTATGGAGCGGTTTATACTTTTTGCTGCTTTATTGTTGCCGTACAAGCGTGCGACGCAACAACAGCCGATACCAGAGAGAAAGCAGGATTCGTAAACACATTTCTATTGGAAAGTGGAGATTCTCAGAGAAACTGATCGCCAATATTTCGTCTTACCTCAGCAACATATTCTTTTATCTGCTGCTCTTTTTCCTTTTTACAGATAAGCAAAACATCGTTTGTATCTATAACGATAAAATCGTCGAGGCCCTGTAATACCAGTAACTTTTCGCTGTCAACAGAAACCATGCATTTTGTTGCATCTATCACCATTACATTGTTGCCAGCCACAGCGTTACCGAGATAGTCCTTTTCAAGATTATCGTAGGCACTGTTCCATGTTCCAAGGTCGCTCCAGCCAAATGACGCGGGAATCACATAAACATTTTTCGCGTGTTCCATTATGGCATAGTCGATGGAAATATTGGTGCACAGGGGATAAATGCGGTCAAGCGCATCTTTCTCTTCCGGGGTATTAAAATATTCCTGCTCGGCTGCAAACAACTCGAACATTTCGTTTTGGTGCTGCTCAAAAGCTTTGATGATCTGTTTTACCGGCCATATAAAAATCCCTGCATTCCAAAGAAAATCACCGCTGGCTATAAAAGCGCGGGCCAGTTCGTTGTTAGGTTTTTCGGTAAAGGTTTTTACTTTAAAAATATTGTCAGCAACAGCAATTGCTTCATGCTGTATATAGCCATATCCTGTATTTGGATGTGTGGGATTTATGCCGAGTGTAATTAATGACTTCATATGCTCCACAAAAGCAGTTGCCTGCAGCGAAACCCGCTGGAATTCCTCATCGTCTGCAACAAAGTGATCGCTCGGAGCTACGATCATCGTTGCTTCAGGGTCCTGCTTCATTAATTTGAAGGCCATATACGCGATACAAGGCGCTGTGTTCTTACGGCTTGGCTCAGCAAGAATATTTAGTGGGTTAACATGTGGCAATTGCATTTTTACAATGTCCACATATTCCTTTTCAGTTATAATGTAAATATTTTCTTTTGGTATAAATGCCGCGTACCGTTCATAGGTTGTTTGAATAAGCGTTTTTCCTGTATTTAAAATATCTATGAATTGTTTTGGGAACCTGGTTCTGCTCTTTGGCCAAAATCTGCTTCCAATACCACCGGCAAGAATCGCTGCATAATGATGTTTATTCATTATTAAGTTTTCAGATATTAAATAATGCCTTCCCTTATTAAGTCGTGCAAATGTAGCATTCCGAGATAATAACCATCGGTGTCGGTAATAATTAACTGGCTTATGTCGAACTTCTTTAACAGTTCAAAGGCTTCAACTGCTAGCAGGTCTGGCTGCGCAGTTTTTGGATTATTACAAAATATATCGACCGCTTTAAATTGTCTCACATCCGACGCATTTTCAAGCATTCGCCTTACATCACCATCGGTAACAACCCCGGTTACGCGATCAGCGTCGTCGACCACTGCTGTAGCTCCCACCCGCCCCTTGCTTATTTCAATGATAATATCTTTGAGCGGTGTATCAGCTTTTACCTTTGGCCGTGCATTCATTCTATAGATATCATCCACTTTAAGATAAAGTCTTTTTCCAAGGTTGCCACCGGGGTGAAAACGGGCAAAATCTTTACCTGTAAAATGATTGATTTCCATAAGGCAAACTGCCAAAGCATCACCCATAACCATTTGAGCAGTAGTGCTTGTTGTTGGGGCAAGATTATTCGGGCAAGCCTCTTTTTCAACGCTGGTATCCAGTACTAGGTCAGCGGTCCTGGCAAGAAATGAATCCTTCTTGCCGATCATGCCTACCAGGGTATTGCCAAAGCTTTTTATGAGTGGTGCCAGCACTTTTATTTCGGGACTTTCACCGCTTTTGCTGATGATGATAACTATATCGTCTTCTTGCACCATACCGAGATCGCCATGTATGGCATCGGCTGCATGAAGAAACAATGCCGGCGTTCCGGTTGAATTAAGCGTTGCAACAATTTTCTGCCCGACAATAGCGCTTTTACCTATGCCTGAAACAACAACCCGGCCCTTAGACTGGTGAATCGATTGCACTACTTTCACAAAACCGTCATCGATAAAGCGTCTAATGCCAGCCACTGATTCGGCCTCAAGATCTATAGTATGTAAGGCAGACGATATGATCTTTTCGTTCATCGGCGCAAAGTTAAACTTTAACAAGAATGGTTTTTTAATAAAAACTTTCAGGGTTATATTCGCCAAATCTGCCAAAATCACGTAATAACCCCGGCGTTTAGCTTATTACTTCTGCAATAACCTTAAAAATTAAGGTGAAATAACGGATTTATGCAGTAACTTTTAGTTTATTTAATTCTCATCCGAAGAGGGATGAATATACTTGTGTACAATGGGAACTATTTCAAAAAAGCCGGTTTCCAAATCGGCTAAGAGCGCAAAACTGCAAACTGTAAAAAAGGAAAAAGCTTCAGTAAAAACAGAAAACCCAACCCACGACCACGATATCCTTGATGGCTTACGCGCACATTTTGGTTTCGAACAATTTAAGGGTAGACAGGAAGATGCAATTCATAGTCTCTTGAATGGAAGAGACACATTTGTTATTATGCCAACAGGTGGCGGAAAAAGCTTATGCTACCAGTTACCTGCTATGATTCTTGAGGGCTGTGCAATTATCGTCAGCCCGCTTATCGCTCTTATGAAAAATCAGGTCGACCTTGTGCGGGGCTACAGCGAAAAGGATGATGTAGCACATTTTCTTAATTCATCGCTTAATAAAGGACAAATAAAGGAAGTTAAAGATGATCTTGTAGCAGGTAAGACTAAATTATTATATGTAGCTCCCGAGACGTTGACCAAGCAGGAAAATCTCGACTTTTTCAGTGATCTTAAAATATCCTTTTTCGCGGTAGACGAGGCACATTGTATCTCAGAATGGGGCCATGATTTTCGCCCTGAATACCGCCGCCTCAGGGAAATGATGGATATTATTAATCCAGACATTCCCGTGGTTGCCCTGACAGCTACCGCCACACCAAAAGTGCAGAGCGATATTGTAAAAAATCTCGGCCTTCGTGATCCCAATATTTTCATTTCATCTTTTAACAGACCAAATCTTTATTACGAAATCCAGCCAAAGATCAAGAAGGATCAAACGGTAAAAAGCATCGTGCGCTTTATTTCCCAGAACATGGGTAAAAGCGGCATCATCTATACACTTAACAGGAAGACCACTGAAGAGTTGGCAGAAGTGCTTGTTGCCAACAACATTAAAGCCGTAGCATACCACGCCGGCCTCGACGCTAAGTTGCGTGCCGACCGGCAAGACCAATTTCTCAACGAAGATGTGCAGGTGATCGTGGCAACCATTGCCTTCGGTATGGGTATAGATAAGCCCGATATCCGTTTTGTAATTCATTTCAACATTCCAAAATCAATTGAAAATTATTACCAGGAAACAGGTCGGGCAGGTCGCGACGGGCTGGAAGGAAAATGCATCCTGTATTACTCTCACAAAGATGTTTCCAAGCTCGAACACCTGATGCGTGATAAGCCATTAAGCGAAAGGGAGATCGGCGCCCAGCTTATTAATGAAACGGTGGCTTACGCGGAAAGCTCTGTTTGCCGCCGCAAAATACTCCTGCATTACTTTGGTGAAGAACGTGAAGAAGCGAATTGCGAAAACTGCGATAACTGCCTTCATCCAAAAGAGAAAATGGAAGCAAAAGAAGAAGCGGTCAAAACACTAAAAGTAATCAAAGCACTTGATGAGCGTTTTACGGCAGACTACGTAGTAAACGTAATTATCGGCAAGCTCACACCTCAGCTTACCATGTACCGCCACGAAAAACTGGCCGAGTTTGGAATCGGTAAAGATAAAGATGAGCACTTCTGGAATAGCTTGATCAGGCAACTACTGCTTGAAAACCTCATTCGTAAAGACATTGAAGAATATGGCTTGCTTAAGCTTACAGAAAAAGGCGCTAAGTTTATGAAGAAGCCAGCCTCATTCAGGATTGTTTTAAATAACCTCTTTGAAGAGGCCAATGAAGATGATGAAGAAAATGAAGGTGCAGCTGGTACGGCCGCAGCATCGGATGACAAATTGTTTGAAATGCTGAAAGAACTTCGCCATCGGGAAGCAAAGAAAAAAGCACTGCCGCCATTTGTTATTTTCCTCGAATCTTCGTTACAGGATATGGCAACCATGTATCCTACCACAATGCTCGAGCTTGAAAAATGCCAGGGTGTAAGTAAGGGCAAAGCATTGCGCTATGGAAAGCCTTTTATCGAGATGATCGCGAAATATGTCGAGGAAAATGATATAGAACGTCCCGATGATTTTGTAATGAAATCGGTTGCTAATAAAAGCAGCAACAAGATCTACATCATTCAAAACGTTGATAAAAAGATCCCGCTCGAAACCATTGCACGCAACAAAGATTTTCGCATCGATGCGTTACTGGAAGAAATGGAAACAATCGTAGCAAGCGGCACCAAGCTCAACCTCGGTTATGCGATCGACGATATGCTCGACGAAGATGAGCAGGACGAGATCATGGACTATTTTAAAAACTGCGAAACCTCTTCACTTGATGTTGCAAAAGAAGAACTTGCTTCCGGTGGTTATAACTGGGAACAGCTAAAGATCATGCGCATCAAATTCCTCAGCGAATACGGTAACTAAATTTTTAAAGCAATACATACAATGCCCTTCCGCCGGGGAGGGCATTGTTATTTTATGTACCCAACTGTAGTACATAAATGCGGCTACCGTTGCGTCGCACACTTCATTTGTTGTATCGCTATTCAGCATTCAAGGCGTTCGATCCGTGAAAAGTTCCTTGAAAAACTTTGCATTCCAAAATGGAATGAAATTGTAAGGAAACTCTGTTCTGCGGATCTTGTTAGTCGATAATAGCCTTAACCCGCAAATAAAAGGATGATAAGCCAAAGCACAACTGATCAACGAAACCACGAAAGTTTTAGAACCTATGTATTTTTTCCGTCTGTTCAAGCGAACGAACAATTCCCTTTGCAGACGAGATGATAATCCTGTAACTTAAAGCGGTGCAGCAGCAGTGTACGACGCAACCGCAGATGCACAGCGAACTGTAGCCGGCTCCATAAAAATCCAAACTTCCACTTTGAATAAACTTATTTTACTTTAGCTGTTAAACAAAAATTTCTGTCAGCACCAACTGCATACCAGTCGGGATTTCGAAAACGCTTTTTTAAAAATAAAGGCGCGGCTATTGGTATGATAGTTATTTGCTTCGCTATACTGTTGGCTGTTTTCGGTTATTTTATAGCGCCTGATAATTCTCCTTATGCTAACCGTATTATTCCCGCGATCGCAAACCAGCAGGCAGGTTTTGAAATTGAATTGTTACGTGTAAAAAAGGATTCGGTTGTTGAGTGCAACATTGGTCTTTTCGAGCGAATGCTCAATGGTAAAGACGATGCTTATTTGCTTGTGCCGGTGGTTGCACACCAGCTAGTTGGCGATAGCATTTTTGCGCAAAAGTTTATTGATGATAATATAACAGAAAACATAAACTATGCATTGAAGAAGCTTGCTGCTGATCCGGTAATAAAACAAAAATTTTACTTGGGTACAGACAAGTTTGGCCGCGATATTCTCAGTCGCCTGATCATTGGAACAAGAGTGAGTTTAAGTGTCGGGTTGATAGCAGTGATTATATCGCTTACGATTGGAATTTTTCTCGGCGCTATTGCTGGTTACTACAAAGGCAAAACAGATGATGTGGTCATGTGGTTGATCAATGTTATATGGAGTATTCCAACATTGCTGCTTGTTTTTGCTGTGACGCTTTTATTGGGCAAGGGTTTTTGGCAGGTGTTTATCGCCGTTGGTCTTACCATGTGGGTAAACGTTGCAAGGCTTGTACGTGGGCAAATACTAGCTGTGCGTGAACTGGAATATGTAGAAGCCGCAAGGGCATTGGGTTTTTCTGATACAAGAATAATCGTGCGGCATATTTTGCCAAACATTCTTGGTCCCGTTATGGTAATCGCCGCATCCAATTTTGCATCAGCAATTGTTATCGAAGCAGGTTTGAGTTTTCTTGGTGTCGGCGTTCAACCCCCGCAACCAAGCTGGGGACTAATGATAAAGGAAAACTACAATTTTATTGTCACCAACAATCCCATGCTGGCTTTGGAACCGGGCATCGCGATTATACTGCTCGTGTTGGCATTCAACCTTGTGGGCAATGGCCTGCGAGATGCGTTGAACGTAAAAGGAAAATTATAACAAGACCAACAAAATTTATTGGTTTACAAAAGACATCATCGCTTCGGGATAACGCGTGCCGGAAGCAATTCCTTTAGGTGCAATGTTGTCAATTGCTGCAAGCTCTTCTGCGGAGAAACTTACATTTACAGCACCTGCATTTTCTTCTAAATATTTAATGCGTTTAGTACCCGGTATCGGAAATATATGATCGTATTTCGCCATTGTCCACGCAAGCGCCAATTGCGATGCTGTACATCCTTTTTTTACAGCCAGTGATTCAAGCTTCTGAGCCAAATCGAGGTTCTTCTGAAAATTTTCTCCCTGGAACCGGGGCGATAATCTTCGATAGTCATCCTGGGCAAAATCTTCAAATTTTTTTATCTGGCCGGTCAGGAATCCACGGCCCAGGGGGCTGTAAGCAACAAAGGCAATGCCCAGTTCTTTGCAGGTATCGATCAGTTCATCTTCAGGTTCGCGGCTCCATAAAGAATATTCTGTTTGCAATGCAGTAATCGGGTGCACAGCATGGGCCTTGCGCAATGTTGCCGGTGAAACTTCTGATAAACCAATTCCTTGTATTTTTCCTTCTTGTACTAATTGGGCCATTGCCTCAACAGTTATTTCGATATCCGTTGCAGGGTCTTTGCGATGCAGGTAATACAGGTCGATCACGTCAACATCCAGCCTTTTCAGGCTTGCTTCACAGGAGATTTTTACATATGCAGGCTTGCCATTTAATCCTCGTTTCATCGGGTCATGGGGGTCGCGCACGATACCAAATTTGGTTGCGAGTGTAATCTTGTCTCTAAAGCCTTTAATGGCTTTGCCAACAAGTATTTCATTTTTGTGGGGTCCATATGCATCGGCAGTATCTAAAAAAGTTATACCAAGTTCAATTGCCCGGTGGATGGTCTTGATTGATTCTGTATCATCAGTTTGGCCATAAAATTCACTCATGCCCATACAACCAAGACCAGGTGCCGATGCTATAAGGCCTTGTGATCCCAATGATTTTACTTTCATAGATGTTGATTTTCAAAAATGACTAATGATATAAAGTTCCGGCAAAACGCGTTTAAAAGCAGCATAAAGAGTAAAGATTTGTTGTCCCTTAAAGATTAATTGGGCTTTTGATGCGGCAAATCAACTATTTTGCCGGGTAACCGCGCAGATAACCGATGCAACTGTCTATTATCATCGTCAACTATAACGTAAAGTTCTTTTTGGAGCAATGTCTTTGTTCTGTAAAGAAAGCTATACGCAGCATCAATGCCGAGGTATTGGTGGTTGATAACCGTTCGGTGGACGGTAGTCTTGAATACCTGTTACCAAAATTTCCGTGGGTTAATTTTATTGGGTCACCATCAAATGTTGGTTTTGCCAAAGCCAATAATATTGCCTTGCAGCAGTGCAAAGGAGACTATGTTTTATACCTTAACCCCGACACAATTATTCCTGAAAACAGTTTACAAGATTGTCTTGATTTTTTAAGTAGCAATAAAACCGTCGGTGCGGCCGGCGTACGGATGATCGATGGATCCGGGAATTTTTTGCCCGAGAGTAAGAGAGCCTTTCCATCTCCGGTTGTATCGTTTTATAAACTAAGTGGGTTGTCTGCTTTATTTCCAAAGTCTGCTGTGTTCAACAAATATGCGTTGGGTAATCTTTCAGATATCGAATTGCATGAAGTGGATGTTTTGTGCGGTGCATTTTTCATGGCTGAAAGAAAACTACTGAACGATCTTAACGGCTTTGATGAAGCTTTTTTTATGTATGGTGAAGACATCGATCTGAGTTACCGTATTCAAAAGGCGGGGAAAAAACTATTTTATCTCGGCACAACAAACATCATCCATTTTAAAGGCGAGAGTTCTTTAAGCGACGATCGCGTTTATGTAAAGATATTTTACGAGGCAATGTTTGTGTTCGTAAAAAAGCATTTCAATGGTAGTAATGCTTTTTTAATGAAGCTGTTTTTACAGGTGGGTATAGCTGCCCGCGCTTTAGTTAGCCTTGCAACCTTGCCTTTTAGAAAGCCCGGTAACAAACTGAAACTGTTGAGCAAATCCAATACAAAGCACCTACTATTGGTCGGCGAGGCAGAAAACAGGGCTACGGCGAAAAATATACTTGCGGCTAATTCAATAGCTGTGCAGCAGGAGTCGAATTCACTGAATGTGGAAATAAAAAATACAGCCGTTGTTTTTTGCTGCGGCCGGTTAGCTTATGAAACCGCAATTGCATTTGTGGCAGCGAACAGAGAGGGCAATACATACTGCTGGCATGGAGACAATAGCAGGTGCATTGCCGGAAGTACCAATAAGAATTATACCGGCACCGTTTTTAGTTTAGTTGAGTAAAAAGCAATGTGTACAAGAGTGCGACGCAACCAAAGCCTTATAGCAGCACTAATGCCGGTAACATAAATCACTTGCTTTAAAGCAGCGCAAACTTTGTAACTTAACAGCGCCGGAAATATTATGTTGAAGCTGCTTGTAACAGTTTTCAACCGCTGAGCAAGTCGTGATCAATAATAAAAGCTTTAACGTAGATTCGCCAACTAAAATTCCTGTTAACGCATGCCATTATTTGACATACAGTTACCAAATAGTGTCGCCAGAGCCCTTCGGTTACCTCAGAATGATCCTCGCAGGCAACAGCTTCGTGTGCTGAAACGATTACTCTCAAAAGCTAAGTTTACCGAGTTCGGGCAGAAGTACAGGTTCGATGAAATTTTATTAAGCCGCCATCCTGGGAAAAAATTTCAGGAGATGGTTTCTGTTTATAATTATGACACCATATTTAAAGAGTGGTGGCATAAATCGCTTGAAGGCGAAGTTGACATTTGCTGGCCGGGCAAAATAAAATATTACGCGCTAAGCAGCGGCACAAGCGAGGCCTCCAGTAAATACATTCCTATCACCAACGATCTGCTCAAGGGTAACCGCATAACCATGGTAAAGCACTTGCTTACATTGCGCAATTATGAAGGTATTCCGGTAAGATCCATAGGTAAAGGCTGGCTAATGATCGGTGGCAGTACGGCGCTCGAAAAAAATGCCGGGTATTATGCGGGTGATCTCAGTGGCATTACAGCTAAAAAAGTTCCTTTCTGGTTTTCGCCGTTTTATAAACCTGGAAGAAAAATCGCAAGAGAGAAAGACTGGAACAAAAAACTGGAAGAGATCGTCGAAAAAGCACCTGAATGGGATATCGGTTTTGTTGTTGGCGTGCCCGCCTGGATTCAGATGTGCATGGAAAAAATTATTGAGCGCTACAACCTGGACAATATTCACGACATATGGCCGCACTTACATTTCTTTGTACATGGCGGCGTAAGTTTTGAACCATACAAAAAAGGCTTTGAAAAATTACTCGGCAAACCCATAACTTATATCGAGACCTATCTTGCAAGTGAAGGTTTCATCGCTTACCAGGACATGCAATACTCTCGTGGCATGCATCTCGTTTTAAACGAGCATATCTTTTTTGAATTCATTCCGTTTGATTATAAAAATTTTGACGACAGCGGCAACCCCGTAGCCGATCCACAGGCGTTAATGATCCACGAGGTGGAAGAAGGAAAAGACTATGCCTTATTGCTGAGCACAAGTGCCGGTGCGTGGCGATACCTTATCGGTGATACCATTCGTTTTATTGATAAAGAAAAATGCGAAATCATTATAACCGGTCGCACGAAACATTTTTTAAGTCTTGTAGGGGAGCATCTCAGTGTCGACAATATGAACAAGGCTATACAAATGGCTACCGACGAAATGAACGTGAGTATTCCCGAATTCACGGTTGTAGGTAAACCTTATGGCTCCTTCTTTGCACATCACTGGTATGTTGCAAGCAACGATCCCGTAAATGCAGAAACACTTAGGCTAAAGATCGACGAAAAACTAAAAGAGTTGAACGACGACTATCGCGTTGAGCGTGGCAGCGCACTCAAAGAAATTTTTCTTGATGTTTTGCCCGAAGAGCGCTTCATGGAATTTATGCGCCTCAAAGGAAAGATTGGCGGCCAGCATAAATTTCCACGTGTATTAAAAGGCCGCATGCTCGAAGACTGGAATAAATTTCTTAAAGGGGAATTGGTGTAGCATTTTTACGAACCCGGCATTTGCACCTGTAGCATCGCCTGTTGCGTCGCACTCTTTTACAGCATCACTTTAGTCAGCAGTTCGAACCGAATGTAATCCATTCCGAAACACAAAAGTAACTGCTACTACATTGCTCTATCAGAAGAATGTATTTTACGATAACAAGCTGTGTACATAACGAACGCTCCGCTATTGCGGAGCGCCTGTTTCAGTTCTACTAAAATCAGTAATCAGCTGATCTTCTGAACAGGCTAAAATTATGCGCAATCCTTAAACCCACAAAACTATAACTGCCATAAGCGGTAAATATATTTTCAAAACGCAACCCTACATCAAGGCGAACATTCCCTATTGGTTGAAAAAGATAACCGACAGCGGCTACCGTGCTCACGCCGGCAACATCTTTATAGGTATCATTTCCGGCAGCATAACCCGCCTGTGGTTCAACATATAGTCCATAGCCACTGCGGTTAAGCGTGTAACGATAGCCAGCTTTAAGCACAACAAACCCTGCGGAATAACCGTCCAGTCCCATAATGCCAATCTCGCCGGTTATCGCGTCCGAACCCTGGTTTACCGGCACGCTCAGTTTTAAAAATGTGCCGAAACCATATTGGTGGCTGAATTCCTCGCTGTTTTTTCCGACAATTTTAAAGACTTCTATTTGGGCACAAAGACATGTGCTTATGGTAAGCACCAACGCAAGCATTATGGGTTTTTTCATGAAATCTTTTTTGACAAAATAGAAACCACTTCTTTAAAATGCAAGCACCAGTAGTTTTTTATTTATCGGCAAGCTTTGAAAAGTTAGATATGTTCTTCTTATTACCAGATTGAACATCGAAATGCGAATGTGTGCGCAGAAAAAAATATTATATTCACAAACCAAAACAACCATCACATGAGAAAAATCTACACACTCTTTTTTAGCTGCTGTTTATTTTTAGCAGCCAACGCTCAATGGTCAGACAATACAGAACGGAATCTCGAATTATCAAAAGCCGGGAGCGATGACATTGTTACCGTAAACAACAAAACCTCGGGAACAGTATGGACTGCATTCTACAGCACCAACCCGGTGACCTTCAATTACGACATGAGGGTTCAACTGATCAACCACGACGGCACAAAAGTATTTGGAGATAGCGGTCTTGTTATCGGTACAAAAAAGTCAGGCACCGCAACATTTGTCTTCAGCGCCGCAGTGGATGAAAGCAATAACATTTACGTAGCTTATCAATACCAGAAAGGTTCCGGCTATAATACCCTTATTCAGAAAGTGACACCTGCGGGTGACTTGCCCTGGGGCAAAAATGGCATTGATCTTGGAACTGGCCTTTCACCATACCCTGCTGTATTAACCAACGGCGAGGTAGTTGTTGCATGGAACGATAATGGCGTTATCGCGTACCAGAAATTATCGCAGGATGGTGTAAAAGCATGGGATCCTGTAAAAACAATTACATCATCAACAGGGCACACCGTAACGAGGGCACAGGTTGTAGCAAACACAAATGGATTGTTCAGTATCGTTTACCAGGATCTTTTCGCGTTCCCGATTTATACTAATTTGTTTATGCAGCGTTTTAGAAATAATGGCAAGCCTGACTGGACTGCTGCAAAAAAAATATCCACCTTAACTACAGCCGCCGCAAGATATTATGATGTAATGGCAGACAACGACAATGTAATCGTAGGGTATTATGGCAACCCACCATTGTCAAACCGTTTTGATGCATTCGTGCAGGTCGTAAACAGGAATGGTTCGTTGCCATTAGGTGCAAACGGCGCCGCATTTTCTGACTACGCATCAGATTTTGATCCTTACGAACAAACAATCAATATTGCGCACGATAATGGTGACTTGTATGCTTATGCAGTTTGTACTTTTACAAACCCCGACCAAACATCGTCCGGTATATACGCACAAAAGATCAATTTACAGAATGGTAAACGCTTGTTTGGCGACACAGCAAAAAAATTATACCCCATCAGTAAAGACCTGCTTGCTTTAACCGGCGGCGGTCTTGGTCACAGCAAAGATGGTTGCCTGCGCTTTAGCTTCACCGATCTTCAAAACAGGTTATACTCAGGTGGCTTTGACGAAAAAGGTAAATACCTTACAAAAGATAAATACACAATACTTTGTCCTACCATTCACGCAAAATTGCGTTTTGGGTTTGCCTACAGCCCCGCAGTTGCAGCAGGTGAATCCGATGAATTCGTTGCAGTTTGGCAGGAAGATAAAGGCGACGGGGACAGGCCTTATGCACAAAACATAAGTTGCGATGGAACGATTGGGCAGTCAAAATCAAATGCAGTAACGGCAGCCGGTGTGCAGGAGGCAAAAATAGCAACCATTGCTGACCTTAAAGTGTATCCAAATCCCGCGACCGATAAGATCTATTTGACTTTAAACAGTGCATCAGCCACAAAGTTAAAAATCATCATATCCGATGCTCAAGGTAAAATTGCATACCAGGCTGAACAAATGCTTAACCTTAACAGCAATGTGATTGGGATAAACCTGCAGCATTTAACAGCTGGTATGTACTTTGTTCGTGTTTCCGGTAATGGAGTAAAAGACAATACGGCCAAAAGCTTTATTAAGAAATAACTCACTTCTAAAAAGAATTTGAAGGAAAGGGCATTCAAAAGATGCTCTTTCTTAATTTCAGCCTATGAGAAAATCTTTTTGGTTGCCAATCTTCCCGTTAGCAATGTTCCTCTGTTGTTTTGCACAGCCCAAAACAGACTCAATGCTGCAGAACCTGTTACTGCAAAGCGGATTTGAACTGGTAAAAAATGTTTTGGGGAATAAAGACAGTTTTCGTGTACAGATCATTTACACGCAGATCGACCGGGATAAAAAAAACAATCCATCATTTAAGAATTATTATTTCAATGTCGACAGCAATTTATACTTCAACCCCGCCTCAACAGTAAAGCTTCCATTGGCATTGCTGAGTTTGGAGAAGCTCAATAAAATGAACATTAAAGGAGTGAACAAATACACCGCACTGCAAATCGACAGCAGTTATTCAAAACAATCCATTGTACTATTCGATACAACTTCGCAGAATGGTTACCCTTCTATAGCCCACTATATAAAAAAGGCATTCCTGATAAGCGATAACGATGCCTACAACCGCATGTATGAATTTGTGGGTCAGCAAAACATCAATCGTGGCTTGCACGAAAAAGGGTATGAAAGCATCCGCATAACCCGCCAATTCCTTGGATTAACTGCTGAAGAAAACCGGCATACTAATGCAATGCGGTTTATTCACGATGATGGCCGCCTTATTTACCGGCAGCAACCGGCTTACAACCCCGATTCATTTTACTTTGGCAAAACGATTAAATTAGGCAAGGGGCACCTCAATAGCAATGATAGCCTTATCAATGAACCGATTGACTTTACCTACGTAAACAATGTTCCGCTGGAAGATCTTCAGCAAATATTGCAATCGGTAATGTTTCCTGCTTCGGTTCCAAAACAGCAAACCTTTGATTTGACAAAGGCCGACTATAAATTTTTATACCAATACCTTTCGCAGTTTCCTTCAGAAACCAATTACCCGAAATACGACAGCAGCCAATATTACGATAGCTACGTAAAATTCTATTTCCGTGACAGTACACGCCACCTGCCTTATGGCGTAAGGGTATTTAATAAAGTGGGCTGGGCTTATGGCTTTCTCATCGATGTTTCGTACGTGGTCGATTTTATCCATAAAACGGAGTTCATGCTCACTTCTACGCTGTATGTAAACAGCGATGGTATTCTGAACGACAACAAATACGATTACGAAACCGTGGGCTGGCCTTTCTTATACGATATAGGCCAGGTTATTTATAACTATGAATTGAAACGTGACCGTAAATATCAACCTGATCTTGGCAGGTTTATATTGCCCTATGAAAAACGTGCTGCCGGCGATTCACGGCCGTTGATAAAAGATGTTGACAACTGACGATTTGAAATACAACAGTTGAACGGAGCGTCGCAAGCAAAGATGCCATTGTTGATGTTGTTCACTCCGTAAAAAAATAATTCCGTTTGCAGCATTTAATTTTTTGGCTAAGGCCGATTGGCGTATTTTCATCATCTCATCACAACACTTTAATCATTTAACATTCTAACGAAAATTTAGTCATGAGTAAAAAAGAAAACCTGATGTCTGGCAACAACTCAAGAAGGAATTTTATCCGCAATTCTGCAGCGGCATTTGCAGGGTTCTATATTGTTCCCCGTCACGTGATTGGCCGCGGCTTTGTCGCTCCCAGCGACAAGTTGATAGTTGCGGGTATTGGCGCCGGCGGCAAGGGTGAAAGCGACCTGAACATGTTCTCTAAAAGTGGCAAAGCAGAGATCGCGGTGTTATGCGATGTAGACGACAGGCAGTCACTGACCAGTAGAAAACGTTTTCCAAAAGCGAAGTATTATAAAGATTTCAGGGAGATGCTGGAGAAAGAAGGCAAATCTATCGATGCCTGTTCCGTTTCTACACCAGACCACACCCATGCAGTGGCTGCAATGGCAGCGATGCAATTGAATAAACATGTTTATGTGCAGAAACCTTTAACGCATGATATTTATGAAGCCCGTATGCTTACACAGGCTGCACACCGTTATAAAGTAGTAACACAAATGGGCAACCAGGGAAGCAGTGGTGATGGGGTGCGACAGCTCATCGATTGGTACAAGGCCGGCATTATCGGCGACGTGCATACGATCTATTGTTATACCGACAGGCCCATATGGCCGCAGGGTGTTGAACGCCCCAAAACGGCTTCACCCATTCCGTCAGAACTGGACTATGATCTGTGGCTGGGAACAGCTCCCAAAAAAGACTATTTCGAAGGCGTTCTGCCTTTTAACTGGCGCGGCTGGTGGGATTACGGAACAGGTGCACTCGGCGATATGGCCTGCCACATTATGGCTCCTGCCTTTGCGGTCGCTGAACTGGGTTACCCCTCTTCCGCTGAATGCAGTGTGGCCACAAAATATATCCAGAATTGGCAGAGAGGTTACTGGCCCGACAGCGGCCCGATCTCATCCCACATCACGCTTACCTTTAAAGGCAAGAATGGCAAACCGGATCTTAAACTGCATTGGATGGACGGCGGTATTCAGCCCGAAAGACCGGATGAACTGGGCGCCAACGAAATAATGGGCGACGGTGGCAATGGTACCATCTTCCTCGGCACAAAAGGTAAAATGATGTGTGGCACCTATGGTATCAATCCACAATTATTGCCAACATCAAGAACAAAAGAAACAGTTGTTCCGCAAACAATCGCAAGGGTAAAAAATGGCGATGAAGGCCACTATGCAGCATGGGTAGAAGCAGCCATCGCAGGCTACGGTAGCAATGAGGCCAAAAACCTAAGCTCGCATTTCGACATTGCTGGGCCGCTAACAGAAAGTGTGCTAATGGGCAACCTTGCCATACGCAGTTATGATATTCAGAAAAAGAACGGAAACGATATCTCTTATCCCGGCCGCAACATCAAGCTGTTGTGGGATGGCGATAACATGAAAGTCACCAACTTCGACGAGGCCAACCAGTTTGTAAAACGTACTTACAGGGATGGCTGGAGCCTTGGCGTGTGATCCTTATAAGGATCAATAAAAAGTGCTTTGATGTTTAACATCAAAGCACTTTTACTTTTATGGGCCAGGCGACAGAACAGGCATTTGGCTTTCGTTGCGTCGCTCACTTGTACGTTCATCGCAATGTTGATCACATGTTTATATTAAGCGGTGTTTGCCGGCACGGCAATACTACTGTTTGAATTTTCCATAAACAGGCTGCCCGGGGAAAATACCGGGAACCGTTTTGCCATTCTTCAACACAACAACACCGTTTACAATCACATATTCGATGCCTTCGGAAAATGCAAGCCCCTTGTCAAAACTTGCTTTGTCGGAAACCGTCGCGGGGGTAAAAATAGTAATGTCTGCATCCGCGCCAACCTGTATTCTTCCCTTGTAGCGCATCATAGGTGCAATATTTTCCAGTCTTTTTGCGGGCATTAAAGTCATCTTCTCAATGGCTGTTGTAAGATCAATTACTTGCTCTTCTCTTACATATTTACCCAAAACTCTTGAAAAAGTGCCGGCGGTTCGGGGGTGTGCAAGCGGCGCATAAGGCATCCCGTCCGAGGCAATAAGGGTATTTGGATCTGCTATGCCGGTCTTTATCCAGGCCGGCTGCATCAGGTGCATGATCACGGTCCCACCCGTTTTACGATAAGCTTCGAAAGTTTGTTTGGTAAGCCGCTCGCCGGTGGCCACCCATTGCAGGTCGTTATAATCCATTCCAAGCCTTTCCTGCCAGCCGTCATTGAAAATGGCGCTCTGTAACAGGGTGGAAGCAGCGGTGTATGGATAAAGCTCTGTGGAAACATCAATACCTCTTTGTTTGGCGCTGGCGATCATATCCAACGCTGTGTTGATATTGCCTAAAGACATGCTGTTGATATGAACCAGGTGCAGGGGCGCTCCGGTAAGTGCGGCATCTGCAATGGCTTCCTGAATGGAATTGATGTTGGGCTCTCTTACATGAGAAAAGATAAGTGCGTGCAACTCACCCGCGAACCGGTAAACGTTGAACATTTCTCCGGGATTTGTTTTGGGCAAATAGCCGATTGGTACACCAATGCCGATGCCTCCTGCTGCAAGCGAGGCCCTGATATTGGCAAACATTTGCGCTGTTTCTGCAGCACTGATGGTATCGGTATAAGAAGGTCTGATAGCATTAAAAAGATGATCGATTTTCCAATCTCCCCTAAGGTCGGTATGGTATAAGTTGTTTACACTGTCTTTGTATTTGTCCATTGCCTTGCAACGCTCGAAGGGCCAGCTTACACTTGCCCCGTAATTGATAAGGGCTTTCGACTTGCGGCTATCATACCATTGCTGTAAAAACTCGATGCCCCATTCCAGTTCGAGGGCTGTGGTAAGACCGTCGTGTAACTGGTATTCCTGCTCTGCATTACTCCTGCCGTGCACATGAAGATCGATAAAGCCTGGTGCCACCACAAGCCCTGTTACATTGAGCTCTTGTTTTCCTTTGATGGGATCGGACGTGATCTGTGCAATCCGGTTATTAATGATGCCTACATTCTTTACCGCATCGAGTTTTGTTTCGGGATCAATTACTCTTCCGCCGGTGAGCACAATATCGTAGAGAAGGTTTGATTGTGCAGTTGCTTTAGTTGCAGCGAAGGCACAAAAAATAAAAATGAAGAAGATTAATGATTTCATCGGGCTGAACTTCATAGTAAGTATGCTTGGTGATGAGGGAAATGCTAACACATTAAATATACGAAACAAACGGAAGCATTCCAATGTAATGCCGGCACAGGTTAACTAAGCCGAAGTGTGCGACGCAACGAATGCTGCACAACGATACGCAGCCGGTTACATAAAAATAAAAAAGCCCCGCATAGCGGGGCTTTTGATAATATGATCAGTTTGTTTATTGAATTTCCCAAACTTCGTTGCCGCGAAGCAGCTTATCGAGATTGCCCGGGCCTTTTGCTGCAATCGTCTCTTCGATCTGCATAGCCATAACATCTTCGTAGCAGGCTCTTTCTGTCTCGTAAAATACACCGAACGGGCGGGGAAAATGTCCTTCGATTCTTGGATCGTCGAACATGCGGATGAGTATTTGTGCTTTGTAAAAGTCTTTTTCGTCATGGATCCAGAGATCTTCTGCACTAACGCCATCGCCGAGTTCAACAACAACAGGTTTAAAGCCGTCGAGCTTAATGCCTTTGTTCTGGTTTGCACCAAAAATAAGTGGCTTGCCTTGTTCCATGAATAATGCCTCATTGGGCTTGCTGCCCTTCTCTGTAAATATTTCAAAGGCACCGTCGTTGAAAATGTTGCAATTCTGGTAGATCTCCAGGAAGGAAGCGCCCTTATGCTGGTGGCTGCGGGTGAGCATAGCCTGTAGGTGTTTTGGATCGCGGTCCATGCTACGGGCGATAAATGTTGCATCCGCTCCGCTTGCCAGGGCCAGCGGGTTGAAGGGATGATCGATACTGCCATAAGGCGTGCTCTTGGTAATCTTATGTTCTTCTGAAGTGGGCGAATATTGCCCTTTTGTTAACCCATAAATCTGGTTATTGAAAAGCAGAATATTGATGTCAAAATTCCTGCGTAGCAGGTGAATGGTATGGTTACCACCGATACTCAGGGAATCTCCGTCTCCTGTAACGACCCAAACACTCAACTCAGGCCTGGACGCTTTTAAGCCACTGGCTATAGCCGTTGCGCGGCCATGGATGGAGTGCATTCCATAAACATTCATATAATAAGGAAAACGGCTGCTGCAGCCGATACCGCTTACGATTACAATATTTTCTTTTGGTACACCAATTCCGGGCATTACTTTTTGTACCTGTGCAAGAATGGAATAATCACCACAACCCGGGCACCAGCGTACCTCCTGGTCTGTAGCGAAATCTTTGGCGGTGAGGGCTGGGGCTACGCTAGACATTGTACTCATATAAATCTTTTTGAATTGTTGCGGGAAAAGCGGCTTGGATTGATATGCTCCAAGGTCCATTTTCCCCGCCGTTACCACGCTTTTTACAAAGATGGAGATAAGCAGGTTATGTTATACTGATTTCCGTCAAATTTATGAGATTCTGATAATTTTTTAAGACTCTTTATTTAATTCTTCCCAATATTCAGCCGCTCTTCTTGTATGCGGTATTACAATTGTTCCGCCAACGATATTGGCTACAGCAAAAATTTCGTACAGTTCTTCTGTACTGATGCCCAGTTCATGGCACTTGCCTAAATGGTATTTAATACAATCGTCGCAACGCAATACCATGCTGGCCACAAGGCCCAGCATTTCTTTAGTTCGTGTATCAAGGGCGCCTTCCTCGTAAGTATTGGTATCGAGGTTCCATAAGCGTTTCATGACGAGATTATTCTTGCTGAGAATAACATCATTCATGCGTTGCCGGTAGTCGTTAAAATCTTTTACTTGTTCTGACATGGTAAAACTTTTTACAAAAATATCATGTTTTGCAAGCCGGTTGCTTAAACAAAAAGGGGAAGAACTTTTCCTCCCCCCGTTGCATATAAAAATCGATTGCCTTAGTATTTTACAATCTTGACTGATTGTACATCATTGCCCGAGTTCCATTGTACATAATATATACCGGCTTTCAGCGCGCTTGTGGTAATCTTATGTGTTGTGCCTGGCTGCACATTGTTGAGCTGTTGCTGGTATACTGGTTTGCCATTTTGATCAATGATCTTGACATTGATAGTGGAGGCAGCTATATTAAAATTAAGATTCAGGTAATCCTTTACAGGATTTGGATATGCTACAACAAGTTTGTCCTGCGGTATGATGCTTAAGGCAACTGTTTTTGAGAAGGTATATTTACCATCGTTATCATTCATCTGCAAACGGTAGTAAACTTTAGACACCCCGGCCTGTAAAGCTGCGGCATCATTGAACTGGTAACTGGTTTTCCGAGCCGTATTTCCTGACGCTTTTACAGAACCGATATTGTCGAAATGCAGTGCGTCATAACTACGTTGAACGGTAAAATCTTTTGTGTTGATTTCATCATTGGTTGTCCAGTTAAGCCTGGCAGCCTTGCCATTCAATGTTGCGGTAAACTCAACAAGAGATAGCGGCAGCACATCAGTTGCATCGATTTTGAACAGCTCGTTATTGCCATCTCCATTTTCATCTGCAGCAAAATAAACATGGCCATTAAAGAACATCACAAAATTACCAAAGGAATTCCCCAGGCCGGGATTGATGTCTTTTACAAGCGCAGTACCACCGCCTGTGCCATCAGATTTCCACAATTCCATTCCGTGCGACCCGTCATCGGCAGGGAAATACATAGAAGCTTGGGTATAA
Organism: Chitinophagaceae bacterium UBA7600; assembly: GCA_002478885.1. GTDB lineage: Bacteria > Bacteroidota > Bacteroidia > Chitinophagales > Chitinophagaceae > DLKC01. The sequence continues at coordinate 46,751 of DLKC01000035.1, forward strand.
AAGCCCAGGCTGCTAAGGTCGATAGATGAGCCGATTCCTGAATTAATGTCTTTCACCATAACAGTTCCGGCAGTACTGCCGTCTGTAATCCACAACTCGCTGCCATTGGTTCCATCATCGGCAGTCATGAATATTTTTCCATTGAAAAGTTTGGTGTGAAAATCAGAGCCGGAAAATGCAGCCCCATAGATATCCGGGAAGAGGGTGGCTTTATCATCACCGGAAGCATTGGTGTTTTTCAGTAGGGCAGTACCGGCAGTTGTTCCGTCAGAACCCCATACTTCAGTTCCGGTTAAAGATGTGAGGCTATAGTAAAACTTATTGCCAATAACTACAGAAAAGAAAAGTGTCGGAAAAGCAAAAGACGCACTATAATCATAAATTATGGTGGTGCCTGCACCTGAACCATCAGTAGACCATATCTGGTATGTTGGAATAATGCCCGATTTTTCAACCAGGAAAACCAGCTTGTTTTTGAACTGGAAGAATTGCGAAGGAGCCGACCCTTTTTTACCACTTACAATATCCTTTACCTGCACTGTTCCGGCACTGCTGCCATCAGATTTCCACAGCTCATCACCTGTTGCGCCATCGTCTGCGCTGAAATAGATTACGCCATTCAACGCAGAGATATTGCCCGTGTTTGATGAGGCTGAACCTGAATTGATATCTTTTACCAGAACTGTTCCTGCTTCCGTGCCGTCAGTCTTCCACAACTCTGTGCCGTGCGTGCCATCATTCGCTGTAAAGAAAAGCGTGCTGCCGTTTAAAAAAACCTCACTGGCATTGTAGCTACCCGCAGCGCCCGGGTTAATATCCTTGAGTAAGGCGGTCCCGCCGTTCGTACCATCAGAGACCCACATTTCATTACCTGAAGTACTTGTGCTCGCAAAGAAATAAAGTTTGTTATTCAGCACTACTATATCTGAAGGGGAAGAACTGCCTGAGCCTGATTCAATATCCTTTACCAATTGAGTGCCTGCATCGGTTCCGTCTGTAACCCATAACTCACTGCCATTGGCCGCTGTAAGACCGTCAAAATATATCTTGTTATTAAGGATGGCAAAACTGCCGGAGGTGCCCAGCACAACTTTGCTCGTGTAATTGGTCGTGCCACCTGTGGTGCCATCCGTTTTCCATAATACACCATTGTCGTCAAACATCACAGCAACAGATCCTAACGGGTAGCCGAACTGAATGTTGTTATTGGTGGACAATTTGGTAACCTGTGACTTGGCGGCAAATCCAAAAAGGCAAGCAGCAGCGCAAAGTAATGGTAGATAGTGTTTCATAACGTGGTTTTGATACGGTAATAATTTACCTTCTAAATTTACTAATTAATTACCCCAATATTACTGACTCGGATCAATTAAAATAACTTTGCTTTTTCCAACTGCTCAAATGCCCGTATCAATTGATATTTATTGTCGGTGAATTGTCATATAAATTCCCGCCGTAAGCCATTCACCCGCTCTTATCAGTCATTTGGCTAACTTGCGGGCTCATTTTTTCAATAAGCAACTGATGGAACAAAAACAGTTTGATTTTGGAATGATCGGGCTTGGCGTGATGGGGCAAAACCTGTTGCTGAATGTCGCCGATCATGGCTTTAGCGCAATTGGTTTTGATCTCGATGAAAAAAAAGGACTTACGCTCGAAGCAGCTGCCACAAAGGGCACATATGTGAAAGCAGTTGGAGTTTTGGACGACCTTGTGCAGCAATTGTCTTCACCAAGAAAAATGATGATGCTGGTGCCTGCCGGCAAACCGGTGGATGATGTCATCGAAAGCCTGTTGCCGTTAGTCGCCCCTGGAGATATCATCATCGATGGTGGTAATTCTCACTTTTCCGACACATTGCGCCGGGTAAAATACCTGGAGGCTAAAGGCATTCATTTTACTGGAATGGGTGTTAGTGGGGGTGAGTTTGGTGCAAGAACGGGCCCGGCAATTATGCCCGGCGGCGATGTAGCAGCATGGAATGCATTGCAACCCATCCTGGAAGCGATCAGTGCTAAAGTAAATGGCGAGCCATGTGTTGCATATATGGGTAAAGACGCCGCAGGCCATTATGTAAAAATGGTCCACAACGGCATTGAATATGCCATCATGCAATTGCTTACTGAAGTGTACGATGTTTTGAAACGCGGCCTGGGTTTAAGCAACAGCCGGCTTCACGAAGTATTTAAAGAATGGAATGAAGGTGAACTGCAGTCTTATCTCGTAGAAATTACCAGAGACATCTTCCTGCAGAAAGATACCGGAACAGGCAATGACCTCGTTGACATGATCCTCGATAAAGCAGGCAGCAAAGGCACTGGCAAATGGACCAGCCAGGATGCAATGGAATTACCCGTCGCCATTCCAACCATCGACACGGCGGTCGCACTGAGAACATTATCCGCATTTAAAGACGAAAGGGTAAAAGCTGCTGCACAATACGCCCCGGTTGCTTTAAAAATCCAGGCAGACAAACAAGCATTCATAGCGCAAACAGGCGATGCATTGTATGCGGCAATTATTCTGTGCTATGCCCAGGGATTATCAATGCTGCATTACGCATCCGGTGAGCTGAACATGGATATTCCCTTGCACAACGTGGTAAAGATCTGGAGAGGAGGTTGCATCATCAGGTCAACACTGCTCGAAGTATTTTACAAGGCTTACAGCAACAATGGAAACTTGTCAAACATTTTGTTCGATGATGGCATCAAAAACATTTTGCAGTCCAAAGAACAATCGCTGCGCAATGTGATCACCAGTGCGGTTCAGTCGAAGATTGCGGTGCCGGGCCTTATGAGCGCGCTTGGTTATTTTGACACTTTTCTCACAGCGCGCATGCCAACAAATCTCTTGCAGGCGCAGCGCGATTATTTTGGCGCACATACGTATGAACGTATCGACAAGGCAGGAAAATTTCATACCGAATGGGGAAGCTAAGCTCAATTATAGGTGAGTGTTTTGTGTACCGGGCTTTTCGCCAGCAATGAAGCTTTACTTGCGTCGCACACTGGTACTGCAGCACAACGCTCAGCAAAAACGCAAACTGCTGCATAAACTGCAGAAAGCACAAGTGAGTGACACAACGAAGCTGAGTTGGGCTTCCAACGCTGGCCAATAAAAATCAATAACCCGTTTTTAGAAAAACATACTATGTCAACACTGCATAAAAATATCAAACCTCCTGCGTCAGTCATTTTCATCTTTGGCGGCAGCGGTGATCTTAACCAGCGCAAACTCGCGCCGGCATTGTACAATTTATTTATAGATGATTGGATGCCTGAGAAATTCGCGATCGTGGGCCTGGGCAGAAGCGAATATTCCAACGACAATTTTCGGCAACATTTATTTAACGGCATACAGGAGTTCAGCCGCCGCAAAGGTGAGCCAAACGGGCACTGGAGCGAGTTTGCAGAACACGTAAGTTATTTGCAGATGGATGCTGAAGATGCGGCCTCTTATTCAAAGATCGCCGACTGTGTAAAGGAACTCGAAGAAAAATTCGGCGAACATCCTAACGTCATTTTTTACATGGCGGTTGCGCCGCAGCTTGTTCCGGATATTGCCAGCAAACTGGGCGCTCTTAATATTTGCCACGATACCAAGTGTACCCGCATCGTGGTTGAAAAACCTTTTGGCCACGACCTCGAAAGTGCACACGAACTCAACAGGCTGTTGCTGCAACTGTTTGATGAGAACCAGATTTATCGCATCGATCATTATCTCGGTAAAGAAACAGTGCAAAACATACTCGCGCTTCGTTTTGCCAATGCCTTATTCGAGCCGCTGTGGAACCGCAACTATATCGAAAACGTGCAGATAACCGTTGCCGAAACAGTTGGTGTAGAGGGCCGGGGTGGTTATTACGAACAAAGCGGTGCACTACGCGATATGGTGCAGAACCATATTCTTCAGTTACTCTGCATGGTGGGCATGGAAGCGCCGGTGAGCTTCGACGCAAACGAAATCCGCAATAAAAAGGTAGATGTGCTCAATGCCCTGCGCAGGATAACAAAAGAAGAAGTGCATCAATATGCTGTGCGTGGCCAATACAGCAGCGGCTGGATGAAGGGTAAGGAAGTAAACAGTTACCGCGAAGAAGAGAAGGTCGATCCCGATTCGTCAGTAGAAACATTCGCCGCGGTTAAATTTTATATAGATAACTGGCGCTGGCAGGGCGTACCATTCTATGTGCGTACCGGCAAATTCATGAACCAGAAAACTTCCATCATTACCATAGAATTTAAACAGGCGCCGCATTATGCTTTCCCGGCAGAAGCAGCGGAAACATGGCGGCCAAACAGGTTAACCATAAGCATTCAACCCGAGATGGATATCCGTCTCCGCTTCCAGGCCAAACGCCCGGGGCAGGCGATGGTCTTAAACCCGGTCGACATGATCTTCAGCTACCACGATGCATACGACGAAGGCCACGAACCCGAAGCCTACGAAACATTGTTGCTCGACGTAATGGAAGGCAATGCAACACAGTTCATGCGTGCCGACCAGGTAGAGGCCGCATGGAAGGTGGTAATGCCTATCCTGGAAGCTTGGGAAGCGAGGCCACCGGTCGACTTCCCCAACTATGCACCCGACAGCTGGGGTCCGGAAGATGCACAGGCGTTGATTGCACGTGACGGTCACAACTGGGTTACACTGCCGCCGCTGCACAAAGAATAATAAGGAGGCAAAAACGTGCACAACACTATTTAAATAATGCAGATTATTTGTTTTTATACCGGCTGCGGTATTGCATGGCATCATCGTTGCGTCGC
>DLKC01000099.1 GCA_002478885.1 Chitinophagaceae bacterium UBA7600
GACAGGAACCTGAACGGAGCGTCGCAAGCAAAGCCCAATGATAGCAATGCAGGTGACTAAAGCAACAGGCTTTCGTTGCGTCGCACACTTGTACATTTGGTCCGTAATTCAGCAAGAAAGCACGGCAAAATAATTTACATCATTGTGTACAGCTTCCTGTGCTGGTTATTTTGTTTTCACAAACTCGAGCGGCTTATCCTGCGTGGCAACCAGTTTTACTGTCTTGCCGTTTTCTTTCACAAATTCGAAAATGGTTTTAATCCGCTGTACATCTGGCAGGGTAAAGGTTGTGGCCGTTTGGGCTACCAGCAACATATGCTTTCCCGTACCGTTGGAGAGGTCTGCATACAGGTTGCCGTTTTCCTTGTAGATGGTGATCGTTGGGGGCTTTTTACCTTTATAGGTTGATACAGGCTCGTAAGTGCCGGTGTAACCATCGAGCACGGCTGACCCTAAAGCGATTTCATTGTCCGGCCGCCTGCCTAATGCCACGTCCGCAATTTTTTCAAAAAGCCGGAACCTGTTACTGCTGAAACCGGTTGTGTCTTCCCCTGAACGTACATTGGTAAGAACCGAAACATATATGTCTTTTTGGGGGAAATATTTTTCTATGGCAATGAAGCCGCTTACCTGGCCCTCGTGATGGATACATATATCTCCATTGAGCGTGTCAACAAACCAGCCATACCCATAGTGCGTGAAGCTGCCGTTCTTTAGTTTAAAAGGGGTGAAAGCTTTCTCCAGCATGGCTTTGCTTACCAGTTTGTGTTCGAGCAACGCGCTGTTCCATTTAAAAAGGTCGGCTGTTGTTGACAACAGGTCGCCGCAACCAAAACCAAGGGAAAGTGCCTGGTATTCGCAGTTTTCGTAAAACCCTCTGTCTCTTGTATAGCCCTGCACCCTTCCCGGTACAACGCGTTGCTCCGGCGCGTAAAATGTATTGGTTAATCCTGCAGGGTTAATTACATGCGCCTGCATGTAGCCGTGGTAATCTTCGCCCGTTACTTTTTCAATAAGGTATGCCAACAGCACGTAACCGGAATTGGAATAGTGGTAGGCTGTTCCGGGCTCAAATTCGAGCGGTTGATAACTGAAATACGGGATGATCCGCTGCGGGCTGAAGTCTTCTCTCTCTATGTATGGATTGCCGCTGGTATCTGCATTTGCATAATCAATGATTCCGGAAGTATGGGTCAGCAGGTTTTCGATCGTTATGGTATGCCCTTTTGAGGGAAACGGGATGTATTGCTGAATGCTGTCCTGCAAAGCAATTTTACCCTGTTCAACCAGTTGCAGGATGGCTATAGCGGTAAACTGCTTGGTGACAGAGCCAATCCTGAAAACCATGCCAGGCTGCATGGGTACCTGCAGTTCAAGATTGGCACTTCCAAATGCTTGCTGGTAAACGATGTTCCCCTTTCGTGCAACCAGTATGGAAACGCCGGGCTCATTTTGTTTGAAGGAAGTGTTGACCAGGCTGTCGATGATTGCACCGGGCTCACCGGCTGTGTTGGCTTGTGCGTGTACCCATACTGTGAAAAAAAACAGGAAGGAAAAAAAACAGGCTGCTCTGATCATTGTCGCGTTATTTGTGTCATTAGAGTCTACGGGAACTGGCTTTTTAAAAACAGTTGAAGGTAAGCACTAAAGTTTATGGTGGTACTTGTGCCCGTGACCAACGGTTCATTGCTGATTGATGGTCGCCGGCGGCGTAATGCCGCACAGCCGGAGATAGACAACCATTTGCCCGTAGTGTTCATTGGAATGGGTTAACGCATAAAAAACAAGGTCAAGCCTTGGCAATTTTCTCCAGAGGTACTCCATCTCGTCCATGGCATTTTGATCGGTGAGCGTAGCAATTGCCTTACGCCCGATAGCAAAGGAGCTTTTTAAATAGTCAATGATCTCTTTTTTTGTAGTAAGGGTTTTTGGCCCGTTTACATCTTCAATATCAGCCCTTACACTGTCGCCGGTGATGGCGCTCCACATAAAGATGTTGTCGGTTGCCAGGTGCAGAATTTGTCCGCCAAAAGTTCTCACGCCTTTGAAGTTGCTGTTTGCTATATCAAGGCTTTCCGGCGTAAAATTGAATTTGTCTTCGGGCATGGCTTCGGCTGCTGTAACAATATCGCTTTCGATTTTATTGAATAACCGTTCAACCGCCGGTTTAAGTGATTGTTGCCCGAAGGATGTGCTGACAAAAGCAACACTGCCAATAAAAACAGCTATCATTCTTTTTTGAAAGTCCATTGCATGATTATTTAAAGTGAACAGGAAAACCATTCTGCAGGATAGCATGCGGGTTATGGCCTTTGCCGGCACCAGGCCTTCGCATCCCGGGCATGCCCGGTTCTTCAATGCTGAAGATACATAGTGAATTTATTCAGGCTAATCAAAATAAGAAGAATAACAATTTTTTTCAGGTTGTATCAATTACGTTGATGCATCCAAAGGGCAGTGCCTGATTGCGTTGGCGATAAGCAGACAGGAACCTGAACGGAGCGT
>DLKC01000039.1 GCA_002478885.1 Chitinophagaceae bacterium UBA7600
AACCTGAAACCTTCTGATCCGTAGTCAGATGCTCTATTCAGTTGAGCTACGCAGCCCTTTTTCCCATTTGGGGCTGCAAATATAGGGGCTAAATTTAAAATTTGAAAATTAAAATACAGTCCTGTAAGTATGTTTTTTACGCGTTGCTGCATATGGCAATATCGTACAAGAGTGCGACGCAAGTAAAGCTGCTACAACTACCGCTGCCGGGCTCAAGATTTACCCATTCTTTCCGGTGAGCATGGGCACAAATGAGAAGGAATCAAAATACTCTTCGCTGTAGGTGCCATCTTCTTTCCTGGTGATGCGGAGCATACGTTGGCTGCTTCCTTCGTCGACAGGGATGACCATGAAGCCGCCTGTTTTCATTTGCGCCACTAGCTTTGGGGGTATAAACGGTGCCGCCGCTGTAATGATCACTTTGTCGAAAGGAGCGAAGGTTGGCAGGCCTTCGAACCCATCGCCATAAAAGAATTTGAGGTTGGGATATTTTAGCTTGAAAATGAAATTCTTGTTTTCTTCGAATAATCTTTTTTGCCGCTCGATGGTGAAAACCCTTGCACCCATTTCGGCCAGCACGCTTGCCTGGTATGCGCTGCCCGTTCCTATCTCTAGTATCTTCTCGTTGCGTTTTAGCTGCAATAGTTGTGTTTGATATGCAACCGTGTAAGGTTGTGATATGGTTTGCCCTTCGCCAATGGGAAAAGCGCGGTCTTCGTATGCGATCTTATCGAACGCAGAGTCGAGAAAAAAATGCCTGGGTATTTGGTTGATGGCTCTTAAAACTTCTTCGTCTGTGATGCCTTTGTTTCGTAAAACTGTAACCAGTTGATTTCTTAGTCCTTTATGTTGGTATGTATCGTCGTACTTTCTCATAACTGCGCAAATCTAAACGGAATTTAAATGTTTGCCTAGCGGCTAATAAAAATGCCGTGAATTAAATATTCACGGCATGTTAGGCAGGCTTTAATATCATTCGCATTAATTATTTCAACTTCATATCATCGATCACGGCCTTGATGCGGCTCATGAGCATCGCATGTGTTTCATCGTACGCATCCTTGTTCGCCAGCTTGGTATTTACACTGAAATAGAATTTGATCTTTGGTTCAGTTCCACTCGGACGGGCGGAGATTTTTGTGCCGTCTTCCAGCAAGAATTGTAGCACATTGCTTTTTGGCAGCGTTATATCCCATATTTCATTGACCACTAAATTTTTACCGACCTGCAACTGATAATCGAGTAAATGCACCACCCTAACACCATTGATCGTTGTCGGCGGATTATTGCGATAGCCCTGCATCATTTCAGCTATTTCTTCCTGTCCGCGCATACCTTTTTTGGTGATGCTGATAAGGTGCTCGAGGTAAAAATCGTATTGTACATACAGGTCGATTAGCTTGCTGAACAACGAACGCCCATGGCTTTTTTCGTACGCGGCCATTTCACAAAGGAGGGCCACGGCCGATACAGCATCTTTATCACGTACTTTATCGCCGATCATCATACCAAAACTTTCTTCGCCACCTATTACATAATTTTCAACGCCTTCTTTTTCCTTGATCAATTCTGCGATCCATTTAAAGCCGGTAAGAACATCGTAACAGGCAACATTGTTTGCTTTGGCTACGTTATGGATCATATCGGTCGTAACAATTGTTTTTACTACCATGTCATTCGCACCGGCTATTCCTTTTGCTTTTCTTGCTTCCATCATGTAGCTGAATGCGAGTGCGGCAGTCTGATTACCATTCATTAAAACCCATTCACCTTTGTGATTTTTTACTCCAATGCCCACACGGTCAGCATCGGGATCGGTTCCACAAAGAATATCGGCATCCATCTCTTTGGCCATTTTGAGACCCATACTCATTGCTTCGCTCTCCTCGGGGTTTGGATATACAACCGTTGGAAAATTGCCATCAGGCGTACTTTGTGCTTCAACGATGCTCACATTGTCGAATCCGAATGCGGCGAGAACGCCCGGCACCAATTTTATACCGGTGCCATGTATTGGAGTATAAACTATTTTTAAATCGTGCTGTTGTGCAATTACATCGGGATATACGCTCAATTCTTTTACCATCAGCGTATAAGCAGAATCAACATCGGCGCCTATCAAAGTAATATTTGCCTCGCCGCCGCTCCATTTCACATCATCGACACTAGTGATCGCTTCCACTTCACGTATTACATTTCTATCGTGTGGCGGGACCAATTGTCCGCCATCGTTCCAATAAGCTTTGTAGCCATTGTATTCTTTCGGGTTGTGGCTTGCTGTGCAAACCACGCCGCCATTGCAGCCAAAGTGACGAATGGCGAAACTTAGTTCTGGTGTTGGCCTCAACGATTCAAACAAATACACTTTTATGCCGTTGGCAGCAAAAACATTGGCAGTTGTTTCGGCAAAGAAGCGGCTGTTGTTGCGGCTGTCATGTGCAACAGCCATTTTTATTTCAGTACCATCAAAATTTTTCTTCAGGTAGTTGGCAAAACCCTGGGTACACATACCAACAGTGTATCTATTAATGCGGTTGGTGCCAACGCCCATAATGCCCCGTAAGCCACCCGTACCAAACTCAAGATTCTGGTAGAACGATTCTACCAATTCATCAGGACTCTCTTTTTGCAAACGAAGTATCTCATCTTTTGTCGATTGATCATAGCTGCCGTTGAGCCAAGTATTAACTTTCGATTGTATTGCTGCATCCATATTGTAAGCATTTTAGATTGGAACGACAAGTTTAAGTATAAATAATGATTTCTAGCATGGAAATTCAACCGGCCGGGGCTTAGGTTACTCCCGGGCTATTTACTCGTGCCGATTGTTCAGGCAAGGACTATTCGATATAGGCTCCGGCAATTTCTGAGCCTTTAATTTCTACATCAATATGATCCTGCATGGTGGTGGCGAGAGAAAGCCCCACATAATCAGGTTTTACAGGATAAAGTTTATGCATGCGTTCAATAAGCACCAGCGTTTGAATTCTCCTTGGTTGAAAATTGAGCAATGGTTTTAACGCATAAAGCATGGTTTTACCGCTGTTGCTCACATCGTCTATAAGAATAATGTTCTTGTCGTTAAAGTCGATGTCTTCGCTTAATGTAAAATCTTTTGGCAAGTGTTTGTCGAACGACATGGAAATTATTTTCACCGGTACATCCAGGTAAGGTTGCAGCAAGGCACCTATTTTTTCTGCCAGGGCAAAACCGCTGTTGCGAATGCCGATAAGAATCAGGGAGGCATTGTCGCCGCTCAGGTGTTCTGCAACCTCCAGCGCAAGGCGTTGAAGCTTTTGTTCTATAACTTCTTTATCAAGGATATTTTTCGATCTGTTCATACCTATAGCTTAGGGCATAAATGTACAAACCAAAACGATTGGAGCGTAAGTGATTTTTTTGTGGCCGGCACTAACACACTACTCAGCTTTACTTGCGTCGCACCCTTGTACTGTAGAAACTCTGCGTGGCTGTTGATGAGTGCAGGAATATCTTTTATTAGTCAGGGTTTGCTGCTTATGGCTTAACTGTATAAGTGTGCGACGCAACAGGCGATGCCATTTTGCTGAAGTCGGGCACAAAAATATAAACCATGCGCTTAACCCTGTTCTGCAAGTGAACAAAGCTTTACCTTAGCAGCATAAGCTTTTGATATGGACATTATTTTACAGGTACTGTTTGTTGCTTTAGCGGCTGTGGCAGTTTGGCTGTTCAGTAAAAAAGTGAAGGAAATAAAACGCAATATTAATCTAGGTTGCGATGAGCAGGTAAACGACCAGCCTGCGCAGCGTTGGCGTAATGTTTTGCTGCTTGCATTTGGGCAGAAGAAAATGTTCAAGAACCCGCTTGTTGCGTTGATGCATTTTGTTATTTATGCTGGGTTTATCATTATTAATATTGAAGTGCTGGAGATAGTGCTTGATGGAATATTTGGCACACATCGTTTGTTTACCGGGTTATTACCGATGGGTTTATATTCATTTCTCATTAATGCATTCGAGGTGCTTGCGGTTGGCGTGTTAACGGTGTGTGTGATCTTTTTGCTACGAAGAGATATTTTGAAACTCAAACGTTTCATCAGCAAAGACCTTGATGGCTGGCCACGCAGCGATGCGAACTATATTCTTACTACAGAGATATTGCTAATGTCGTTGTTCCTTACGATGAATGCCTGCGACACTTTGCTGCAGCAAAGAGGCTACGGGCATTATGGCGGACATGTGACAGGCGATTTCATTTTTTCGTCATTGATGCACCCTCTGATTGGCGGAATGAGTAACGGTTCATTAGAAGCGCTTGAAAGAACCTGTTGGTGGCTTCATATTACGGGCATATTTGCTTTTCTAAATTACCTGCCATACTCGAAGCATTTGCATATTCTGCTGGCGTTTCCTAACGCCTACTATGCTCCACTGGAGCCGCATGGCAAAATGCGCAATATGCCCGAGATTCAAAGAGAAGTTTTATATGCGATGCAGCCTGAGATTATTCCAGCGGATGCATCGGCGGCGGAGACTCACAAAAAATTCGGTGCAAGGGATGTATTCGATCTGCGATGGAAAAATTTGCTTGACGCCTATAGTTGCACTGAATGTGGAAGATGCAGTGCTGCCTGTCCGGCCAATCTTACGGGAAAGTTGCTTAGCCCCCGCACTATAATGATGAAGACAAGAGATCGGGTGGAAGCAATTGGTAAAAACTTAAATGCCAATGGCGAATTTAAAGACGATGGCAAAACCTTGCTTCGTGATTATATTTCAGAAGAAGAATTGCGGGCCTGCACCACTTGTAATGCATGCGTTGAAGAATGCCCTGTAAGCATAAGTCCGCTAGATATTATTCTGCAATTGCGCCGTTATTTGGTGATGGAAGAAAGTAATGCCCCTCAAGAATGGAACAGCATGTTTAGCAACACTGAAAATAATTTTGCCCCATGGAAACTGGCGCCAGATGATAGAGACAAATGGGCCGAAGAAATGGTTTAGTCATGTCCGGCAATATAATTTTCCAATTCTTTTTTTATGGCAATACCAAGACCGGGTTTGTTGCTGATATTTACATTTCCAAAGTCGTATTGTATGCCTGTTGCGATGTCTTCTTTTAAAAGCAATGGCCCGTCCATATCAACGAAGTCAAGCTGGGGTAGAAAATGTGCAATAGCGGCGCTTCCGATCGTGCATTCATTCATACAGCCCATCATCACGTTCATGCCAAGTGTTCTTGCTTTATTGATCATGCGCTGAGCAGGGGTAATGCCGCTGCATTTTGTAAGTTTAATATTGATACCATGAAAGTGTTGATGGCATTTTTCAACATCTTGTTCGAACACACAACTCTCATCTGCGAACAAAGGCAAAGGCGATTTTTCGTACAGAATTTTCATGCCGCCCCAATCATCTTTTGCAAGCGGTTGTTCTATCATTTCAACGCCAAGCTCCTTTAGCAGCGGAATTTTTCGAATTGCTGTTTCCGTCGACCAGCCTGCGTTTGCGTCGACGCGAAAAATGGCATCTGTATGTTTTCGCAGTGCTTCTATTGTTTCAATGTCGTTATCTGTACCCACTTTTATTTTATAGATCGGCCATGGTGTGGCCTTCATTTTTGCGACCATGTTTTCGATTGAATCGATGCCGATGGTGTAATCGGTTATCGGTGTGTTTTGCCATCGTGAATTCCAGAGTCTATATAAAGGCTGTTGTTTCATTTTGCCGAAAAGGTCCCAACATGCCATATCCAGCGCGCAAACTAAAAACGGGTTTTGGGGAAACAAATGATGCAGGTAATGCCAGTAACGTTCAGGTTCGGTGAGTGCAAATTTTTCTACCATCTTTTTCCTGCTTTCCAGGTCGGCAGCCATTTGCTCTACGCTTATGTTGTAATACGTTATGGCAGGTGCTTCGCCATAGCCAATAAACGGCCCGAGTTGCAGCGAAACGATGAGCGCCGGCTGATGCGTTTTTGTACGCCCGCCGGAAATGGTAAAGGGGTATTGAAACGGAAGATTCGTTATATAATATTGCAGTTTCATTGCGAATAAAGATAAAGCCATCCTTTTTTAAGAATGGCTTTAAAGTAATGTAAATATATTTTTTTGAACCCGGCTTCTGTACTGCTATGATGCTTTGCTTGCGTCGCACTCTTGTGCTGTAGCAAATAAGTCAGAAAAAAGCAGGTTTAAAATCCTCACACTTTTCACGATTGTAAAAAGTGCTCTCGGTTTTTCCCGGTATTGCTGACTTCCGGAACTAATTGTACAAGAGTGCGACGCAAGAGGCGATGCTATGCACTCTGCTGTCGGGTAAATAAAAAAATTATGCCCTACCGCTTAGTTTTACCAGGTTGCCGAGTTCCTTGTTAAACTCATCGGCCTTGTTGAGATCTTCGAGTGTTAAGTGCATCCTGTAGTTCCAGTAATGTTTTGAATTAGCTGGAACATTAATGCGTTCTTCGTGCGGGTTTGGCCTACGAATTTTTACATCGCTTCCAAGAATATCCTGCAATTGAAAGATGCTCCACATGGCCGGCGAATATAGGTGCTGCACTACGATCGCCTTGTTAACCCATGCATCGCAGAAATAGGGCGCGTCGCCCCATTGCCCGAGATCGTTATTATAGAATTGCTGTGTTTTCTCCCGGTCTTCTTCCCACCAGCCGCGAATGGTGCTCATGTCATGTGTTGACGGCGTTACCACGCTCATGTAAGGTGCATCTGCCGGATGGAAGAAAGTGCGTTTCGGGTCTTTCGGCATACGCTGGATTTCGAGGCTGAGTATGCCCGTTTGCCGCATTACTTCGGGAACGCAACCCGGAACAAGGCCGAGATCTTCGCCGCAGACAAGCATGTTGGTTGCACGCTTTAGCGCTGGTAATTTTTGCATCGCCTGGTAGCTCCAGAAATTATCCTGGCGACGGAAGAAGTAATCGATATAAAGCTCTTTTAGTTGATGCTGTGTGCCTCCATCGAGGTGCTGGAAAGAAATGGTGCCTTCCATGCCGAAGCGAAAATGAAATTGTTTGCCTTGTGAACCGGGCACTTCGAAAAGAATAACATTTGAAGTAAGTGAAAGCAATTCTTTTTTGAGCCACTGGTTGTGCTGGGTATCTTCCTGCCACGAAAAGTAATTTTCAATAAGCCGCTGTGTTGAAAATTCTGGTTTGAAACGGAACCGGTTAAAGCCATCGTAATTGAGGAAATTTTCCAGTACATATCCAAGTTGATCGCCGAATTTTTCGCTCAACAATTCTTCTGTTATATATGGCAGGCAAAACCTGTTATAGTCGAACCATATATTCCTTTCACGGAATTCGTTGATATGTACAGCAATGGCTGGTTCAAAATGACCCATGATCCCTTCTACCGACTCGAGCGGAATACTCCATATGCGGAAGAATCCAAGTATGTGATCAATTCTGAATGCATCGAAATAGTAACTCATTTGTTCGAAACGCTGTTTCCACCAGGCGAAACCATTCTTTTTCATTTGCTCCCAATTGTAAGTAGGAAACCCCCAGTTCTGGCCTGTAATTGCAAAATCATCTGGTGGCGCGCCTGCCTGGAAATTCATGTGATACAATTCGGGTTGTTGCCATGCATCAGCACCATAGCGGTAGATGCCAATTGGGATATCGCCTTTAACTACTATGCCATTTTCATGGGCATAATTTGTTGCATCTTTTAGTTGAACATGCAGGTAATACTGAACGAAGAAATGAATGGCAACCTGATCAAAAACCGGGTTATCTGCAGAAAGCAATTGCATGGTTTCGCCTTCAGCATATGTTTTATTGGTTGGCCAGATGGTAAAATCGGCTGTATTGTATTTGTCTCTTAAATAGCAAAAGATCGCATAGGGAACAAGCCAGTGCCTGTTGGTGTCAAAGTATGCTTTGTATGCTGCAGACGTGAACAGTGCGTCTTTTTGTAACGGGTAAAGTTGTTTTAACACCTGCCATTTAAGTTTATTGACTGCTGTGTAGTCAACCGTATCCAGTTTGTTTAATTTGCGAAGATCTTCGGCAATAGCTTCTACAATATGTTTGTTTGCTGGCTCTGTGGCTTGCCACAAGTTAATATACATCGGGTGCAATGCAAACGCCGAGATCGCCGCATATGGGTAAGAATCCAGGTAAGTATTGGTGGCCGTAGTGTCATTTATTGGAAGTATCTGTATTAATTTAAGGCCGGTTTGCTTTGCCCAGTCAACCATCAGTTTTATATCTGCAAATTCGCCGCAGCCACCGCTATAAGCGGATCGCAGACTAAACACAGGGATTGCTATGCCGGCTCCTTTAAAGCCGGTAGAAGGTAAAACAACTAAGCCATCATTAACGATCGTCTTTTTGTTTTTTACCGCGGTATCGAAAAGCATTCTGTTGTTACCATCTTCGTAGCGCACTACTTTTTGCGCAGCTACGTCGTAAACACCATACTTGTAATAGAGAGGAAAATTTGCCTTAGAGAGATTCACGTTAATAGTGAAGCAATCATCTGTTGTCTTGCGTCCCATGATGAGCGACTTACTTTCATCCCAGCCACCGAGTTCTTTGGCATTGCCAAGTATAAAGAGTGTTTGCCCTTTCAAAAGTAGCGGCGATTTAACTTTGAAAGTATGCGTGAATGTTTTGGAGGAATTATTTTCAACCGCAGTATAGTTTGTCTTCAATAAAACGTTTTTAAAAGGCTCGCTGTAAAAAGCATTTTCAAAATAACCTGCGAAATTCCATGAATCGATGATCATCGTTTCTTCAGCGCTTACCGATGCCGTGGTAATAACCTTGTCACCACCCCAGTCAAAGGAAACCGATCCATCTTCACTCTTCAAAAGGTAGTTGTAAACGATGCCTCCTGCAGGAATCATTGCGGTGTCTACCTCCAATGCTGCAGACCATAATTCATCACTCAGGTACTGCATTGGTAAAGCCTTTTCAATATCACCGTTGCCAAACAAAGGATGGTTTGCGGTTATAAAAAGTGATTGACCAACGATTGTATGAAAGCGCACGAAGAAAATAACCTTGTGTACTGCAACTGCTTTTTTATTTTTTCCTGTGACTAGCGCCTCTTTTTTAGCTGGTGCTTTTTTTACAGTAGCAGCGGTTTTTTTTGCCGCCACGGTCGAGTCATTGTCAGCTTGGAGCACTTCAACTTTATGATCTGCTGGTGTTGCCTTTTTGTTTTTTGCGGCTTTGCTTTTAATGCCATTTGCCATAGTCTTGGGAGTGGCTTTCTCCACGACTTTTTCGTCGTTTACAGCAATGGTAGTTTCCAGGGTGGCCGCTTTCTTTTTACCTGCATTTTTTTCTTTGACAGCTTTGCCCTCCGTAGTTGTTGCCTTGTTCATTTTGATTGGTTCGGTTCTTTGTTCCATAAATTTAGAGTTGCGAATTTAGTTGAGAAGCCCTGTTCCCCGGATTACCGTTTCTTGCAGCATCGATATTTGATTGCTTAATTGTACAAATGATCCGCCTTTGGCAAATAACGCGAATAATCAATGGAGATGGTAATGTAAAACGCTTGTTTTTCGAACAGTGTTACGTGGCTACTTCTCATACGCAATTCAATTTAAAAAAGCTCGTTAGAAACAACTAAAATAATTAATGTGTAATAAATACACAAATCTTTTATTTTCCGACATTTGTCCGTTATGAGGGGCCGCCAACCTTACTAACCTTTTATTGCCAATTGGCGAGCGAAAACATTAAATAATTGTTTGTGGCGTGTAAAGAAAAAAAGAGCGGTTTCAATCGCTCTTTTTCTTAAAGAATATGATTTAAAATCTAGACTTGTGGCCTACAGGCTTTTTTAACGCGGCACTTTGTATTCATGCTCGTTAGTGAACAGAACAAAAAGGGTGCGATGCAAGCAAAGCCAAATACTTATGCTAAAGCCAGGACCACAATTAATTTTTTGGCGGAGCACTTCCCGGAGGAGGTGGTGGTGGTGGTTGACCAAAACCAAGCTTCTTCATTTGGTCGTCGATCGTTTCTTTATCCGGATGTGGTGAACCTCTGTGGCAGGTAACGCATCTTACGGCGCGGATCGTATCAGGCCTTGAAGAATTTGCCCAGTTAAAATAGTTGGCGTTGATGTCCATGGTCATCTTTAACATATGGCGTGCTGCACCCTTTTCGTCTTTGGTGTCTGCAGCAAAATCCCATCCGGCTCTCCAATCGTCGCCGGTATGAACGTGACAGAACATACATTTCACATTTAATGCATCGTTAAAAGAATGCATGATTTTATCAAGATATTCATGGCTAATGTCTTTTGGTAAAACCTGTAAGTTCTTAAACTCACCTTGTGGTGTTTTTGGCGGATTGTAAGCAGCCACCCCGAAGAATATAAAGGCGGCAAGAAATACAATCACCGTTGCTTTCTTTTTGTTGGTTGTGATCATACTGTTTTTTTGGTAAATATAATAAAACTGGATGTCCGAACTTTAGTTGGGTCAAAAATTATTCATAAAATTTCTTATTGTGTATTTTTTACGGTTTGAGCGCCTTTCTCTGCGATCATGATTACCTGGGCATTTGTATTACCACTGGTAATCTCAGGCATGATGGAAGCATCAACTACACGAAGATTTTTTACGCCATAAACTTGCAGTAGTTCATTAACCACCGCGTCTTTTCCTTGCCCCATCTTACAGGTGCCTGTTGGATGATACAAGGTTTCAAGGCTCTTGATGATGTGTGTTTTTAGATCATCTTCATTAAAGTTTCTATCAGGAAAATGAAGGCCGCCTTTCCTGTAAGCATTGAATGCAGGCGCTTCCAGCACATCCATCGCCTTTCGTAAACCCTTGAGCAAAATATTCTTGTCGGCCTCTGCCGATAGTAAATTTGGCTGAATAACCGGTGCAGTAGTCGCTTTATTGTCGCGCAATGTTATGTAGCCTATACTTTTTGGTCTGAGTAAAATTGACATAATACTAAACCCATCGGTTTTCGGGAAAGTCTTGATGTTATAAATATCCGTCTGGTAGTCCTTGCCTACATGGAGGGGAATAAAATGAAATTGTATATCCGGCCGGGAAAGACTTTCATCCGATTTAAGAAACGCATTTGCTTCAAGTGGACTGTTTCCGAGCGGCCCCTTTTTCAGGAACAAGTGCTGCAACAAGACTTTGCCCATATTCAATGGTTTAATTATGCTGTTGCCAAGCGGGATGTTAGACAAGCATTCGGCACCAGACCACACATGATCCTGCAGGTTTTTGCCTACGGCAGGAAGATCAATTTTCACATCAATGTTGTTTGCTTTCAACTCCTCCCCGTCACCAATGCCTGACAGCATAAGAATTTGCGGCGATTGAATTGCACCGGCTGATAAAATAACTTCTTTGCTGCAAAAAATTTCTTCGCTGCTTTTGCTGGTGGTTTGTATTTCAATGCCAACGGCTTTATCATGCCTTACAATAATATTGCGTACCAAAACTTTCGTAAGCACCTCCAAGTTGTTGCGCTGCATTGCTGGTTTAAGAAATGCTGTAGCAGTGCTTTGCCTGCAATTTTTTTTTATAGTAAACTGCAGCATGCTTGCGCCGCATTGTTCTGAACCGTTGTAGTCTTTGTTGACAGGTATGCCATTTTGTTCGCAGGCATTAATAAATACTTCGCCCAAGGGCCCTGGTTGATGTGAAAAGCCTACATGCAGCGGTCCGTTTTTCCCATGAAAAGGTTCATCGAAATTTTCATTGTGCTCACTCATCTTAAAAAATGGAAGCACTTCGTCATAACTCCAGCCTTTGTTTCCAGTTTTTGCCCATTCATCATAATCCAGCCTGTTACCTCGTACATAAGCCATGGCGTTAGTAGAACTGCTACCACCGAGCGTTTTGCCCCTGGGAATAAAAATTCTCCTGTCGTCAACATGCTTTTGAGGTTCGGTATAGAATGCCCAGTCCACTTTGCTGCGATGCAGGTTACCATATGCGCCGGGTATTTTTATTTCAGGTTTGTTGTCCCGTGGCCCGGCCTCGACCAACAATACCTTTACAGAAGCATCTTCACTGAGCCTGTTTGCAAGTACACAGCCAGCTGAACCTGCACCAATAATAATGTAATCGAATTGCATAATTTTTTATAGCCAGCTACAGAATAATAGTGATGCTTCGTTGTGTCACTCACTTCAGGCTTCAGCTCATTACACGGCAATTGTTATGAATATTGTTTGTCTGCATCGTATGATATACCAGCCTTGTAGCGGATGGCATCCAGTGTTTCCATCAGCAACATTGTATCGGCAAAGGTCACAACGGGACTTTCTTTTAAACCAGCACGAAGACATTCACCAACATGTTTTGCTTCGTGCTGATAGCCCCAACCTTCTTGTTTTTCGTTGGGAATTATTTCAACACTATCTATAAATCCGGGGTAATACTCAACCACCGATTCAGGTGCATAAAAGCGGTGACATAATTTAATGCGCCCATTGCTACCGTTTATGTATGCTTCGGTTGCAAGATTGCCGGCAAAGGATGAAAACATTTGCGCAATGGCGCCATTGCTATAAGTGAATGTAACCGCGCATTGGTCGTCTACACCAGTAGCCGCAGGCGTCATTACTGCATCTATTGAGCTTGGTTTCCCTAACACACTCAGCACCATAAAAACATTATAAATACCAATGTCAAGCATTGTTCCGCCGGCAAGTGCGGGATCATATATTCTCTGCGCAAAAGGAGGAACAGGCTTGAAGCCAAAATTTGCAGTAACACTCTTTATTTCACCGATCTTTCCGTCGCGGATCATTTGTAACACGGTATGGTAATGAGGAAGAAATTTGGTCCATAGTGCTTCCATCAGGAATAGTCTTTTTTCCTTAGCCAATGCAATCATTGATGCAGCTTGCTTTGCATTTACAGCAAAGGCTTTTTCACAGAGCACTGCTTTGCCGTTATGTAAACACAGCAACGTGTTTTCATAATGGTGGCTGTGCGGCGTGGCAATATAAATAACATCTACTTCCGGATTTTGAACAAGTGCATCATATCCTTCGTGAACATATGCCGCCGGGTACTCTTTGGCAAAAGCTTCCGCCGTTTCCTTTTGCCTTGCAGCCACTGCTGTTAAAACTGAATCTTCCACAAACCGCAGATCGGATGCGAATTTTCTTGCAATCTTTCCGCAACCCAGGATGCCCCATCTAATTATCTGTGCCATTTTTTTTTGCTGAAGATAAACAGCATTCCTAAATTAAATCGAAGGAATTTAGCGTTTGCTATAAACGTCTTTTTTGCGTTGGTGCAATTGAACACTAAGAAAAATCTTAAACAAAATACTGCTGGTAAGAAGTACTGCAGTTGAAGTGTGCGACGCAACGATGATGCCCAAAGAATGAACTGCCTGGTCAAAAAAATATTTGCGGAAGGTTGCAAAATCATAAATCTTAAGTTACAAAAATGTCGTATTCTTTTTATGGAAAAAATATTTATTACCGGCGGCACCGGGTATATGGGCCGGCGGCTCATTGCTATATTATTGTCGAAAGGATTTGAAGTGCATGCTTTGGTACGCGAAACATCTGTTGATAAGCTTCCACAGCGATGCATAGCCGTTGTTGCAAATGCCTTTGCTGCTGAAAGTTTTTCCGTTGCAGTTCCTACTGGTTGCACTTTTGTGCAATTACTTGGTGTGGCGCATCCTGGTCCCGGTAAAAAAAACGAGTTTAAACAGATCGATCTTGCATCTGCACGGGCATCTGCGGAAGCCGCAAAAAAGGCTGGCGCTGCACATTTTGTTTATGTAAGTGTTGCACAGGAGCGAACGAATATTATGAGCGACTATCAGCAATGTCGTGCGCTGGGAGAGGAGGCGATTAAAACTACAGGTGTGCCGGCAACTTTTATACGACCCTGGTATGTGGTGGGGCCGGGGCATTACTGGCCGCTTTTTTTTCAACCCTTGTTCAAGTTCCTCGAATGGATACCCTTCACCTCAAAAAAAGCAAAGGCTTTACGGTTGGTAACGCTAAAGCAAATGCTTAAAGCGCTTAGCTATGCAATCGAAAATCCTCCTGTAAAAGGTATAGAAATAATGGAAATAGATACAATCAATAGAATGTAGCAACACTGTTATTTCTTGGACACAAGCATCTCGGAGATGCGGCTGTCTCTCCCATATACGTCGTTGCGAAAATTGATTTTGCCCGAACCGTCTACCCAAGTCGTAAAGTAAGCGATGAAAACAGGTAGTGGAGTTTTTAGCGTAACGTATTTTTCTTTACCTGCATTCATGGCGGTAACGATCTTATCTTTAGTCCAAGCGGAATCGTTGCGTAATAAATATTCAGCAAATTTTTGCGGTTCTGATAGGCGAATGCAGCCGTGACTGAAGGCACGACTGCTTTCGCCAAACAAAGATTTGGAAGGCGTATCGTGCAGGTAAATACTGTGGCTATTGGGAAATAAAAATTTCACTAATCCGAGTGAATTATTTGGCCCTGGCTTTTGTCTTATGTTGCCGCCATCATAATATTCCATGTTGTGGCTGGCAAGGTAATTTTTGTTCCTGCGGATGGCAGGGAGTATCTCGTTGTTTTTAATGCTTGTTGGTACATTCCAATATGGACTGAATACAATATATTTTATGTCGCCGTTAAATATCACCGTTTTATGTGCAGGTTGCCCTACTACCACGTTCATACTCCAGGCCAACGAATCATTCTCGAAAACATGCAGTTTAAATTCCGGTATGTTAATTACCACGTAGTTTTTAGTGAGACTAACGGGAACCCACCTGCTTCTTTCCATGTTAACAATAATCTGTTCTATACGTTTTTCAACTGGTGTATTTATTTCTTTAATGAATGATTGGCCAATAACCCCATCGGTGGCAATGCCAAATCTTGACTGAAAGCTTTTTACGCCCTGTTCCAGTTCATCGTCATACAGAGTGCTGTTATCATTGGTTGAGAGATCGCCGGTTTGCACCAATATCGATCTGATGGTTTTCAGTACTTCCGAAGAATCTCCTTTTTTATAAGATTTTTTATCGGCTTTAACCTGTGGAAAGCCCCCAGAGGCCTGTATATTGCGAAATTTCCTGAGATAATCTTTCAGGCGGTTGTATTGAATGAACACCGGCGCTGCGCTTAGTACATCTTTTCCGCCAATCAAAGAATCCAGCATTTGTGTGTATGAAACTTTTTTTCTTGGCAAAAACCAATCGATAGAGGTCAATGTCTTATCATTAAAGCCCTGCCACACTTTATCAGCGTAATAAAAGTATTGTGCGGTAAGCATTAGCTCGGTGTAAACGGCAGGTTTGTTTGCGCTGTCTAAACCATCGTTGCTTATCATGTCTGTAAACTCAGCCTTATAGAAAATGGAATCTGGTAATCCTTCCTGGTTAATGTTCACCATCCTGTTTAACAGGTTGCCTGCTTGTTCAATAATACCTTTGCTGTCGAACCAGGCAAACGCGAACTTTCGATTCTCATAAAACGAGTCAATGTTTTGTTTGTAGTTATTAAAAGCCGGGTATTTTTGAAAAAAGGTTGTTAGCTTGTTGCTGTCAAATATAATCGCACTCTGCGTGCTAAAACTTCCGGGAATTGCCATGTCATCGGCTGCTGCCGCCGGAATGGTATCTTTCTTTATGTTATCGGTTTTTTGGCCCTTTCCGTTACAGGATACGGTTGTGATGGAAACAATAAATAACGCGAAAAATATTGCTAGTGTTACAAATGGTTTCACAGTAAGTTTTTTTCGAAGATAAATGCAAAAATGAATATCGGCTAAAATACATATTATGGTACAGGCATCAAATGTTTACTGGGCCAATTGTTGCGTCGCACTCTTGTGCGTCTTGTTCTTTGCGCGGCAAAATCAGTTTAGAGGCGCCAGCAGCGTAAATGGATAAGCCGGAATATTACGGGCTATGCAAAAACAAATCACCACGGCCAAGACAAACTTTACAAATAAGGGCGAATAGAAAAGCGAACATCTTTTTGGGGCATCATCGCCGGTTACATAAAGTGCAAAGGCATATACCAGAAAAGGTATAGAAACAATGGCAAGTAAATTGTCATGCGCTGCATCAGCAATATCTAAATGTAGGAGAGCGCTTATTGCCCTTTGCGATCCACAACCTGGGCAGTATAACCCGGTAGCATTATAAAAAATGCATTTGGGAAAGTATTGGCCATACAACGGAAACAGGAAAAAATACAACAGGGTCATGCAACTCAATGCAAATGCAGCCAGCAAGAAAGGCTTACTATTTAATTTTTTCAAAAGCACCATCAAAAGTAGTTGCGGTGAGATAAGATGGCCAATCCGCCGAGAAAGAACACCCACAATATGCCAATGATAAGCTGTGCAATACCAAGCCAAAAGCCAATTTTGGTAAACTTGCCCGCATCTTTAGATGCTGATATTGCGCCGGCATGATCACCGGCTGCAAATTTTGAATTTACTTGCGCGGCAAATACAATTCCTACAATACCCAAGGGAAGACAGCAAAAAAGTGTTACGAGAATCGATTCAACCAACCAGTTTTTAGGTGGAAAATTTTGCTGGTATTGCTGTTGCTGGTAATCCTGATTCATAAGTGTGTAGTTGATGGACTTCAATATACGCAATTTCCAAAATAAAAAGCCCTGCACAATTAATGCAGGGCTTCTACCAACTAACCTATTCGTCATTAATATGCTCTGGCAAACAGCACTCTTTGCATGGAAGGGTTCCCTGTAAGAATGCATTTACCTGCTGAAGGTTCATTATCGAGCGGAATGCACCGGATAGTTGCCTTCGTCAATTCTTTTATCTTTTCTTCAGTTGTTGCTGTGCCGTCCCAGTGTGCTGACACAAAACCGGCTTTTTCATCCAGTACATGGATAAACTCATTCCAGCTATCGACCTTTGTTATGTGATCGTCACGGTATTCTTTTGCACGATTGTACATGTGCAGTTGAATTTCATCGAGCAGTGTTTGGATGTAAAACGATAAGCCGTTGATATCAACAGTCATTTTTGCCTTGGTATCTCTCCTGGCCACTTCCACAACATTGTTGCTGATGTCTCTTGCCCCGATTGCAATACGCACGGGAACTCCCTGCTTTTCATATTCGGCAAACTTCCATCCCGGCCTTACGTTATCCGATTTATCATATTTCACGGAAATACCCAGGTCTTTTAACTCCTGCACAATTTTCCCAGCTACTTCAGTAATAACACCCAACTGCTCATCGCCTTTAAAGATAGGAACGATAACGACCTGCAAGGGAGCTATTTTGGGAGGAAGAATAAGGCCATCATCGTCGCTGTGAGCCATTACCAACGCCCCGATCAAACGCGTGCTTACTCCCCAACTAGTTGCCCATACATAATCGAGTTTGTTTTCTTTGTCGCTGAACTTGACGTCGAATGCTTTGGCGAAGTTTTGTCCGAGGAAATGTGATGTGCCGGCCTGCAAGGCTTTGCCATCCTGCATTAGTGCCTCGATGCAATAGGTGTCTTCTGCCCCCGCAAAACGTTCGCTTTCAGATTTTACCCCCTTTATTACCGGCACTGCCATGTAATTTTCAACAAAGTCGGCATAAACGTTCAGCATCCGTACTGTTTCGTCAATGGCTTCCAGCCTTGTTGCATGTGCCGTATGCCCTTCCTGCCATAAGAATTCTGTTGTTCTAAGGAAAAGCCTGGTACGCATTTCCCAACGTACTACGTTAGCCCATTGGTTAATGAGTAAAGGAAGGTCGCGGTAACTCTGAATCCATGTTTTATAGGTGTTCCATATTATTGTTTCGGAGGTGGGGCGAACGATCAGTTCTTCTTCGAGTTTCGCATCCGGATCTACGATTATGCCATTACCGTCGGGATCGTTTTTCAGGCGGTAGTGTGTTACCACTGCGCATTCTTTAGCAAACCCCTCGACGTGCGCTGCTTCTTTGCTCAGAAAGCTTTTTGGTATAAACAGCGGAAAATAGGCATTCACGTGACCGGTGTCTTTAAACATCTTGTCAAGCGTATCGCGCATTTTTTCCCAAAGCGCAAAGCCATAGGGCTTGATGATCATGCAACCCCGAACGGCGCTATAATCTGCAAGCCCTGCTTTTAACACAATATCATTGTACCATTGTGAATAGTCCTGTTCCCTTGATGTAATTTCTTTTGACATAAAATGCTAATGTTAAAGCTTTTCTCGTTTATCGCATCGTTCTGCTGTTTTCTTTGCTTCTTGCCGGACAAAAAGTACAAGAGTGCGACGCAACGGATGTTCAATTAATTTATGAAAGCTGGGTCCAATAAAAAATCGCTTCAACAAACATTAGTTTTGGACAAACGTTAACAGAAATAGTTACACTTATCCAACCAACAAGACATAACTTTATTGCAACAAAGTTGCGGTATTGAAGCGGGGCAAAAGTAGTAACTTCGCGGTAGAAATTTTAAAACCTTTTTATGAAAAAGATCTTATTACCTGTATTGCTTTTATCAGTTGTCTTCAGCAACTGTTCAACTGCGTATAAAACCGGTAGTACGCCAGATGATGTGTATTATTCACCTGGTACAAAGGCTGCTATTACTGAGAACGACAGGTATGAAGATTATACATCGGCCGGCGAAGAGAATTATTTGCGCATGAAAGTTCATAACCGATATCAATGGGATGCAATTGACGATTACAGTTATTGGAATGACAGTCGTTACGATTTTGGCTACAGTTGTTTTCCATCGAGGCAGGTAATGCTTAATCCTTACAATCCATATTCAGCGTGGTCTTTTGGGCTTTATTATTCACCGTGGAGTTCTTTCTACAATCCTTATTACACTATTGTTTATTATAAAAGCCCGAGGGCATATTACGGGTCAACTGGTAAGGCTAATTTGAGTGCATACCGTAACGGAAATTATTATTACAATAACAATGCTAACAAGCAAAGTTTTGGCAGTTTGTTGAAGAGTGCTTTTTCGAATAATAACAACAGCAATTATAACTATAACAACACAGATAATAACCCTACGCGATCTTTTAACTCCAGCTATACTCCAAGTAACAATGCGGGAGGCAGAAGTGGTGGTTTTAACAGCAGTAGCAGCAGTGGCGGCACCAGGCCATCGAGACCGCCAATGAAATAATTTAAAACGTGTCTTTTTTAGTTAACCATTATATTCAGCATAAAAAATGCTGTAGCAGAAGAATTATTACCTAAAAAACCGCTGCATGAGCAAGTATCTCTTATTTTTTTTAGCGTTTATTTTTTTCCTGTCAGAGGCTGATGCGCAGCAACCCGAAGATGCGTTAAAGTTTTCTTGGTATTTGCCTGGTGGCACGGCAAGATTTAACAGTATCGGCGGCGCCGTTGGCTCCTTGGGTGGCGATATTACCGCTAATAATGTAAACCCTGCCGGCATAGGTTTATATAAAACAGGGGAAGTAATACTCACACCCGGAATGCTGTTCAACAATACGAAAAGTACTTACCTCGGAAGTGACGATGCGCTGAAGAAAAATGGATTTGCATATGGTGCAACCGGTTTTGTGCTGGGTAGCACTAGCCGGTATAATGGGCCAATGGTAAGCAGCGCTTTCTCTATTTCGGTAAACCAACTGGCAAGTTTTAATAACCATACTTATTATAAGGGCTCGAACAATTACAGTTCTTACTCTGAAAAGTACCTGGAAGAATTGATAAGGGATAATGCCAGTCCCTATGCCGCTGAAAATAATTATATTTTTGGTTCCTCTCTTGCTTACAGAACTTATCTCATAGACTCAACAAATAGCAATGGCCAACTTATCGGGTACAAAAGTTTGGTCCCCATTGGCACAGGTGTTTCGCAGGAACGTGATGAAGATACCAAGGGTGGCATTCACGAAATAGCCCTTGCATGGGCCGGCAATTTTGCCGACAAACTCTTCCTTGGAGTTGGTTTAAATATACCAGTTGTTGATTATACAAGAGACTTGTCGTATAAAGAAACCGACCTTACAACAAATCCCGACAATAATTTTGATTTTTTTGAATATAAAGAAAATTACAGGACTTCAGGTGCCGGAATCAATGCCAAACTGGGTTTTATTTATAAACTCCAGGATAAATTCAGGCTGGGCTTTGCTTTTCACACACCAACGTTGCTCGATTTGAAAGATAAGATCCGCTCGTCCATGACAACCAACACCGAAGCTTATGCGGGATTACTTTCAGAAACAAGCGATAACCTTAATAGTGGCAATGCCGGTGAAGTGCATTATAATCTTGTAACGCCTTACAGGTTGCTTGGAAGCTTTTCTTTTGTTTTTGGATCAGTTGCCGATACTAAAAAACAAAAGGGCTTTATTACTGCCGATGTGGAGTATGTAAATTATCGCGGTGCACGCTATTCAACCGCGGCTGAGAACAGCGACGATCAAACCGCCAACGATTATTACAACGCTATGAACGATGTAATAAAAGATTATTATAAAGGGAACTTCAATTTTAAATTAGGCGGTGAGTTGAAGTTTGACCCCATTGCGGTAAGGCTTGGCGGCGCTTACTATGGTTCACCCTACGCCGATAAAAGTTTAAAAGCAAGCCGGTTTCTGCTGACAGGTGGCTTGGGTTACAGAAAACATGGATATTTTCTTGATCTGGCCTACGGTTACTCTATGAATAAAGACGTGAATTTTCCCTATCGTCTTAATGACAAAGCCAATGTATTTGCCAACCAGCAAAACAACCGCGGCAACCTTGTATTTACACTTGGTATAAAAATTTAGACTCAAACAATTTTCTGGAGCCGGTCGACTGATTAATAATTAAGCTTTTGTTGCGTCGCACTCTTGTAATGTAGTGCATGGCGCAGCAAGCAAATTCATCTCCTAAAAATCATCTATGAAGACTGCCTATTCATTTATTTCAGCAATACTTTTCTTGTTTTCCCTTTCGTGTCGAGAAAATATTACGGACGACAATTTGCAACAGCAGGTATTGCAATTGAGAGATTCATTAAACTGTTATCGTTTGCAAGTTGATTCGACCGATCGAACAATCGTAGCAGACTCTTCGCTTATCAATAGCTTTTTTGGCAAGCATGACATTGCAAAACTGAGAATGCATGGGCTAAAAAAAGCTCCTCAGCAAATAGTAGACAGCCTTTTGAACAGAACCGATCTTATTCCGTACAAAGCAGGGCTTGGTGGAACGATGCGTTTTTGGAATATTCAGCTTATCAAAACACAATGGGCGGTGGCAGAATTTACCGATGGGCATGTAGCTGGTGAATTGTTGCTAAGCTATAAATTGAAAGAAGATCGTGGTATTGAATGGACACTGCTGGACGCTAATCTTGAATAGTATCGATGCTGAAAAGAATTGCTGTAGCACAAGAGTGCGACGCAACGAAAGATGATCAACGCGTTGCCGTTTGGAACATAAAGTATTACTTGCCTTGGATCTTTCTCAATTGCTGTAATAAAGCCCTTAAATCTTTTGGAATTTCTGCTTCAAAAGCATATTTCTTTCCATTGTGTGTAAATTTTAGTTGCCATGAATGCAAGCCAAGTCTTGACAATATGGGTCTTTCGGTGTCTTCTTTCTTAGAGAGATTGTATTTTCTTTTTAGCGCCGAAAGATAAATTGGCTCATCAGTACCATAAAGCTCATCGCAAACAATGGTGTGGCCAATATGGTGCATGTGAATGCGTATCTGGTGGGTGCGTCCCGTATGTATGCGAAATTTAACCCACGAAAAAAGCCGGAAATCTTCGAGCAATTCATAATCGGTTAAAGACGCCTTACCCTTTACGTGAATCACCATTTTATTATCCTTACCCGGATGAGGCAGAATAGCCGCATCGATGCTTCCATTTGCACTTGCCAACTTTCCATGCACAAGGCCGAGATAATTTTTTTCTACATCGCGGCTCTCAAAAATTGAGGAAAGTGCTTTGTGTGTTTCTTCGTCCTTTGCAAAGACGATTACGCCACTGGTTCCTTTGTCGAGCCTATGCACGGTGAATATTTGTCCGTAATGCTGTAACAATAAATCCTTAAGCGAAATTTCGGATTGCATTCTGTCGGGAACACTTAACAAACCCGATGGTTTGTTGAGTACAACAAAATATTCGTTCTCAAAAATGATGTGTGATTTAATATGGTGAGTGCTCATGCCTGCCAGCTTTAAATGAATAGTGCCTGAAAAAATGATATATAAACAGCTGCTTACTGTTTATTGCGAACAAAAGACTGGTTCATGAATTTTAGCAGCCTGATTTCTTTTTCATTGAGCGGCCTCCATTTGCCGCGGTCGACGTTTTTCTTAGTAAGATTTGCAAACATTACGCGGTCAAGATTTCGTACATCGTAACCCAGATGTTCGAATATTCTGCGAACAATACGGTTACGGCCGCTGTGTATCTCAATACCTACAACGCTTTTGTCATGTGCGTCGGCATACGAAACGGAGTCGGCTTTAACAAAACCATCATCAAGCGTAATGCCTGAAACAATTGTTTCGAGATCTTTTTTGGTGACAGGCTTGTCGAGTTTTACCTCGTATATTTTCTTAACCTCAAAAGATGGGTGGGTGAGTTTTTGTGCAAGTTCTCCGTCGTTAGTAAGAATCAGTACACCGGTTGTATTACGGTCCAGGCGTCCAACGGGATAAATTCTTTCTTTGGTGGCACCTTTTAAAAGATCGAAAACTGTTTTTCGTCCTTCCGGATCTTTTGCTGTGGTGATGTAATCTTTGGGTTTATTCAAAAGAAAGTAAACAAGGTTTTTTTGAAGATGGACAAGCTTGCCTTTTACGAGTACTTTGTCTGGCGTAGAAACTTTAAATCCGGGTTCAAAAACAATCGAGCCGTTCACCTGAACTTTCCCTTCTTTGACAAGTTCTGCGGCTTCTCGTCTGCCGCAAATGCCGGAATGTGCTATGTATTTGTTGAGCGGCATTAGTCCTTCCACCGGTTCTTGGTTTGAAACTGGCTTTTGCGTGATTTGTTCCCAGGTTTGTTTTACAGGAACGCCTTTTCTATATTTTGGCGCATTTTTGTCTTTTGTTTTAAGGTGTTTTTTGATGGGAGAATTCTCTTTGGGAGAAATGAAGTATGCTTTCTTCGCAGGTACTTCGATTTTTTTCTCACTTTTGTGTTCGGCGGGTTTTACAAGTTTGTACCGTTCTTCGTTGATTCTTCGCAATTCATCACCACGCTTTTTTAGTTCGAGCTTGGTTTGCCTTTTTTCTTGCCGGTAAGCTTCTTTCTTTTTTGCACCTTTTAATTCCTTGTTGATAAACTTATCAAATGCGCTTTTTGACATTTTGTTTAATTTGCTGTTTTACAACAGTAGTGAATGAATATGTTATTGCTGATTTAGCGATTGAGGAATGTTGTGAGTTAACGAGATTGGTATTCCAAATCTCAAATTTAAAGATCTCCCAAATTATTTTAGCGATTTATTTATTTGCAAGTTGCCCGCATGCTGCGTCAATATCTTTTCCACGGCTTCGCCTTAATCTTGCATTCACGCGATTTTTTTCGAGATAGTGCATAAAGTTCTCGATCACATCTTCGGCTGGTTTTGCAAACCTGAATGCGTCGATGGGATTGTATTCAATGATATTTACCAGGTCAGCGGGAACCTGCCGGTAAATTTTAACCAATTCCTCTGCGTCTTTTTGCGAGTCATTGAAATTCTTGAAAAGAATGTATTCAAATGTAATCTCGTTGCCTGTTTGTTTGTAAAAGTAGTTCAACGCTTCTACCAGTGCTTTGATATTGTTTGTTTCATTGATGGGCATTATTTCATTTCGCTTAATATCATTAGCAGCGTGAAGGGATAAGGCGAGCTTAAACCGCACTTTGTCATCGCCTAACTTCCTGATTTGTTTGGCAACGCCTGCAGTTGAAACAGTTATTCTTTTAGGGCTCATGAACAGGCCATCTTCGGCACTGATTCTCTCAATAGCTTTTAAAACATTGCTGTAATTAAGAAGTGGCTCACCCATTCCCATGAAGACAATGTTGGTTAACTTCTTTTGATACGCCTGCTCACTTTGATTGTTAATCAGCACTACTTCGTCGTAGATTTCATCGTAAGTGAGATTTCTTTTGCGATCCATATAACCGGTTGCACAAAATTTGCAGCTAAGGCTGCACCCTACCTGGGATGAAACGCAGGCGGTTTTTCTTTCCTCGGTCGGAATTAAAACACCTTCTACCAAGTGATTGTCATATGTCTTGAAACGACTTTTAATAGTGCCGTCTTCACTATATTGGGTGGTGTCTAATCTTAATGAGGGGTGAGAAAATTCGTTATCCAGCCGTGTACGAAGCTCTTTACTTAAGTTGGTCATATCGGCGAAACTAAAAGCGTGCTTCTGCCATATCCATTCATAAACCTGTTTGGCACGAAATTTTTTTTCGCCCATATCCACAAAGTAATTTTCAATCTCACTGAGGGTTAAATGACGTATATTCTTTTTCTCGGACATCCGGCAAAGATAGGTTTCGTCGCTTTAACTGTGGACTGAAGACATGCAATTACACATAAATGTTTGTCGAACGGCCATTGCGCCGAATGGTGAACAGTAAGCTGAAAAGTGCAACGCAACGAAAGCTGCATAAATTCCACAAGCAGGGCTCCCAAAAGAAAATTGCCGGGTTGTTGGTTTATACAACAGTTTTCCCATACTTTTGCAGCCCATTTCCCGTAAGGCTCAACAAGTTTCCCTTCTGTTAGGGAGCGCCAGCAGGGTGTAGTCTTTAAAAAGATTATTAAATGCCAAAAGTAAAAACAAACTCCAGCGCAAAGAAGCGCTTTAAGGTGACAGGCTCAGGCGAGATCACTTTCCAGAAAGCATTCAAGAGACACATTCTTACCAAAAAATCAAAAAAACGGAAGAGAGCACTGCGAAAAGACGGTATTGTTGGCCCGGCTAACAAAGATTTTGTGATGCGTTTATTGCGTTTAAAATAGTTTCAAATTAATTCGAAAACCAAGCCCGAATTTCTTAATTTGAAACAAGGGTTTAAAAAAATAATATTATGCCTCGTTCAAAAAATGCCGTTGCTTCAAGGGCAAGAAGAAAGAAAATCCTTAACCAGGCTAAAGGTTTTTATGGTAAGCGTAAAAATGTTTACACCGTTGCCAAAAACGTAGTCGAAAAAGGGATGACCTATAGCTACGTTGGGCGGAAGCTGAAAAAACGTGAATACCGTCAGCTGTGGATTGCCCGTATAAATGCTGCCGTGAGGGAAGAAGGGATTACATATAGCGAGTTTATCAACAAACTTAGCGTGAAGGGAATTGATATCAATCGTAAGATGCTTGCTGATCTCGCTATGAATGAGCCTGATAGTTTTAAGGCGCTGGTTATTTCAGTGAAATAATTATGTTTGAAAAATCTATTATAAACCTGCTCCATTTAGGAGTAGGTTTTTTTTGTGCGATGATTAAAGCAAAAAAGTATTTTTGCACGGCATAAAAAATCTTTCAAAAAAAATACATAACCCGAAGGGATGAATAATACCTACACCGCTTTGGTGAAACAAACCTTCCACTTCCCCCAGGAAGGCTTTGATATAGGGGATAATGGATATCTTGAGTTTAATGGATTAAACCTCCAGCCACTTATTGAAAAGTATGGTACGCCAATGAAGCTTACCTACCTGCCAAAGATTGGAATGCAGATAAACAAGGCTAAAAAAATGTTTGCAGAAGCTATGCGGAAGCATAAGTATGAAGGCAAATATTTCTATTGCTACTGCACAAAAAGCAGTCATTTCTCTTTTGTGGTTGAAGAGGCCCTTAAGCATGAAATTCATTTGGAAACTTCTTATGCATATGATATTGAGATCATCAATAAATTATATCAAAGAAGAAAGATCACGAAAGATACCTTTATCATTTGCAACGGTTTCAAGCAAAAGGGATACACTTCGAGAATTGCCAAGCTGATCAACACAGGGTTTAAGAATGTAATTCCTGTTTTAGATAATAAAGAAGAGTTGGTTGCCTACAAAAGAAGTGTAAGACAACCATTTAAACTCGGGATAAGAATCGCAGCAGAAGAAGAACCTAATTTTCCTTTTTACACATCAAGGCTTGGCATTCGTTCAAAAGATATTTTAGAGTTTTATGTAGATGAGATCGAGGGCAACGAACACAAGTTTCAGCTTAAGATGCTGCATATCTTTCTAAATAAAGGTATAAAAGACGATATCTATTATTGGAGTGAATTGAATAAAATCATTAACCTTTATTGCCAGCTAAAAAAGATTTGCCCTGAACTTGATTCTATAAACATCGGCGGCGGTTTTCCAATAAAACATTCACTGGGTTTTGAATACGATTACCAATTTATGATCAATGAGATTGTTGGTAATATTAAAAAGGCTTGCAAGAAGTCTAAGGTTCCCATGCCAAATATTTATACAGAGTTTGGAAGTTTTACAGTAGGGGAGAGCATGGCACACATCTACAGTGTGGTTTCTCAAAAAATGCAGAACGACCGAGAAACCTGGTATATGATCGACTCGTCGTTCATTACTACACTTCCCGATACTTGGGGCATTGGCGAAAAGTTTCTGATGCTTCCCATTAATAAGTGGGACAATGATTATCAACGGGTGGTCTTAGGCGGTATTACGTGCGATAGTCATGACTATTATGATTCAGAGGAACACATAAATGAAGTGTTTCTTCCTAAGTTAACCGTTACGCCAACCGGACATCATATGTCTCATGCCTCTGCGGCGCTGGCTGCCCAGGAAGACAAAGAATCGTTATACGTTGGTTTTTTTCATACGGGGGCTTACCAAGATCAGATAAGTGGCTATGGCGGCATAAAACACTGCCTCATTCCATCGCCGAAACACATTATCGTAGGCTACGATAAAAATGGTAAGCTGGTTGATTGGGTGTATGCAAAAGAACAAACTGCTCAAAGTATGCTCAAAATACTTGGGTATCTGTAGCTAAATTTTTTTGTTTCCGGCTTATGTTTTTCATGGCAACACCTGTTGCGTCGCACTCTTGTGCGTTCGAATCGCTATTCAGCATTTCAACTGTAGTACCATTTACGCACCAAATTATCACTCCTCATTATTTCTGATCAACGGATATGTTATCCTGAGCATTTAATGCTACATTCAATTCAAAATTTATTATGCGTAAATCATCACTACTCTTTATTACTGTTTTTATACTTGGGTTAGCGGGCAAGGCGCAAACCGCAGAAGATTCGGTTAAAGCAGTCATCAATAAAATGTTTACAGCAATGAAGCAATGCGACAGTGCCATGCTTTCAGATTGCTTTGCAAGTTCGGGCATTTTACAATCTGTGCAGGTAAAGGATGGACGGGAGTCAATTCTCAATGAAACTGTAAGTGATTTTGCGGGTTTTATAAGCAAACAGCAGAAGAACGACTTAGACGAACAAATTACCTTTGATATCATTCGCATAGATGATAACCTTGCTATAGCATGGGCACCCTATAAATTTTATTACAAAGGTAAATTCAGTCATTGCGGAGTTGACTCTTATCAGTTGGTTAGACTTAACGGCTTGTGGAAAATTCAATATTTAATTGACACAAGGCATAAATCCCGGTGCGACTAAACATCGGAAATTTATATGCGATATGTGCTTCGGCTGTATCATGATGATCAATGTTATAAAGTAAAAGTGTGCGACGCAACCGGCGATGCCATAATAAGTAAAAGCTGGTTCCACAACAAACAACCTACAGCGTCGAGCGAACATTAATTTTTACTTATTTCCTATTAGGCTGATAGAAATTATAGATTTTATTCTTAGGTTTGTTTTAACTCTTTTGCAAAAAAGAACTAAAACTAAACTTAAAACCGCTTTATGGTTTCCAAACTCAATTCTGATGAGGTCTTGTATTTCCTCATCATCGTATGTGTTATTCTAATTGCTTCAAGACTTTTAGGGGAAATTTTCAGAAAGTTTAAACAGCCTGCTGTTGTTGGTGAAATACTTGCAGGCATTATTATCGGGCCCTCGCTTCTCGGTTCTGTTTTTCCTGATTTGTTTAACGAGATATTTAAAAGCCAGGCAAGGGCTTATGGCGCGTTTGATGGACTTGCAAATATTGGCGTTATTATGCTAATGTTTATTGCAGGTGCCGAAGTTGACCTGAAACAAATTCGAAAACAGGGCAAGCAAGCGGCCTCCATCAGCTTTATGGGCATCGCATTTCCTTTTGCTGTCGGATTTTTGTGTATATGGTTTTTTCACGATTTCATATTTGACGTTCCGTCCACTGACAGGTTGATTCCGGCACTATTCTTTGGAACAGCGCTTTCGATAACAGCGCTTTCTGTTATTGTAAAAGTGTTGCTCGACCTAAACATTATCAGAACCAAGGTTGGAAGTCTTGTGCTCACTGCGGCAATGATTGATGATTTTCTCGGATGGATATTGTTTTCAATTATTATACAGATGATGAATGCCAAAGGAGATGCCACCGCAACATCTGTATTGATGATACTAGGCTTCGTTGCATTTATGCTTACAATCGGCAAATGGCTGGTCGATAAGATATTGGGATTCGCAGTTAAATATCTTACTGTTCCCAGCGGAGTGCTGACTGCAGCTGTTTGTCTGTGTATATTGGGCGCTGTTTTTACGGAATATTTGAAGATCAGGGGCATTTTTGGCGCATTCCTCGTCGGGGTTGCAGTTGGTGATTCGAAGCACTTTAATCACCATATCCAGAATTTATTTCAGCAGTTTATTATAAACATTATCGCTCCGCTGTTTTTTGCCTCAGTTGGCCTCCGGGTAAACTTTATTACAAATTTTGACATCTCGGTTGTTGCGGTAATATTAGGTATTGCATGTATTGCCAAAATAGTAGGCGCCTGGTTAGGTGGCAGAATGAGTGGTCTTAAGCGGAATGAATCTATGGCAATTGCTTTCGGTATGAATGCACGAGGATCGCAGGAAATAGTTTTGGGAATGATTGCGTTGCAGGCCGGAATTATTGATGAAAAAATATTTGTAGGTCTTGTTGTAATGACCATGGTCACAATTCTAATGGCCGGGCCTTTGATGAAATACTACCTTGAACTACAGCTAAAGGATGAAAGAAAAACAGGTGCCGGAAGTGATGATGGAGTGAGTTCTATTGTGATGAATTCTGCAACAAATAGCTTGCTAAGTGAGTAACAACTTGAATTAGTTCGTTGTCAAGCATATTTAAAAGCCCTTTAATTCTTGCATTAAGAATTAAAGGGCTTTTTTGTTTCCGAGTAAATACTGCTTACCATGCTTACATGGGCGCTAAATTTTATTTGTTATGGTGGGCACTAATTTATTAGTAGGTTAAGCTTGGGTTGATTTCAGACTTTTAAGGTGAAATAAATGAAAACGTAGACAAATCGTACTGGCAGACGCATGAAATTTATGAGTAAATGATAAGTGAGGAGGCGGTTTGGATATTAGATATTGGCTACGAAATGTCTGCCTTTTCTAATGGTAGACTATTCACGAACTCTATTGGTGAACATCGTTAATATACAAAGTGTTATTGAACAAGAACTGCAATTGGCTGGAAAAACGCAAAACATAAAAGGGTAGTACAAGTGGTGCTTTTTTGGAATTGTAAAAGAAATGGAACATCAAAAAGTTATGAGAAGTTGATCATCTTCTTTAGTACCGATCTTTTGGTACGCGACAATTGACACTGCGAATTATTGACTCGCAAATTTTTAATTCTAAAATACGCGACGAATTAATCATGTTTCTGCGGATACTCCCCTATCTTAAAATAAAGCATCATATACTTGGAAAGCAATAAAATACACCGGAATACGCCGAAATTAAAAGGTGTCAAATGAATGCCTTCCGGAGTAACTAAATGGAACAGTTATGTAAACACCACCTTTTCCAACTTTTGTTGTTCCTTTCACTTCAATCAGCATGTCTTTGGAGATCAGCGCGTTTATTGAATTTTTGAATAAATTTTTCATGCTGACCTGCATTTTTGACGGAACAACAAATTCTGACTTTTTGGCAATATGCATAACTGTGTCAAGCAAATACTTCCCGAGGTAATTATGGTCAACGTAAACATCGCAATCAATTCTCTTGAGGTTTACGCCAAAGCTGTTGGGGTTAAAATAGACGAGTTTCATGCTTACAGTCGAACTTTCGAATCCCAAACTGTCAATCTTGAAGTCCTTTATATCTCTGTATTCGAAACTCGCTGGCTTGGAACACGATGAGAAAAATATTACCGCCAACAACAAGTAGGATAGAAGCTTCATAAAAATCTTTGAGTAAAAATATCAGAAAAAACTTTCAGTAAGAAATGAATAAATTTTTGTCGTAATTTTAATACTACATTTTTTAGGTTATGAAAAATTTGGAATAACAATATTAGACTATCATATTTAGGAATCATTATAATTAATAATGTACTAGTTTAAAATTATTTATATTAATAATGTAATAAAAAATTACAACAAAACTTAGTAATTTTTTTCAATAAATTTAAGACATCAGGGACCATAAAAAATCGACAACTATATGAATTATAATAATTATTATTTTATTGATAGTCAATATTTTCCAGTTGTTAATTGTTTTAATTATTCGTATAAATCAAAATATATAATTTTATGTGAATGTGATAATTTCGAAAAAATGACCTTTTTTAATAGATGTGTAGTCGCAGGAAGCAATGGTTTGATAAATCTTTCAGTGCCAGTGGTGCATGGGCGGGAGCAAAAAGGGAAGTACAATTCTGTGCGCATCAGTTATGCGCAGAATTGGCAAATGAATCACTGGCGCACTATCATTTCTTGCTATCGCAAATCGCCATTTTTTAATTATTACGTCGATGAATTGGAAATGATCTTTCTAAAACGCTTTGATTTCTTATTTGACTTAAACCTGTCAATATTGCACTGGATAAATGAATTGATTGAGCACCCGGCTGAAATTAAAGTCTTAAGTGCGCCTTTTGATCGCGATGATTTTCCCGGAACGTTTGACTTAAGGAAGAAATGGCTTCCGAAAAATTTCCAGGCTGAAAGTGACTTCATCAGGTACACACAGGTTTTTGAAGATAGAATTGGATTTCAACCAAATATTAGTATTCTTGACCTCCTTTTCAATACCGGCCCGATGGCTAAGGTATTGTTGCAAAATGCTGAGACAAAAAAGAAGTGAGTTAAATCAGCGAATTGCTTTTCAGTTCATTAATTATCATCATTAATTGTAATTTAGGCAGATGAAATTCAATTTGCTTTTCTGTGTTCCGCTTTTCTGTTTTGTAGCCAGTTCGTTTGCCCAACAGCGCCCTTATTATACTCAGTACATTCTAAACAATTATATAATTAATCCGGCCGTTGCCGGGATTGAAAACTATTGGGATATAAAGGCAAGTCATCGCCATCAGTGGGTTGGGCTTGATGGAGCACCGGTAACAACTTATTTTACAGTAAATGGTCCATTGTCGAGAAGCGAAAATGGACGTGAAAATCCAACTTCGGCAAGAACACCTGGTGAAAATCCGCGAGGTGAAAATTTCCTTGATCAATATCACTCTACTGATCCTCATCACGGCATTGGAGCTACTTTTTTAAATGATCGTACCGGCCCAATTAATCGTTTTGCATTTTATGGAACCTATGCATACCATTTGCCTTTAAATGAAAGAACAAGTCTAAGCGCTGGTGTTTCTTTGGGTATTCAAAACGTTAGCCTCAAAACTAATATGCTCGACTTCGGCACGGCCTACCCTATCGATCCGGTCGTGGCGCAAAGCGCTTATGTAAATACTATTAAACCAGATATTAATTTGGGGCTAATGGCTTATGGAGCCCAATGGTTTGCCGGCGTTGCGGTTCAGCAAATAATTCCTCAAAAAATCGGTTTTGATAATGGTAAACTCAATGGAGATAGTATTACAATTCTCGATGGAAAGTTGGTCCCGCACCTCTTTCTGCAAGCAGGATATCGGCTACTAATGGGAGATGACCTGAGTTTCTTGCCTTCCGTGACGGCTAAGTATATTAACCCTGTTCCGTTTAACATCGATATTAATCTTAAAATTATGTATCGTGATATTTTGTGGTTGGGTGGGTCAGTTAGGCCGACCGACGGTTTTGCTGCAATGGCCGGCGTTAATATCAGTAGTTCATTCAATATCGGGTATGCTTATGATCACACAACTTCTGAGCTGAACAACGTAAGTAACGGAACACATGAAATAGTTGTTGGCTTTCTACTAGGCAACCGTTACGGCGATTGGTGCCCGAGAAATGTATGGTAGTTTTTTAAACCGACTGCAGAATATGCATCGGGCTTTGCTTGCGACGCTCCGTTCAACACCTGTATTACTGTTCAATAAATGCCTTTTTAATTTTAATCAGTTTATTTATTGTTATGAAGATGAACGGATTGCGACGCAACAATGACGATATGAAAAGATTAGCTGGTATTTAAATATTAAACTCAATACACCTCTGCAAATAATTCCATGGAAACAATTATAGTTAAAACTTACTGCGATTTTGTGGCGAAGCTCGACAACGGAAGCATTCATAAACTCTACCATGATGAAGAATATGGATTTCCTTTAAAGAGCGATAATGAATTGTTCGCAAGGCTCATGCTTGAAATAAACCAAGCAGGCTTAAGCTGGGAAACGATTCTTAAAAAGAAGGAAAATTTTTTTAAAGCGTACGATAATTTTGAAATTGCCAGGGTTGCGGCTTATAGCGAAGAGCAGGTGGCGAGATTGATGAATGATCCGGGCATTATCAGAAATCGGCTAAAAATCAATGCGGCAGTTGAAAATGCCAAGAAAATACTCGAGTTGCAGGCCAACCATAAGTCATTTAAGAATTGGATTGAACTTCACCATCCTTTGCCCAAAGATGAATGGGTGAAATTATTTAAGAAAAATTTTCGTTTTACTGGTGGGGAAATTGTAAATGAATTTCTTATGAGTACTGGTTATTTGCCTGGCGCTCATAAAGAAGAATGCTCAGTTTTTGCAAAAATTAAGAAACAAAAGCCAGCGTGGATGGATAATAAACATAAATAACAAAGTTCTGAAGAAAGCAATTAAGGTTTAAATCAAATTACTCCAATCCCATAAAACAACTTTCCATTCGTCTATACCATCTACGTAAGTATGAATAGTTTTAAAGCCAATTTTTTTATGCGCACGTAAAGCCCTTTGATTGGAAGTAGATATTTCGGTAATTACGAAATCAAATCTGTTTTTAAAAAGCTCCCGGTGTTTTTGGTAGAGTAATGGAAAAAGGCCTTTGCCCCGTTGAGATTTATGAATACATATTTGACCCATAATATAATACCGGTAGTCAGAAAGCTTTTTATTGTTGTAATGCAACTGGTCTAGTTGAGCGATCATTGAATGGAGATCTATATGAAACTGTGCAGCTTCTTTGAGTGCGACCAAGGCATAGCCGGCGATTTGTTCGCCATTTTTTATTATTACACTCGGATTCAATTGGTGCATTTTCCTTAACAAATCGAGGCTATAATTCCATGAAATAAATCCCTCTCTTTCTTTTTCATGTTTAGTTATGGCTTCCTTTGAGTTGTTTGCAGAAAGCTCAAGTATTTGGTTAATCTCTCTATCCGTCGTTACAATGGTGGCCAGCATTAATGTTTTTTTTATGGAAAATCAAAGGTATTCACGGAAAAAATAAACACTTTTTCCTTTTTGTCTACGCTATTGTATTCTATCTCTTCGTAGCCAACAGATTGCTTTTTCTTTTTAAAGCTGGTATACTCAAACATCTTTTTACCATCCTTATTCGGCATTACGGTCACAGTTTTTTTAAAACCATTTTTTTCAAGCCATTCAAACATTGCGAGTGCATCTTTTTGCTGGTAAACTGCATATTGTAGTTCAATATTTTTATTGGCATTTACACCAACTGTTAGTGTTCGTTGAATAAGGGCAGTGTCGGCTCTGAATAGCGAGGCATATTTTACAATGGAAGAGGTTGTGTCAAGATCAGATTTGGTTTTTACAAAGTCTCTTGCTTTTACAAGCGAGTCTATTTGCTCCAGTGGCATTTTACGCATGTTGATGATATCTTCGATGGAGAGTTGTTGGGAGAAAAGGCTTATGCTGAAAAAGACCGGGATGGCGAGTATTATCCGGACAAGTGAAAATTTCATTTCAATCTGGTTTAATTGTTAACAGGTCATCGAAATTCCCGGTAAACCAAAATTGCCATATTATTTTGCCTGAACACAGGTAATTCCAAGGGAAACAATGCCTGGTAAATAAGCTTCTTCGAAAAAGGATTTGCAGCGGGTTGACTACCTTATAAAGATAGCTTATTAAGTAAAGCGAATTGGCCTTATTTATATTCTCCAAAAATTTTCCTCAGTGTGTCTGCAATTTCACCTAGGGTGCAATAATTTTCAACAGCTTCCACAACAACAGGCATAAGGTTGGTACCGTCTTTTGCTGCAGATGCTATTTTTTCAAGTGAGTTCAACACGGCCATATTATCCCGCCGGCTTTTCAATGTTTCCAAACGCTTGGTTTGTATTTCGCGAATGCTATCATCTATCTTCAACAGAGGTGTATTATTAAGTTCTTCAACTATAAACTTATTTACACCAACAATTATTTTCTCATT
Organism: Chitinophagaceae bacterium UBA7600; assembly: GCA_002478885.1. Taxonomy (GTDB): domain Bacteria; phylum Bacteroidota; class Bacteroidia; order Chitinophagales; family Chitinophagaceae; genus DLKC01. Next base: position 34,598 of record DLKC01000039.1, read on the forward strand.
GCTTTCAACAAGACGCTGATAATCATAAGCACTTTTCGCAATTTCATCCTGGATAAAACCTTGTTCTATGGCGCTGACGCTTCCACCAATCGACTCAATCTTTTCTATCAATTCCAAAGCTTTTTGCTCTACTTCATTTGTAAGCGATTCAATATAATAACTGCCTGCAAGAGGATCAACCGTATCAACAACACCGCTTTCGTAAGCAACAATCTGCTGGGTACGTAGTGCAATTCTCGCTGCAGACTCGGTTGGAAGGCTTAACGCTTCATCGAATCCATTTGTGTGCAAGCTCTGCGTGCCGCCCAAAACCGCTGCCAGTGTTTGTATGGTAACCCGACTGATATTATTTTGTGGTTGTTGTGCCGTTAAAGTACTTCCGCCTGTCTGTGTGTGAAATCTCAGCATTAAAGCTTTGGGATCTTTAGCGCCAAGGTCTTTCATCATCTTTGCCCACATACGTCTCGCTGCTCTGAACTTGGCAACTTCTTCGAATAAGTTATTATGAGCATTAAAGAAAAAGGAGAGCCTTTTTCCAAATACATCAATATCTAGCCCCTTATCCAAAGCCGCTTTTACATAAGCTTTACCGTTACTTAATGTAAATGCAATTTCCTGGACGGCTGTGCTTCCAGCTTCCCTGATATGGTAGCCCGAAATAGAAATCGTGTTCCACTTTGGTACCTCTTTGGCGCACCATTCAAAAATATCGGTGATAATCCGCATAGATGGCTTGGGTGGGTAAATGTAGGTTCCTCTTGCAGCATATTCTTTTAAAATATCATTCTGAATGGTGCCACTTATTTTGGTAAGATCGGCTCCTTGCTTTTTCGCAAGAGCAACATATAAGGCCAGCAAAATAAATCCAGTGGCGTTTATGGTCATAGAAGTTGAAACATCTTCGAGCTTTATTCCTTGAAAAAGTCTTTCCATATCCTCGAGGCTGTCGATTGCCACACCCACTTTGCCCACTTCACCTTCGGAAAGCGCATGATCACTGTCATAACCAATTTGTGTTGGTAAATCAAAGGCGACACTAAGACCCATTACACCCTGTGACAGCAGGTAATGATAGCGTTTGTTGCTTTCTTCGGCTGTCGAAAATCCCGCATACTGGCGTGTGGTCCATAGTTTACCTCTATACATGTCAGGCTGCACACCACGGGTGTAGGGAAACTGTCCCGGCATTTCTTCCAGCACTTCTTTTGGTAATGATGTGAGATCTTCGGCGGTGTAAACTTCTTTTATTTCAATACGGCTATCTGTAGTTACTTTTTTCATGGCAAGTTTATTTCGGCGATGCTTATGAGCATCGAAGGTAAGTTAGCACCAAAATAAATAATATGAGGAAAGTCAATTTATCGCGCAATCATTTGGTGACCGGCTGCTGCTCTTCGTAGCATCTTCGTTGTGTCACTCACTTGTACTGTTGCAAAAATGTGCAGCGGAAACGCATCAGATATCAAAACCTTTTTTTGAACTGCTTTTTAATTTTGCTTCTTTGCTGAGTTCCCGTCCATTTGTACAAGAGTGCGACGCAACTAAAGCTTAATTCATGGTCAATTGCCCGGCTCATAAAAACTACTACTATTGTTTTGCCTTATACACTTCTTTCCCATTTACAACGGTAAGCACAACTTTTGTGTTACGTATTTGCTCGGCGTCTATGCTGAAAATATTTTTATCGAGCACCGCAAAATCGGCAAGCATGCCAGCTTTAAGTATGCCAAGTTTATTTTCCTGGAAACCTGCATAAGCATTGTTTGCAGTGTAGCATTTCATTGCCTGTTCAACCGTGATCTTTTCTTGGGGATACCAGCCGTTTGGATTTTTATTGTCCAGCGTTCTTCGTGTAACCGCTGCATAAATACCGAGCAAAGGATTGAGTGGCGCTACTGTCCAGTCTGTTCCGAAAGTGAGCCTGGCATCATCTTTCAGCAAACTATTAAAAGCATAAGTGCCACGAAGCCTGGTATCGTCTAATCGTTTTGCTGCCCACTTTCCATCATCGATCGCATGATATGGTTGCATGGACGGGATTACTTTTTCCACACCAAATCTTGTAATGGCTTCCTGTGTTAAATGCTGCGCATGCTCAATGCGGAAACGACGGTCACGGGTACCATTTGTTGTATTGGCTTCTTTGTAAACATTCAAAATAAAATCGTTGGCCCTGTCCCCAATAGCGTGGGTGGCAACTTGTAACCCGGCTTTGTCTGCGGCGATGACCCAGTCGTGAAGAAGTGTTGTGTCTGTAACCTGCAGGCCGGTGCTGTTTGGCGCATCGAGATAAGGTTTGTAAAACCATGCGGTGGTTGAACCAAGCGAACCATCGACAAACCCTTTTAATCCTCCCCAGCGCAGCATGTCATCTCCACGCCCATTTTGTGTTACGTAATCGGCGAGTTTCTGCCATGTTGCCAAAGCCACAAATGAATAAACGCGCATTTGTAATTGGTCATCGGCGTAGGCTCTCTGATAAGTATTCATATCGGGCCAGCCGCCGAAGCTGCTCATATCGTGCACCTGTGTAACACCCAATGAAAGTGCGTGTTGTTGTGCACGAAGAAAGGCTTCCTCCATTTCTTTTGCTGAAGGCTCTGGAATTACATTATTTACGAGGTTCATCGCCTCATCTCTGAGTACGCCGGTTGGTTCACCCGTTGCAGGATCTTTTACAATTTCACCCCCGGGAGGGTTGGATGTATTTTTATCTATACCCGCAAGCCTGAGTGCTACTGAGTTTGCCAGCGCCATATGCCCATCGTAACGGTTTACGAATACGGGATGATTGCCGGAAACAGCATCTATCCATTCTTTTTTTGGCAGGTCGCCGCCCCATGCTTCGTGATCCCAGTCGCCGCCGGTGATCCATCTTTTTTCGTCGAGCCCCTGCACATATTTTTTGAATGTTTGGATAAAGGCTTTTTTTGATTTTACCTGCCGGAGATCGATGCTTACAAGTTGAAAACCTCCGGCGAGAAAATGCGTGTGATTATCAATAAAGCCGGGTATAAGCAACCTGCCTTCTAGATCTGTAACAATGGTTTTGTTACCGGTGTACGATTTATAATCATTACCTACGTATATAATGGTATTGTTTTTTAGAGCAATTGTCTTTGCCCATTTATTAGTATCATCGCCGGTCCAGATTTTTGCATTAACATAAATTTTATCGGCAACCTGTTGCTGGGCCTGTGCCGCGAAATTGAGCAGGGTAGTAGCTATTAACAAGATTTTGTTCATGTAAATTATTTGAAGGGGCTAAAAATAAAAACTGTTTTACACTTTAAAAGTATAAAACAGTTGATCAATATCTAAAACAAGTTATTTCAGTTCAAGTACCCACATATTGTATGATGCTAGCTGTGGTTTATCAGCGGTTGAGAAAGAAACATTGTCACCCGTAACGCTTACTGCTTTGCCAAAACCTTTTGTTCTGTCTGCATATTTGCCAAAGTCGATCGTTTTTACGTTACCACTTGCGTTCATTACACACATGATGGTTTGTTTTGCATCGTACCTGAAATAAACATACAAGCCGTCCTGTGGCACATACTGCATCATTTTGCCGGTCTTTAGTGCCGAAGAATTCTTACGAAAATTACCCAATGTTTTTACCAGTCGCTGTACGGCTTTTTCATCGTCCGTGAGCCCCGCGCCTGTAAACGCATTTTTTACATCATCATCCCATCCGCCCGGAAAATCCATGCGCACCAGTCCATCAGGATTAGTAAAGCCTTTCATTAAAACCTCCGTTCCATAATACATTTGTGGTATTCCACGACAAGTTAACAGCCATTCAATACCTGTTTTTTGTTTGTTAACATTCCCACCGACGATTGAGAAGAAGCGGCTTACATCATGATTATCGAGAAAGTTTACATTGCGTGTTGGGTCTTTATATAAAAAGTCGTTGCTAAGAGTTGTATAAAGTTTGTTTACTCCTTCTGTCCAGCCGAAATCCTGTGTCATAGCAGGAATAATTCCATAGAGGTTTGTTTGAAAATCGGTAACACCCTGCAGGTTGCTGTGGAATGGGATATTGTTTACATTATTCTCTGCAAAGTATGCCTGCGCTGCAGTTCCATGTACCCATGTTTCCCCGAACATCGTAATCCTGGGATATTCTTCCATCAGTGCTTTGTTGCACCGGTTCATGAATTCGCCATCATTGTATAAATAGGTGTCGATGCGCCAGCCATCTACGGCAAATTCTTCCACACACCAGATGGCGTGCTGAATAAGAAAATTGGCCATATAAGGATTTTGCTGATTTACATCGGGCATAAGGGGCGTGAACCAGCCATCTTTTACAATTTTCTTATCCGAAGGCGCTGCATATGGGTCATAGGAAGGCTGGTCTTTATAACTTGTTCCGGTGTAAGAGGGCCATTGATGAAACCACGTGCTGTCTGGCATATCGCGGTATAAAACATGGTCTATATCCACATGATTATATACGGCATCCTGTATTAGTTTCATTCCCCTTGCATGCAGTGCATCGCCTAACTTTTTGTAGGCGTCGGCGCCACCCAACCTCGGATCAATTACATAATGATTAGTAAAACCATAGCCATGTTCTGTTCGTTCTGTTCGGTCATTTTCTAAAACCGGCATCATCCACAAGGTAGTTACACCAAGGCTTTGAAGGTAATCGAGGTGATTCATTATGCCCTGCAGATCGCCGCCATGCCGGCAAAAGAACGAGTCTTTATCGCGGCTTAAACTCTGGTCTCTCATGCCAGGTATACGATCGTTGGACGGATCGCCATTACTAAATCTATCAGGCATTGCCAGGTAAATAAAATCTGCAGAATTAACGCCTTGTGCAAAAGCTGTTCCGTTGCCCGGTCTTCTTGCTTTCAGCGGCCATTGAACGGCATGCGCTTTTCCATCACTGATAAACTCTATGTCAACATTGCCTGCTTTTGCGGAAGGGGAGATGCTCACATCAACTGCGATATATTTTCCATTCTTAAATTTGTGAACATTAGTAATGGTTACACCCGGGTAGTTTATTCTAACTTTTTCGCTACTAAAGCCATCGTATTCGCCGTGTATAAGCAGTTGTATTTTGTTGTGCTTCATGCCAACCCACCAATTGGTCGGGTAAACGGTGGCATACTGTGCATGGCTTTTAAAAAATATAAGTACTAATACAATCAGCATCGCCCAGTTTTTCTTACTCATCGTTTGTATTTTTTATCAATGAATTTTTTTGGCGCCGGCTTTGGTGCATGTGGCATCGCTGGTTGTGTCACTCACTTCAACGTTCGTAACATTTGGCCGGCTGTTAATTGCCGATCACTGTGCTGAAAGTACAATAGTGCGACGCAACGTAAGTAGCAGCCGTGTCACAAAAGCCGGGTAACAAAGAATTTATTATTCCTTCGTTTTAATGACCAGCTTTGCAAATATGCCGGCCAAAACCATTGATGCGCCTGCAATGCCAACTACGTTAATGGCTTTTTCTCCTACAGCTGTTAATACAACTCCGCCAAGTAAGCCAGCCGCGATTTGGGGTATAGTAATTGTTGCGTTGAATATGCCCATATATACGCCGGTTTGCCTTGCAGGAAGTGTTGATGAAAGGATGGCATAAGGCATTGCAAGAATGGCCGCCCATGCAATGCCAACGCCGATCATAGGAACAAATAACATGTTTTTGTCGGTGATGAACATGGTTGAGATAAGCCCGATGCCACCAAGCACCAACGAAAACATGTAAGTATTTTTTCTTCCGAACTTGTCAGCGAGTTTTGTCAGTACCAGTGAGTATAAAGCCGCAAACACACTGTATGCTGCAAAGATTACGCCGGTCCAGTTTCCAGCTTCGTTGTACGCCTGTGATCCAGGATCGGAAGTGTTCCAAACATTTTGAGCAATGCCCTGTGTTGTGTAAACCCACATAAGAAACAATGCAAACCACGAAAAAAACTGTGTTATAGCCAGTTGCAACATAGTAGGAGGCACGTTTTTCAGCAGATCGAGAAAAGACATTTTTACCTCGTTTGTTTTATCGAGGTTATTGTACATGGCATATTGATCAGGTGGATATTCTTTTGTTCTGAACGAGGTCCATAAAACAGATAACAACAACGCACCACCCCCAAAATAAAATGCCCAGATCACGGTTGGGGCAACCTTATCTCCGGGAGCAGGCTCATTCGAAACTCCTATAGCTGTGAGAACAAAAGGAAGCAATGAACCAACGACAGCGCCGGCGTTGATTAAAAAACTTTGCACTGCATAACCTTTGTTACGCTGGCTTTCAGGAACCATGTCGCTTACCAATGCGCGGAATGGCTGCATGGTAACGTTGAAAGATGTATCCATCAACAAGAGCATGGTTGCGCCAAACACCAATGGCGGCAACAGTTCAGCAAAATTTTCGGAGTTCGGCATAAAGAACATGGCAAAGGCAGAGACAATAGAGCCGCCGAGTATGAATGGAATTCTCCTGCCTAAACGTGTCCATGTTTTATCACTCGACAAGCCAACAATAGGCTGCACAAAAAAACCTGCGAGAGGAGCTGCCAGCCAGAACAAACTCAGGTGATGTGGATCAGCACCAATGGCCGAAAGAATACGGCTGGTGTTTGCATTTTGTAAGGAATAACCAATTTGTACACCAAGAAAGCCAAAACTTATCGTGAAGATTTGGCCCAGTGAAAGCTTTGGTTTTGGCACTCTTCCTTCAGAAGAAGAAGTTGGGGGTGATACTGCCATGGCAATCGTTTAAGATGTTAATATGTAAATTTTACACTAGTGGAAAAAGGTATAAAAAAACATCCGATAAAAGATAAAGGATGTTTTTTTATATCAAATAAAATCAGATAACAAAACCATCAGGAAGTATAGCACCCTTCTTCACTACCACGATGCCATCTTTCACTGTATATAATGTATGGTCGGTATTTTCAAGATGGGCACCCCCGTTGATTCTTACGTCGTTTCCAACGCGGCAGTTCTTATCAATGATTGCATTCTTTATATAGCATCTTTCGCCTATACCAATCTTAGGAATTCCTTTGGCTGCGTTGGCTTCCATTTCGAGCAGCGTTTCATAATAGTCATTACCCATAATGTAGCTGTTCACAACCGTTGTTCCATGACCAATACGACAACGGATGCCTAGCACACTTCTTTCAATACGGCTTGCAAAAACAAGCACGCCTTCAGATATGACTGTTTTTTCAAGTGTAGTTCCACTGATTTTTCCGGGAGGAAGCATTCTTGAACGCGTATAGACTGTTTTAGCCTTGTCAAAAAGATTGAAAGGAGGGATGTCGTCAGTGAGTGCGAGATTGGCTTCGAAGAAGGAATATATATTACCGATATCTGTCCAGTAACCATCATATTGGTAGCTTACCACCTTATATTTGTTAATAGAGTTGGGCATTATTTCTTTACCAAAATCAGTTGCTTCTGCATACTCATCTTTAAGGAGATGATCAAGAACACTTCGGTTAAATATATATATGCCCATAGAAGCAAGATAATTTCTCCCTTGCCTGCGCATTTCATCGCCGGTATCACTTACCCAGTCAGGAAGAATGTCTTTCTTTGGCTTTTCTATAAAACTGGTTATATAACTCTCTTCATCGGCTTTCAAAATTCCAAATTCCGGTGCATCCCTGTCACCCACAGGAATTGTAGCAATAGATATATCAGCCCCCTTATCGCGGTGAGCGGCAATCATTTGCTCAAAATCCATTTGATATAACTGATCACCACTTAATATCAATACATATTCATAATCATTGTTCGCTATATGGCGCAAACTTTGGCGAACGGCATCGGCAGTTCCCTGGTACCAACCGGGATTATCAGGCGTTTGTTCAGCTGCAAGAATATCAACGAACCCTGTACTAAAAGCACTAAAGTGGTAGGTGTTTTTGATATGCTTGTTCAGTGAAGCAGAGTTGAACTGTGTTAGCACAAATATTCTGTTGATACGCGAGTTTATACAGTTACTAATAGGAATATCAACGAGCCTATACTTACCTGCAATAGGAACGGCGGGTTTGGAGCGGGCTGCAGTTAATGGATATAGTCTCGAACCTGCACCGCCACCAAGGATAACTGAAACAACGGCTTGTGAAATTGAAAACATATGAAGGTGATTTTGATTATAAGAACAAACAATTAAATGTATAATTTAATAACAATAAAAAACAGAAATGTTTTACAATTTTTTGTGACGATAATACCTCTGCTTTTTATCGTTACATATCACGTTAAATAATCATTTAACAAATAATATTGAGAGAATAAATGAAGCGATGCCAGGTAAGATTGACCTGTCAGCTATTGATTTTATCTCAGGCTCGAGTAAAGATTAAGGTATTGCTGAACCGCATTTTCCCAGCTGTTATCTATTTCCATCATTCTTTTTCTCATCCAGCTGAGATGTTCTTTATTTTCATGGTAAAGATCAATACCTCTCCATATTGAATACGTAATGTCGCCAACTGTTGCGTAATTGAATCGGATGCCCCATCCCTGGAAATCGCCCATATCAACAACTGTATCCCTTAAGCCTCCGGTGTCCCTTACTACCGGCACAGTTCCATATTGCATTGCATACATCTGGTTGAGTCCGCAGGGCTCAACACGGCTTGGCATTAACAAAAAATCTGCACCGGAATACATGAGGTGACTTAATTTTTCATTGTAGCCAATAACTGCGTTATATCTGCCCGGGAAAGAGTGTTTTAATTGCGAAAGCTGCCATTCCACATGGGATTCTCCGCTTCCGAGAATTAAAAAGTTCACCTTGTCGCCAAAACTATAAAACGAGGAAAGGATGGCATCAGGCAAAACATCCGCAGCCTTCTCACCAACAAGCCTCCCAATAAAAATGAACAATGGTTTGTCGGAATCGAGATTAAATTGATCACATAACAATTTCTTGTTAGCTTCTTTGCCTTTATCGACGTCTTCGATTGAAAAATGATTGTCGATATAAGAATCTGTTGCAGGATCCCATACCTCGGCATCAATACCATTTAAAATGCCACTGCATTTTCCTTTCTCGTATTCAAATAGGGCTTCAAGCCCATTTGAATTATATTTTAGTTCGTCGAGATAGCTCCAACTGACAGTAGTTACTTTCCATGCGCACTTAACCGCAGATGCAAGAGGATTAATGTTGCCGGCCCATTCAAGCATACCCCTTTTCCATGAATCCCAGCGGGGAATAAGCACACTTTTGTCCCATGTCATCCATCCCTGGTACTGCCCGTTATGAATAGTGAATACGGTAGGAATATCAGCAAGATAATTATAGTCCCAGCAATGTTTCATCATAAAAGGAATGAGACCTGTGTGATGATCGTGGCAGTGAATAACATCGGGTTTATGCTGCCACTTGCTTATCCAGTTAACCACGGCTATCTGGAATGCCGTAAAGCGGGAAGCATCGTCATCGTAGCCATATATCTTTTCCCGATCGAGCAACCCATGAATATCTACTAGATAAAGATCAAACCCAAGCTTGTTATGCTTTTCTTTTATAATGGTAAAATCAAACCACCAGTCACCTAAATTACTGCGCCCTTTAAAGTCAACGCTCCATTCATTCTGGTAAAGAAATTTTGTTCTATACATGGGCATCACCACTTTGGCATTGTGTCCCATATTAGTCTGGTATTTTGGCAAGGCTCCTACCACATCTCCGAGGCCTCCAGCTTTGGCTACAGGATAGCATTCTGCGCTGACATGAATTATCTCCATAAATTTTAAATACGTTGAATAGGGAATACAATTTATGAATGAAATTAATATTTCAACCCAAAAGATTTAAAATTTTTAAAAATGTAAAATGTGTTTACTTTACAGCATTATTTTTTCACAATTAACATAACGATCGTAATGAGCCAAACAGCTTCAACTGCAACTGTTCAACCTGGCACTGCAATTAAAACCAATACAGGAGCACTTGCAACACTTGTTATCGTGTTTTTCTTCTGGGGATTTATTGCGGCAAGCAACAGTATTTTTATTCCTTTTTGTAAAACCCACTTTCAGCTTACTCAATTTGAATCTCAATTGATCGGCTCATCATTTTATGGCGCATATTTTATTGGATCATTATTGCTGTACCTGCTCTCGAGTATAGTGGGCTATGATATTCTAAATAAGATCGGTTATAAAAAGGGCATTATTTACGGCCTGCTTATTTCTGTAGTGGGCGCGTTAGGAATTATTCCATCAGCAAATGCCGGCTCTTTTGGTTTGATACTCGTTTCATTTTTTGTTGTTGCTTTGGGCTTTTCGTTACAGCAAACTTCTGCACAACCTTTTGCTATTTCGCTTGGTGATCCCGCAACAGGTTCGCACAGGTTGAATCTGGCAGGTGGTATCAATTCGCTTGGCACAACGCTAGGGCCGATCATCGTTAGCTTCTTCCTTTTTGGAACAGCTAACAGCGCTCACGAAAATGTTACCATAACTAATGTAAATAATCTCTACCTTATTGTAGCGGCGGTATTCGCGGCTGTTGCTCTGTTTTTTGCCTTTTCAAAACTGCCCGACGGAAAAAATGATGCAAAATTTGAAGCTTCAAAAAAGGCATCTTCTTCTTTGTTATTAATGACAGGTTCAATAATTCTTATCATTATTATCGGTCAGCTTACACCAATTGGTAAAACACCTTTGTTGCTGGTAACACTACTGATCGTTACCGGTATATTATTTTATTCAAACAGCAGTGCTTTAAAAAACCCGGAAGGTTGGGGGGCCATGCGCTATCCTCAGCTTATTTATGGAATGATCGGCATCTTCCTATATGTTGGTGTAGAAGTGACCATCGACAATAATTTTGGTGCGTTGCTTAAAACGCCCGGCTATCTAACCGACCTCGGATTGGATGAAAGCAAAATTTCAAAATATGTAACCATTTACTGGGGCAGCCTTATGATCGGCCGATGGACTGGCGCGATCGGTGTGTTTAACCTGAAAAAAACAGGTAGGCTTATTGCTACGTTTGTTGTGCCTTATGTTGCCTTCGGTGTGATACTTTTTGTAAACAAACTATATGGTAACGATATCACTGATTTACTTCCTTATGCCATCTGTGTATTGATTGGAGTACTTGCCTTTTTGTTCGGGCAGGAAAAGCCTGTTAAGACGTTGGTAACTGTTGCGTCTCTTGCATGTGTCGCCATGATCACAGGTGTTATAACAACCGGCATAGTTTCCGTGTATGCATTAATGTTTGGTGGTCTTTGCTGTGCTGTTATGTGGCCTTGTATTTTCTCTCTAGGTGTTGCCGGTCTCGGAAAATATACCAGCCAGGGTTCTGCATTTTTAATTATGATGATTCTGGGTGGCGCGGTAATTCCCCCATTGCAGGGTTCATTGGGCGACACGCCGTCAATTGGCATGCACAATTCTTATATCGTGGCGGCAGTTTGCTTCGGTCTGTTGGTAATGCTTGCATTAAGATTAAAAGGTGTACTAAAATCCCAAGGTCTCGATTTCGATTCACAAATTTCGGGTGGGCATTAATATTTTCATTGCGGCTGATATATGCACGTACAAGTGAGTGACACAACGTAGCTCAATTGATGCACTTTAGTCGGTAACATAAAAAACCATACATAACATAAATTTTCGTTTTTAAAATGGGTACTTCAAAAAATGCGTTAGAGCCTTTGGCAATTGGGGTTGATATTGGTGGAACAGGTACTAAGTTTGGTATTGTTGACCGCGTGGGTAATGTTTTGTTCTCTGGCGAAATGTCGACTAAAAAACACGCGCAGGTCGAGACTTTTATTGATGAACTGCAGGTGCATCTCGCTGAACTGATCACAAAGGCCGGTGGGCAAGGCCGTATTAAAGGAATTGGTGTTGGAGCTCCCAACGGCAACTATTATACCGGCACTGTGGAGTATGCGCCCAATCTTCCATGGAAGGGTATCATTCCGCTTGCAAAAATGATCCAGGATAAAACCAAACTGCCCGTTGTGCTCACCAATGATGCGAACGCTGCTGCCGTTGGCGAAATGATGTACGGCGCTGCACAAGGCATGAAAGACTTTATCATGATCACACTTGGTACAGGCGTAGGCAGTGGCATTGTTGCTAACGGCCAGTTGATTCTCGGCCACGATGGTTTTGCGGGCGAACTTGGTCACACCATCATTATCCCCAACGGGAGAATGCACGAAGGCACTGGAAAAAAGGGCTCACTCGAGAGCTATGCTTCCGCAACCGGCGTAAGACTTACCACGCTTGAAGTGCTTAAAACCTCAAAGAAAAAAAGTGTATTGCGCGATGTACCTGCTAACGACATCGACTCGAAAAAAGTTTTTGAAGCAGCCATTGCCGGGGACGAAGTTGCAAAGGAGATTTTTGAGTACACAGGAAAAATACTTGGTATGGCGTTGGCAAACGCGGTTATGTTCAGCAGCCCAGAAGCAATTATTCTTTTTGGTGGCTTAACAAAAGCCGGCGATCTTATTCTAAAGCCTACACGTGAACACATGGAAGAGAACCTGATAAAGGTTTTCCAAAACAAGGTAAAAATACTTGTCAGCCATTTAAAAGAATCAGATGCAGCCATTCTTGGTGCAAGTGCTCTTGCGTGGGATATAAAGTAAACAAAGACGTTACCAAATAAAAAATCCGCATAGCATTGGTTATGCGGATTTTTTTTGACCCGGCTTCTGCACTTGTGGCACCGCCGGTTGTGTCACTCACTTCAGCGTTCCCAACTTTGTGCTGCTTCATACTTCTGCTTGCATATAAATGTTATTCAGGTTTTAGGTAAAACATCAGCGTTGCCAATCCAGATATATCAGCATGCACGATTTTAAAATCATGCCTACCCGAAAGGTGCAACATCACATGATGATGTGTGTTTTCATCGAGGTCGACAAAATGAGGATCCCATGCATCGATCACAGGTTTGCCGTCGATTAAGATCTTTACAAGGTCATCGGCTGTTATGCCGATTTCATAATTGGCTTCAGGCAGGTCGAGTGTTGTCGTCGCGACTGTAGCAAAAGAGTCGGATGGCAATTCCTTGCCAATCGTGCCCCACCACGTGTAGTCTATTTTGTTGGCTGTGGTAGTATAAAATGCTTGCGTTAGTGAAGTACTGAATGCTTCGAAGTTATTAGCAGGATTTTTCGTTGAATCCCATTTATAAAAGCTGATATTCCATTTTGCCTGTGCATCAAATTCTTTGTATTGAAATGTATAAGGCTTGTTTGGTTCATGAGTCTTGCCGAATATATCAATAAAGGATTCACCTGTGTAACTTAATTCAATAGAACGTTTTTGAATAGAGGAGTCGGCTTCCGCCAAAAGGGTAGAAGGTAAACTATTCTTTCCTTGTTGAAAAATGCTGAAGCCCTTACTGGCTGAAAGTTTCCACGCTCCGTGCTTGCCAAGTATTTCAAAATGATAAATACCTTTCTTATCTACACTATCTAACCAAAGCATTGGATATTCAAAGTTGTAAGGCCCCCATTCGGTAATGCGCATTTTGTCGCGGCCACGGGGAAGCTTGTCTTTAAATTCTCTGGTGCTTTCATTTTCATCGCTATGTAGGTTTACTAACGAATCGAATCGGGGGTCTCCAAATACATAAGCATCAAGGCATCCACATGTTTCCAGGCTTGTATCAATGTAAGAAACACCAGGACCTTGGTTTATTATTTTATTACAATCATATTTATAATTGAACTTTAGTTGGATACTGTCTGTTCTAACAAAATCATAAACCAAACCTTCTTTGTTAAAAACATTTGAATTGATGCAATAGTTTTTGCTTTGCGTATTTCTGTGCATTACATAGCCCCAACCTGTGGGTTGTTTCTCATTTGACCACAACTTAATAGACGTTTTGTTTCCGGTGAAGCTGTTTCCATCTATGTGGTTAAATTGCCCGTGTTCAATAGCAATTGCTGTTTTATTGCTGTCAACTGTATTACTTATCATACTAGTCGCAAAACTGTAACCAGCCCAAATACCGTTGTCACAATTGGAAATGGTGTTTCTATATATTGCATTCCTGCTAAAAGTTAATTCAACCCCATTCGTTGGTGCATAAGAAAAATCATTACTATAAAGCAGGTTATCATTACAACCACCTTCGCCGGTGTCCATGGTGAATTGGCCGGCCCATAAAAAGAAGCCATCTCCGCTATGGGTTACAGAATTATACGCAAATACATTGTTGTTACATTGCTCAAAGACCAATATGCCTGCACTGTCCTGTCCACGGTAATACTTGCCAAAGCTAAAGCCACGCACATTAAAGTCAAGACGGTTATGGTAAATATGATTATTGCTGCTCCTGTACATCCCAATACCGATCCCGGAGTTAAAAGAAAAATTGTTGTCAAAAATATTGGCATCGTTACAACGCATCATCATTAGGCCACACTGGCCATTCGTAATGGTATTCCCTTTTACAACAGCAGCATTACAATCTTTCAGGTAAATGCCGGCGCCATAGCGCATCCATTCGTCATGTTCATTATGGTGATAGCTCATCCAGTCGCTGATATCCTCTCTTTGCCAGTTACTGCGCAATTGCTGCCGGTAATTATAACTCAGGTTACAGTTTTCGATAGTGAGATTTTCGACATCCTCCGCCATTATGGCAATTTTATAGCCATGTATGTTAGCATTCTTCAGGATCACGTTTGATGAGCCTTTTTTCACCAGCACCGCCAGGCCAGTAAACTCGTTTGGTTTTGTCGGGTCATCACTGCCTTGCAATACCGCATCGTTAAAATCGACGGTGATAAAATTGCCTTGAATAACAATCAGCGGGCTTGAAAAACCTGTATCTGGCAAAATATTGTAAAACCCTTTTTGAAAGGTTACAGATGTGCTAATGACTATGCCTTTTTTTAACAGGATGCTATTTTGGGAAAGCGCGGCATCACCTGCAAATAGCAGTAATAGCAAAATGATATGCTTCATATTCCAAATGTATCAATTCATTTTTTTCGAGTTGGTAACTTTTTAAAACCGCGAGATTTGTCTGTACATTTGGCTGAAAATTATTGTATGAAAAAAATTACCTTACTTTTTTTCTCTGCCTGCCTTTTGGTGTTTAGCGCAAATGCACAGATACCTAAAACAAAAGACCTTACTAAATCCATTCCTTCAACTTTTGATGTTAATGGCCTTACCAAGAGCCTGATGGGCGAGTTAAGTCCTAAACTCTCTCTAACTGACAAACAAAGTCCATTGGTACAGAATACGATCAGCAAATTCCTGGGAGATAAGTCAAAAATTCTTCCTTTAATGAAGACAGACCCTGCCGGCTACACGTCAAAATTCGGTTCTTTGTTCAGTGGCTTAAAGACGAGCCTCGGCGGCATTTTGTTGAAAGACCAGATGAATAAATTTCTTGGTCTCAAACCAAAAACAAACGACCCGGCCAACGTGTTATCCAATTTATTTTTTTAGGCGTAACTTATTATAACTAAGAAAATCCACCTCAAAAGGGGTGGATTTTTTGTGCCTGAATGAACGGTGTATGATTGTGGCTTATACAATTAAACTAAAGGCAATATTTTTAGTCAGAACCTGTATTTTTACGGCCTTGATTGTAGCAAATTATTTGAGTTTAGATCGATATCGCTTAACAGCTATGTATAAAAAGCTTTGTTTGTTTTTACCAGCAATTACCATTTTTACAATAGTGCCGTTCATGGTCTTTGCTCAAAAAGATAGCCTACTTCTTAAACATAAAATTCAAAAAGAGTTTGCCGCCCACTTTCATTACGGAAGCATCTATGCACACTCGCAGGACATAAAAAATACTGCCGATGCAAGTCCGTATGGTATTTCTCTCGAATTTTCAAAACGCAGTGTCGACGCACAAAGCTGGAACAATTACGGTTGCTACACCCGTACAGGCTTTATGCTCAGCTACCTTAATTTTAATACGCCGATTCTCGGCCGCTCTTACACCGCAGCCTTTATATTTGAACCAACCTATCGACTAAACGACCGCATGGATTTCATTATTAGAACACGTGTTGGGCTTTCCTATATGACCAATCCTCACGACTCTTTAAAAAATCCGGACAACAAGACCTACAGCACTTATATCGATTTTTATACTTCGTTGGGTGTTGGAGTCAGCTATAAAGTATCACCGCATTATTCTGCCGTTATTGCCGCCAATTTTATACATAATTCCAACGGCGGTTTTAAAGAGCCAAACCGTGGCATGAACTACCCTGGATTTTCTGTTGGACTTGTGTACAGTATGGACAGCAATGTAACGCCACATTTTAAGAGGGTGAAGAACTACGATTGGAAAGCCGATCGCACCAAATTTGACCTGGCGGCTTATTATTCTCCTAAAGAAGGGTACAACAGCCAATGGGGAAGCGTGCGTAAATTTCTCTTCGGGTTTGAAGGGCAAATGTCTTATCGTGTAAGCAGTATCAATGCTTTAACGGGAGGTGCAGAAATATACTACGATGCTGCCATTAAAACGATAAAGCATAACATCGGCGATTCTTCGTCTAATATTTTCAGCGGGTTGCTTATAGGTAACGAATTCATTTTTGGAAAAATACTTTTCAGCCAGCAGTTGGGCTTTTATATTTATAAAAACACCGAGTCCTATCAAAACTATTATCGCCCCGAATTTGCGGGAGTTTACCACCGTTGGGGGCTGCGATACAAGGTAAAAGAACATTGGTATGTCGGCTTTAATATACTCGTTCATGGCCATGTTGCCGACTTTATCGATGGCCGGGTAGTTTACCGGTTCTGACAATCCCTTACATCGAATTTCTATTACTGGCCCGGCTTTAGTGCTTTACCGGGCTTCCGTTGCGTCGCACTCTTGTACGGTTGAATAAATACTCGACAAATGTGAAGCGGTTAGAAAATCCCGGGTCGCCGATTTGGTCACCGGTGTTCGGAACGTTGAAGCGAGTGACACAACCGGCGATGCCACGAGTACAGTGGATGGTGACATAATTATCCATTTCTTTTACGAAGTATGTCAAAATCTCAAATTGCAAAGCCCGTGTAAGGGCTCGCCGTTTGATATGCTGACAAATTTGCACGTTTAAACCCGGTGGCATAATCATTGCCAACAAAAACCTGTAAAATCTTGAATACTAACCTTAAAAGTAAATCAATAATATGGGAAAGATTATCGGAATTGACCTTGGTACAACGAACAGTTGCGTTGCAGTTATGGAGGGCAATGAACCAGTGGTTATTGCCAACGATGAAGGACGTCGTACCACACCCAGCGTTGTGGCATTTTTGAAAAATGGTGAGCGCAAAGTAGGTGACCCGGCAAAACGCCAGGCTATCACCAATCCGCACAACACCATTATGAGCGTAAAACGTTTTATGGGCCGCAGGCATGACGAAGTAACAGAAGAAATAAGCCATTGGAGCTATAAAGTAGCGAAGGGCGACAATAATACCGTTCGTGTGGATATCGACGGGCGTTTGTATACTCCGCAGGAAATCTCTGCAATGATTCTTCAGAAAATGAAGAAGACCGCCGAAGATTATCTTGGCCAGGAAGTGCATGAGGCCGTAATTACCGTGCCTGCATATTTTAACGATGCGCAGCGCCAAGCGACGAAGGAAGCCGGTGAAATCGCGGGATTGAATGTACGCAGGATCGTAAACGAACCAACAGCCGCAGCTTTGGCTTATGGTTTGGATAAAAAGCACGCCGATCAGAAGATCGCAGTATTCGACCTGGGTGGCGGTACTTTTGATATCTCTATCCTAGAACTTGGTGATGGTGTGTTTGAAGTAAAATCTACCAACGGTGATACTCACCTTGGTGGTGATGATTTTGATAAGGTTATCATGGATTGGCTTGCCGATGAGTTTAAGAAAGACGAGGCAATTGACCTGCGCAAAGATCCTATGGCCTTGCAGCGTTTGAAAGAAGCTGCTGAAAAAGCAAAGGTGGAATTGAGTTCCTCTTCTGAAACAGAAATCAACCTGCCCTATATAACAGCAGTAGATGGAGTGCCTAAACACCTCGTGAAGAAGTTGAGCCGTGCTAAATTCGAAAGCCTTGCAGACAATCTTTTCGCAAGGTGTTTAAAACCATGTGAAGCAGCGTTGAAAGATGCCGGTTATAATATTTCCCAGATCGACGAGGTGATACTGGTTGGTGGCTCAAGCCGAATACCAAAAGTGCAGGAACTGGTTGAAAAATTCTTTGGCAGAAAGCCAAACAGAAGCGTAAACCCCGACGAAGTGGTTGCTGTTGGGGCCGCAATACAAGGTGCTGTGCTTACAGGTGAAGTAAAAGATGTGTTGTTGCTTGATGTTACTCCGCTTAGCCTTGGTATTGAGACAATGGGTGGCGTTATGACAACAATGATTGCATCCAACACAACTATTCCTTCGAAGAAAACTGAGGTGTTCTCTACTGCCAGCGATAACCAGCCCGGCGTTCAGATTCATGTAATACAAGGCGAAAGGCCAATGGCTGCTCAGAATAAAAGCCTTGGCGTATTTAATCTTGATGGTATTCCGCCAGCTCCACGTGGCGTTCCCCAGATTGAAGTAACATTCGACATTGATGCCAATGGCATGTTGCACGTAAGCGCAAAAGACAAAGGCACAGGCAAAGAACAGAAGATTCGTATCGAGGCTGGTAGTGGTTTAAGTAAGGATGAGGTTGAAAAAATGAAAGCAGAAGCCAAAGCGCATGAGGCAGAAGATAAAGCTGCCCGTGAAAAAGTGGATAAGCTAAACCAGGCCGATAGCATGATCTTCCAGACAGAAAAGCAATTCAAAGAATTTGGCGATAAAATTCCAGCTGATAAAAAAGGCGTAATCGAAACAGCTTTGAATAAACTCAAAGATGCACACAAGAGCCAGGATATAGCTGCAGTTGATGCTGCAATGACGGAAATGAATACTGCATGGACTGCTGCGAGCGAAGAAATCTACAAAGCCCAGCAGGCTGGCGCAGGTCCTCAAGCCGGCCCTGATGCGGGTGGGCAGGATCATGGCAACGACGCAGCAAATGAAACCGTTACTGACGCTGAATTTGAAGAAGTAAAATAAAAGAGTATCTGAAGATAGATCTTGTGGTTTAATGTTGAAAGTATAATAAGCCCTCACAGAAATGTGGGGGCTTGTTGTTGGCCAAACGGTAACACTGTTCCGGGCTTTGCTTGCGTCGCACTCTTGTACTTCATATCCCTGAGCGGCGTTTTCAGCACGCCAAGTCTTTCATTTCGTCTTGTACTTAAAGAATATATTTGGCGCGATTTAAATACATTGTCCTGTTATGATAACCCGGCGCATCACTTACATTGTTCTTTTCGTTTTTTTTACGTGGCTTGCACTGGCAACGAGGCACCATTCAGATTGGTTCTTTCCTGTTGTGGCAAAGTATGGCGGCGATGTGATCTGGGCAGGTATGTTCTTTTTTTTGCTGCGTGTTATTTTTCCGCGTACAAAACTGGTAAAGCTTGTGGTTTGCAATTACCTGCTTGGCGTGCTCGATGAGGTATCACAACTCTGGCACACGCCAATACTTGATTCCATACGCAGCACAACCATCGGCAAACTGGCACTCGGCCTGGGTTTTATGTGGAGCGATATTGCTTGTTATGCCGTTGGAACAGTGCTCGCTTATTTCTTTATCATTCTGCTCGAAAGAATAATTCCTGTGGCCAAGGAAGCAAAAAGCATAACCACCGTAAAGTAAGCCCTGCTTCAACAATCGTCAGGGTCGAAACCGGAGCCTTCAGTGTTAGTTCGTCAAAAAAGCAATAACAACTTCCCGCTGCTTTCACTAACTTTTCATTTAAAAAATACAAAAATGCATCGCAGAAATTTTATTCAGCAATCTGGCAGTTTGCTGGCGGGAACTGTACTTGCCGGCAATGCTATAGCGAATGATTCTTTTCTTCCAGTGGCAAAAAAACGTGTCGCCATGGTTGGCACAGGTGTGCGTGGATTGGGTATGTGGGGCAAACCCGTTCTGGAAGAATTTGGCGAGGTGGTGGAGTTCGTAGGCCTTTGTGACATTAACCCTGGCAGGGTACAAACGGGCAAAAAATTTCTCGGCGTAAACTGCAACACTTACACAGATTTTGATAAAATGATGCAGGAAACAAAGCCCGACGCACTGATAGTAACGACAGTTGATGGAACACATCACCAGTTTATTATTAAAGGCTTGCAATACGGTGCTGAAATTATAACCGAAAAACCATTGACCATCGATGAACAAAAATGCCAATCAATTCTTGATGCAGAAGAGAAAGCAGGCAAAAAAATAAAGGTCACCTTCAATTACCGGTATTCCCCGCACCGTCAAAAGTTATACGAGTTGCTGCGCAGCGGGACGATCGGAGAATTAACCTCGGTCGATTTTCACTGGTACCTTGATATTCATCATGGTGCTGATTATTTCCGGCGTTGGCACAGGTTGCGCAAAAACAGCGGCTCTTTGCTGGTGCACAAAGCAACGCATCATTTCGACTTGTTGAACTGGTGGGTGGGCTCGGAACCGGAAGAAGTTTTTGCATTCGGTAAACTTGATGTGTATGGAAAGAACAGCAGTTTCCGGTCAGATAAATGCCGCGGCTGCAGTTACAAAGACTCCTGTAAGTTTTTCTGGGATATTACGAACGACCAGCAACTAGTGCAACTTTATGTTGACAATGAAAAATATGATGGCTACCTGCGCGATGGGTGTGTGTTCAGGGAAGATATCGACATTTTCGACCAAATGGCGGTACAAATAAAATATGCCAGCAAGGTGCAGGTGAGCTATTCGCTCACGGCATTCTCGCCCTACGAAGGTTACCGCATTGCCTTTAACGGAACAAAGGGGCGGCTCGAAGCGTGGATAAAAGAAAACCAGCCGTGGCAGGAGTCGGCCTATGATGAAATTCAGCTTACGCATAGTTTTGGCCAGCGCGAAATTATACAAGTAGCCAATAATGAGGGTGGCCACGGCGGTGGCGATGCTCGTTTGCGCAAACAAATTTTTAAACCCGATGGACAGGACCCTTACAGGCAAGCTGCCGGAAGCCGCGACGGCGCCATGGCTTGCCTCATTGGCATAGCAGCACGCAACAGTATCGACAGCGGAAAACCTGTGATGATCGGCGATCTAACCACCTTAAAACCAAAAGCCGAAAGACCTTACGGACTATAAATTTTTGAGCCCGGCCTCTGAATATGTATGAGGCTTTTGTTGCGTCGCACACTTGTGCAGTTAGCCGGAAATCAGCAAATTAGTCTGCTATTATTTACTACTTTTTTGAACGAGTCGAATTGTTTTGCGAACCCACAAGTGAGTGACACAACGAAGTTGCCATGAAAAACAGTAGCTGGTGAAATAATACAACTGCTTTTTTGCATTGCGTGTACCAGAATTTTAACGCGTGTTCAAAATTTTTGGCATGGTTTTGACCGCTTAAATCTGTCATTAATTGCATTAATAACCTATAAAACATTTTACTATGAATGCTCAAAAACTTTTGATTGGAACATTGGCAGGCTTGGTTGCCGGCGTTGCGATTGGCCTGCTTACCGCACCTGCGAAAGGGAGTGAAACACGTCAAAAGATTGCTGACTCAGCCAGCAGTATGAAAAAAAAATTGCGTGGTATCGCAAATAAAACAATGGATGAACTTGATGAGTTAAGGGCGCTAGTTGAAACTGAAATGAACGATTTAAGCGCCGATGTTAAAGACCGTGTGCTTGCGCTGATAGAAACAAGCAAGCAACGAAATAATCACAAACAGGAAGAAGTTACACTACTTTAATTTGTAAATAAAATGCTCCATTATGGAGCATTTTATTTTTAGTTATTCGCATTGCCTTTATCGTCGAGAATTGGTGCTGGCAGCGGGGCTTGCCCGTCTTTCAGTTTTTGTTCCTGAAATATTTTATCTACATGCACCCACTTGCCGTTAGTCCATTTAAAACCTTCGTAGTCTCCATCCGGAATCAAAGTGTATTTTTTATTTTCTTCGTTCGATTCGCTTATGAGGTGATCAAAAACGATCAGGTCGAGCTCGGGGTCGTAAACCATTCTTATTCTCGCATCTTTTTTGTATTCCAGGCAAAAGCGGGAGACAGGGTTTAAAGGTTTTATGGCTTCGTCTTTATAAACAAAATATTCTCCACCAAAAACGGGCTCATTGTTTTCATTGAAGGTCAATATTTCTATCCATTTTTTTGTGCTTACAAAATCGTTGTCATCAAATCCAAACAACGTGTAGTATTTTCTGCCCTTATATTCTTTCATAGTCACCTGGTAGTAAATGGCACCTATCCAGTTTTTGTTGTTGCGCACTTCATCTGTAGGAACCGATGCAAAATCACTTTCATCATACAGAGGGAAAAATTTTGGTGAACCATCGTTGGTGCGCATTTGAATAACGCCATATTGCCTAAAATAGCTTTCATCTTTTTGCAATTGCCATGTGAATATTCTAAAAGCACTATCCAGCGGGTATAGCTTTGAAACCGTTTTTATAGAATCGAAAGGGTAATAGAACGATCCGGGAATGGAGAGCGTTTTTACGAGGCGTTTGATAAAAATGCTGTCAGCACGAAACCGTGCAGCCGCATCATCGGCAAAAATCATTGCCTTTGCGTAAGGTACCATTGAATCTTCCATGCTGCGCAGTACAGCAATATTTTCTTTAAACCTGTTTTGAGCAATAAGGCAAAAAGGAGCGAGCAGGAAAACGATTACAGCAAAACGCTTCATGATGGTAAATCTAAATAAGTAAGCTCTCTTACGTTAGAAAAAACTGATTTATTGCGCAGCATTTTTAATTTAGGCATTTGTTATCGTTTCAGTTTTTGAGCAAGGTCATATAAGCCGTCAAGCCTCTCATCGATCAAAGGGTGGGGGAATGGCGTTTCCGGGTTTGTTGAAGGAATAAACACCGTTTTTGCATTGATATTTTTCCCAAATTCCATATCGCTTAGTTTGTTTCCCACCATTACGCTTTTCTTAAAATCAATATCCACGAAATCGCTCTTTGCCTGCAAAGCCATGCCTGTAGCGGGTTTTCGGTTCGGGCTGTCATTGTTTAAATCTGGCGCATAATAGATCTTGTCAATTCTTCCGCCGTGCGATGATAGCATACTAAGCATATGCGCGTGAATATCGTTGAGGTCGTCTTCAGACATTAGTCCTTTGCCAATGCCACGCTGGTTAGTTACAATCACTATTACTCCAAACACTGCCGAGAAAATACCAATAGCTTCCTCAACACCTGGTAAAAAATCAAATTCGTGCCGGTTAAAAATATAACTGCCAACCTTGTCTCGGTTGATCACACCATCGCGGTCTAGAAATAATGTCCAACTCTTGTCTATCGCAGAATAATCGATCATTTGTATTTATTTGTGTGCCCGACTTGTGTGCTGCTATCGGGCGTTCCTTGCGTCGCACTCTTGTACTTCAGCCGAAAGAAGCAACAAAGGCTAGTAGCCAACTGCCATTGCTTTATTGCTAACTTTCTGTTACGAGTTCGCGCTGGGCTCTTTCATAATCTTCAGGAATGCCTATGTCGATAAAATATTTGTCTTGCACCACGCCAAACATTCTTCTTTTTGTGTACAATGTTTCAAGGTAATTTCTTTCGAACGAAAAATTACCTGACAGGCTTTCATTCAAAAATTTACCGACGTTAAGCGCGTAAACGCCCCCGTTTATCAAGCCCTGTTCATAATGCTGTTTTTCGCGGAAACTTCGTATGCTATAATCATTGTTTAATTCCACCACTCCATACCGGTCAAAATTTTTCATTGGTTTAAGACTTAGTGTGCAATGAGCACCACTCATAGAATGAAACCCTAACAATTTCATAAGATCAATGTTGAAAAGCGTATCGCCATTACAGGCGATAACATCTTTTTCCGTTGCCTTGCGGCAAGCAAGCAGAATTGCGCCACCTGTGCCGAGTGGTTCTTCTTCCACACTGTATTTAACATTGAGTGTTGAATAATGAGCGTTCACAAAATCAATGATCACTTCTGCCTTATAACCGAGCGACAAAATAAACTTTGTTACGCCCTGCTGTAAAAATGAATCCAGCACCAAACCAATGAAAGGCCTTCCGTTTACCGGTGCCATACATTTGGGTAGATCGGGAACGGCAGCTCTTAAACGCGTTCCCATCCCCCCCGCTAAAATGATCGCTTCAGTGTTATTCATTAGAATCAACTAAAGAGTTTTGCTTCCACCAGCTCGCAAATGATGTGTCCTATAAGAATATGGCTTTCCTGTATGCGCGGAGTGTCCTTGGATGGCACGTTGAATAAGTAGTCACTCAAGTCTTTCATTTTGCCACCGGTTTCTCCGGTAAGCCCTATGGTAATAATCTGTTTGGCTCGGGCTGTTTCAAATGCTTTCACAATATTTCCGGAGTTGCCAGACGTACTTAACCCTACAAGAACATCGCCTGCAACTCCTGTTCCTTCTACAAGCCTTGAGTAAATTACATCGTAGCTATAGTCGTTGGCCACAGCAGTAAGATAGGATGTATTGCAATGCAAGGCTTCGGCCGGTAAAGCTTTACGGTCAATATAAAAACGGCCCGAAAATTCTGCAGCAAGGTGCTGCGCATCAGCGGCGCTGCCGCCATTGCCGCAAAACAATACCTTATTGTCGTTTTTAAACGCGTTAGTCACAATGTTCACGGCCTCACAAATTCGCTGCAGCATTACTTCATCGCCAAGTATATGTTGCTTTACGGCGATGGAAGACTCAATTATTTCTTTTACTTTTTTGCTCATAATTTTAAATTATTTCTCAAACAATGGTGCGCTGTTTATTCAGTCATCATTGTGCGGTCCAGGTTCTTAAACCTTCTTTTGTAAAACGGTACGGCTTTACCTCACCACCAAATTTATTCAATGTTTCCATAACCCTGAACCTGGTGTTACCGGGACAATAGAAGATCATAAAGCCGCCTCCACCGGCACCACTTATTTTACCCCCCGTTGCACCCGATTGTTTCACAGCTTCGTACAGGCTGTCAATTGCATCGTTAGAAATATTTTTTGCCATATTTCTTTTCTGCTGAAACCCGTAATCAAGAATTTCGCCTATCTCATGTAATCTTCCTTTCAGCAATGCTTCTTTCATCATACGGGCCTGCTCTTTCAACTGGTGCATTGCCTCAATCGATTTTTCATTTTTCTGTAGCACATTTTTCTGCTGCTCTTTTATGATGGTTGCAGATTCCCGGCTGGTTGAAGTAAAATACAACAAAAGGTTATTTTCCAGCTCATTTATATAATCCTGTTTTATACGCAACGGATTAACGATCACCTTATCACCGGCATAAAACTCCATAAAATTTACGCCACCAAATGTTGCTGCATATTGGTCTTGTTTGCCGCCGGCAAGTTGCAGGTCTTTTCGTTCAATATCGTAGGCGTAATTAGCAATATCATATTCGCCAAGCGGCAACTTCAGCATTTCGGCAAATGCGCCAATGATGGCAACAACCAATGTAGACGATGTTCCCAATCCGCTGCCGGCAGGAGCATCCACAAAGGTGCATAAACGAAAATTCGTTATTGGCAACCCATAATCTTTTTGAATGCGGTTATAAACACCTTTCAACAGGTCGAGTTTACCATCGATGGGTAAATCACAGCTCCATTCAAAGCGTTGCTCTTCCTTTCGGTCCAGTGTTTGCACAATAATGCCATTTTCTTCAATAGGTTCAATACTGGCATGCGCGTAATGCGAAATCGTTGCGTTCAAAATGGCGCCACCAAATTCGTCGCTATACGGACTAACATCTGTGCCTCCACCAGCCAATCCAATTCTTAAAGGTGCCCTGCTTCTGTAGATCATTTAATAAGCGTTTAGTCCTAAGCCTTGATAAAATATATTTTGTCGCCAGCAGCTGTTCTTCGTGGCATCGCCGGTTGTGTCACTCACTTCAACGCCCGGAACTTTTATGATCAGATCGCGAAGTGAGGTTTCGTTAGCCGAGCATTTATCCAACAGTACAAGAGTGCGACGCAATAAAAGCGTCATGCCTGCACCTTAGCCGGGTTCAAAAACATTATTTCGCCAGGTCTTTTATGCTGTTTACAAGCACAGACCAACTGTATTTCTTTTTCTCGTCGCGAAGTTGCGGCAAAAAATGGTCTTCTCCTAATTCGTACAACTTAAGGATATGTGAAGCTATGGAAGAGGGCTCGGGTTCACAAACCAGGCCGGCTTTGCCATCGGGAACAAGATCGGGAAGGCCGCCGACATTCGTTACCAACATGGGTTTTTCGAAATGATAGGCGAGAGGTGTAACACCGCTTTGGGTTGCATTGCGATAAGGTTGGATAACAAAATCTGCTGCGCTGAGATAATATTTTACTTCGCTGTCTGCTATAAAATCTGTGCGTAAAATAAGCTCATTGACAATGCCGAGATTTTGAACGAGCCCATCGTATATTTTTCTGTCTTCGTAAAACTCACCGGCTACCAGCAATTTGATATTTAGTGTTTGATACCGTGGGTCGTTTTTTAAATGACTCATGGCTTCAAAAAGCAGATCGAGGCCTTTGTATTTACGGATAAAGCCGAAGAAGAGGATGATATTTTGATTTGGGTTAATGCCAAGATGCCTGCGTGCTGTTACCTTATCAACCCTCTCGCCGAAGTTGTCGTACAACGGATGCACAACCTGCTTCGCCGGTTTATGGCTGAATGTTTTAAGATCGGTCATCACTTTTTCACTCATGGTGATAAATGCATCAACTGGCTTTACAAAATATTGCGTGAACTGTTTGTCGCCAGCTCGTTTTTCATGGGGAATAACGTTGTCGGCTATGGCGACAATTTTTGTATGCCCGTTCTTTTTTACATGCCTTAAAATAGTTCCAAGGCAGGGGCCCATAAAAGGTAGCCAATAACGTACCACGACAATATCGGGACGAAGTTGTTTTAACTCGTTACCAACGCTTATCCAGTTCAAAGGATTTACCGAGTTGATGCAAACCTTTATGTTGATATCGGCCGGCGCCGGCTCTGAAGAATATTGCGTGGTGCCAGGAAAAAGGAAATTGGGATATTGCAAAGAAAAGGTGTAGATAGTTGCTTTGTCGCCCTGCTGCTGAAAGGCACGCGCTAATCTTTCATCGAAGGAAGCAAGTCCGCCACGTAATGGATGAGCGGGGCCGATGATCACTACTTTTAGCATGCCACAAATATCTATGATTAGTCTAAACCTTGTTTTTCTTCAATAAGGTAGGTATTTCTTTCGGAAGAATTTCTGCCGATCAGTTCCGCAATAAATCCTGCGAGAAAAAGCTGAATTCCGATGACCATAATGATAAGAGCAATATAAAATGCAGGCCTGTTGGTAAGAGCAAAATTGTCAACAGTAAATTTCGCCACAATAAGATACACGCTGATGGCAAAGCCAAGCAGGAAACAAAGCGAGCCATATAATCCAAAAAAATGCATTGGCCTTTTTCCAAATCTTCCGACAACGTACAGCGTGATAAGATCAAGAAATCCGTTTACAAAACGGCTCCATCCAAATTTGGTAACTCCATATTTGCGGGCACGATGTTCAACAACTTTTTCACCAATCTTCCGAAAACCTGCAAGCTTTGCCAGTACTGGAATGTAGCGGTGCATTTCACCAAATACTTCTACACTTTTTACCACTTTCAAGCGGTAGGCTTTTAGCCCGCAGTTAAAGTCGTGCAGCTTTATGCCCGACATACCCCTTGCAGCTGCATTAAATACTTTTGAGGGAAGATTTTTGGTGAGTGTATTGTCAAATCGTTTTTTCTTCCATCCACTTACTAAGTCGTAACCGTCTTCTACGATCATTCGGCGGAGCTCAGGAATTTCGTCGGGAGAATCCTGCATGTCTGCATCCATTGTAATAACCACATTTCCCTTCGCTGCTTTAAAGCCTTCATTCAATGCTGCTGATTTGCCATAGTTGCGTTGAAAGCGTATTCCCTTGAATGCCGGGCTATTTGCAGCGATGGATTGTATTACTGCCCAGCTATCATCGGTACTACCATCATCGACCATGATTACTTCATAAGAAAGCCCATGGATATTTACCACACGTTTTATCCATTCCGATAGTTCAGGCAGCGATTCGTCTTCGTTGAAAAGAGGTATTACAATGGACAGATCCATGAAAACATTTTAAGTTAATGGTTGTGCAAAAGGATCTTTTGGATTTTTCTTTGCTATACCAGCGCCAACAAGGGAAGCGATGGCACCTATCAGTGCAAACATCAGCAGTATACTTCCGATAACAATTGGCACAAAGAATTTTCTGGTTATTTCAAGTGCCTGGTCTATTTGCTCTTCGCTAAGGTTGTTTTGCGACTGCATTTGTTTTCTTGCTTCATTAATTCCCATCTCCATCATATCGGGAAATAAAAATTTCACGGCAACGAAAGAATACACTGCTGTAAGTGCTGCAACAAAGGCAGAAGTTTTGAAACCGTGAGCAAAAACATTACCAAAGGTTACGTTGCCGTTCATTTGTTTTGCGTAGTAATGGCAGCTCCACACAATGCCTCCGAATAGCAGTATATATTGAATAGAATTGAGGGATTTGTTTGTTGTTTGACCAGTGAAATAAACGGCAAGTCCGAATACGATCAGCACAAGACTGATCAACAGACCTTTTTGAACTGGAGTAACAACTTTTTGTTCCATAGCAATGTATAATTTACGGGTTAATAAATTTATTGGCTTTTGTAAAGATACCAATCACTTTCCCTTTCAGCATTTTATTCATAAATGCTGAATTTACCGACCTACTTTTTGTTGTTTCGTTTGTAAGCTGGGTGTCTCCATCGTTGTTGAACAAAGTAATGTCCGCAGTTTCACCCTCTTTTATTTCTGCCGCCGGCAGGTTAAATATTTTTCTTGCGTTCAATGAGAAGAGCGTCGAAACCTGTTCTGCTGAAAGATTGGGCAAAACGGTATTCAGTGCAGCATAAGATGTTTCTAAACCGGTCATGCCATTTTTTGCATATTCAAATTCGCAAATCTTGCTGTCCCATTCATGCGGCATGTGATGTGTTGCGATACAATCCACTGTGCCGTTTAAAACCGCTTCCCTTAAAGCCATCATATCTTCCTTTGAGCGAAGCGGCGGGTTTACTTTAAGGTTGCAGTCATACTCCAGCAGGTCTTCGTCGCAAAAGAAAAGATGATGAGGTGTTACAGAACAGGTAACCTGTAAGCCGGCCTCTTTTGCGCGTCTAATATATTCAAACGATTTCGGTGTAGTAACACCCGTAAAATGCAGTTTGGAGTCTGCGTAACGTGCAAGCTTAATATCTCTCGCTACCATCAGTTCTTCCGCCAGGGCCGGAACCCCGGGCAGGCCGAGCTTTGTGCTCATAATTCCTTCGTGCATCAGCCCGAACTGGCCAATGGTCTTGTCAACCGGAACCTGTATTACAACACCGTTGAAAGCCTTTACATATTGCAGTGCTTTCACCATTAGACCTGCTGATTGCACAGGATAATTTCCGTCGCTAAAGGCGCATGCACCGCTGCTGTACATGTCGTACATTTCGGCGAGCTCTTTCCCTTCACAAGCTTTTGTTACGGCACCGAGCGGATGAATATTTACCGCCAGCCCTTTCGATTTCTGAACAATATATTCTACCTGCGTTTTATTGTGTACAACAGGGTTGGTGTTTGGTAAAACAAGCACATTCGTGTACCCTCCGGCGGCGGCTGCTGCTGCACCTGTTTCCAAAGTCTCTTTGTATTCAAATCCCGGATCATTGAAATTGGCAAAAACATCTACCCAGCCAGGTGAGGCAAAGCTGGTTCCTCCACAATGTAGCACTTCCTCGGCACCATCAATTTCGCCGGCGATCTTTGTTATTATTCCATCAGCAATAAGAATATCTTTTACTGTGCCATTATGTGGAGAGCGTGGATCTGCTATTATAACTTGCTTCAGTAAAATCTTCATGTGAGTGAAGTAAAATTTTGCGAATATAGGTTGAATTTTATTATAAAGCCTTTACATTTGCTGCCCTGTCGGTAAAACAACAGGCCTTAGGTTCGGGTGGTGGCGCAGCCCGGTAGCGTATCTGCATGGGGTGCAGGGGGTCGCTGGTTCGAATCCAGTCCACCCGACCAAAAGTGATTCAGTAATGAGTCACTTTTTTTATTGATTAAAACGAGCCAATCACTCCCTTCAAGATGCACGTATGCCCACAAAAAGTTGCGCATATTTTTCCGATTTATTTGTGCCAGGCTTTTGCTCTTCATAGCGTCTTCGTTGCGTCGCACACTTGTACTGCAGTGCCGGAACAAAAGTCTGAAACCGTGAGCCTGATCGTATTATCTTTTACTTTCCGCGTTTAGCTGCGCATTGCTATGAAAGTACAAGTGTGCGACGCAACGATGCTTAATACTTAGGTGCAGCCTGGCCTATAGATATTCTTGTCTTGAATATTATAACTTTGAAGAAGGCGTAACGTTTTTTACGCTACGCCTCGTTGGCTTTCATGGGCATGCATTTAACTTCTCATGTGATCTGTCTCTTAAAAAGATTGTTTAGCTGACGGTTAGTGTATTGCCATTCACGGCTACGGTATATGTCTTCAAAGATTTGGTAGCCGGACCCTGTAAAACGCTGCCTGTATTGTCGTATTCGCTACCATGGCACGGACATTTAAATTTGTCGCTGGAGTTATCCCAGTTTATTGTACAGCCCTGGTGCGTACAAATAAGACTTAAGGCATGAAAACTGGTAGCAGTGTTACCATCAGCAACCCTTATTACTATTACGTCGTTTTTTGTAACAGAACTTCCTATGGAAGTAAGCTGCGAATTAAGATCTGCGGTAATAATTGTTGTGCCTGTGCCTCCACCTGAAGGAGAGGATGATGACTTGGAGCATGCTGCCGCCAGGCTGCCCGCACACACAAATATTGATAATTGTCCGATGTTGTTTAAGAAATCTCTGCGCTCCATTTGATTTATTTTTAGTGATTGAACGAGGCTTTTACTGGCAATAGACGGCCATTCCGGAAAAATTATTTTTTCTTTCCAGCCATACATGCACGCTTGAATGTTTAAGGTATTCGTCTTGTAAATGCAATATTGACGCCGGCACTGCTTAATGGTAAACTGCCGGTTCCAACGCCCTTGAGCGGAATTTTATAATAAGGCTCAAAACGTAAGTAGTTCTTTGTACCTGCTTTTATTTCATAGCCAGCGCTGATGTTCATTACAGCAGCCCAGTCTTTCTCGGGGGTTTTGTAGGTGTAGTCTCTATTGCGGTAACTGCCATTATAAATATAGGCGTAGTTGTAATACTCTTTTTTCATTAAATACGACGAAATACCTGCCGACGCGAACCATAAGTGATTGTTCTTTTCATTAAAATTAAATCTAGCGTTCAGAGGTATTTCATACATACTGCAATACCCTGAAACAGACTTAAGATCAACCCAATTGAGGTAAGGCACTTTACTCTTGTCAAAATATTGCCCCTCTGTATAGTAATTTTTTTTATCGATGATAATTCCAGTTTCGAGTTGCCATTTCTTGTTAAAACGGTAGCCTGTGATAATTCCTGCATTAAAGCCAGGATGGGTCATTTTCTGAAACTTGATAAAAGTCAGGTCAGCCGAGGCCGCCACTCCTGCATAGAAATAATTTGTCTTTAGTCTGCCGGGCTTACTGGCATTTTTTGTTTTAACGGGTTTAATTGCAGCGCTGACTTTTGAAGGGTGTTGGGCATCGGCCAACTCTTTACCAACGTCGGTATTACTGTTTTTTACTTCCGCATTGCTTGCTGCCGCCTCCGTTTGTTTATTTTCATTCAATAGTGCCTGGGATGCAGACTTATCTGTAGTTGGCTGTGGTAAGGGTTGCCCTTTTTGTAAGTCGTTTTGCAAGGGCAGATTTTGATTGCCGGTTGTTTTTGGTAGAATTTGCTCGTCCTGAATCTTAAGCAATGCATCAAAATCATGGTTGGCGTTGCTATTCGACTTTTCGAATGACTTCTCTGCTGAAATTATTGCCGCGTTGGCAATGGTGTTGCTATTTTCCCAGCTTTTTGTAGTAACTGCTGGCAATGGAGCTATCGATTTTGACAGCGCCGCAGAATTGTCTTTTAAAGTGGACGCGGCCTGCTCCTGTGCGATTTTTTCTTGCTGCGGTTGATTGTTTATTTTATTGTCAGTACCCGCTGGTGCTTTTAAAGTGCTGTTATTATTATCCCTGAACAGTGTAATATTCCATAAGAGCAAACCAATAAAAGGCAGAACAATAAACCACCAGAAAACAAGGAATCTCCTTTTTTTCTTTTCTGGTTTCTGTGCTTCTGAGCCTTCTTCTTCGTGTAATGCTTTCAGCACGCCGTTAAAATCGGCAGCCTGCTCTGCATTAATATCGTAGTTTTCTGCAGCAGTTCGAAACAAGCCCTCTATATCGTCGTCATTCACGTAAAACATAGCGTGTTTCCGTTTTTGTCCTGTATAAAATATTTTTTCAAAGCAATTTTGGCTTTGGAAAGATTGGATTTTGATGTACCCACCGATATGCCCAGCATCGAAGCGATTTCCTGGTGGCTGTAACCGTCTATCACATGCAGGTTAAACACTACACGATATGCGGGTGTGAGACGGCGCACAAGGGTTATTAATTCTTTGTACATCAGTTTCTCTTCCCCGCTGTTTTCTTTGCCTGGTATCTGCCAAACAGATTCAGGTATAACCGAAGTTTCAGGAACAAGATTTTCCTTACTCATATAATCGATCGAAGCGTTAATAGCAAGTCTGCGCATCCAGCCCATCAACATTTTTTCCAAATTGTCAGGATCGCGGATCTCGAATTTTTTTATGTTTTTAAAAATGCGCACAAAAGCATCGTTAGCGGCTATCGAAGCATTATCAAAAGAATGAACATACCGGAAAGAGATACGCATTACATAGGCCAGGTACCTGTCGTACATAACTTTCTGGCAACGATGGTCGTTGGCACAGCATCCTTCTAATATTTGAAGCAGATTCTGCAAATGTTTTTTCCCGCGGTCAATATACGATATAAATAAACTTGCGCCTGATGGAATTGGTTGCCTCTATCTGTAAAAACTTCTTTGTTTATGTAATCGTAAAAGCTGGTAAGTTATTTTTTGTTCCCATCGGCTTTGCAATAATCAGCTGTTGTTGCGTCGCACACTTCAGCAGCAGCAATGCTATGCGGCATTCCAAAATAATCGCGGGTCATTTTGTTATAGCGTGCCTCGTTGTCAGCGCAGTTAACTAAAAAAACATGACGTAAATCATAGTGCTAAAAAGCTGAATTGTGAAAAAACTGCCTTAACTTTTCAGTTGATTACCAAAGTCAATATCCGTTAAAAGCCGCCTGAAGTTCAATATCCTGCAAATCCAAAGCTTATGTAAAGAACAGTGTTCTGCTGCACAAGGAGTAAATGTTGCCAAATATTCTTGCTACTATGATGCACCTGGAAGACCTTTCTGCTTCTTTCTCTGCTTTCGATTACCGGTAACATTTTTTATCATTTATTAAAAAGACAACTATGAAAAGACGGTTACTATCCATGATTTTATTGTTCATGGCATTCGGGGCTACTGCGCAAAATAACCTGGCAGGCGCTATCCGTGGTACGAAGGGTACAAGCCTTCACTTTGTAAATCTAAGCGACAACCAATCTGTGAAATTCAGTGGTAACGATCTGAGGTCAGTTCTCAGTCTCGATGCTAAGTCAGATTTTGTTTTAATGCGTACAGAACCCGATAAACTGGGTAATGTACACTACAGGTATTACCAGACGTTTAATGGAATACCTGTTGAAAACAGTATGTATGTGATCCACACGCGCAGCGGTTATATTAAATCAATGAGCGGTTCGATCGTTACCGAATTTGACCAGGCTGTTTTGAAAAACAGCAGCGCAGCTTTCAGCTCAAAAGAAGCAGTTGCAAAAGCAATTAAAAATGTGAAGGCAGAATTGTACGCATGGCAGGATGCAGGCATGCAGCAACGCATCAGAATGCAAACCGGTAACGACAAGGCAAGTTTTGAACCTACAGCAAAACTTGTTTGGTACAACCCGGGCATTGAACTCGACCCCAGGGCATTAAGACTTTGCTATAAAGTGGATGTATATGCCATCAAACCATTGAGCCGTGCCGATTATTTTGTTGATGCGGTTACCGGGGCTGTTATTGGAAAACAAGATCGAATCTATTTCACCGATGCAACAGGAACTGCTGCAACCTACTGGAGCGGTTCTCAAACCATACATTCCGATAACACGAGTTCCGCCTATCGTTTAAGAGACTATTCACGTGGCAATGGCGTAATTACGCTGCATGGTGAAAGTGCAAAACGTGGTAATGATTACAACAGCGCTTCTGCAAACTGGTCGCTTAACGGATCAGATGTTGCTGCGTTGGACGCTCATTTTGGTGTTGAACAAACTTATTCGTACTACTTTACCAATTTCGGACGTAACAGTTATGATGGTCTCGGTACTGCTTTGTATAGCTATGTAAACGACCCGACTTATATCGACAACGCATTTTGGGACGGTTCCGCAATGAACTACAATAAAAGGTCTACTGGCGAAGCTGGTGGCGTAACCGGCATCGATGTCACCGGTCATGAGCTTACACATGGTGTTACACAATCAAGTTGTAATCTTACCTACAGCTACGAGCCTGGCGCCATTAATGAGAGTCTCAGCGATATTATGGGTAAATCAGTTCAATTCTGGGCAAAACCTACAGACATAAACTGGCAACTGAGCAACGACATGAACTGGATCATCCGCGACATGAGCAATCCTAATCTAATAGGCCAGCCCGACACGTACAAAGGAACCTACTGGTACACAGGATTTGGTGATAATGGCGGCGTACACTACAACAGTGGTGTGGGCAATTTTATGTTCTACTTGTTGGTTAACGGTGGCACAGGAACCAATGATATTGGCAATGCATACACTGTTGGCGCACTGGGCCTGGCAAAAGCCGATCAAATCATTTACCGCTCGCAAACAGTTTATCTTGTGGCTAACTCGCAATATGCAGACTGGCGTGTTGCTTGCATAAGTGCAGCAAGTGATCTTTACGGGCCCACGTCAAATGAAGTTGCACAGGTAAAGAATGCATTTTTTGCAGTAGGTATAGGGTCATCGGCAACCGGCTGCGATGCACCGACAGGACTCACCGCTACTAATATTGCAAAAAAATCTGCAACTCTTGGTTGGAACGTTGTTCCAGGGGTAAGCAGTTATAATTTGCAGGTGAAAGCCTCTTCTGCATCTACCTGGACAACTTTCTCCAATATTGCAACAAATACTTTCAATCTTACAGGGCTTACTCCAGGTACATCTTATGATTTTCATGTTGAAAGTAACTGCCCTTTAGGAAGCACAAGCGGTTACAGTACACCAACTACCTTCAGCACTGTTAGTGCGGGTGGTTATTGTACTTCTTCAGGGCAAAGCACAGCATATGAGTTTATCAACCGCGTTGCTGTAGGTTCATCGGGCAATACAAGCGGCAACAATAATGGTTATGGTAATTTTACTACGGTAACAGCACCATTAAAAGCAGGTAAAACTTACTCACTTAAGTTGACACCAGGATTTACTTCTTCATCCTACTCAGAGAACTGGACAGTTTATATTGACTATGATAGAAATGGTAGTCTTAGCGATGTTGGTGAACTTGTCGGCACGGCGATATCAAGTGATACTACGCCGGTTACTGTCAAGTTTACCGTTCCTGCAACAGCGAAAAACGGCCGTGCGCTGATGAGAATCCAAATGTCTTATGGCACGGCAATAACCGATCCATGCGCTGCGTTTACTTATGGTGAAGTAGAAGATTATACCGCCAATTTAAGTGGCGGCACCGGTCTTGAAATAGTTTCCAAAGAGGTAACTCCGAATATACTCAGCGTTGTTCCGAACCCTGTAAAGGGTTATGCTGCAACAGTAAACCTCGACCTGCAAAAGCAGGGATCCGTTAACATCAGGGTTACCGATCTTTCCGGCAGGCTTTTATTGTCGCAAAGTGTGAACAATGCAAGTGCCGGCAAAAATGCGATTACACTGCGTGGCGTAGAAAAATTGAGCAGGGGGGCATTTATGGTTACAGCCGAACAAAACAACATAATCATCGGCAGAACCCAATTGATAAGGGATTAAATGTTTTAATTCGCAATAAAAAGCTGCTCCTTACAAGAGCAGCTTTTTTTATTGTAGGTAGGTATGCACAGGTGTTAGCTCATTAGTATTGTTGGCCCCGAAGTGAGTGACACAACAGCAGGTGCCACGAAGGATGGAAGCCGGTACCACCAAAGTGACTTTTTTTGAACGGCAAAAAAGGCGGCCTTTTGACCGCCTTAAACCATGAATAGCCAACAAAATCTTTAATCAGGATTTCTTTAAACGAGGTTTTTCTTGAGCCGGGCTTACGTGCTTCCTGCATCGTCCCTTGCGTCGCACTTTTCAGCTTTTTTAGAAATGTGGGACATATGAACCATTTACTAAAAGCTTTTTGAATTGAACCAATTTTTTATATCGCTGTTCCCCTTTCTTTTCTTACCCTTGAATAAAATGTACAGCAACGTAAAACCTGCAACGAGGCCTACCGCAAAAGTTAGAATGATGTTTACCATTTGATCAGTTTTTATGTTGGTTAAATAATCCGTTTACAAATTGCGCTTTTTGATAAGCGCCAAGCTTACGACTTGTTATTCTCCTTGCATGGAAATGTTACCGGAGAGCAAGGTGGTTAATGTTTTTTCAGGGGATATTGCTGGTTAATCTTTTGCCTGCGCTATGGCATAAAATCATTTTCTGTAGTAATCGATGAGACTATATAATCTCATTCCCAATAAAAAGCCTGCTACCAGGTAAAGCGCATAAATAATCATACAAGTTTTTTATTGATCCTCTTATAGTTGAATAAGAATAAGAAACTGTTGGAAAAAAGCGCCAGATTTAGACAAATCCGGCTTTTGATTAAAACCCATAAAAACCTAAGCATTCAGGCATAACTAAGTATACCAAATATTTTCGTTTGTAGATTCATTCGTCCTTTCATTTGCTCTCAAAAGAAACTTGTCAGCAAGCACATTTCAGAGGAAGCAGCGGTCTTATTATCGTATGGATCATATCACCAGTTGCTGGTTTGTCTATAAAGCCTTTAACCGACTGTTCATAACGGTCTTTAAGGTCAGTCACGTCGGCGTTGCAGCTGGAATGTATATAGATCATGGTGTTGCTGCTGTCAAAATTCTCTTGTTCAAGCCCCCAGCTTCTTAAAAATTCAAATCCGTTCATTACGGGCATTGACAGGTCGAGTATGATCAACAATTGCTCTGTTTCAATTTCTTTCATCAGGTGTATGGCGTGCGCCCCATTGCCAGCTATGTAAACAGGCAAATCGTATTCCTCAAACAATTTGGGCATTAGCATTTGCATGTAAACATCGTCTTCAACAACGAGTACTGACAAGCGGGACGGACATTTATTCATTTGCGGTTTATTTTTGAAGCGTTATTACTCCACGAACTCCCGGGCTATTATTTCCTTTTTCCAGCCCGACCATACAAAGTAACGCAGTGTTGCAGAGATGCGGCGTAGAGTTATTTGTAAATGTAGCTTGACAAAAACTTCACAATTTTTGTAGTAGAAAATATGACTTCTGCAATATATAAGCGTGACAACAAACGTTCGTTTTTTTCGATTGCCCAAAAACTGCGACGGGAAGGAATTATAAAGCGGTAAATATGTTGCGGCGGGGCGATTATGAGGAGAAAACAATCGTTTTCTTGTTTTCGGGGAGCGCAATTACCTGGCTTTCAACTTCAAATATTTCTTTGATTATTTCCTGGTTTATTGTTTTTGCTGGTTGTGGTAACTCGTAAACAATATTCCCGTATTTCATAAGGATCATATGTTCTGCATATTCGAGCGCAATGTTCAGGTCGTGGAGTATTGCAACCACCAATACGCCGTGGTTGCAGAGTTCTTTAGAGATTTTTAATAACTGTTGCTGGTGTTTCAAATCGAGATGAGCTATTGCTTCGTCAAGAAACAGATATCTTGTTAGGTTTTCTTCCGCTTCCCATATCTGTGACAAAACCCTTGCAAATTGCACCCGTTGTTTTTCGCCACCCGATAAAGTAAGGTAATCTCTTCCCATAAGGTCGGCTACATCCATTTTTTTCATGGCCTGTATGCAGATATCCTCATCTTTTTGGGAATGACGGTAATTGAAATGCGGGTAGCGACCCATCATCACAACTTCTTCTGCGGTTAATGGAAAATGTAACTCAGGTTGTTGGCTCATAACGGCCCTGTATGTAGCGAGCTCCTTTTTGCCGATTTTAAAAACATCGGTACCAGCATATTCCACTTGCCCGCATTGCGGTTTTAGATCGCCGCTAAAAACCTTCATCAACGTAGATTTTCCGCAACCATTTGGCCCAACGATAACATAAAATTTACCGGGCTCAAAAGCAGTGCTTATGCCTTTCAAAATTTCTTTGCGCCCAACCGCATACCTGATATTTTTTAGGCTAAGCATAAAAACCTCCTTTCTGTTGTCGCCTGCTGTTGCTGATGAGCATGTATAAAAATACCGGCGCGCCAATGAATGCAGTGATGATGCCGATAGGAAATTCAGAAGGTGCAACAAGTACCCGCGCTGCCATATCGGTAAGGTTTAGCAAGATGGCTCCGAGCAGGGCAGAGGCAATAACCAGGAAACGGTTGTCGCTGCTTTTCAGCATGCGAAGAATGTGTGGAACTATAAGCCCGACAAAACTGATCACCCCAACCAATGATGTTGCCATGGCAACAATGAATGTGTTTAGAATAATCACATTGCGTTTTAGTTTTTCTGTGTGCACGCCAAGGTGCCCGGCTTCTTCTTCACCAAGCAACAGTGCGTTCAGGTCTTTGGTATAACGAAGGCACAATGCAATGCCAATAGTTGTTGAAAAACCGGTAAGCATCACGCCATTCCAATCGGCACCGGAAAGCGTTCCAAGATTCCAGAAAGTAATACTTCTTGCCTGTGGGTCACGCGATATATAAGAAAAAAAACCTGTGCCACCATTAGCAATCGCATTCATGGCAATGCCGGCAAGGATCATCGTGTTCACATTTGTTTTACCAAATATGTTTGATATTTTATACACTGCCATCGTTGAAAGAAAACCTCCTGCAAATGCAAAAAGCGGTAACAGGAATGGGCCTATAATATCTGCGTAAGAACCAGCAATATTTTTACCCATTACAAAAACAAAAGCAGCACCAAATGCAGCGCCTGATGATGTTCCAACAAGGCCGGGCTCTACAACCGGGTTCCTGAAAAGCGCCTGCATTAAAGCTCCCGAAACCGACAATGCTGCACCAACAAATGCACACTCAATAACACGTGGCAACCTGATTTGAAAAAACACCTGCTCTTCAATTTTTGAATAGCTGGCTTTCATATCAAAGCCAAACGCGTTGCCGATAAACGCAAAAATTTTTTCATAAGACAAACTAACCGCACCCACTCTTGCAGAAACGATCATCAAGACAAACAGCATTACTGCAAGTATGATGTAATAACTGCGAAAATTCAATTGTTTTTTCTGCATGTGATGCTGTTATTTTTTTTCTTTTTGTTACGTGCTTCATTGCTTTGCTCATCGCCTGTTGTGTCACTCACTTGTGCGTTTAGAGCTATTCGCAGCATCGTATTTATTGCTCAATGATGTGCTGCAGTACAAGTGAGTGACACAACGAAAGCTTAATGCTTTAGTTAAAGCTCAGCAACAAAAAAATATTTTTTATTTGGTTTTAGACTGGTGAACCATTTGCATGATCTTTAAAACATTTTCCCCCGTGCGTGGACCAAGATAAACAAGGTCGTGCTCTTCAATTCTATAGATGCGATTGTTCTTTGCGGCAGGGGAGAGGGCGATGCCAGGCAATGTTTTAAACTTATCGAGACTACCCTGCAGGTCGTAACCAAAATCTGTTGCAAGAATTACGTCGGGCTGATCGGCAGCGATAACTTCAGCACTCAGGTCTTTCCATTTTTGAGCGGTATCTGCAGCGTTGATAGCGCCGGCCCACTCGAGCATTTTATTGGGAACACCGCTGCGGCTTAAGACAAAATATTTATTTGCAGCCTGGCCAAAATGAATGATGAGCACTTTGGGACTGTCATCGTATGTTTTTCGCGCTGAGTCGAGTTTTGCCATATCGGCATCGAGTTTAGCGCAAAGTTCTTTTCCTTTTGCTTCGTTGTGGAACTCGCCTGCCACCTGCATGATGAGCATTTTAGTTGAATCGATAGTTGGTCCCGCGTGAAATTCGCGCATGGGAATACCCACTTTCTTAACCTGCTCGATCGCGGTTTCAGGTGCTATGTTTCCATCATGCCAAACAACCGTCGGGTTTAAGGATATGATGCCCTCTGCGTTTAATCCGCGGTGATAGCCAACGGTAGTTAATTTTTTTGTTTCGGGCGGGTATGTGCTGGAAATATCGATACCAACCAAGGACGTATCACCTCCAACTGCGAAGATAATTTCATTAAGTTGTTTCGATACGCAAACGATACGTTGTTTGCTTTCGGTTGCTGTGGTTTCCTTACTACCAAACCTGTCGCAGGAAAAAAGTAACAGCGATGATACAACTACAAGATATATTTTTTTCATGGCTTTCTTGTTTGCGAAAGGAAGAGGCATTCCTTTGAATGCCTCTTCATAAATTTAGAAATTATACTTAAGATTAATTCCGCCAAAATAGTTCGCTTTGTCAGGCGCAGGAATGTATGCATCCGGCAACTGGTTTATAAACACCATGTTGTAATACTGCACGCCGGTAATATTGTTTACACCAAAGTAAATATCAATATCAAAATGTGTTGAAAGGTTTCTCTGCAAGCCTATCTTAGCGTTCAGCAGATTGTAACTGCTGGCGTTGTAAACATTGTCAGAAGTAATAGGCATAGGATCTTTATAGTTGTAGCTAATGTTCGCGTACAAGCCTGCCGCAGCCATGAAGTCAACACCGATATTTGCAACGATTGGCGCAACGCCTGCTGCATCTTTTCCGCTATAATCATTTACAACAACCTGTGTGCGGTCTGAACTAAGTGTTTCAAACTTGAAATCTTTATAAGTAAAGTTCGAATAAGTAACATTCGCCCACGGCCTGACCGTTCTTAAAAATCCACCGGCAGATTGGAAAGCAGTATATTTTAATAATGCTTCAATACCTTTATTTTGCTGGTCTCCACCGTTTGCAATATAGGAGTATGCGGTGGCTATGCCACTACTTAAGGGCACAGCTACTGCTGTCATCTTATCTTTTATGGTTGTATAGAACAAAGCAAGCTGGTATTCAAGTTTGTTATTGAGTGATTGACCTTTTGTTCCGATCTCGAACTGAGAACCGATCTCTGGTTTCAGGCCTGTGTTTACTTGCCCCGTTGTTGGTATGAAAAAGTAAGAGCTTACTGGTGCCTTGTAACCTTTGCTGTAGGAAGCGTAAAGCGAGAACTGTTTACTGAGCACCTTGTTTATACCAATATGTGGCGAGAAGAGCCCGTTAAAGGTATTGGTATATTTTGTCGGCTTGGTGCTTCCGGGAACAAAGAAGCGGTCGTTAAGTTCAATTTTCATGTTACTCCAACCAATCCCGGCGATGAGGGAGAGATCATGAGGTAAGATTAATGCCCATTCAGTAAACAGGGAGGTAGTTGCACTGATCGTGTATTGATTGCTCCTCATGGCGCCAATCTTGTTATAACCAGAAAGATTGCTGCTGTCAGCAACCATTCCATAGCCGATAGTTTGTGCCTGTTGTCGTTGTGATTCGACACCGGTTATGCCATTGAGTGAAATGCCGTTCGCTAAGCTGAACTTTGTATCGAAGGTTGAGCGGATACCGAAGTTCACGGGATTCTTATCTGTCCAGCCACCAGCAGAACTTGCGTTGTTGGTAATGCCTGTTCCGAAGACAGTTGTTTTATTGGAGATAACATTGTTAAAATAGTAAGTATGCGATAACCCCGCCCTAAAGCCAATTACCTCCGAGTGTGCGTTGTTCTTGATATAAGCCGGGTTGCCGGAATAGTCTTTATTATTATACTGATCAATAGTTAATTCGCCCGCCCTTTCATCATAACTGCTGGTGTAGCCAAAATAAGCGTCGATGCTTTGCTTGCTGTTAGGCTGGAAATTACCTGATATGTTTACAAAGTTCTTCTCTGAAGTATTATGCGGCATAAAGCCATCAGATGACTGGTTGCCATAGTTAACGAGTAACGAAGATTTTTCGC
Source organism: Chitinophagaceae bacterium UBA7600 (assembly GCA_002478885.1). Taxonomy (GTDB): domain Bacteria; phylum Bacteroidota; class Bacteroidia; order Chitinophagales; family Chitinophagaceae; genus DLKC01. Next base: position 76,928 of record DLKC01000039.1, read on the forward strand.
CGCCAACCGCGAGATGGGTGGTAAAACGACGAAGGCCGAAATTGCCGATCATTACATCCTGCCCCACAGACACTTTTCCTTTTTCAGGCTTCATGGTCTCAAGATTTACAACACCTGCAATGGCAAGGCCATATAAAGTGCCTGCCGGTCCTTTTACAACTTCTACGTTACCGATTGAATTAAAGTCTATATCATCGAGCACGGTAATGCCTTCTGCATCTGTGATTGGAATGCCATTGAGGTAAACTTTATAGCCTTGCCCGTCAAAATTACTGCTGGCGCCGTTTGTGCCTCTTACACCATTGCCATAACCACGAATATTGAATTGCTGGCCACCAGATACAGATCTCCTGTTCATCGTAACGCCTGGCACATTTCCGTTAATAGCATCATCGAGAAATAACCCGTTGCCGCGATTTAATTCTGCCTTGTTTAACTTTGTGATAGATACCGGCTGATATAGCAGTTGTTTATTCGGGTTTGACGTAGCGGTAATCTCTACTTTATCGAGGGTAGTTCCTATTCTTTCTAATTTAATAGTAAGTTCTTCGTTACAATTTGTAACTGTTTTTCTGAAACTGGCAAAGCCAACATAAGACACCATGATCTCTGTTTTGCCTTTGCAGTCGATACTAAAACTTCCGAGGTTATCTGTTGTTGTTACGGCCTTGCCCGCTACATAGATTGTTGCTCCAATTAAAGACGTGTTATTAGATGCATCAGATACATTTCCTTTTAACTGCTGTGCGTTTGCTGAAATAACAAACAACAGCATAAAAGCGAATAGTGTAATTCGTTTCATGTGATAATTAAATTAAACTAAATAATAGTAATAGTTAGTTGCTGCATTGCTTTGAATGTAGCAAGGATTTGATAGAACCAATCTAAACAATGCTAACCAAGTTGCGGCGGCGGTTTTAATATTTCATAGCTCATGTACACGATACCCCCGCTGTTGGTAACGGCGTACATCAATATTTGGTGCGGGTAAAACGATAGTTCATTTTTTTCTGCCGGAATAAACTGTTCAGTTAGAAATTGTAAAATGCCTGAATTGCTGCCGGAAGATTTGTTGTCTGGCTTGCCAGCAAAAAGCGCTTTAAATTTTTCAATCAATGATAATTCATCGCTGTCGTTAATGCAATACAGAATAATAGAGTCTGCTACTATCTCTTTGTGCGACACGTCGAACATCATTCCTTTATAAGTAAATTCATCATCGTCGGTCCAGCGGAATGAAGCTTCCTCGGAGGAATTATTTTTTAACTTGAATGCGAAGCGCAATTCATTTGCAGGTCTTTCATTGCTGTGAATGGAAATTTCTGCAGATTCTTTTATGTAAAATTGTTTGACTAAGTATATGCAATAAAAACCGGCAATTTCAATTAATACAGCTGTTATAAGCACTATGGAAAGTAATCTTCTCATGCGGGCGCCAATATTACAGAAATATTCTTTATGTAAATAGTAAATGGTACGAGGATCATTTTTTGTAAAGGCTTTGCAAAGCTCTTTAATTTTTTGCCTGCCTGCCCGGTTTCAAACAGACAGTTATTGAACAGTCGGCATTCAAAGGCTGAAGTGTGCGACGCAAGGAACGATGCCATAAAAACAAAAGCCTGGCTCATAAAAGCCAGGCTTAAAGCATTATGATTTTATTTAGCTGAAGACTTCTTTAACCCTGTCGAAAAAACTCTTCTCTGTTTTGCCGGGAGACGGTTTAAAGTTGGAGCTGTCGTTTAATTTTTCGAGAACCTCTTTTTCTTCCTGGGAAACACTTTGCGGTGTCCAAACGTTTACGTGAATCAATTGATCTCCCTTCGAATAACCGTTTACGTCGGGAAAACCTTTGCCTTTTAGGCGGAAAATTTTACCGCTCTGGGTGCCAGGTGGAATTTTTATTTTGGCCTTTCCATCTATCGTTGGCACTTCTACCTGTGTGCCGAAAACTGCGTCGGGAAAACTGATGTGAAGTTCAAATGCCACATTTAGCCCATCGCGCTGCAATTCTTTGTGCGCCTCTTCTTCAATAAGAATAATTAGATCGCCGGGCGCACCACCGCGTTCACCGGCGTTTCCCTTTCCGCTCATGCTAAGCTGCATGTTTTCCTGCACGCCGGCAGGTATGTCAACCGTTACCTGTTCTTCGCCATATACACGACCTTCTCCTTTACAACTGCCGCATTTTGCGGTAACTGTTGTGCCTTCGCCATTGCAGGTAGGGCATGTTGTTACGGTTTGCATTTGACCGAGAAAAGTGTTGGTTACTTTTCTAACCTGTCCGCTGCCGCCACATGTACCGCAGGTTTGAATACTGCCTTTATCTTTTGCGCCATTACCTCCGCAAGTAGTACAGGGTACATATTTTTTTACCTTGATTGTTTTGGTTACTCCCTTGGCTGCTTCTTCGAATGTAAGCTTAAGTTTTACGCGAAGGTTGCTGCCACGAACACCGCGGCTACGACCACCGCCACCACCTCTGCGGCCGCCACCGCCACCAAAGAAATTGCCGAAAATATCGTCGCCGAAAATATCTCCAAACTGGCTGAAGATATC
>DLKC01000094.1 GCA_002478885.1 Chitinophagaceae bacterium UBA7600
CCACGCTCCAGTTCCTGCATCATTAAACCATAACTTATGTAATCTAAACCGCCACCGCCATATTCCATCGGAACAGTTGGACCAAAACAACCGAGATCGCCCAACTGCTTGACAATTTGTTCAGGAAACTCAGCACGCTGGGCGTAGTCTTCAATTATGGGGGAGATTTCTTTTTTTACATAATTGCGGACCGATTCCCGTATCAGTTTATGTTCTTCTGTTAAAAGCTCATCAAGCAAATAATAATCGGGAGATTGGAAAAGGTCTGTTCTGGCAGCCATATGTAAAGTTTAAATTTTAAGAGGGCATATAATATGTTGTGTAACCAGCTTCTGAATTACTATTGAACATCTTTGTGTCACTCACTTGTACGTTTTGCACTGTATTCGCCAAAGTAGTTTCACAGCTTCAGATGCAGATGCCCTAACATATGTTCGCAAAATTATAGTTCCCCGTCTACCCGTCAATGATTTGCAGCATTTTTATTTCAATATCCCCATTGATGTTATTCAACACCGCAAACAGGGTTGTACTATTTGGCTTTTTATTTACTAAACCAGGCTTGCCTTTGTGTTTTTCTTTTCAAGTAATACCTGTGTTTTGGGATCATTTTTTAATCAAAAGTCAAAACGTATGAAGAGATTATTTACACCTTCTCTGGTTATTTTTTGCATTGCCTCACAACTCAATACAGGGTACGTTAACACCAAATATAATGACAGTGGCAATCTAAATGGATTTAGTACTGCGGTTTACCCAGCTGTTTCTGTAAACCTGAAAAATAATTTCGGCCTTAACTTTTAATTTAGTGTTATCGATTATAGTAACTAGGAATTCAAAGCCGATAATTCAAAATCCAATTCCTTCAATTTAAGTTTCGGGCAGTTTATAAATATTTGAATCTCTAAAAATTTTGACCTCAAAAAGTCATAATTTCCAATAGTGCTATAATTTTTTAAAGCTTGGTTTATTTGGAGCAGGCTTTTTTAACTTTGTATATGACTAAACATATTTTTTCCTATCTCGCGCTTGGAGATTCTTATACTATAGGGGAAGCAGTTGCGTTGTATGAAAGTTTTCCTTACCAGACTATTCAGTTATTGCGCAATGCAGGTCTCCATTTTCACGCACCTGAGATTGTTGCCAAAACCGGATGGACTACTTTTGAACTTGCCGAACATATTATGCATTCGCGATTAAATGAACACTACGATTTTGTTACACTTCTAATCGGTGTCAACAATCAATTTCGCAAGTTAAATGCTGATGACTATAAAGCTGACTTTGAATTTTTATTGCATAAGGCTATTCATTTTGCCGCTGATAAATGTGAGCATGTAATTGTGCTTTCCATTCCCGATTATGGGCTAACGCCGTTTGCCAGAAAAATGGACCGGCAAAAGATATCTGCTGGCATTGATGATTTTAACGGGATTAACAAGGAGATTTCAAATGCACATAAGGTTAATTATCTAAATATTACCGGCGCCAACCGACAGAACTCATTGGATGAAAATTTTTTTGCTTCAGATGGCTTGCATCCATCGGGAAAAGAGTATTCACAGTGGGCCACACTTTTGAAAGAAAAAATGGTGTTGCTTACTAAGTGAGTTAATTGTTCATTTTACTGTTGCAGTATAAGAGTGCGACGCAAGGAACGGCCCCGCGACCCGCCACAACTGGAACATAACTGTAAAATTAGTCTTTGATGGTAAATGTGTTTGTTTTACACAATACATTCCAATAAATTTGCCATCTAAAATTGCTGCCATGTCAAGTTTGAAGAATTTGTTTGCCTGCATCGCATCGTTTTTGATGCTTGCGGCTTGTAACACGCCTGCCTCTAAAGACACAATGGCCAATAGTTCGGATATATCAAAAATTAATGGACACCCCGCATGGATTATGCAGGGAAATATATACGAGGTAAATGTTCGTCAATATACTCCTGAAGGTACTTTTAAAGCATTTGAAGCTAATTTGCAAAGATTGAAGGACATGGGTGTGCAAACACTTTGGTTTATGCCCATAAATCCCATTAGTAAAGTGGATAGAAAAGGAGTTTTGGGAAGCTATTATGCGGTGGCTGATTATACTGCGATTAATCCTGAGTATGGTACAATGGATGATTGGAACGATCTTGTAAAGAAATGCCATGAGATGGGATTTAAAGTGGTAATTGATTGGGTGCCCAATCATACCGGCGGCGATCATTACTGGTTGAAAAAACACCCTGATTTTTACGTGAAAGATTCTGTAACAGGTAAGGCAATCTCTCAATTCGATTGGACCGATACAAGGAAACTAAACTACAAAAATCCCGAGTTGGTTGATACTATGATCAACTGCATGAAATTTTGGCTAAAGGAAAGTGACATCGATGGTTTTCGATGCGATGTGGCTGGCGAGGTGCCAGATGATTTCTGGAAGAAGTGTATTGCTGAATTAAAAAAGGGGAAAAATATTTTTATGCTTGCCGAAGGCAATAAAGCAACTCTTCAGCAAGACGGCTTCGACGCGACCTATTGCTGGGATGAATTTGCGATGATGAAAAAAATTGCAAAGGGTGAACGCCCGGCTTTTGCCCTCGACAGTGTTGTGAACCGAGTGGATACAACCTTTCCAAATAATTCATTGATCATGTATTTTACCAGCAATCATGACGAAAATAGCTGGAACAAAGCAGACTACGGGACAATGCCTGGTGCTTCGCATGCGCCATTTGCAGTGCTTACACAAACAATGTGGCGCAGCGTACCCCTGATTTACAGCGGGCAGGAGGAGCCATTTCTTGACAGCATCAGCTTCTTTTATAAAGATACTATAACGTTCAGCAAATTAGAAAGAGCCGGCTTTTATAAAACCTTACTTGAATTGCGGAGGAGCAATATTGCGCTGGCTGCGAATGCTACTTTCAAAAAGATTGCAACAACCAACGATGCAGCTGTTTATGTTTTTTTAAGGGCAGCAGGGGATAAAAAAATAATTGTGCTACTGAATTTTAGCGGCATGCCACAGCAATTTACGCTCACCAATTATGATCCTTCGGGAAGTCCCGAAAATGTTTTCACAGGTCAGCATGAAACGCTGAAAGCAGCAAACCAGCAATTTGCTTTGCCTCCATGGGGTTACCTTGTTTACAAGTATTAAATAAATGCCTTTTTTACTATTGACATAAGCAATTAAAAGCATTATTTTGCTTTGATTGCTTTTTTAGTATTTTGCCTGTTATATATGATTTCAAAAAAGACGAAGTATGCGATAAATGCTCTTGTTTACCTGGCAAGAGAGAATAGGGGAAATGAGCCAATACAAATCAGTAAAATAGCTGAGAGTGAAAATATTCCGCGAAAATTTCTTGAAGCCATTTTGCTTGATCTGCGAAATGCAGGCATGTTAAGCAGCAAGAAAGGAAAGGCTGGCGGTTATTATTTACATAAATCTCCTGAGGAAATAAATATTGCAGAGGTGATGCGGCTTTTTGATGGGCCGATAGCATTGCTTCCTTGCGTAACACATGCTTACTACGAGCGCTGCGAAGAATGCAAAGATGAAGCGACCTGTGGTATACGGTCGGTATTCCTTGATGTAAGAAATGAGACTGTTAATATGCTTAAGATGGCAACACTATCCCAAATAATCTCACGAAGCGAACATTTAAACGAAGAAAAAAAGAAGTAAAAATTTTTTTACTTAAATTCCTATTATTTCGATAGGAATTATATATTTGGAAAAATTTTTACAATATGAGGATGAAAAAACTACCAAAACTTATTGCTTCAACAGCCTTAACCCTGGCGACATTAAGCAGCTTTGCGCAGACCTCTTTAAGTGATTCTCTTAAATGGGCCTTTGCGAAAATTGATTCGCTGAAAGCACCGGCACCCCCTAAGCCCAACCAACTTACGATATCAATTGATATGCGTACAAGAACCGAATTGAGACATGGCTATCGCACCCTTCCTACAGAAGATACTACGGCTGCCGTTTTTACCAATCAGCGAACTAGGTTAAACTTTGATTTCAAAAGTAAGAAGCTCGACTTCTTTGCATCATTACAGGACACGAGGCAGTGGGGCCAGCAAGATCCGAGGGCGGGACAAACAGTAGCATCGCCTACAGAGTCTACTGTATATCCGCTGTATATGTTTGAAGTGTATGCCGAACCACATTTCAGTGATAAATTTTCAGCTCGTATTGGCCGTCAGCGTTTGATATACGATAACCAGCGTCTTTTTGCCGAAAACGATTGGCGCCTTCCCGGCAACTCTCATGATGCCATCAGACTCATATATAATAATAAAATCAATTTTACCACGGAACTCTTTGGCGCCTATAACCAGTTTGGTGAAAACTCTTTTGGCAGTAATTATAAGCCGGCTGGATTTGTTAACTACAAGACTTTGCTCGTACATTACCTTAACTGGAAACTAAACGACAAACTGGTGCTTACCACTATTAACAGTGGGGACGGCTATCAAAGTTCACAGCCGAATGATGCCAAAACAACCTGGATGCGCTTCACCAGTGGTGGTCGGCTGGAGTACTCAACCTACAACTGGTATTTTACTATTAGCGGCTATAAGCAATATGGCAAAGACTCTTCCGGCAAAAAACTTGATGCCTACTACATACAACCTGAAATCAAATACACCAACAAGGCATGGTCTGTTAGGCTTGGTCTCGAGTACCTGAGTGGTCAGGATAGCTCCTTACATCAGAAAGAGGACAAAAACTTTGTTCCCCTCTATGGTGTGGCACATCGGTTTATGGGAAATATGGATCTTTTCGCCACTTTCCCGTCTGACGTTAATGGAGCGGGTCTTGTAAACCCTTATTTATTCCTATGGTATCAAAAAAACAAAGTGACGGTGCGTTTTGAAAATCATTTGTTCTACTCGCAGTCAAGATTTGTCAACAAAGGCAAGGAAGAGAAAAAATATCTTGGTTTTGAGAATGACTGGCGCCTGAACTATAAAGTAATGCCATCATTTGAGATAGAAAGTGGTTTCTGCTGGGCTATTGTTACTGATGCAATGGTAGCCATTAAGAAAAGTGGCGATACAAAAGCCTTCCCATATTGGGCTTACCTCAGCTTAAAGTTTACCCCAACTCTTGGTAAGTTTTCCTTCTAACTATTTTTTTATACCTAATTCCTATTAAACTTATAGAACTAAAATAATTAAACTTTTAAAAAGAAGAAATGATGAAAAAAAACTATATAATTTCAGCAGCGGTAATACTGGTAAGTCTCGGCTTCTTCTCAGCGAAGCCGGGCGATAATCCGAAAAGCGATAACCCAAAAGATGATAACCCTGGGGTAACTACTGTTTCCATCTCCTTTTCCGGCGCATTTGCATTATATCCTTTGGTGCAAACCTGGGCAGAGGAATATAACAAAACACATCCCGATGTAAGATTCGACATACAGGCAGGCGGCGCCGGTAAAGGCCTCACAGATTGCCTTACAGGTGCGGTAGACGTGGGCATGTTCTCCCGTGAATTGACCGACGCCGAAAAAGCGAAAGGTGTTTGGTGGGTCGCACTTTGCAAAGACGCCGTTTTACCAACCGTTAATGCAAAAAACCCTAACATAAAAAGCCTTCAAATACGTGGTATAAAAAAAGATGAATTCCGCGGAATATTCGTGGACAAATCTTATGCTACATGGGACGATTTGCTCGGCACCACCAGCAAAAATTCGAAGAAAATAAATGTTTATACAAGAGCCGATGCAGCAGGAGCTGCAGATTCCTGGGCCTCTTTTTTTGGCAAAAAGCAGGAAAACCTGAAGGGTATTGGCGTTTCTGGCGACCCAGGTGTAGCGGATGCCGTAAAAAAAGACATGAATGGTATCGGATACAATAACACCCTCTTTGTATTTGATGCAGCGAGTGGAAAAAAGCTGCCAGGTATCGAAGTGGTGCCAATCGATGTTAACGGCAACGGCACCATTGATGCCGATGAGAATTTTTATGGGAACCTGCACCAGTTTCTGAAGGCCGTAAACGACGGAAAATATCCCTCGCCGCCGGCGCGAAATCTTTACTTTCTCACAAAAGGTAAAACACAGAAAAAGGAAGTACTCGATTTCTTCAGGTGGGTTTTAACCGACGGGCAAAAAATGGTGAACGATGCAGGTTACGTGCCTTTGCCAAAAGGAGTGCTTGCAGACCAGATAAAAAAATTAAGTGCCAAATAAATTAATCAGTTAAAGGGGGGCCGGGCTTTTTCTTTCCATAGCATCCAGGTTGCGTCGCACTCTTGTACAACAGAACAATAAAACAGCATAAACAATCTATAGGAATTTGGATTTAATAGGAAGCATTGCTGCATAAAGTTATGGATGCACAAGAGTACGACGCAACGGAAGCCTGGCTATGAACAAAAGCCGGGCTCATAAAAAGTAGTAAACCAAACTCAACTTAAACTATGACCAAACGAAAACTCGCCGACAGCCTTTCATCCAAGTGGATGCTGGTCTGTCTAAGCTTCTTTCTTCTAATGCCATTGGCGATAGGGGCGGGGCTTGTAATTAAATCTTCGGGGCTTTTGAGCGAGCACACGCTTAGCAGCCTTATTCTGTCATCCGATTGGTCGCCTTCTGATGACCAATACGGTTTTTGGCCTTTTATTGTAAGCTCGCTTTGGGTTACCATAATTGCGCTTATCATTTCAATGCCGCTGTGCTTACTGGCAGCAATTTATTTGACGCAGTTTTCTCCTTCCTGGGTGCTAAAGATTATGCGCCCGGTAATTGATATACTTGCAGGTATTCCATCAGTGGTTTACGGCGTTTGGGGCGTTTTGATTATTGTGCCTTTCGTTGGTGATAAGGTTGCTCCCTTTTTTGAAAATGAATCACTTGGCTACAGTATTCTTGCCGGGGCATTGGTGCTTTCGGTAATGAGTGTACCCTACATTCTTAACATGCTGCTCGAAGTTTTCAGGCAGGTGCCGGTTGAACTTGGCGAAGCTTCACTTTCGCTTGGCGCAACGAAATGGGAAACGATAAAACATGTGTTTATAAGAAAAGGCGCAACAGGAATTTTATCTGCATACGGGCTTGGTTTTTCTAAGGCCCTTGGCGAGACCATTGCTGTTATGATGGTAGTTGGCAATGTGGTGCAAGTGCCTGAGTCAGTTTTTGACGCGGGTTATCCTTTACCTGCGCTGGTTGCAAACAACTACGGCGAAATGATGAGTATTCCTTCGTATGAATCGGCACTTATGTTTGGTTCATTGTTGTTGTTTGTAATCATTCTTGCGATAAACATCTTTTTCCGTTACATCATTTATAAATCGGAGGTTATATGACGCTGAAAAGAAAATTTGAAGAGAAATTTTTCCGGGTGCTGTCAGCCCTTATCACATTGGTTATTGTTTATGTTCTTGCAAATATTATCTGGACGATTATTGAAAAAGGGTTTTCGTCTTTATCATGGGAAATCATTTCACAAGAACCAAAAGGTGGCTTCTACATGGGGAAAGGTGGCGGTATATTAAATGCGATTGCGGGATCGTTCTACCTCGCCATTAGCGCTACCGTTCTTGCATTTCTTGTAAGCCTGCCCGTGGCGTTGTTCATCAATATTTACCTGATCAAGTATCGTCGCATGCTTGTTGGCATAAGATTTTTTCTCGATGTATTGTGGGGCATACCTTCTATTGTTTATGGTGCTTTTGCTTTTATGTTAATGATCGCACTCGGGCAAAAGAATTCACTTGGTGCCGGCACAATTACAGTAGCTGCAATGATCTCTCCCATTATGATAAGGGCGATGGACGAAGTGTTGAAAACGATACCGATCGGCTTGCAGGAAGCCTCTTATGCTTTAGGTTCAACCAGAACAGAAACGGCTTATAAAATATTTTTTCGACAGGCTTTGCCAGGCTTTGCAACTGCGGTGCTGCTTGCTTTTGGCAGAGGCATTGGCGATGCGGCTTCTGTTTTGTTCACAGCCGGTTATACCGACCATGTGCCAAGAAGTTTCAGCGATCCCACAGCAACACTTCCCCTGGCAATATTTTTTCAATTGGGCTCGCCCATTGAATCGGTGCAAAACCGTGCATTCGCGGCAGCAATTGTTTTAACTATTATTGTTCTGGTCATCAGTATTTCGGCAAGGCTGTTATACCGGGGCAAAAAATAAAACCAAGAAATCGTAAAACTCAAACAAAAAAACTAGTACTATGACAAATCTCAGCACTACAACTGCCCAACCAGGGTCAGATGTAAAATTCGCAAAAGTGCAGGAAGAAATTCCCGTATTGAGGGTGCGCAACCTGCATGTGAAAAGTAAAAACTCGCAGATACTGAAAGATATTAACCTGATCGTGCCTAAAAATAAAATTACCGTTTTACTTGGCCCCAGCGGATGTGGCAAAACTACTTTACTTAAATGCATGAACAGGCTTACAGACTTGTATAGTGAACTAAAAGTGACAGGTTCGATAGAAATTGACGGAGAAGACATATTCAGTGAGAAAAATGATATAACGCAATTAAGACAAAAGATGGGCCTGGTAATGCAACGGCCTTTTCCATTGCCAATGTCCATTTACGAGAACATCGCGTATGGCCTGAAAATAAAAGGCATTCGCAACAAAAAAGTAATCGCAGAAAAAGTTGAAAAGCATTTGCGTGAAGTAGCGCTCTGGGATGAAGTAAAAGACCGTTTAAAAACTTCAGCTCAAAGATTATCCATCGGCCAGCAACAGCGTTTATGTCTTGCACGCGGACTTGCCGTTGAACCCGAAATTATTCTTGCCGATGAACCAACATCCGCACTCGATCCTATTTCGAGCCGTGTAATTGAAGAGGAATTTTTGCGATTGAAAGATGATTACACCATCATTCTCGTAACACACATCCTGCGCCAGGCAAAGCGTTTGGCCGATT